>CAZEKB010000004.1:96797-134535 GCA_964512225.1 uncultured Rickettsiales bacterium | reverse complement strand
CCCCCGTCCGAGAGGTCGCATGAGGCATCCGCTCAATGCGAGATCCAGACCCGAATCGACTGTTCTTGCCACGCGACCGACCCAAGGGAACTCACGCCCGGGCCGGACGCTCTTCGCTTGGAGCCCGATGACCCGACAGTAGACGAATCCGCCCGCGGATCAAAGCAGAAAAAGCCAGTCATTACGAATACTTAGACAGGTATTTGCGCCGCGGGAGTGCGCCCGATTCCGGGTTGAACTCGGCTCGGTCGGCCGCGAGTCAGTCGAGGAAGTCGACGTCGCCCACCCGCAGGTAGAAGCGAACCTCGGTGCCGTCGCCGACGGGGTCGCTGCCCCCGAGGACGAAGTTCTCCGCCTGGCGCCAGAACACGATGCAGCGCCTCCCTCGCACGGCGCGCTCCGCCCCGCTGGACGGCGTCCCGTGGCGCATCAGCACGACGTCGGCGTCGGCCAGGATCCGCTCGACCTGGAGCGGCGTCTCGAAGACGGCGGTCATCCAGCGCTCGTCCCAACACTGGTGCACGAGGAGCGCGTCTTCGTGCTCGAGCAGCGACGCGCCGAAGAGGTCGCGCTGGTAGAGCCGGTAGAACGTCTCGTTCAGGTCGTCGAGGAAGACCGCCTTGAGGGGGCGGCCGACTCGAGCGCGCTCCGGTCGCAGCCGCCGCTCGATCGAGGCGATCACCGGATCCGGCCGCTGGGGGGTCGTCGTGCGCTCCAGGAACCGATACTCCGGGTACAACCCGCAGAGCCACAGCTCGGGGCCCGAGCGGGAGTCGGGGGCCCACCCGGGGACCGTCAGGCAGGCCAGGGGCCGGAGAGTGGGCAGCACCGGGAACGAGACGAAGGCGTAGTTCACCGCGCCGTACAGCAGCAGGCCCGCCGCCGCCACGGGGCGGGCGCGTCGCGCCGAGTCGAGCGCGGAGGCCGCGATCAGGACGGCGACCAGGGGCAGCAGGGGGAGGACGTAGCGCTCGTCGTAGAGGCCCCGCAGGAAGGCGACGACGAGCAGGGCGGGGGGCGTGAACCACCAGAACGCGAGGTCCCGCTCGATCCGCCCGGCGGGGTCCTCGCAGCCGTAGCGCCGGGCGAAGTACCAGACGAAGGCGGCGAGCGCGACGAGCGCCCAGACCGGGCCCAGCGTCGACAGCGCGGTGGTGTAGGCGACGTCCCAGCTCGCGTCCCGCAGGTGGCCGAACCAGTGGCCCGGGAGCTCCCCGACGGCCCCGTTGCGGACGTACTCGACGGCCGCGCCCGGCCACGTCGCCTCCACGATCGTGCGTCGAATGGCGGGGCCCCGGGGGCCCAGGAGCAGCCAACCCACGGCGCCCGCCCCGAACGCGCCGAGCGCCCCCAGCTCCAGGAGCAGCCGCCGACGGCCCCGCGCGAACCGGTCTCGCAGGAAGGGCCGCGCGAGCACCCACAGGGGCCCCGCGAGGAACGCGAGCGCGTTGAGCTTGATGCCGGCGGCGAGGGCGAAGGCGATCCACACCCCGGCCAGGGCGAGCGTCGGCCGTCGGTCCTCGCGGACGGCGCGCAGGGCCGCGAGGATGGCCGCGATCCCCCAGGTGACCGCGACCGCCAGCGCGAGGTCGAGCACGAATACCCGGGTGTAGTTGAAGATCCCGGGCAGCAGGCCCACCACGGCCGCGGCCACCAGGCCCGTCGCCTCTCGGCGGTCCGGGCGGCCGAACTCCCAGCCGACGACGTACACGCCGAAGAGCAGCAAGGGGATCAGCAGGGCGGCGCAGCCCAGGATCAGCCGGGCGGGGTGCAGGCCCGTGCCCGCGCTGATCGCGACCGCGACCCCGTACCAGACCCCGCCGTACCGCTGGTTCTCGTCCGTCTGGGCGCGCAGGCGCAGGCCCTCGGCCCCGTCCTCGGCCGCGCGCGCCAGCTCGGCGACCTGCGAGTAGTGGTAGGCGGCGTCGGTGTACTGGACGCCCTCGTCGAGGCCCAGCCAGGCCGTCGTGACCAGCAGGTGGACGGCCGTGAGCGCGAGCAGCGCGAGGAGGGTGCGGTGGCTCACGTCGAGGTCAGGGCGCGGGCTTCGGGGCGCCCTCCACCTCGCGCGGCGTCACGGCCACGAGGGGGCGATCCGCGTCGGGGAGCCACACGGTCAATCCCACCTCGGGCAGGGCGTCGAGCCGAGTCGCCCACACGGCGCGGATCGCCCGCGGCACGAGCCGAGTCGGGTCTTCCGGAGCGGGCGGGCACGGGTCGCGGGGCACGAGATCGATGCGGCCGTGCTGGTCCGGGCCCTTCATCTGCATCTGGATGTCGTTGCACGGGGCCATCCACTCGAACACGACCCACAGGGGCTCGCCCACGCGCGGTCGCAGGGGGATCGTCGTCGCGCGGCGACCGTCGTCGTCGGGCTGGCCTCGGCGGGCGGCCCCCGATCCGACGGCGATGCGGAACGCGATGTCGCGCGTCTTCCCGTGTTCGCGGGTCAGGAGCGAGCCCCCGAGCGTGCTCGCGGCGATGTGCGCCCGCGGCTTCAGCTCGTCGAGGAACCGACCGTAGATGCCCCGCACCTCGTCGAACGGCAGGTTCGCGTCGGCGATGGCCTCGAGGATCTCGCGGCAGGGCGGGTCGGCCCCTCGGCACGCCCCCGCGACGAGCTCGCCGAGCTTGTCGAGCTCCGCGCTCCGGAACGTCTCGGCGCCCGGGCGGCTCTCGGGGGGGTCGGCGTCCGTGGCTCCACCGAGCTTCTCCAGGGCGGAGATCGCGTCCTTGACCCGGCTCTGCTGGACCTCCACGGGCTCGTCGCCGGGCCGGGCTTCGATCCGCTCCGCCTCCTGGACGGAGGTCGGGACGGACGTCACCGCGTCCACCGGCTTCGGGGCAGGGGCGCGTTCGTCGGCCCGGGGACAGGCAGTCGCCGCGATGAGGAGCGCCGCCGCGAGCGCGACCAGGAGGGGTCGGACCATGGCGGGAATGGTACACGCCTCGCCCGCCCGACCGCCCCGGGGGCGGGGGACTGCTACCATTCGAACGTGAGTCGCCCGCGCGTTCCTGGCTGGGCCTCCGGGGCCGGAATCGCCGCGACCGCCGCCCTCCTCGGCGTCGGTCCGGGCCTGCCCTCCGCGATCGCGGGCGGGGTCGCCCCCCGTCCGGGTCCTCCGCTCGATCCCGACCTCGCCGCCCACGCCGTCGCGCGCTCGTCCTCTCCCGTCGGGACCACCCGCAGCTATGCGCTCGGCGCGCGGTTCCTCGGCGACGTCGACGGCGACGGCGACGACGACTTCGTGGCCCAGGCCGCGGTGGACGAGGAGCTGTATCTGTTCCTCGGAGACGCGTCGTGGGCCGACGGCGACGGGGCGGGCGGGCCCCTCGAGCTCGACCCCGAGGGCTCGGTGACGCTCGTCCTCCCCCAGGGGTGTCGCCGCAACGACGACCGCGTGCACGTCGCGCCGCTGGGGGACATCAACGACGACACGCGGACCGACTTCGGGGTCGGTTGCCTCAACCACGTGGGGGAGATCCACGGCGAGTACATCGAGGGCGCGGTCGCGCTGTACCTCGGTCGGGAGTCGTGGCCGGAGGTCGTCGCCGCCCCGGACACGATGCTGTGGGGGTCTCCGTCGGTCGTCGTCGACGACGTGGTCCAGGGGGTCAAGCTGGGGGTGGAGGTGGCCGCCCTGGGCGACGTGGACGGCGACGGGTTCGACGACTTCGCGGCCTCCGGAGAGCCCTGGACGGACGAGGACCGGGTGCCGGTCCATCTGTTCTTCGGTGGCCCCTCGCCGCTGCTGTCGCTGGTGGACCTGACCGACGCGCGCTGGTCGATCGAGGGGGACTTCGATCTCCGCTGCCTCCAGCCCCTGCAGATCGCGGGGCTCGGCGACATCGACGCGGGCGGCGGCGCCGACTTCGCCATCTCCTGTCCGGAGCAGCCGCCGCTCGTCGACCCCGAGAACCCCGAGCACGTCCCCAACCGCGTCGACATCGCCTACGGCGTCTTCCTCGGCGAGGAGGTGGCGGCGCGACCGGAGGGCGCCCTGTCGCTCGCGGACCGAGACTTCGAGGTGACGGGCGGCACCAGCCTGACCCCGCGCGCGGGTCCTCACAGCCCCTTGGGCGACCTCGACGGGGACGGGGTCGACGACTTCGGCTACGCGATGTTCCTGCACCTCACCGACGACATCGGGGCGCGCTTCATCCAGGGCCACCCGGCCCCGTGGACCAACATCCAACCCTTGACGGCTTGGGCCGGGTACCTGGTCCAAGGCGACTTCGCGGGCCCCGCCGCGATGGACTTCGCTGTCGCCTCCGACGTCACCGGCGACGGTCGGCCGGAGGTCTGGCTCCGGCACGGACAGGGCGCGAGCTCCCGCGTCGATCTCATCCCCGAGGTCGACGTCGAGGGTTGGGCGGACTCCGACGTGCCCCCGGCGATCGCCTCGTTCACCCCCCCCGGCGGCGTGGACGTGCCGGACCCCGCGCGGTTCGGCCTCGCGGGCACGGGGGACGTGGACGGGGACGGCATCGCGGACTTGGTCCTGTCGTCGGGTTGGGTGGGTGACGACTGCGACGTGGACTCCTGCGGAGGGGTGTGGGTCGTGCTGTGTCGCGACGGGGACGAGGACGGCTCTTCGCCGTGCACGGGCGACTGCGACGACGGGGACGCCGCGGTGGGCCCGTTCGTCCCGGAGCTGTGCGACCAGATCGATCACGACTGCGACGGGGACCCGGGCGACCAGGACGGCGACGGCGACGGTGTGCTCGCCTGCGCGGGCGACTGCGACGACGAGGATCCCGAGCGCTACCCCGGGGCCGAGGAGGCCTGCGACGCGGAGGCCGATCTCGACTGCGACGGCCTCCTGCCCGGCGACGACGTCGACGGCGACGGGGCCCTGAACTGCGAGGATTGCCAACCCCACCTCGCCTCGATGGCTCCGGGCCTCCCGGAGGCGTGCGACGGCCTCGACAACGACTGCGACGGCTCCCTCCCCCGGGACGAGACCGACGTCGACCGGGACGGGACCCCCGCGTGCGAGGACGCCGAGGGGACCTTCGACTGCGACGACGACGACCCCCTCGTGGGCCCGCACCGGCACGAGGACTGCGGCAACGGCATCGACGACGACTGCGACGGGCAGGTCGACGTCGCCGCGGACAACGACGGCGACGGCGTGAGCACCTGCGAAGGCGACTGCGACGACACCGCCGCGGACGTGTTCCCCGGCGCCCCCGAGTTCCCCGTGGGCACGGCGCCCGGCGCCTGCGACGGGCGGGACAACGACTGCAACGGCGTGGTGGACGACGCGCGGGACGTGGACGGGGACGGCGTCGACCCGTGCGGCGGCGACTGCGACGAGACCGACCCGACCGTGCACCGGGGCGCGGTGGGCGTGTGCACGGGCGCCGACGGCAACTGCGACTTCGTATCGGATCTCGACGACGTCGACGGCGATCGCTGGTCCGCCTGCGCGGGGGACTGCGACGACTCCGATCCGGGGGTGTCCCCCACGTCGGCCGAGTACTGCGACCGCGTCGACAACGACTGCGACGGCACCGTCGACCTGGAGTTCGACGTGGACGGAGACGCCTGGCCGAGCTGCCACGGCGACTGCGCGGACCAGGACGCGAACAGGGTCCCGCTCGTGGTGGAGCCGGTCTGCGAGGACGGCGTGGACGGCGACTGCGACCTCCTGGCCGACGCGACCGACCCCGACTGCGCGACGACGGCGCCGCCTCCGGACCCGGAGCCGCGCCCCTACGGGCTCGCCTGCGGGGGGTGCGCGTCGTCGGTGGGCGGGGGCTTCTCGGGCGTCGCGTTCGCGGCCGTCCTGCTCCCCCTCGGGCTCCGTCGTCGCCGCCGCTCCCGGGTGATCGCGGTGCTCGTCGGGGCGGCCGTGGTGACCCTCGCCGCTCCCGCCGGCGCGGCGCCCAAGGGCGAGCCGGGCCTCGTGGTCTACGCCGCGGACACGCCCGACATCCGGTACCAGGTCGAGGCCCGCGAGCGGGTCCCCGAGCTCGACGCGAGCGACATCCTCCACACCACCGAGTTCCTGCGGGCCGCCGACGGCAACGTCCTGGTCGCGGGGGCGTCGCGCGTGCGGCCCTGCGGAGGCGGCCCGGGGCCGGAGCTCCGCGCCGTGGCGAGCCGGGTCCTCGATCAGCTGATCGGGCTGGACTACCGGGGCGCGGAGTCGCTGATCGCCACGACGCTCGAGGACATGCCGTGCCTCCGCGAGCCGCTGCCGCGGCGACTGCTGCCCGATCTGCTCTTCTACCGAGCGGTCGCGCACCACTCCCTGGGTCACCTGGACCTCGCCGAGGAGGCGTTCCGACGCCTGCTCGCGGTGCAGCACGACTATCCCGGGGACCGCAACTTCCCCCCGTCGGTGGGCGAGCAGCTCGAGCGGGTCCGGGCGCGGGTCGAGGCGAAGCCGTCGATCCCCCTGATGGCGTTCGCGACCCCCGGGACGGACGTGCGCGTCGACGGCGAGGAGGTCGACACGTCCCGGGCCGCGGCGATGCTCCGCACCGGGGTCCACGTCGTGCAGATGACGCGGGGGCGCGCGACGTTCACGACGGAGTTCGAGCTGGCCGAGGGCGACGCGCCCGTCGTGCTGCTGGCGGCCGACCGGCTCCGGGCGCTGCAGGCGCCGGGACTGCACCCGGGGGCGCGGGCCTACGTGGCCGCGCTCGCGCAGGAGGCGCTCCTGGACGGCTCGATCGACCTCGTCGCGTGGGTCGACCTGGACGCGGCGGAGGGGGCGTCGTGGATCTACCGCGGCAGCACGGACGTCTTCTCCTTCGAGGGGGACCTCGGCATCACGACCCGCCGCTCCGGCCCCCGACCGGCTCCCCGCGCCGCCGGGGGCACCGGCTCGGGAGGCGCCACCACGTCGCCCACGTCCTCGGGCGGGACGATGGTGCGCACCACCCCCACGCGCCGGGCCCCCGCGCCCGGGCCGGACCGGGAGGACTCGGTGCGGCTTCGCCTCGGGGGGGGCGTCGTCGTCCTCGCGCCGTTCGTCTACGCGCGGGTGCCGCTGGACGTCGGGATCCGGCTGATCCGGGGCCTGCACCTCGACGTGGGGGCGGCCGTGTCGGCGACGCCGACCGACACCTACGGCCCCGTCTGGATCCCCGAGGTCGAGGTCGGGGCGTCGTACCGCTTCGAGCTGCCCGTCATCCAGCCGCGGGTGGGCGGCGCGGCGGTGATCGGCGTCGACTCGTCGGGCGGCGCGGTCGCCCCGCGGGCCGGGTTCCTCGTGCGGGGGGGCGCGGACTTCACCCCCGCGGGCCCGCTCCTGCTCGGGTTCGACGTGCAGGCGGGGATCTCCGGGGCCGCGTTCCGCTTCGCCGTCGTGGGCGGGGCCGGGGTGAGGTTCTGAGCGTGCCGCGCCGACTGGCGGCGGTCCTGGCCCTCATCGTCGTGGCGGGGGCCCCGGGCGTCGTCTCGGCGCAGAACGCGCGGGAGCCCCTGGATCTCCCCTCCCACGGGTGGGTCACGACCGGGCCCGGTCTCGTTCCCTTCGCGCCCACGGACGTACACGGCGGCGCGGGTCGGAACCTCGACGACAGCGCCTGGCAGGAGCTTCGGCTGCCGGGCCTGTGGCATCGGTCGGTCGACGAGATCCCCGACACGGCCTGGTATCGGATCCACCTCCGCGTCGCCTGGGAGCCGGGATCGGACCACGCCGTCCTCCTCCCGCCGATCTACGGGGCGTGGGTCGCGTACCTGAACGGGCGCCGCATCGGCGGCTCGGGGGTGCTCGGCGATACGTCGGCCCCCAGCGAGGAGCGCTCTCACCTGCTGCGCCTGCGCTGGCTGGAGCAGGGGGACAACGTGCTCGCGATCCAGGCCGAGCGATACGGGCGGCGGGGCGGCATCGGCGGCCCGATCCGCGTGGGCTCGTGGTCGACGCTGGCGCGGCACGCGCGCGTCCGCAGCCTCCTGTCGTCCGGGGTGGCGATGCTGTTCCTGGGGCTGTTCTTCTTCCAGGGGGCGCTGTTCGCGGCCGCCCCTCGGGACAAGACGCCCCTCTGGTTCGCGCTCACGGCAGGGGCGGGGGCGCTGTACGTGTTCGGGGCCCACGACTTCTACTACCTGCTCGCGGAGGACACGGAGTTCAAGCTCCGCATCAAGGTGCTCGGGCTCTACGGGGCTCACGCCGCGGCCATCGTGTACGCGGCGGAGCTGCTCAAGGCTCCGGGGAGGTGGTGGAGCGAGTACATCCTCGTGAGCCTCGCGGTCGTGGGCATGGGCATCGCCGCCGCGGGCTCCGTGGGGGTGGTGCAGACCGCCGCGGGGGGCGTCTGGCTGCTCACGTTCGCCGCCATGAGCTGGATGCTGTGGCTGGCGGGGGGCCTCCCCGTGCGGTCTCCCATCGTCCGCGCCGGCGCCCGCGCGGGGCTCGTCGGCCTCATGTTCGCGCTCGGGTACGACGTGTGGGTCGGCGCGATCGAGGTTCGCGGGGTCGGCGCCTTCGAGTACGCGTTCGTGCCGTTCTGCGCCGCGCTGCTGGGGGCCCTCGCGATCGACCACGCGGTGGTGCGCGCGAGCGCGGCCCGGGTCCTCGCCGCCGACCGGGACGGCGTCGTCGTCACCGATCACTACGGGCTCGTGGGGCTGACCAACCCGGCGATGGCGGACCTGCTCGAGTGCCCGCCGGAGGCGCTCGAGGGGCTGGCGATCACCAGTCGGCTCCTGGGTGCGAGTCGGCCCGCGGTGTCCGAGACGATCCGTCGCCTCGCCGCGGCCGAGGGGCGGCCGGTGCTCGAGACGTACGAGGTCACGCTCGACGCCCCGTCGGGCGCGCTCCAGGCCGAGATCCAGGCCACGAACCTCGACGAGGAGCGCATCCTGCTGTCCTTCCGCGACCTCTCGGAGCGGCGCCGGCTCGAGGCCGAGGTCGCCCGCGCTCAGCGTCTGGACTCCCTGGGCATGCTCGCGGGCGGCATCGCCCACGACTTCAACAACCTGCTGGCCGGGATCCTCGTGAGCGCGGGGGAGATGCAGCGCGAGGCCGAGCAGCGGGAGGGTCACGCCGACGACCGCATCGTCTCGATCGCCGACGAGGCGCGGCGCGGAGGGGCCCTGACGGAGCGGCTGCTGCAGTTCGCCCGCGGGCGTCAGTCGGAGCCGGTCGGCGTCGACCTCGAAGACTCGGTCCCCGACATGCTCGATCTGCTGGCGCGCACGCTCGGGCGGAACATCGAGTGGAAGATCGAGATCGTGGCGGGCGAGACCATCGTGGGCATCGACGAGACGGAGCTCGAGCAGATCCTGGTGAACCTGTGCGTGAACGCGCGCGACGCGATGGCGCCGCACGGGGGCACGGTCGTCGTTCGGGTCGAGGACGCGGGCATGGACGAGGTCGCCCTGATCGTCCGCGACGCCGGTCGCGGGATCCCCCCGGATCTGTTGGATCGCGTCTACGAGCCGTTCGTCACGACCAAGGGCTCGGGCTCCGGGACGGGCCTGGGGCTCGCGGTGGTGCACGGCATCGTGCGACGGCGCGGGGGCGAGATCGACATCCAGTCGGAGGTGGGTCGCGGCACTCAGGTGCGGGTCCGTCTCCCGATCATGGAGGGGGACGTCACCGAGAGCACGACCGTCGCGACCGCCACCGCCGAGCCGGCGGCCGCTCCCGAGATCCGCATCCTGCTCGTCGACGACGAGGACACGCTCCGGACGTTCCTGGCTTCGGCCCTGCGCTCCCGGGGCTACGACGTCGTGGCGCTCGGCGGGGGCCGCGAGGCGGTGGGCTGGCTCGCCGAGCAGGGCCCCGAGCGCCCGGTGGACGTCGTCGTCATGGACATGATGATGCCCGGCGTCGACGGGAGCGAGGCCACGCGGGCGCTCCGTGAGCGATGGCCGGGCCTGCCGGTCGTGATCTCCAGCGGCTACACCGGGCGCGAGGACATCAGCGAGCTGCTGGAGTCCGGGCCCACGGACGTGCTGCGCAAGCCCTATCGGGTCGACGACCTCATCGAGGCCCTGGCCGCCGTGCGCGCCATGGAGGACGGCCCGGGCGGCGGGCTCAGTCCTCGAACAGAGACTTCAGCCGCTTCCTGATCGAGCCCTCGAGGCGGTCCGCGTCCACCCCCGCGGCGCGGGCCATCATCCCCAGCTTCAGCGTGAGGTCGACGAGGTCGCCGGTGACGTCGATGCCCCCGGACACGGCCATGCCCTTGATCTTCGCGTGCGCGCCCTTCCAGTCGAGGCTCACGCCGTACTTCGACATCGCGGCTTCGAAGTCGGCGAGGCGGGACTTCGCTTCTTCGATGGAGAGGGTGTGCGGCTGCTTGACGCGGATGGTCGACATCGATTCCTCGGTTCGGGCCTATTCGGCGGGGGGAGGGCCGAGCGGCCCGATGCGGGCCCGGGCGATGTCCGGGCGGTCGGTGATGACGCCGTTCACTCCGGCCTCGAGGGCCCCGAGCACCGTGTCGGCGTCGTTGACGGTGAACATGAACACGGGCATCCCGTAGGACTGCATGTTGCTCACGAAGCGCCGCCGCTTGAGGTCGAAGGGGGCGGACTCGTGGGGCACCACCGCCAGGTCCCCCACGTCGCAGGGGGTGCCCCCGAACGGCAGCAGGTCCTCGCCCGCGAAGCAGCGGGTCCCGGCCGCGCTCATGGCCACGCAGGCGTCGGGGACGAGCTCGCGCAGCTCGTTCACCTCGGCGTCGTGGAACGTGAGGAAGCAGCTCCGCTCGAACGCGTCGAACTCCTCGACGAGCTCGATCAGCGGCTCCAGCAGGGGCGGGTCGTGCTGCTTGATCTCCAGGACGAAGCGCCGCCCGGGGAACTCCCCGAAGACCTCCTCGAGCGTGGGCACGATCACGCCCTGATCCCGGTAGGAGTGGGTCCCCTCCAGGTCTTCGAAGCAGTGGCCGGCGTCGAAGGACTGCAGCTCGGCCAGCGTCATGTCCTGGATGAACTCGCTGCCGTTCGACCCCTCCGCGATGGGGTCCTGGTCGATGTCGCAGCCGTTCCCCTCGCCGGTCGCCCGGTCGATGGTCCGGTCGTGGCTCACGACGATCACGCCGTCGGACGTCTGCTGCAGGTCGATCTCGATGACCTCGGAGTCGATCTCCGGCTCCCCCGCCCGGTGCAGGGCAGGCAGCGTGTTCTCGGGTGCGAGGTGGGCCCCGCCGCGGTGGGCCACCACCACGGCGCGATCCGAGGGCAGCCAGTCGACGAACGGGGTGTCCCCCACGGGGGTGCAGCCGGTGGCGACGAGCAGGAGCGACGCGGCGAAGCGCTTCACGGTGAACCTCCCGGCAGCACCTGCTTGCGGTACCCGGTCACCCCGAACTGAACCACGGCCCCCGCCCCCAGGAGGGTGATCGCCCGGGGCCCCGAAGCGCCCGCCCAGACCTCGACGATCGGCTCGAAGGCGACGAAGAAGCCGACCTCGCGCTGCGGCCCCAGGTACTCGAACCCGAGCCGCGCGCCGACCGCCGCCCCGCCGAGGCCGTGCACCGGTGAGGCCGCCACGCGGAGCCCCACCAGCGGGCCGACGAGCGGCCGGATCGCGTGGTTTCCGACCGCGCACTCGCAGTCGGTGGCGAGCAGGATCGCGTCGACCTCGAGGTGGAAGACCCGCCGCAGGGCCGCGTGGACGAGGGTCGCGAGGAGCGGGCTGCGCACGCGCAGCTGGCCGTGGATGCCCGGGGGCACCGTCACGATCTCGAGGCTCGGGAGGTTGATCCGCGCCGTCGGCCCCGGCGCCGGGTCGTACCCGAAGACGCCGACGCCCATGGACGCGCCCGCGCCCGCGCGGTTCACGTGATCGGGGCCGGGGGCCGGGGCGGGGAGGTCGAACGGGCCGACGGTGTCGCCCTCCGTCTCGTCCGCGGGCGCCTCTTCAGCCTCCTCGGCGCGGACCCCCCCGGGCAGGGCCAGGACGGCCGCGACGAGGAGCGAGGCGAGGGGGGGCAGGGGGCGAGTCACGGCCGGAGTATGCAGGTTCCGTCCGCGGGGCGGAATGCAGCGGCGCCGTCGCTCGGGGCGCGGCCGGCACAGGGGCTGCAACACGTGGGGAGGCCGGGTGGTCCGGCGCTCGAGGAAACATCGCATGCAGCCCCATCCGATCCCCGTCCTCACCGCTCTCTTCGCCGTCGCGTTCGGGGGGGTCTTCCCCGCCGCCGCGGCCGCGGACGAAGCCCCCGCGATCGAGCCCCTGAGCCCGATCCTGGGCCCCGAGCCGGCCCCCGAGGCGGCGGCGCCCGAGGCCCCCGAGGCGGCCCCGGCGGAGGCGGCTCCGGACGTGGCCTGGACCGAGTTCCTCGCGGGGCTCGGGGACGAAGGGGCCGTCGAGAAGTCGACGAACCCGGCGACGGTCGCTGTCGAACCTTCGTCGATGCCCGCCGACTCCGCCCGCGGCGTCGCGTTCGTGGCGCTCTTCCTCTTCCTCGGCCTGCTCGCTCACCCCCGCACCCGAGGCCTCGTGCTGGCTCGCCTCGGCCGCACGCCGGCCCTGCCCGACGTCGACGGCGGAGCGATCGAGATCCTCGCGCGCCGCGAGCTCGGCGCGGGCCGGCGCCTCGTGACGGTCACCGTCGACGAGCGCCGCCTGCTGCTCGGCGTCGGACCCCAGCGCATCGAGGTCCTGGATCGATGGATCCCGGGCGTCCCCGCCGTGGCCGAGGCCACCGTGCTCGAGGACGAGGTCGAGGCGCCGGTCCTCGTCGCCCCGCCCGTCGCCGAGGCCGCGGCGGCCCCGTCGGAGCCGGTCACCGAGCCCGTCGCCGAGCCCCCCGCGGCCGACGACGAGATCGTCCCCACGCCCCGGGTCGCCGAGCTGCTCGCGGCCTGGCGGAAGGCCTCGACGCAGGTCGAGAGCCCCGCCGTCACCGACCTCGTCGCGTTCGCCGCCGAGAAGGACGACGAGCCGGACACCCCCTGGTGGCTCGACGGCGCCGACGACGAAGAGCGCGAGCGCCTGCTCGCCTCCGCCGAGGAGCCGCACCTGCGCGCCCCCGCGGCCCCCGCGCCCCGGCCGCCTCGCACCCCCGCCGCCTCCGTCCTCGCTCGCCTCCGGGCCGCCCGGTCGCGCGACGACGAGGTCGCCGAGGAGCCCGCCCCGAAGAAGCGCGCCGCCGGGGGCGGTCGCCGGGCCGCTCGCCTCGTGCTGCTCGTGGCCGTCTCGACCCTGCTCCCGCTGCTGACCGGCGCGGGCGAAGTGTTCGCCGCGGAGATCCCCGACGCAGCCCTGCAGGTCGACCTCGGCGACGGTCAGGGCGCGTCCGCCGCCGTGAAGCTGCTCGTCACCCTCACGTTCCTCGCCGTCCTCCCCGCGCTCGTGCTCTCGATGACGTCCTTCACCCGCCTGATCGTCGTCTTCTCGATGCTCCGGCAGGCGCTGGCGGTCCAGCAGGCCCCGCCCAACCAGATCCTCATCGGCCTCGCGCTGTTCCTCACCTGGTTCATCATGGGTCCGACGTTCGAGCGCGTGCACGAAGACGCCGTCGCCCCGTACATGGACGGCGAGATGACCGAGGTCCAGGCCGTCGAGGCCGCCATGGGTCCCATGCGGGACTTCATGCTGCGCAATACCCGCTCCACGGACCTCGCGCTCTTCCTCCAGGTGAGCCGCTCCGAGCGCCCGGCGACGCGCGCCGACGTCCCCACGCGCGTCCTCGTCCCCGCGTTTCTCATCAGCGAGCTCAAGACCGCGTTTCAGATCGGCTTCCTCATCTACATCCCGTTCCTGGTCATCGATCTCGTGGTCAGCACCGTCCTCCTCGCCATGGGGATGATGGTGCTGCCCCCCGTCGTCATCTCCCTGCCGTTCAAGCTGCTCCTGTTCGTGTTCGTGGACGGCTGGAACCTGCTCGCAGGCTCGCTCGTGAAGGGGTTCGCGTAATGGACGCCGACTTCGTGGTCGCGCTGCTTCAGCAGAGCGTGGACACCACCTTGCGCCTGGCGGGCCCGCTGCTGCTTCTGTCCATGGCGGTGGGGCTGGTCGTCTCGGTCATCCAGGCCGCGACCCAGATCCAGGAGATGACGCTCGTCTTCGTCCCGAAGATGCTCGCCGTGTTCGCGGGCACCGTCGTGTTCGGCGCCTTCATGCTCGACACGCTCGCGGCGTTCACGCGCATGATCTTCGATCTCGTCTCGGTCGCCGGCGCCTAGGGGCGTGAGCACCGTCGCCGTCGGGATCGATCTCTCGACCGACCTGTTCGCGGCCCTCGCGGCCTTCGTGCGGGTCGGCGCGACGATCCAGTCGATGGTGCTCTTCTCCATGCGCGGGGTGCCGATCCCGGTCCGGGTCGGCCTCGCCGCGCTGCTCTCCCTCATCGTCCTGCCCGTGCTCCCCGACCGGCCGGACCTCGTGTCGTGGGAGCCCGCGGGCCTCGGCCTCGCGCTCGCGGGCGAGGCCCTGCTCGGCGTGTTCCTGGGCACGTCGACCCGGATCATGATGGCCTTCATCGACCTCGCGGGCACGCTGATCGGCATCAACGCGGGCCTCGCCGTGGCGATGCAGTTCGACCCCGTCTCCCAGGGCCAGAGCCTCGTGGTCACGCGCATGGTCCAGATCGCCGGGCTGCTCGTCTTCCTCGCGGCCGATCTCCACCACCAGGTCTTCCTGGGCCTGTACGACACCTTCCTCGTCGCGCCCCCGGGGACCGGGATCCCGGTCGTGGCGGCGGGCCTCGGCATGTCCCAGGAGTTCGGGCGGCTCTTCCTCGACGCGGTCCGCATCTCGATGCCCGTCATCGGGGCCGTGATGTTCCTGAACATCGTCGCGTCGCTGGTCACCCGCTTCGCCCAGCAGATGAATATCTACTTCTCCGTGGGGCTCGCCGTGAACGCGGCCGTGGGCCTGATGGCCGCGGCCCCGGCCCTCGAGGAGATCGCGTCGCTCCTCATCCGCATGGGGGGGACGCTCCGCCCGATGCTGCGCGCGCTCGCCGTGCCCGTGGGGCTCTGAGCGATGTCGGAGCAGGACACCGGCCAGGAACGGACAGAAGAACCCACACCGAAGCGGCGGGAGGACTTCCGCAAGAAGGGCAAGACGGCGAACAGCCGCGAGCTCACCTCCGTGGGCGTGCTCGCCGCCGCCTCGCTCGGGATCGCCGCGAGCTGGGACCGCACGGTGCGGGGCGCGGGGGAGCTGACTCGGGAGATGCTCGGCCCCGCCGCCGCCAACCCGGAGCAGTTCCTCGCCGAGTCGCCCCTGCCGTTGCTGGTGGACGCCGCCGGGCGGACGATGCTGCTCGCGGCCCCGCCCGTCCTCGCGGCCGCGGTGGCGGGGCTCCTGCTCTCGGTGGCGCAGGTCGGGCTGCAGTGGTCCGGCGAGCCGATGAAGCCCGACATCAATCGCTTCAACCCGATCACGGGCCTTCAGAACAAGCTCTTCTCGGCCCAGGCCGTGGCCGAGTGGGTCAAGGCGATGGTCAAGGTGCTCGTCGTCGGGCTCGTGGCCCACCACATCATCGTCACGCGCTTCCCCGATCTCGTGGTCCTCGCGCAGCTCCCGCTGGCCGAGTCCGTCGCGTGGACCGGCGGCACGATGGCGCGGCTCGCGGCCCTCGTGCTGCTCGCGATGGGGCTGCCGGCCCTCGCCGACGTGGCCTGGTCCCGGTACCAGCTGCTCAAGCAGATGCGGATGACCCGCGAGGAGCTGAAGAAGGAGCACAAGGAGGACTCGGGCGACCCCCACGTCAAGGCCCGCGTGCGTCGAATCATGATGGAGATGTCCCGCAACCGGATGGTCGCGGCGGTCTCCGAGGCGACGGTGGTGGTCACCAACCCGAGTCACTACTCCGTGGCGCTGAAGTACGAGCTCGGCAGCGGCCTCCCGCCCGTCGTGGTCGCCCGCGGCGTGGACGCAAAAGCGAAGAAGATCAAGGACATCGCGCGGAGCAAGGGAATTCCTCGCGTCGAAAACCGACCTCTGGCACGGGCTTTGCATGCCTCTTGTCGTGAAGGGTCGACGGTGCCCACGCACCTGTTCGACGCGGTCGCCGAAGTCCTCGCTTTTGTCTTCTCCCTGCGTGATCGACACCGGGGGCCGAGCGCGAGGAGACCGTCGGCGACCTGACGGAGGCCGGCGGAATGTCGACACGGAGCGGAAGCGCAGGACTGACGGAGCTGCTGCGAGGCGGCAAGCGCGAGATCCTGGTCACCCTGTGCATCGTCGGCGCCCTCGGGCTGCTGATCATCCCGCTCTCGGCAGCCTTCCTCGACATCCTCCTCGCCGTCTCGATCGCGTTTTCGCTGGTCGTCTTCCTCGTCTCCTTCTACGTCCGCGACCCCATGGAGTTCACCGTCTTCCCGGTGCTGCTCCTCGTATCGACGGTGTTCCGCCTCAGCCTGAACATCAGCTCGACGCGGCTGATCCTGTCGTCGGGCGACGGCGGCACCGCGGCGGCGGGACGGATCATCGAGACCTTCGGGGCGCTGGTGGCCCGCGGCGACTTCGCCATCGGGCTCGTCATCTTCATCATCCTGATCATCATCAACTTCGTGGTGGTCACGAAGGGCGCGGGCCGCATCGCCGAGGTCGCGGCGCGCTTCACCCTCGACGCCATGCCCGGCAAGCAGATGGCGATCGACGCCGACCTGAACGCCGGGCTCATCGGTGAGGCCGAAGCCCGCGACCGGCGCCGCGCCGTCACCCTCGAGGCCGACTTCCACGGCGCGATGGACGGCGCCAGCAAGTTCATCCGCGGCGACGCCATCGCGGGGATGCTCGTGACGGCGATCAACCTCGTGGGCGGCCTGTTCATCGGGGTCGTCCAGGGCGGGATGACGGCGTCCGAGGCGGCGCGCACGTACTCCGTGCTGACGATCGGCGACGGGCTGGTCTCCCAGGTGCCCGCCCTCGTCATCTCGATCGCGTCGGCGATGCTCGTGACCCGCGTGGCGGGCGAGGGCAAGGCGAAGCTCCAGGACGACCTGAGCACGCAGCTGCTCGGGTCTCCCCGCGTCCTCTGGGTGGCGGCGGCCATCCTCGTCCCGTTCGCCTTCGCGGGCGGCGGGGCCATGGCGACGCCCTTCCTGTTCATCGCGACGTGCCTCGCCGCGGCCGCGTGGTTCGGGGTGGAGGGGGGCGACGACGGGGAGGAGGCGGCCCCGGCCCCCGCGTCTCCCACGGCCGACGAGGAGGGGGGCGAGCTGCTCGAGACCCTCGAGATCCTGGAGCTCGAGGTCGGCTTCGATCTCATCCCGCTGGTGGACGAGCGCAAGGGCGGCGAGCTGATGCGTCGAATCAAGCGCATCCGGCGGACGTTCGCGCGCACGCTCGGCATCGTCGTGCCCCCCATCGAGGTCCGCGACAACCTCCAGCTCCGCGCGGACCGGTACTCGATCCTGCTGCGCGGCACCGAGGTCGCCTCGGGCGAGCTCAAGCCGGGGCGGCTCCTGGCCATCCTCGCGGGCGGCGACCCCGCGGACGTGCCCGGCGTCCCCGGCAAGGAGCCCGCGTTCGACCTGCCCGCGGTGTGGATCCGCCCCGAGGACCGCACCAAGGCCGAGATCGCCGGGTGCACCATCGCCGACCCCCAGACCGTGCTCGGGACGCACCTGTCGGAGGTGCTCAAGACGCACGCGGCGGACCTGCTGGGACGCCAGGAGGTGCAGCACCTCATCGACCGCGTGGCCGATACGCACCCGAAGGTCGTCGACGAGCTCGTCCCGAACCTCCTGCCCCTGGGGACGATCGTGGCGGTCCTGCGGAACCTGCTGCGCGAGAACGTCTCGATCCGCGACCTGCTCACCGTCCTCGAGGCGCTCGCCGACCAGGCTCCGACCTCCCAGGACGCCGAGGCGCTCACGGAGCACGTGCGGCGCTCCCTGGCCCGCCAGATCGGGGCCCAGTACGCCGACCCGACCGGCACGCTGCACACGATCTCGTTGGCGCGACCCGCCGAGCAGATGCTCCGGCAGGGCGTGCACCGCGAGGGCGGGCGCACCTTCCTGGTCCTCGACCCGACCAAGCTCGTGGAGCTGCGTCGACGCCTGTTCCGCGAGTTCGAGCGCCAGTCCCGCAGCGGCCGGGTGATCCCGGTGCTGCTCGCGCCCCCCGATCTCCGCCTCGCCCTGCGCCGCCTCATCGAGGCGGAGCTTCCCCTGGTCGCCGTCCTGAGCACCGCCGAGGTCGGCGGTCGGAACCGCGTCCGCCTCCTCGCTTCGGTGGCGATGTGAGCCGCCACCCCGGAGTAACCGCATGAGCAAGCAGACGTTCAAAGCCGCTACCGCCATGGCCGCGTTCGAGCGGATCCGCCTCCGCCTCGGCGACTCGGCGGCGATCCTCGAGGTGCGCGAGACCGCCGCGGGCGTGGAGGTCGTCGCCACGTCCGGTCGCAGCCGCGTCGGGCGTCGCCTGCTCCAGCCCGCGCCGTCGAAGCCGCGCGCGGTGACCAACCCCGTCGGCGTCGCGCCGCCTCCGAAGCCGAAGGCCCCCCCGCGGTCGGGCCGCGCGCCCTTCCTGCGCGTCGTGGGCGGTCGCCGCGTCGCGACCCCGATCGAGGAGCTCTTCCGCTCGCTGGACTTCCCCGACGCCGTGGCCTCGAGGCTCGCGAACGTCGCGGGCACCGGCCCCCACGCGTGGGAGCGCCTGCTCGGCTGGTTCGAGCGCACGCGCCCCATCCGGGACATCGCCCCGCCGCCCGCGGGCTCGCCGCTGTGCGTGGGGCTGATCGGTCCCCGCGGCGTGGGGCGGTCCACGGTCGCCCGGGGGCTCGCCGCGAGCGCCGCGATGTCGCACCCGGGGCGGGTCATCTGGGCGGAGGTGGGCTTCCCCGGGCGGCGCCTGCCTCACCGTCATGATCTCGACATCCCGATCGGCGTGGACCGTCGGACGGCCGACTCTCCCTCCGAGCTGCGCCAGATCGGCCGCGACTACGAGGACGTCGGCCTGATCGTCGTCGATCTCCCCGGCGTGGACGTCCACAAGCCGGGCGAGGTGGACGCGCTCACGCGCTACGTGACGACGGCCGGACGCTCCTTCCGAGGAGTCTCCTGGCACGTCGTGCTCCCCGCCGTGTGGAGCGCACGGGAGACCTGTCGGGCGATTCGGGCCCTCGAACACCTGCGCCCGCACGGGGTCGCCTGGACCTTTGTGGACGTCGCGAGCGATCCCGGCACGCCCGTTGCAGCGGCAGTGCGTACGGACTTGAGTCCGAGCTTCCTCCACGGGGACCGCTCGGGCGACGGGTCCACCAGCCGAGGAGCCTCCTGGGAGGAACTCATCGACTGGCTGCAACGGGTCTCGGCCCCGAGCGAAGAAGAGGAACCGGCGACCGCGTCGTCGCCCGAAGCGACCCCCGGGTCGCACGAGGAGAGCCGCTGATGACCAGGACGCCGCGCATCCCCGGGACCCTCCCCCTCTCGGTGGCGATCAGCTCCGGCAAGGGCGGGGTGGGGAAGAGCCAGCTGGCGGCCTCGCTCGCCTCCATGCTCGGCCGCGACGGTCGCCGCGTGCTCTTGGTGGACACCGACGTCGGCGTCGGCGACCTCGCGATCCTCACGGGCACCAACCCCGAGGGGCACCTCGGCCAGGTCATGCACGGTGAAGCGTGCGTCCGCGACGTCGTCACCCACGTCTCCGTCGCCGACGAGGGTGCGGTCGACCTCCTCGCCGCTCCGTCCGCGGGCCGCCGGGGAGGCGAGCTGTCGCCCCCCGAGCAGCTGGCCGTCGTCGGCGCCGTGACCGAGCTCGGCGCGGACTACGACGTGGTGGTCGTGGACACGGGCGCGGGCGTCACCGCCAACCCCATGCTCTTCGCGGCGGCCTCGGATCGCATCCTCCTGGTCACGACCCCCGAGCCGACCGCCATCTTCGACGCCTACGCGGCCATCAAGGTGCTGTACCAGGCGCACCGCGTCACGACGGTCGAGCTGATCGTCAACGCCGTGACGAGCCGGAACGACGGCAAGCGGACCTACCGCCGCCTCCTGTCGGTCGTGGAGGAGCACCTCCCGGTCCACCTCGTCTACTTCGGGGCGCTCGAGGACGACGACCGCGTCCGCCGCTCGGTGCACCAGCGCGTGCCCACGACGATCGCCTACCCCCACTCCGCCTACGCCCGATCGGTGCGTCGCGTCGCCGACCGCCTGCTCGGGAGCGCCGCTCCGGTCCGTCCGTCGGCCGGCGTCCGCTTCTTCAAAGAAGGGCCTCGGGCCCTGGGAGCTGCCTCGTGAACATGACCCAGCGACTCGCCGGATACCGACGCGCCCGCAACGTGGTGGAGGGCGACGAGCCCCTCATCGACGGGATGACCCGCTACCAGCTGATCGAGAAGCACAGCCGCAAGGTGAGCTACATCGCGCGGCGGATCTGCAACCGCCTGCCGGATCACGCGACCGTCGAGCTGGACGACCTGATCTCCGTGGGGTCCCTCGGCCTCCTCGACGCGCTCGACAAGTTCGACCCGTCGAAGGACACCAGCTTCGGCACGTACGTCGAGTTCCGCATCCGCGGGTCGATCCTGGATCACCTGCGCAGCCTCGACCCCGCATCGCGGACCGTCCGGGAGAAGGCCAACCGCCTCCAGCGCACGACGCGCGACCTGGAGCTCAAGCTCCGGCGCCCGCCCGAGACCCCCGAGATCGCGGACGCCCTCGGCATGACGATGGCGCAGTACTACAAGATGCTCGACGAGGTGAAGTCGAACACGCTCGTGTCCTTCGACGCCCCGCGCAGCACGGGCGACGACGCGGGCACCGGCACCCTGGGCGATACCATCGCCGGGGGCGGGTTCGTGGCCCCCGACGAGGCGCTGAGCAAGCGAGAGGCCCTCGAGCACCTGGCCGAGGCCATCCAGACCTCCCTCCCCGAGCGGCACCGGCAGATCCTGTCGATGTACTACGAGCGCGGCATGAACATGAAGGAGATCGGCGCCGCCCTCGGCGTGACCGAGTCCCGGGTGTGTCAGCTGCACTCCGAGTCCTGCGCGCGCCTCCGCGGCGCCCTGGCCGACTCGCTGCGGCCCGGTGAGACCTTCAAGAAGAGGAAGCGGCGCCGCGGGCGCCGGAAGTAGGACGACATGGGCAACAACCTCTGGATCGGGACCTCCGCGGGCGCGGGCGCCATGCGCGCCCTCGACGTGGCCGCCAACAACCTGGCGAACGCGCAGACGACCGGGTTCAAGGCCGACCGCGCCGTGTTCTCCGTGAAGCAGGTCGAGAGCCCCGACGCTCAGGACCCCGCGGCGTCGTCGATGGCGGCGACCGTGAGCCGGGTCGACACCACCGCCACCGACTTCTCGGCCGGGACCTCCATCCCCACCGACCAGCCGACGGACTTCGCGATCGAAGGCGACGGCTTCTTCCACCTCCGCGACGACGCGGGCAACGAGTTCCTCACGCGCGACGGGTCGTTCCGGCTCGACGCCGAGGGGCGCCTGGCCACGCGCGACGGCCTCCTGGTGCTGGGGACCGACGGCGGCGCCATCGAGGTGGCGGGCAACGGGCTCGAGGTGGGGGCAGACGGCTCGGTCGTCGTGGGCGGCGCCGAGGTCGCGACGCTCGCCGTCAAGGACGTGGCGAACCGCGCGACGCTCACCAAGGTGGGCGGCACCCGGTTCGAGATCGGGGGCGACCTGATCGACGGCACCGGCGGGGTGGCCCAGGGCCGCCTCGAAGGCAGCAACGTCGAGCCCGTGGGCGCCCTCGTCGAGCTCATCGCGCTGCAGCGCTACTACGAAGCCTTCCAGAAGAGCGCCCAGGCGGGCGACGACATGGACCAGCAGCTGGCGCAGCGCGTCGGCCGCAAGAACGACTGACCCGGAGGTCATGATGCGAGCTCTCTACACCGCGAAGACCGGCATGGCCGCGCAGCAGCTGCGGGTCGACAACATCGCCAACAACCTCGCCAACGTGAACACGGACGGCTTCAAGTCGACCCGCGCCGAGTTCGAGGACCTGTACTACGAGAAGGTCCGGGACTCCGGCGGCAAGACCGCGGGCGGCAAGGACCGGGGCGAGGGCGTGCAGGTGGGCCACGGCAGCCGCACCGCCGCGCTCCGCCGCAGCTTCGCCCAGGGCGGGATCCAGCCCACGGACAACCCCATGGACGTCGCGATCCAGGGCGACGGCTTCTTCAAGGTCGAGACGGCCGACGGCAAGGAGCTGTACACCCGCGACGGCCGCTTCCAGGTCGACTCGAGCGGCGCGCTCGTGACCCGCCAGGGGCACACGGTCGGCGGCATCTCGGTCCCCGAGGGGGCCGTGATCTCCGTCGCTCAGGACGGCGTCGTGACCGCGGGCATCCCCGGCGAAGAGGCGACCGAGATCGGGCGGCTGGAGCTGCAGCGGTTCCAGAACCCCGGCGGCCTCGAGGCCCTCGGCAGCGGGCTGTACATGTCCACCGAGGCCAGCGGCGAAGCGAGCAGCGGCAACCCCGGCGAGGAGGGCTTCGGCACCACGCTCGGCGGTTACATCGAGGGCAGCAACGTCGACATCGCCAACGAGCTCATCGGGATGATCCTCGCGCAGCGCAGCTACGAGCTGACGAGCAAGGCGATCACGACCGCCGACGAGATGTACCAGACCACGAACAACCTCAGCCGGTGACCCACGTGCGCACCCTGCTCCTCACGCTCGCCGCGCTCACGATCGCGGCCCCCGCCTCCGCCGCTCCGCTGGACGACGTCCAGGTGCGCGACGCCATCGTCGCGGCGGCGCAGGCCGGGCTGCCGGACACGGTGGTCGCGGTCGAGGCCCGCGGGCTCAAGGTCTACGGCGACCTCGACGTCCCCGCGGACGTGGAGCTGCGGGTGCTCGGGTCCGGCGAGTGGCTCGGCCGGGTGCGCCTCGAGATCGAAGTCACGTCCGACGGCGAGCCGGTGGGCACCATCCCCACGTCGGTCGAGCTCGTCGGGTTCGTGGAGATCCCCGTCCTGCGCCGGTCGGCGGGGAAGGGGACTCGGCTGGGTCGCGAGCACGTCTCGTCGCTCACGCGACCCCTCGACGCGGTCCCCAACGGCGCCGTGGCCACGGTCCAGGAGCTGATCGGTCGCACCGTGAAGCGCGACCTGCGCCTCGGCGCGGTCGTCAGGGAGTCCGACCTGGAGACGCGGGTCGACGCCCGCCGCGGTCGGCCGGTGACGGTCCGCCTCAGCTCGGGCGCGATGCGGATCCGGACGACCGGCACGCTGCAGGAAGACGGCGGGCTCGGGAGCTGGGTGGGCGTCGTCACGGCGACGGGCGCGGAGCTCCGCGGTCTGCTCGTGGCGCCGGACGTGGTCGAGTTGGCCCTCGGGCCGGTTGCAGGAGGCTCACGATGACGCGCAGTACAGCACTCACGGTCCTCACGGTCCTCACGTTCGGGCTCTCGGGCTGCGTCACCACGCAGGCGGGGAACCCGTGGCCCACCGACCCCCTGTACGACGCGCCGCCGCCCCCCGCCGACCCGGAGGTCGACGAGTGGGGCAAGTACCGCTTCACGGACACCAACGTGTACCGCGGCAACAAGCCCGACCAGCGCGGCGATCACGTCGTGGTCCGGGTCGCTCACTCGGTCAAGGGCGCGGGCAGCGCCACGACCACGACGAGCCGCGAGTCGACCGCCCAGGCGGGCGTCACGGCCTTCTTCGGCTTCGAGACGGCCATCCCCGAGATCGCGCCCGGCATCCAGCCGAACGCGTCCCTGGGGGCCACCGACAACACCGAGTACAAGGGCGCGGGCGGCACCGACCGCACCGGCGTCCTGCAGACCGTCGTGACCGCGAAGGTGCTCGACGTGATGCCCAACGGCTACCTCGTCATCGGCGCCCGCCAGCAGGTGAAGATCAACAACGAGGTCGACATCCTGTGGCTGTACGGCGTCGTCGACCCGAAGCTCATCGGTTCGGACAACTCCATCGCGAGCCACAACGTGGCCGACCTGCGCATGGAGTACTCGGGCATGGGCGTCATCGCGGGCAAGCAGCGCCCGGGGTGGCTCGCCCGCGTCCTGGACGTCATCCGACCCTTCTGATCGCAGGAGACCGCCATGTCGACTCGCCCGATCCTCACGCTCTTCCTCGTCGGGACCCTCGTATCCCTCGCGGTCCCGACCGACGCGTCCGCGGCCCGCATCAAGGACGTCGCGCGCTGGGAAGGCGTGGGCGGCATCCAGCTCCAGGGCACCGGCCTCGTCGTCGGTCTCCAGGGCACCGGCGACGGCGGCAAGGCGGCCACGGAGCTGCTCCGGCAGGTCATCCGCGCCAACACCCTCGACATCCCCGAGCGCTCGATCAAGGCCAAGAACGTGGCCGTGGTCATGGTTCAGGCGACCCTCCCCCCGTTCGCCCGGGAGGACGCGAATGTCGACGTGACCGTCGCGAGCATCGGCGACGCCCGCTCCCTGCAGGGCGGCCAGCTCGTCATCACGCCGCTGCGCGACCCCCAGAACCGGTGGACGTGGGTCACGGCCCAGGGCCCGCTGATGCTCGGCGGGTTCGGCGCCGCAGCCGGGGGCTCGAGCGCGCGCAAGAACAGCACGAACGTCGGACGCGTCCCGAGCGGCGGCCTGGTGGTGAAGTCGTCGGCGACGCGCATGCTCGATCGCCCGGACCTGCTCCTGTCCCTCCGCGAGTCGGACTGGAAGACGGCCGTGGGCATGGCCAAGACGCTGAACCACGCGCTGGTGGGCGACTTCGCGCACGCGCTCGACTCGGGCACGGTGCGCGTGAGCGTGCCCCCGCAGTACCAGGGTCGGGTCCCCGAGCTGGTGGCGGCGGTCGAGTCGCTGGAGATCGCGATCGACGCGCCCGCGCGGGTGGTCGTGAACGAGCGGACCGGGACCGTGGTCGTGGGGAGCCGCGTGGCGATCCAGACGGTGGCCGTGGCTCACGGCGGGCTCACGATCGAGGTCGACACGGACCTCGGGGTGTCCCAGCCGTCGGCGCTCTCGGGCGGATCGACGGTGGTCGTGCCCGATACGACGCTCGACGCCACCGAGCAGGGCGGTCGCCTCGACGTGGTGGGCGGCGTGTCCATCGGCGAAGTCGTGGGCGGCCTGAACCAGCTCGGCGTGGCGCCCCGCGACCTGATCACGATCCTCCAGATGATCAAGGCGGCGGGCGCGCTCGACGCGGAGATCGTCGTCCAATGACGAGCCCGGTCGATCCCACGGCGGCCCTGGGCGCGGCGCGCGCGGCGGGTGGCGACGACGTCGCTGCCAAGCTGAAGCGCGCGGCGGCCCGCGGCGACGAGGGCGGCCTGCGCGACGCGGCGAAGCAGTTCGAGGGCTACCTGGTGCGGTCGATGGTCAAGCAGATGCGCGAGGCCACGAGCTCCCAGGAGGGCCTGTTCGGCGGGTCCGCGATGAGCACCTGGAACGACATGTTCGACGAGGAGATCGCGAACCGGATCGTCGACGGCCCGGGCCTCGGCCTCGCGGACGACCTGGTGAAGACGATGCGCGCCCGGTACGGCGGGGGCACGTCCACGTCGGTGGCCGCGGTCCTCGGCGGCGGCCCCGACGGCTGGGCCTGGCCGCTGCCCGCGGAGAGCCCGGGGACGATCACCTCGGACTTCGGCCTGCGCGCTGCGCCCGTGGCCGGTGCATCCACCGATCACTCGGGGCTCGACCTCGCCGCCCCCGAGGGCACGCCCGTGCTGGCGATGGCCCCGGGCCGCGTGGTCCGGGCGGGCGTCGCCGAGGGCTACGGGAACGTCGTGGACGTGGACCACGGCGACGGCGTCGTCACGCGCTACGCGCACCAGGCGGACCTGGACGTCGCGGTCGGCGATACGATCGCCGCGGGGACGCGGCTCGGCACGGTCGGCACGACCGGGCGCACGACGGGTCCCCACCTCCACCTCGAGATCCGGGTCGACGGTCGGCCCGTGGATCCCCTCGACTACCTCCGCTGACCCGAACGCGGTGTCGGAACACCGCCGGAGTCTCGTCGGAACGTCGACAGTTGCTCAAGGTTCCCGTCGAAGGTCCGATGAATCTGATGAGACCCTTCCCGGACCCACCGGGGACGGGCCTCGAGACCGGAGTGAGTCATGAAGATCGCAGGACAGGACAACATCGGCGCCATCGCTGGTGCGGCTCGATCGGAAGCAGCCGGGGCGCGTCGCGCCGGGGAAGGCGGGGGCGACGCCACCACCAGCCTCGACGCCGATCCCGCGGGCTCCTCCCTGACGTTGAGCCCCCGCTCGGAGGAGGCCTCGCGCGTCACCGAGCTCGCCAAGGCGGCTCCCGACTTCCGCATCGATCTCGTCGAAGAGGCGCGCGCGGACCTCGCGGCCGGGCGCATGGAGCCCGACTCGGCGGCCATCGCCCAGAAGATGGCGCAGGAGATGTTCTAGCGCGCGAGCGGATGGAGGTCGCAGCCGGCACGCGACTTGCTTCGTCTCTGAGCGTCCCCCCGGGGACCCGGAGGCAGAAATGAGTCGAGCCGAAAGCTGGGAATCCCTCGTGTCCGCCCTCAGCGCCGAGACCGCGCTCGTCGAGGAGCTCGTCCGCTCCGCGATGAAGATGGCAGGCGCCCTCGGCCGGCTGGAAGTGGCCGCGGTCGAGCGATACACCGCCGAACAGGAGGCCCAGTTGCAGGCCCTCGAGCACGCATCCCGGACCCGAAGCCGCGCCATCGACGAGTGCGCGCCCGGCCGGGGCGGGTTCGGCGGACGCCTCGCCCTCCAGATGGTCATCGACACGGCCCCCGCGGCCGCCGCGGACCGCCTGCGCGGGCTGCACGGACGCCTGGTGGGCCTGCGCGACGAGTTCCTCCTCGTGCGCGAGCGCAACCGCCTGATCATCGAGCAGACCCTCGACTTCACCCGCCACTTCAGCGAGTCCCTCGCCGAGGCCGCCGAGCCCCCGTCCTACGACGCGAGCGGCGCCCGCTCCAAGTCCGCCACGCGCGGCGAGCTCTTCAGCGGGGCCCTGTGAGCATCTTCTCGATCCTCCGCACCGGAGCGGGCGCCATGCAGGCCGCCCGCCGGGGGATCGCCGTGGCGAGCAACAACGTCGCCAACGCAGACACGCCCGGCTACGCACGCCAGCGGCTGCAGCTGAGCACCGTCGGCACGATCCGTCGGGGCGGTCTCCTCCTCGGCCGCGGCGTGTCCGCGGACACGATCACCAGCGCCTACGACCAGTTCAACCAGCGCTCCGTCACCGAGCGCACGGCCACCAGCTCCTACGCGGACCAGCGCGCGCACGCCTACCAGGCGATCGAGCCGATCTTCTCCGAGGGCCCCGACGGCCGCCTCGGCGCCGCGATCACGCAGTTCTTCGACTCCTTCTCCCGCCTCGGCAGCGACCCCGCGGACCCGTCGCTCCGGCGCGCGGTCCTCGGCGCGGGCGACACCCTCGCGGCCATGTTCACGCAGGCCGCCGAGGCCCTCCAGGACCGGGTCACGACGGCCGACGAGCGCGTGGCCGAGGCCGTCACCGAAGCGAACTCCCTCCTCACGCAGCTCGGCGCGCTCAACGCCGAGATCACCAGCCTCGAGGCGGCGGGCGGCGAGGCGGGCGACCTCCGGTCCCAGCGTGTCGCGGCGCTCGACAGCCTCGCCGCCCTCGTCCCGATCAACGCCGCGGAGCAGGCGGACGGCAGCGTCACGGTGCTCCTGGGTGGGCACGCGCTCGTCCAGGGCGAGACGACGCGCCCCCTGTCCGTGAGCGAGGACCCCATCACGAACCTCAACCGCGTCGAGATCCCCATGGGCGGCGGCGTCGTCGAGATCACGGAGCAGGTCACGGGGGCTCGCATCGGCGCGCTGCTCGACGAGCGCGACACGATCGTGCCGGAGCTGCAGGCCGACCTCGACTCGCTGGCCTACGACCTGGCCACCGAGGTCAACACGGTGCACGCGACGGGCTACGGATCCGACGGCGTGACGGGGCGGGCCTTCTTCGCCGCTCCGACCGTCGCCACCGGGGCCGCCGCCGCGTTCGCGATGGGCGCCGCGGTCGTGGGCAACACCGCCGCGATCGCCGCCGCGGGCGCGCCGGGCCGCCCCGCCGACAACACCGGGAGCCAGGCCCTGGCGGCGCTCGCCGACGCGAACCTCGCGGGCGGCGGGACGCGCACGTTCCTGGGCTTCTACGCGGACATCGTCGTGGAGGTCGGCACCGCCGCGTCCGCGGCATACACCGATCAGTCGCGATCCGAGGCCCGCCTGCACGCGTCCCTGGACCTCCGCGACTCCACGTCCGGGGTCTCCGTGGAAGAGGAGGCGCTGGACCTGCTGCGCTTCCAGGACGCCTACCAGGCCGCAGGTCGCGTCCTGTCCATCGCCGACGAGCTGATGGACGAGCTCCTAAGGATCGTCTGAATCCAGCCGATGAGATCGGCACGAGCCCCTCCGTCGGGGTTCGGAGGACCGGACCATGCGAGTCACGCAAACTCAGGCCCACCGCGCCCAGGTGCTGGAGACCCGTCGCAAGCAGGCGGATCAGGCCAAGGCGTCCCGAACCGCCACGAGCGGCCGCCGCATCGAACGACCTTCCGACGATCCCGCGGGCAGCCGCCGGGCCCTCCTGGCGAAGGCCGCGGCCGAGGACTACTCGATCGGTCGCGCGAAGATCGACCAGGCGGGCGCCGAGCACCAGCGCCGCGAGCTCGCCCTGGCGGAGATGACGACGCGCCTCAGCCGCGCCCGCGAGGTCGCGCTGGCGATGGCGAACGCCACGATGTCCGCGTCCGAGCGCACCGCCGCGGCGGCCGAGGTCACCGAGATCAAGCAGACCCTGATCGAGCTCGGCAATACGAAGTTCCTGGACCGCTACCTGTTCGCCGGCTCGGCGACGGACGCGCCCGCGTTCGCCGCCACGGGCGCCTACCAGGGCAACGCCGACGAGATCACGATCGACCTCCCGGGGGGCGTCGACGCGCCGGTCACCGCCGACGGCGGCGAGCTGCTGCGCGGAACGGCGGGAGACCAGGACGTCGTCGGCGCCCTCGATGGTCTCATCGCGGGCCTCCAGACGAACGACGTCTCGGTCATCCGCACCGGGCTGGACGAGCTCGCCGCGTCGATCGACCACGTGATCCAGTCGCGCTCCGAGCTCGGGGCGGACGTGGGTCTGCTCGAGAACCTCGACGCGATCTTCGAGTCCGCGGAGTCCGCGCTGGAAGATCGCCGAGCTCAGCTGGAGGAGGTCGACATCGTGGAGGCCTACTCGGCCGTGGTGCAGACGCGCCAGGCCTACGAGCAGGCCCTCCAGGTGACCGCGAAGTCGCGCACGCCCTCGATCTTCGAGCTGCTGTAGCCCGATCGCGGGGAATGGGGTCCCGACGACCCCTGAACGACGACAATCTCGTCAAGTCCCCGGAATCACCGACGAAAAGACAAGCACAACAGACAAGCGTCACCCGGGCCCACCGGGGCGCTACTCCGCCCGAGTAGGGCATCCCGGCCCCGAGTGGGCACATAGAAGGAGGCAACATGCCGTTTCGCGTCAACACCAACGTAGCGTCCGTCTTCGTCCAGAAGAACCTCGGCCGGTCCCAGGGCCGCCTGCAGGGCAACTTCGAGAAGCTCTCTTCGGGCCTTCGCATCAACCGCGCCGCCGACGACGCCGCGGGCCTCGCGATCTCCGAGCAGATGCGCTCCGAGATCAAGTCCCTGCGCGTCGCCGCGCGCAACACCGCCGACGGCATCAACATGGTGCAGGTGGCGGAAGGCGGCCTCAGCGAGACCACCGCGATCCTCTCCCGGATGCGCGAGCTCGCGGTGCAGTCCTCCTCGGGTCTGCTCCAGGCCCAGGAGCGCGGCTACCTCGCCACGGAGTTCACGGCCCTGCAGGCCGAGATGGACCGGATCGCCAATACGACCGAGTTCAACGGTCTCGTGATGTCCAACGGCTCCACCGCGACCGTCGAGATCCAGGTCGGCCACTTCGCCGCCGCCAACAACCGCCTCACGGTCACGCTGCAGGACGCGCGCTCGACGACCCTCGCGGTCGACTCCGGCACGATCGACCTGTCGACGGCGGCCACGTCGCAGACGGCCATCACGGCCATCGACACGGCGCTCGACTCCGTGAACACCTCGCGCGCCGCCTACGGTGCGATCCAGAACCGGCTCGGCTCGGCCCTCTCGAACCTCGAGAACTACACCGAGAAGCTGGTCGCCACCGAGTCGACGATCCGCGACGTGGACTTCGCGTCCGAGACCGCCGACCTCACGCGCAACCAGGTCTTCCAGCAGGCCGGCGTCGCCATCCTCGCGCAGGCCAACACGGCCCCGCAGGCCGCCCTGTCGCTGCTGCAGTAACCGAACCCGGTCGCCCGACCGGCGGGTCGCCCTCCTGACGGGGGGCGGCCCTTCGGCGGATCGGGGCCCCGGATCGCACCCCTGAAGAGGAGCTGACCCATGCCCGGCATCGACGGAATCGTCTCGGGACTCGACACCAGCGCGATCATCAACGGCGTCATGGAGACGATGCGCCGCCCGATCGCGTCCATGGAGATCACGAAGGGCGGCCTCGAGGCCAAGCGCTCGGCCTACCGCGACTTCAATACGCTCCTGGGTGACCTCGAGACCGCGGTCCAGGGCATGGACTCCGCCAACGAGCTGGGGTCGTTCGACGTGACGTCCTCGCAGGAGGCCAAGATCTCCGCCACCGCGACGGGCGGGGCCGCCGCCGGCACCTACGACGTCCGCGTCGTGCGCCTGGCCGAGAACTCGATCCACCGCTCGCGCGGCTTCAACTCCCCCACGTCCACCATCGCCAGGGGAAACATGACCCTGACGATCGCGGGCCAGACCACGCAGTTCCAGATCCGGGGCTCCAACGGCAACAACACGGTCGCGAGCCTGGCCGCCTACATCAACGACAACGTCGACGGCGCGACCGCCTACGTGCTCGACACCGGCGTGGGCAGCAACCCCCACCGCCTGATGATCAGCGCGGACCAGACCGGCGTGGCCAACCGGGTGAACCTCAGCTACCAGAGGACCGGCGGAGGCACGAACCCGAGCTTCCAGATCGCCAACTCGGCCGTGGACGCGGAGATGCGGTTCGGCGGCCTCACGGTGCGCAAGCCCACCAACACGGTCACCGACCTCATCCCCGGCGTGACGCTGGACCTGCACGCGCCCACGAGCGGCTACGCCAAGATCACGGTGGCGGCCGATCCCGACGGCATGGCCGACTCGATCGAGGAGTTCATCGACTCCTACAACGAGATCGTGGACTTCCTGACCGAGCAGCGCGGGAGCGCCGAGGCCGACGGCGGCCCCCTCGCCACGGACTCCACCACCCGCACGATCGAGCGACGATTGGCGAACGTGCTGAGCTCCGGCTTCGCCACGGGCTCGATCAGCGGGCTCAACGAGATCGGCATCGGCACCGGCCAGGACGGGAAGCTCGCCTTCGATCGCAGCGACTTCGACACGGCCCTGACCGACCACTACTCCGACGTGGTGACCATGCTCGCCGGCTCGTCCGGTCTGTTCGCGTCGATGGCGACGGTGACGGGAGACGTCACGGATCCCACGACCGGGCTCATCGAGCCCCGGATCGACGGCCTCTCCACCGAGATCGACGACGTGCAGGAGCGGATCGAGCGGCAGGAGGCCCGACTCGAGCGCGAAGAGCAGCGCCTTCGGGCCCAGTTCACCGCACTTGAGCTGATCATGGCGGAGTATCAGTCCACGGAGTCTTTTCTCACGCAGCAGCTCGAGGCATTGAACTCAATCAACGCCTCTTGAGCGCCGATAAGGGGAGTGCGCGGCGACGCCCCCCGCGCCTCCCCGACAGCCCGGAGAACCGATGTCCGCAAGCCGATACATGCAGCAGTACCGACGCGCCAACGTGGCCAGCGCAGACCCCGTCGACATCCTCCTGATGCTCCTGGACGAAGCGGTGAAGTCCGCCGAGCGAGCTCGCCTCGAGCAGGACCCCGCCGAGCGTCGGCGGATGCTGGGCAAGTCCCTGGCGATCGTGTCGGAGCTCGTCGGCAGCCTCGAGATCGAGGTCGGCGGCGAAGGCACCCTCAACATGCTGCGGCTCTACATGTTCGTGAGCGCCCGCCTCGGTGAGGCGATCCGCGGCGAAGAGGAGCGGCTCCCCGAGGCCCTGCGCATCCTGCGGCACGTCCGAGAGACCTGGTACATGGCCGCCGACGCCGCCCGCGAGGCCGCGCGATGAGCGCAGCCGCGCTGCTCGAGGCCTACGCCGATCACCTCGACGCCGGGACCGACGCGCTCGGGCGCGACGAAGACCCGACGACCGACTGGCTGGCCACCCGTCGAGATTTCGACGCTCGGCTGCGCCGGACCGACGACTGGCACGAGGTCGTCACCAGCCCCGACGGGATCGCCGCCCTCTCCCGCCGGCGAATCGCCGCCGCCCGGTTCGAGGACGCCCTGCGGGCGCGCCTCGCTGCGCTCGCCCAGGCCGTCGCCGACGCGCGTCGTTCGCGGTCCGGCCACCGCGCCTACCGCGCCCGCGGCGTGAGCTCCGCGCTGTACATCCAGCAGACGAACTGACCTCCGGCGACACTCCGGCACGCCTCTTGCTTCGGTAGGTGGCGGATAAGTCCCCGGAGGATCCATGTCGCCCAGCTCGCAGCCCGCAAAGCGCCTCGATCGACGACGCAACTTCCGAGTCGAGCTCACGTTGGGGGTGCGACTCCGCTCGCGCACCGACGAAGCCGACCCCGCCGGCGATCTCGTCGAGCAGTACGAGGGCCTCGGCCGCGCCGCTCAGCGGTTCCGCAAGACCACCACCCCCGCGGGTCGCCAGTTCGTCGACCAGCTCATGGGCGTGCTCGACAGCCTCACCGCGATGGCCGGCGATCAAGCGACCGCAGGCGGCTGGTCGCCTCGCCTCGTGGTCGAGGCCAACCTCTCCGCCGGCGGCATGGGCTTCGTGGGCACCACGAGCTACCCGGTCGGCGACGCGCTCTCGATCGAGTTCGTCTTCCCGGACGACATCAGCCAGGTCCCGTTCCGCACGGACGGACGCGTCGTGCGTTGCCGAGCCCAGGGCGTGGGCCTGTACGACATCGCCCTCGAATTCGACGCGATGAGCTCGGTGACGCAGGAGCGGCTCATCCGCGTGCTGTTCGAGGTGCAGCGACGTCGCCTGCGGGGACGCCGAGGGTCCCGGTGATCGCGGGCCTCGGCTCCGTCGGCCTCGTGGTCGGCTTGCTGGCGCTCGAACCCTTCGCCGCGCTGCCGAGCCTGCCGCAGCCCCCGCCCCGCACGGTCACGCTGACGATCGCGGGGGGAATCCAGCGGCAGCCGTCGCCGGAGATGGACACGGTCTACGGGACCACCCACCCCCTGGAGATCGAGCTCCGCGGAGGGGCGTGGTGGGGCGAGCGCCTGGGCGTGGGGCTCGTCGTGGGCGTACAGCGCCGGACGGGGGAGGGGATCGCGCCGAAGGAGCCGATGCCCACGACCGTTCTGTGGCAGATCCCGGTGGCCGTCGAGGGCCGGGCCCGCCTGGCCGTGCGCGACGGCCAACCCGTCGTCCCGATCGTGCGAGCCGGCCTGGGCGTGGTCGGCGCGGTGGAGACCTGGTCGGTCGAGGAGGGGGGCTCGGGCGAGTGGCGCGGCGTCAAGGCGGCCGTGCACGTCGCGGGAGGCTTTCAGCTGCGCCTGCCCTTCCCCGAGCTGTCGTTCGGGGGGCCTCGCTTCACCGAGATCCGCGGCCCCAGCGACCTCTACCTGCAGGTGGAGGGTCGCTTGCGATCGGCCGCCGACTTCGGCCGCGCCGGCCTCGACCTCAGCGGAGCCGGCGTCGTCGTCGGCCTCACCTTCCTCTTGTGACCCGGAGGCCCGCCATGTCCCTTCGCATCGCCGCCGTGATCCTCGCCCTGGCCGTCCCGTCGACGGCCGCCGCCGTCGAGTTCGGCGCCGCGCCCGAGCCCCCCACCGCCGAGCGCGAGCCCGGGGTCGTCGTCGCCGTGCACGGTCCGACGTACGTCGTTCGTGTGGGCGCCGAGCCCGCCATCGGCGCAGGCACGGTACTGCAGGTCTACCGGAGGTTGCCCTCGGCCCGAGGGGCCGCCCCGTACCGCGACGCCGTGCTGTGGTGGGAGGTCGGTCGCCTGTCGGTGACGTCGGTCGACGCGGGCGTCGCGGTGGCGACCCAGATCGCCGGCCCCCCCGTCGCGCTCCCCGACGGCCTGGACGAGAGCGGCGCGCCCGCGGACCGCGTCCAGGTCGGAGACTCTGTGCGCACGACGGGCGCGGTGACCGATCGACGGCCCCGCTCGAGGGTCGTCTTCCCCGTCGCCGAGCTGTTCAGCCCCGAAGGGACTCGGCCCACCGACGAGGGCCGGGCCGCGATCGCCCGGTGGGCGAAGGGCCTCAAGGCCATCGAGGGGCCCGTGGAGGTCCGCGTCCGCACCCGCCTCCGCGAGCTCGGCGTGGTCGGTCCCGACATCGATCGCTCCGTCTCCATCACCCGCGACGCCGGCGAGGGCCCGGTGCCCGGCGATCCCGTCACCCCCATCATCGATCTGCACGGGGCGGCCGTGGGGCCGTCGGAGGTGTCTCCGGCCCGGGTGGTGCACGTCGTCGAGCCGGGGGAGGACGGGGTCGAGACCTACCAGTACCTCGATCCGGTGACCCTCTCCCAGCACCGGGCCGCCGCCGTCGCGGATCTCGTCGCCGCGGCCGCCGGGCTCGAGCGCGAGGCCGTCCTGGTGACCGTCGTGCCCCTGCCCGAGCTCACCGCTCACGAAGACGCCCCGGGCTACGACCGAGGCGGCGACGTCGTGTGGATCCTCGCGGGCGCGATCGACTGGGAGGAGCCCGCGCCCCCGAAGCCCGCGGTGGACCCCGCGCCCGCCGAGGAGCCGGAGCGTCCCGCGGACCGCCCGCGACGGCCCTTCGAGCGGCTCCCGCCCGACGGCGAGGTCAGCTGAGGCGGAGCACGCCGACCGGCACCGGACCCGCGGGGGCGGCGTCGCCGACGGCGATCGCCGCGTCGACCATGCGGTCGTCGTCGAAGATGTAGCGACCCGAGAACCGCCGCCCCGCGAGGAGGTGCGGGATCCACAGCCGATCGTCCTCCCACATCTCGGCGAAGGGGATGGAGCGCTCCTCGAACCAGAGGGGGACCGCCTCGTCGGTCTCGGTGGGCGTGCCGGTGAAGCCGAAGGCCGCGAACACGTCAACGTGCAGCGAGTAGCCGTCGCGGAACTGGAATCGGTGCTCCCCCGCCCACGTCGCGGGCCCGGCTCGCACGCAGACCTCCTCCTCGAGCTCGCGGATCGCGCACTGAAGGGCGGTCTCGCCGGGCTCGAGGCGTCCCCCGGGCGCGTTGATCTTGCCCGCGCCGAGGCCGCGCTTCTTGCGGATGAGGAGCACTCGCCCGGCGTCGCGGACGAACATGAGCGTGGCCCGGTCCCGGGCGATCCAGGCGGTCCAGTCGATCGCGGAGACGGAGGGGGCGTCAGCGGCGGGGGAGGCGTCCACGCGGGGAAATTACCTTCGGCCGCGGCGCTTGGCGTCCCTTCATCTGCTCTTCGGTCCGCTTGGCCTTGCGCGCCGCCCGCGCGCGGTCGCTGAGCTCGCCGGGGAGTCGCACCCGCGCTCCGGGGCCCGAGCCCGCGACCACGACGCGGTTTCGGCCGGTCTTCTTCGCGATGTACAGCGAGTCGTCGGCGCGCTTGATCAGCTTGTTCGGGGAGTCGGTGCGGCAGCCCTCGGCGACCCCGATCGAGATCGTGATGGGGAGCGGCTTGCCCTCGACGGACAGGTCCATCGCCTCCACGGCCTCCCGGACGCGCTCGGCGGCTCCGCGTCCCGCGTCGCCGTCGGCGTCGGCCAGGAGCACCGCGAACTCCTCGCCCCCGTACCGGGCGAGGAAGTCGGACTTGCGCAGGATGATCTTCTCGAGCTGGGTCGCGACGGCCCGGAGGACACGATCGCCCTCCACGTGTCCGTGGGTGTCGTTCACGGCCTTGAAGTGGTCGATGTCCATCAGCAGCAGGGTGTAGCGGAACGGCGCGAGCCGGCTCTTGGTGATCAGCCGCTTGATGCGGTCGTCGAAGGTGGCGCGGTTGTTGAGGCCCGTGAGTCGGTCGGTCGTGGCCTCGAGGGTCTTCTCCACCACCTGCTCGTGGAGCTCGCGGATCTTCGAGCTCATGCTCTGCACCCGGCGGGCGTTCTCGGCCTGCATGTCGTCCACGGCGCGGACCACGTTGTCGACGATCCGCTTCATCTGGGCGGGGGTGGTCCGGCCGGCCCCGCTCTCGAGGTGCGTCAAGCCGTCGCGGATGCGGGCGGTGGACTTCTGGTCCTTGCTCTCGAGCTTGAAGAGGGACTCGCCGAGCTGCTCCAGCAGCGCTCCGAACTGCTTCTCGCGCTCGGACCACGCGGCCTTGCGCTCGCCGAACCAGGTCGGCAGCGCCTCCCTCAGCGCCCCCTCGCCGCGGCGGACCGTGTGCTCGGTGAGACCTTCGTCGATGTCGTACTGGAGCTCGCCCAGGACCGTGCGGAGAGGCTTGTCGCAGTCGGGGCCGTGCACCTGGCCGACCTCGACGCGAAGCGGCTGGAGGAGCGCGTTGCACATGCGCAGGAGGTGGTCCGAGCGGACCTCCTCGAACTCCGCGCTCGGCTCCGTGTCGTCCGCTTCGTCGTCGCCTGATGGGTCTTCGGAGACGGCCGTGAGCGCGGGGCCGTCCTCCTTGTCTTCGGGGGCGGGGCCGGGGGTGCGTGCGCGTGCGGTCTTCATCCAGGTCATGGCGCCTCCGAGTCGAGCCCGGAGGTTCGACCTCATGTCCATCGGTTGAACCGCGCTCGTCTTGAGGCCTCAAGGTGTGTGCGTACTCTCCGATGAGGCGGCCGTGAACACCTCCCGTACCGCGATGGCGCTGCTGCTGCTCTCGGCCTCGCCCGCCGCCGCCGCCGACGTGGTGGACGTCGCCTTCCCCTGCGACGCCGCGGCCTTCCCCGGGAGCAGCTCCCCGGTGGAGATCGACTTCGAGAGCCTGTGGACCGCCCACCCGATCAACAACGTCTATGCGCCCTTCGGCGTCGTGTTCTCGGGCGCCGCGTCCCTGGCCGCCATGCCGTCGGCGTTCGGCACCCCGGGCCTCGGCAACCGCGTCGCCGCCGTGGGTTACGACGCGGGGTTCGCGGCCACCGTCACCCTGACGTTCTACGAGCCCCAGGCGGCGGTCGCGGCCTGGTGGATCGACGTCGAGACGGGCCTCGATCTGGACCTCCGGCGCTTCGGCGTCTCCGTGGGCTCCGTCTCCGTCCCCCTGGCGATCGAGGGGCTCGAGGGCGGCGCGTTCGGGGCGGTGGTCGAGGTCGACCCGGACCAGTACTTCGACGAGGTCGTCGTGACCGCGTCCGCGATCGAGGACGGCTTCGGCATCGACGCCCTGTGCTTCGGCGCGCCGGGCTCCGTGGACAACGACGGCGACGGCTTCTCCGAGCTCGAAGGCGACTGCGACGACGGCGACGCGAGCCTCTCTCCCGGCGAGATCGACGGTGAGGACGGCGTCTGCGACGGCGTGGACGACGACTGCGACGGCGTCGTGGACGGCGGCGACGACTTCGACGGAGACGGCGTGCCCGCGTGCGCGGGGGACTGCGACGACACCGAGCCCGCCCGCTACCCGGGGGCGGTCGAGATCTGCGACGGCATCGACAACGACTGCAACGGCCGGGTGGACGACGCGCGCGACCTCGACGGCGACGGCTGGGACGCCTGCGAGGGCGACTGCGACGAGACCGACGACGAGATCTTCCCCGGCGCGCCGGAGCGCTGCAACGGGCTCGACGACGACTGCGACGACGACGTCGACGAGGGTTGTCCGCCCGGCACCGGCACCGGCACCGGCGACGACGACGACGACGACGATTCGGCCGACGACGACGACACCGACGACGACGACG
>CAZEKB010000004.1:3430-96697 GCA_964512225.1 uncultured Rickettsiales bacterium | reverse complement strand
GACGACGACGACGACGACGATTCGGCCGACGACGACGACACCGACGACGACGACGACGACGACTCCGACCCCACCGGTGACGACGACGACCTCACCGGCGACGACGACGACGCGGCGACCGGCCCGGGCCCCGGTCCGCAGTCGCCCCCCCTCGGGATCCGCGGGGGAGGGTGCTGCGAGCTGACCGAAGGCGACCCGGGCGGCGCGCTCGCGTTCCTCTTCGTCGCGTTCGGGCTCCGCCTGCGGCGCCCCCGGGGGCTCGCGTGACCCGCGCGCTGGTCGCCCTGGCGGTCCTCCTGTGCGCGCTGCCCGCGCGCGCCGAGGACCCGTCCCCCGCGCTGGACACCGAGCGGTTCCGACCGACCGGCGATCCCGAAGGCGGGGTCGTCCTGAGCGCGGTGGGCGCGGGCGTCCCCTGGCAGATCGACCTCACGGCGTGGCTGCACGTGTCCCGCAACCCGGTCGTCCGCACCGCGGAGGATGGGGAAGGGCGGGGCGCGGCCCTGCTCGAGGGGCGCGTGGGCGCGCGGCTGCAGGCGGGCTGGAACATCGGTCGGCGCGTCCGCCTGGCCGCCGACCTCCCCCTGACGCTGTACCAGATCGGGGTCCACCCGGAGACCGGCGAGGAGCTCCCGGTCGGAGGGATCGGCGACGTGCGGCTCGAGCCGCGGGTCATGATCCTGGACCCCACGGTGAAGCCGCTGGGCATCGCCTTCGCGGCGCCGATCTCGTTCCCGACCGGCCGCGAGGACGCCCTCATCGGCGATCCCGGCCCGTCGATCCAGCCCCGACTCACGTTCGAGGGTCGCCCCGCGTCGCCCGAGATCCGGCGCGTGTCGTTCGCGGTCGCGGGCGACTTCGGGTGGCGGTTCCGGCCGCGCACGCAGCTGGCGGGGCTCGACACCGCGGGTGAGTTCACCTTCGCCGTCGGGGGCCGCTGGACGCCGTCCGACGTGTTCCGCGTGGGCACCGAGGTCGCCGGCGCGGTGGGCGCGGGGCCCAACGCCCGGCACGCGGAGTGGGTGAGCTGGGCGCGCCTCGCCGTGGGCGAGAAGCGTCGCCTGGAGATCCTCGGCGGGGTCGCCCTGGGCCTGGGACCCGGCGTCGGCACCCCCGAGGGCCGCGTCTTCTTCGGGGTCCGCACCCGGATCGATCCCCGCCCCCGCGCCACACCCTCGGCCGTCGCGGAGCAGGCCCCCGATCCCGAGGAGCCCGCGACGGTCGCGGTGTCGCACCCCCCGCTGCCCGAGACCGCGCAGACGAGCGGCTGGGGACTGCGGCTGGTCGACCGGCCCGCGCGCATTCGCTCCCGCGTCTTGTTCGCGCTCGACTCCGCGCGCCTGACCGTCGACGGCCGGGCCGACCTGGAGCGGCTCGCGCTCTGGCTGTCCAACCACCCCGGCGTCCGCCGGATCGAGGTCGCGGGCCACGCCGACCGACGCGGCAGCCACGCCCACAACGACCCGCTCAGCCGCCGTCGCGCGAACGCCGTGGTCGACTACCTCGTGCTCCGGGGCGTCGGCGCCGACCGCCTCGTCCCCAAGGGGTACGGAGAGCGGGAGGCCGCGGGCACGGACCACGACCGCGACCGGCGGGTGGAGTTCCGGATCCTCGACGGCGAGGCCGCCGGTCTCGCCGAGGTCGTCGCGCCCCCGAAACGCGAGGATCGGTCCTATCGCGCCTTCCGCCGCTCAAGTCGGGACCGAAACCGCCGATGAGCGGACCGCCCCTCGTCCTCCCCACCACTGCCCCGGAGTTTCCCTTGACCACCGCCCCCGCGATCGACCCGACCGTCATCGAGACCCAGGAGATGGACTCGAGCGTGGGGGGCGCCGAACGTCGCCGGCATCGCCGCGTGGACTTCGAGGTGGAGGTCGACCTCCGCAGCTCCAACAACTTCTTCACGGGCTTCTCGGAGAACATCTCCGAGGGCGGCCTGTTCGTCGCCACCGAGGCTCCGCACCCGCTGGGGACGGTCCTCGAGGTCACCGTGAGCGTGATGGGGTCGGAGCCGATGAACCTGCGGGGCGAGATCGCCTGGATCCGCCCGACCAACGCGCGAGGCGGGCTCCCCGCGGGCTTCGGGCTGCGCTTCCTGGGGCTGGAAGCCCACGAGCAGAAGGCGCTCCAGAAGTTCGTGGACTCCCGCGTCAAGGACACGCTCTTCTTCGACCTGGACTAGGCACCCGGGGGCCCTTGCCCCTGCCCAAGTGGTGGCGATCCTTGACCTTCCGGCGTCGTTTTCGGATGATGCGGTAGCGCGAACCACCGGTTGATTCGCGCGCGCGGAGTCCTCAGATGCTGCTGAACCGGGTTCTCTCCTTCGCCACGGGCCTCTCGCTGGCGCTGATCCCCACCGCCGCCCTCGCACAGGGTTCCGGCACCAACCTCGGGGGCACCGGCTCGACCGATGTGTACGAGGTCGTGCCCGGCGACACGCTGTGGGATCTGTGCTCCCAGTTCTTCGGAGACCCGGAGTACTGGCCGACCCTGTGGTCGATCAACAACGAAGAGGTCTCGAACCCTCACTACATCTACCCCGGGCAGCGCCTGCGCTTCGAGCCCGGCACGGACGTGCGGCCCCCGAGCGTGCTGCTGGGCGACCAGGACATCGTGGACATCACGTACGACACCGAGTTCGAGCCGCTCTTCGACTTCATCCAGGGCGAGCGCGAGTGCCGCCTCTACGTCCCGTTCAGCTCCTCACGCGCGGGTACCCCCCGCACGCTGCAGGCCGCGTCGTTCCTGGCGCGCTCCGAGGTGGAGCCGCTCGGCCGCCTCGACTCGGCCGTGCCGAACGCCACGCACCTCACGCTCGGCGACGTCGTCTACCTGCGCTTCCGCAACCCGGACGACGTGAACTGCGGCGACATCTACTCGCTGTATCACGAGGTCAAGGAAGTCCGGCACCCCGAGGTCCGCACGGCGCGCCTGGGCAAGGTCTACGCGGTCACCGGCGAGGTGATGATCTCCGACGTCGGCGACAAGTGGGTCACCGGTCGAGTCATCCAGGCCTACGGCGAGTTCAAGCGCGGCGAGCTCCTCACGGAGCGGATCCCGGTCACCGGCCAGGTGCGGACGCGTCAGGCGTCCCAGGACCTCGACGGCTACGTGATCGACAAGAGCCACGACGAGAACCTCCTCATCCAGCGCAACCAGGTCGTATACATCGATCGCGGCCGCTCCGACGGCGTCGAGAGCGGGACCACCTTCTGGATCGTTCGCCGCTCGGACGGCCTGACCACCAAGAAGCGGGACGAAGACCAGACGCTGCCCGACCAGGTGATCGGCCGCCTCATCGTCTTCAGCGCGGACGAGCACGTCTCCACCGCCGTCCTGACCGACCAGGCCGTGGACGTCCGGGTCGGAGACCGAGTGACCTCCCGGCTGGAGACCGACTCGGCCACCCGCTGAGCCTCCGTCGACTCCTCTGAAGCGCGGCGGCCTCCGGGTCGCCGCGTTTTCTTTTTGACCTCCGGCGGTGGCGACTTACCTTCCCCGCTCGACGGAGCCCGCGCTCGCTCGCCAGGCTCCCCGCCGAGGACTTGATCATGGACATGCACGTCGCTGTCGCCGCCGCCCGCGCTGCGGACCGGGCGGGCGCCGAGGACCGCCTGCGCGAGCGGCTCGTGGACGCCGGGGGAGCGGAGGGATGGCTCCGCACCGTCCCCGCTCCGCCACCCCCCCGCCGCCGCGTCCGACCCCCTTCCGAGGCCGTGCGAGCGTTCGGCTGGGGAGACCCCGACTACCCCGACGGCCTGCGGTCGCTGGGGGCGCCTCCCCCCGTCGTCTTCGTGCGCGGGCTCGCCGAGCCGCTGCCTCCGCCCGCGCGGTGCGTGGCCCTCGTCGGCGCCCGCCGCTGCACCGAGGAGGGGCGGTGGATCGCCCACGACCTGGCGTCGAACCTCGCCGCGCGCGGGATCACGGTGATCTCGGGGCTCGCCCTGGGCATCGACGTAGCCGCTCACGCGGGCGCGCTCGCGGGCCGCGGGCGAACCCTTGCGGTCCTGCCCTCGGACGTGGATCATCCCGCTCCCCTCCGCAACCGGGCGGTCGCGGAGGAGATCGCCGCCGGGTCCGGTTGGCTCGTATCGGAGCGCCCCCCCGGGGCGGCGGTGCGACCCGAGTCGTTCCCCCGGCGGAACCGGCTCGTCGCCGCGCTCGCCGGAGCGGTGGTGGTCGTGGAGGCAGCCCTGCGATCGGGCACGCTCTCCACCGTCGACCACGCCCTCGGCCTCGGGCGGCCGGTGGGCGCCGTGCCCGGCTCGCCGCTGAGCCCGGTCTCGGCGGGGAGCAATCGACTGCTCGCGGCGGGCGCGGCGGTCGTGACCTCGGCGGACGACGTCGTCGAGCTCCTGGCGGGCGAGGTCGCGGGGCGCCGTCGCCGGGTGGCCGGGGGCGACCCCGACGCGGCCACGGTCCTGGGCGCCGTCCCCGGCGCGTCGGGCCCGGCAGAAGCCTGGATGGAGGCGTCGGGCCTCCCCCGGGACCGCGCTCGCTCGGCGCTGCTGCGGTTGCTCGCGGCGGGGGCGATGAGGCGGCTGGCGGGCGGTCGGATCGCGAGGGTGTTGTGACGAACGAGGACGAGATGACGGAGGACGAGACCATGGAGCAGGAGCCGCGCGACGTCCTGGCCTTCGTCGGTCGCCTCGCCGTCCAGGGGCGCGCCCCGAAGGACGAGGCGGAGCTGCTCGAGCTCCTCGCCGCCGCGGGCTTCTCGGCGGCCGTCGTCGAGCGCGCCCTGGGCGCGCCCGGGGAGGAACACGCGCGCCGCCGGGACCGCCGCGCGGTGCCCGTGCGTCGCCTCACCGACCGCGCGACCCGGTTCCTCAACGCGCTCCAGGACCTCGGGTACATCGACGACGCGATGGAGGACATCGTCCTGGACTCGGCGATGGCCGAGTGCGACGGCGACATCGACCTCGAGCAGCTGCGTCCGCACGTCGCGGCCGTCCTGTTCGACCGCCAGTACGACCTCGAGCCGGAGACGCTGCGATTCCTCGAGGAGGAGTGGCGGTTGGCGTTCCATTGAGGTGGTCGTGACGGACGCGCCGGTCGTCGTCGTCGGCGGCGGTCTCGCGGGGGCCGAAGCTGCCTGGCAGCTCGGCTCGCGCGGCGTGCCGGTCGTGCTGTACGAGATGCGGCCGGTCCGAACGACCCCGGCGCACGCCGGCGATCGCCTCGCCGAGCTCGTCTGCAGCAATACGCTCGGCAGCCGCATGCCCCACACGGCGCCCGGGATCTTCAAGCGGGAGCTGGAGCTCCTGGGGAGCCTCGTGCTCGCGGCGGGCCGGGCCGCCTACGTGCCCGCGGGCGGGGCGTTGGGCGTCGACCGGGACCTCTTCGCGGCGGCGATCACGGACACCCTGGAGGCGCTGCCGACGGTCACGATCCGACGCGAGGAGGTGACGAAGCTGCCGCCTCCCGGCGAGGAGCGGTGGATCCTCGCCACAGGCCCGCTCACGTCCGAGGCCCTGGCCGTCGAGGTGCAGCGCGTCACGGGGACCGACGATCTGTACTTCTACGACGCCATCGCGCCGATCGTGGACCTCGACTCCGTCGATCCCGACGCGGGGTGGTGGCAGAACCGCTGGGACACCCCCGGGGCCCCCGGCGGCGACTACTACAACCTCCCCCTGGACAGGCCCACCTACGAGGCGTTCATCGACGCGCTGCTCGCCGCGGAGCAGGTCCCCAGCAAGGGCTTCGAGGAGGAGCGCTTCTTCGGGGGCTGCCAGCCGATCGAGGCGATCGCGGGCAAGGGCCGGGAGTCGCTGCGGTTCGGGCCGATGAAGCCGGTCGGCCTCACGGATCCCCGGACGGGGGGCCGGGCGTGGGCCGTCCTTCAGCTCCGCCGGGAGACCCGTCGGGGCACGGCCATGAACCTCGTCGGCTTCCAGACGAAGCTGCGGTACGGCGAGCAGACCCGCGTGCTGCGCATGCTGCCGGGACTCGGCGACGCGGAGTTCCTGCGGCTCGGGTCCGTCCACCGGAACACCTTCATCAACAGCCCCCGCGCCCTCGATCGCGGGCTCCGGGTCAGGGCGCGGCCCGACCTGTCGTTCGCGGGCCAGATCGTGGGCTGCGAGGGCTACACCGAGTCCTCGGCGATGGGGCTGTGGGCGGCGCTCACCGTGCTCGCCGAGCGCGAAGGCCGCGAGGTCCCGCCCCCGCCCGAGGACACGATGCTCGGGGCGCTGATCGGCTACCTGACGAGCCCCCGCGAGGGTCGCTTCGAGCCGATGAACGTGAACTTCGGCCTGCTCCCGGCGGACACGGAGCGCGTCCGCAAGCGGGACAAGAAGAACCGTCGGGTGGCGCGGGGGATCGCCTGCGTCGCGTCGATGGCGCGGTGGGCCGACGCGCAGGGGGTCCGACTCGCGGCGCCCTCGCTGCCCGGCGCGGGGGACCACCCCGACCCGCTCGTTCCGGCCGCGCTCGCGGAGGCGTCGGCGTCGTGACGCACCGCATCCCCCGCTTCCTCGATCACCTGCGCGCCGAGCGCGGGCTGTCCGTCCACACCGTGCGCGCGTACCGGCGGGACCTGGAGCAGCTCCGAGACCACCTCGCCGCGGGCGGGGCCGAGGCGACGCCGAGCGTGGATTCGGTGGACGCGAGGCAGCTCCGCGCGTTCCTGGCTGCCCGCCACGGCAGCTCCGCGCCCGCCACACGGGCCCGCAAGCTGAGCGCGATCCGCACCTTCCTGGACTGGGTCGCGGAGGGCCGCGGGGACGACAGGAACCCCGCCCGGGAGGTCCAGGCCCCGAAGCAGCGGCGGCGCCTGCCCCACGTGCTCAGCGAGGAAGAGGCGGAGCGGCTGGCCGAAGGGGTCCCCGCCGTCCGTCCGCGCAGCGAGGTGCTGCAGGCGCGGGACCGGGCGATCGTGGAGCTGCTCTACGGGAGCGGGCTGCGGGTGGCCGAGTGCACGGGGCTGGACCTCGGCGGGGTCGACCTCGTTCGGGGGGAGGTCCGGGTGCTGGGCAAGGGCGGCAAGGAGCGCATCGTCCCCGTCGGCGGCCCCGCGCTCGAGGCGGTCCAGGCGTGGTTGCTGGTGCGCGCCCTCCTCCGCCCCCGCGGCGAGCGCGCGATGTTCCTGAACCAGCGCGGCGGTCGCCTGTCGCCCCGCTCGGTGCGGGCGATGGTCCGGGACCGCGCGCTCCAGCTGGGCATCGACAAGCACGTCCACCCTCACGCGCTCCGCCACTCCTTCGCCACTCACGTCCTCGACGGCGGCGGCGACCTGCGCGCGATCCAGGAGATGCTCGGGCACGCGTCGCTCTCGACGACCCAGCGCTATACCCACCTCACCGCCGGGGGCCTGCTCGACGTGCATCGTCGCGCTCACCCCCGGGCCAAGGACCCATCCGGAGACGACCCCCGATGACCACCGTACTCGCCGTGCGCCGCGGCGCCTCCGTCACGCTCGGGGCCGACGGCCAAGTCACCCTCGGCAACACCGTGCTGAAGGGCACCGCCCGCAAGGTCCGCACGCTCGCGGAGGGCTCGGTCCTCGCCGGGTTCGCGGGGTCGACGGCTGATGCCTTCACCTTGTTCGAGAAGTTCGAGCGAAAGCTGAAGCACTACCCGAAGAACCTGACCCGGGCGTGCATCGAGCTCGCCAAGGAGTGGCGGACGGACAAGTACCTCCGCAAGCTCGAAGCCCTGCTCCTCGTCGCGGACCGGGAGCGCACGCTCGTCATCACGGGCACGGGCGACGTGCTCGAGCCCGAGGGGGGCGCGGCCGCGATCGGCTCCGGCGGACCGTACGCGCTGGCGGCGGCCCGGGCGCTGCTCGGGGCCGGGGACCTGCCCCCCACGGAGATCGTCGCCCGCTCCCTCACGATCGCGGGCGAGATCTGCATCTACACCAACACCGACACCACGCTGCTGTCGCTGGAGGACTGACGTGGAGTTCGACGCCATCCGATCGCCCGCCACCCCCGACGACGCCGCGTCGCTCACCCCGCGTCGCGTCGTCGAAGAGCTCGACCGGTTCATCGTCGGGCAGGCCGACGCGAAGCGCGCCGTGGCGGTGGCCCTGCGCAACCGCTGGCGCCGTAAGCGCGTCGAGGGGGACCTCCGCGACGAGATCTCCCCCAAGAACATCATCCTCATCGGCCCGACCGGCGTCGGCAAGACCGAGATCGCGCGCCGCCTCGCGAAGCTGACGGGCGCCCCGTTCCTCAAGGTCGAGGCGACGAAGTTCACGGAGGTGGGCTACGTGGGCAAGGACGTCGAGTCGATGGTCCGGGACCTCGTGGAGCAGGCGGTCCGGATGGTGCGCGACGAGTTCGAGGCGGCGGTCGCCGAGAAGGCCGACGAGCACGCGAACCGACGGATCCTCGACGCCCTGCTGCCCGACGGCGGCGAGACCCGGCAAGGCACCCGCGACAAGCTGTTGGTGCTGCTCGAGCGGGGCGCGCTCGACGACCGGGAGGTCGAGATCGAGGTCACGTCCGAGCCCCGCACGCCGCCCGGCATCCACTTCCTCGGGAGCGCGGGCGGCGGATCCGGCATGGACTCGCTCGGCACGGGCCTGCAGGACATGCTCAAGGGGATCCTCCCGAAGCAGACCGGGAAGCGGAAGGTCACGGTGGCCGAGGCGAAGCGCATCCTCGGCGAGCAGGAGGCCCGCGGGCTGGTGGACCAGGAGCGCGTCGTCACCGAGGCGCTGCGTCGCGTCCAGGACGACGGCATCGTCTTCATCGACGAGATCGACAAGATCGCGGCCCCCTCGGAGGGCCCGGGCGGCGGCCGCGGCCCCGACGTCAGCCGTCAGGGCGTGCAGCGGGACATCCTGCCCATCGTCGAGGGCACGGCCGTCCACACCCGCCACGGCCAGGTGAAGACCGATCACATCCTCTTCGTCGCGGCGGGCGCGTTCCACGTCGCGACGCCGAGCGACCTCATCCCCGAGCTCCAGGGCCGGTTCCCGATCCGGGTGGAGCTCCAGGCGCTCGGCGAAGAGGAGCTGCGGCGGATCCTCGTGGAGCCGAAGGCCGCGCTGGTGCGCCAGTACACCGCCATGATGGCGACGGAGGGCGTCGAGCTCGAGTTCACGGCGGACGCGGTGGCCCGCATCGCGTCGATGGCCGCGGAGGTCAACGAGCGCGACGAGAACATCGGCGCGCGTCGCCTCCATACGATGATGGAGGCCCTCCTGGAGGAGCTCAGCTTCGAGGCCCCGGAGCGGGAGGGCGCCCCCTTCGCCGTCGACGCGGCGTTGGTGGAGGCGCGGCTGGCGCCGATCCTCGGGGACCGGGATCTGGCCAAGTACATCCTCTGAAGGGGCGCCCGGTGCCGGTCGCGACGGCTCCGCCTCGGGGCGAACGCGCCCACGCGCTGCTACACTCGTGCGGTTGATGTTCAGGCGAAATACCAGCGTCTCTCGTCATCCCGACCCCCCCGCCTCGGCGACGGTGGGCAGCGACTCGGGGGAGTACCTCTCGGAAGGCGACGACTTCGAGGTGGACGACGAAGACGACGACTTCGAGTTCGAGCTCGAGGCGGACGACGACGTCGACGAGCCGGACGTCGACTTCTCGGCGGAGCCGACGGACGACGACGAGACGGGCGAGGGGGCCGACCTCACCCCCGACCAGCGCGCCGCCATCGACACGGCCTGCGACGGGCTGGACACCAAGACCTTCTACGAGGTCCTGCTCCTGCCGAAGACGGCCGACGCGAAGGCCGTGAAGCGGTCCTACTACCGCCTGAGCAAGGAGTACCACCCGGACAAGTTCTATCGAAAGGACCTGGGGCGCTTCAAGACGCAGCTGGAGCTGCTCTTCAACAAGATCACGGAGGCGTACCGCGTTCTCGGGGATGTGGAGACCCGCGAAGAGTACGACCGGATGATCTTCCCGGAGGTCGGCCTCGACACGGCCGACGACCTGGAAGCGGGGGCGGTGGAGGCCGCGCCCGGCGAAGCGTCGGTGGCCGTCGACTTCGTCCCCGAGGCGCTGCGGAAGAAGCAGGCGGAGGCCCTCGAGAGGAAGAAGCGGGAGCTCGCGAAGAAGGCCAAGCGTCGCAAGAAGGCCCAGAAGCCGGTCTTCATGCAGAAGCTCCAGAAGCAGCTGGCGGCGCGCATCGCGAAGTCCCGCAAGCACATGGAGGCGGGCAAGGCGAAGCAGGAGGCGGGCGACGTCCAGGCCGCGGTGACGCACTTCCAGATGGCGATGTCGCTGGACCCGCGCAACGCGAAGGCCAAGGCCTCGTTCAAGCGCGCCTCGGCCCAGCACCGCAACGCGCGCGCCGAGGCCCTGTACCGCCAGGCGCAGGAGGCGCAGCTGTCCGAGGACTACAAGCAGGCGGCCTCGAAGCTGCAGGAAGCGGTCGAATGCAAGCCCACCAAGGGCAAGTACTACAACGAGTTCGGTAAGCTGATCATCGAGCACACGCTGCAGCACCGCGTAGGGCTGGAGCAGCTGCGGAAGGCCGTGGAGCTGGAGTCGAGGAACGTTCCGTACATCATGGACCTGGCCGCCGCCTACGCCGACCTCGGGATGCCGAGCAACGCGGTGAGGGCGTACGAACGAGTCCTGCAGATGGACAAGAAGAACAGCGCCGCGACGAAGGCATTGAAGAAGCTGAAGTGAGTGTGAAGCAGTCCCCAGGAGGCCCGGAAAGCTCGCGCACCCCGGGTAAGGAGTAGGGATGGAGAAGGTCATCGGCATCGACCTCGGCACGACGAACTCGTGCGTGGCGGTCTACGAAAACAAGGGCGCGGTAGTGATCCCGAATCGGGGGGGCTACCAGACGACCCCGTCGATCGTGGCGTTCGCCGAGAACGGCAAGCGGCTCGTGGGACACATCGCGAAGAGGCAGGCGATCACCAACGCCGACAACACCATCTTCGGCGTGAAGCGCCTCGTGGGGCGCAAGTTCGCGAGCCCCGAGGTGCAGAAGACGCGCGACGTGGTGCCCTATCAGATCGAAGAAGGGACCAACGGCGAGTGCGTCGTGCACGGCGGCGGGCGGGCGTACACCGTCCAAGAGATGTCCGCCTTCGTCCTCATGGAGATGAAGAAGATCGCCGAGGACTACCTCGGTTCGGCCGTCGAGAAGGCCGTCATCACCGTCCCGGCGTACTTCAACGACGCGCAGCGAACGGCGACCAAGCAGGCGGGTCAGGTGGCCGGTCTGGACGTGATCCGAATCATCAACGAGCCCACCGCGGCCGCCATTGCATACGGCCAGGAGAAGGGCGGCGTGGGGAACCTCGCGGTCTTCGACCTCGGCGGCGGCACCTTCGACGTGTCGATCCTCGCGGTGGCGGACGGGGTCTTCGAGGTCGTCTCCACCTCCGGCGACACCTTCCTCGGGGGCGTCGACTTCGACAGCCGGATCATCGACTACCTCGCCGAGTCCTTCGAGGCGCAGCACGGCATCAACCTGCGCGAGGACAAGGTGGCGTTGCAGCGGCTGCGCGAGGCCGCCGAGAACGCGAAGTGCGAGCTGTCCTTCAAGCGGGCCGTGGAGGTCACGCTCCCGTTCATCGCCACGAAGGAGGGGCAGCCGATCCACCTCCAGCAGACGCTCAGCCGGGCCCGATTCGAGGAGCTCGTGGGCGACCTGGTCGAGCGGTGCGTGGAGGTCTCCCGCCTCACGCTCGAGAACGCGGGGCTGCGCACGGACGAAGTCGCCGAGGTCATCCTCGTGGGCGGTCAGACGCGCACCCCGCTGGTGCAGGAGCGGGTCGAGGGCTTCTTCGGCAAGGCGCTCAGCAAGGGCATCAACCCGGACGAGGTCGTCGCGCTCGGCGCGGCGGTCCAGGGTCAGGCGCTGGTCGACCAGGGCATGGAGATGCTGCTGCTCGACGTCACGCCCATGAACCTGGGCATCGCGACCGTCGGCGGCGCGGTCACCACCATGATCGCCAAGAACACGACGATCCCCACCCAGAAGCGGCACGCCTTCACCACGGTTCACGAGAACCAGGCCACGGTGAAGATCAAGGTGATGCAGGGGGAGGCGAAGTCCCAGGCGACCGACGCGGTGCTGGGCGAGTTCCTGCTCTCGGGCATCCGCCCCGCTCCGGCGGGCGTCCCCGACATCGAGGTGACCTTCGGCATCGACGCCGACGGGATCGTCTCGGTGAAGGCCCGGGACGTCGACAGCGGCAAGGAGCAGTCCATCGTCGTGGCGATGTCCGGCGGGCTCAGCGACGCCGAGCTCAACCGGATGATCGACGACCGGGACGCCTTCCAGGTGCAGGAGAAGCAGGAGCAGGAGGGTCAGGAGCTCCTGTACCGGGTCGAGACCCTGCACCAGAAGGTGCTGGACCTGCTGCCGTCGGCCGAGGCCGTCATCACCGGGGAGCAGCTCCACCAGATCATGGACGTGCTCTCGGAAGCGAAGGGGGCCATGTCGTCCCGCAGCCAGGACGAGCTCGCCGCCTGCGAGCAGCGTCTCGAAGAAGCCTTCGCGTCCCTCCGCGCCGTAGAAAACCTGTAGGAAGCGAACCGGGAGGCCCCGCGCATGGCCGACACGCCCCGAGCGAAGCGCCTGCTGGTCACCGATCTGCTCGATCGGGGGCTGGTCCGCTACGCGTTGGGATCGCGCGAGGAGGCGATCGGGCTGTGGCAGCAGGCGCTCGAGCAGGCGCCGCGGAACCCCCGAGCCCTCGACTACCTCGAGAGCGTGGGGGCGCTGCCCGCGGGGTCCGCGTCCGAGGCGTCGTCCACCGCGGCCGCCGCGATCACGTCGCCCGAAGGCCGCGAGCCCGTCGTCCTCGAGCCGAAGTCGCAGACGTCGCTGGCCCCTCCGTTCACCCAGGAGGTCGCGGCCTACGAAGGGGAGCCGCTGGACTCGGACGATCTCGACGTCGAGCCCGTCGTCCCGGACGTCGTCATCCTGCTGCGGCACGCCCAGAAGGACCTGGCGGCCGGGCGGCTGGAGGGGGCGCTGGGCCGGGCCGAGGACGCGCTCCGACGCGAGCCCGAGAACGAGGAGGCCGAGGGTCTGGTGAGCGAGCTGCGTGGCCGGCTGGTGGATGAGTACCTCGCCGAGCTCGAGCCCCGGGAGCGAGTCCCGTACCTGCGCGCCACGGACGCGTCGATCCTCGAGCTCAGCCTGGACCCCATCGGCGGGTTCCTCATCAGCCAGATCGACGGCGAGATCACCATCGAGGAGCTGTTGACGATCCTCGGCACGTTCGACCAATACCGCGTGCTGCACTCGCTGCACTTCTTCCTGGAGAACGGGATCATCGAGCTGCGTTGAGGTCCGCCTCTGCGCCCCGGCCGCGAGTCGGCCCAACCGCCGACCTCCTCCTGTAAGCTCCGCGCGCTCGTGAGCCCCCCTCCCTCGATTCTGGTCTGCGACGACATCTCGCGCGTCGGCCTGGAGCTACTCGACCAGGCGGGCTTCGCCGTGGTGCACCGCGCCGGGATCGGCCGCGAGGAGCTCCTGCGTCGGATCGCCGACTTCGACGTCGTGCTCGTGCGCTCGCGGACGCGCGTGACGGCCGAGGTCCTTCGCAAGGCCGACCGGCTCCGCCTCATCGGTCGGGCCGGCTTCGGGCTGGACACGATCGACGTACGCAAGGCCACCGAGCGGGGCGTGGTCGTGATGACGAGCGCCCAGGGCAACGCCGTCTCCGCGGGCGAGTTCGCGGTGGGGCTGCTGTTCGCGCTCGCTCGGAACATCCCCCAGGCGGACGCGTCCATGCGTTCGGGGCGCTGGGACAAGCGGCGCTACCGGGGCACGCAGGTGACGGGCAAGGTCCTGGGGGTGATCGGCATGGGCCGCGTGGGCCGCGTGGTGGTCGAGCGGGCGACGGCGCTGCGGATGAAGGTGCTGGTGCACGACCCGGGGAGGCCCGCCTCCGAGATCGAGGCCGCGGGCGGTCGCGCGGCCTCCTGGGACGAGGTGCTCGCAGGGGCGGACTTCCTCACCGTGCACGTGTCGGCGTCCACCCGCACCCGAGGCCTCATCGGCGACGCCGCCTTCGAGATGATGAAGGACCGCGTCCGCATCGTGCACTGCAGCCGCGGGGGCGTGATCGACGAAGCGGCCCTCGTCCGCGCGCTCCGCTCGGGCAAGGTCGCGGGGGCGGCGATCGACGTGTTCGAGCAGGAGCCGCCCACGGGCAGCCCGCTCCTGAAGATGCCCCAGGTCATCGTGACGCCGCACCTCGTGGCGTCCACATTCGAGGCGCAGATCAACGTCGCGACGACCCTCGCCGAGCAAGTGCGCGACTTCCTGACCACGGGCGAAGCTCGTGGGGCCGTGAACCCCGAAGTACTCGCCCGCGTGGGGGCGAACTAGCCCCCAGGGCACGAGGAGAGAGATGGCCAACATCGTCGTGGTGGGCGCCCAGTGGGGCGACGAGGGCAAGGGAAAGCTCGTGGACCTGCTCACCCAGCGGGCCGACATCGTGGTGCGGTTCCAGGGCGGCAACAACGCGGGTCACACGCTCGTCGTCATGGGCGTCAAGACCGTGCTCCACCTGATCCCGTCGGGCGTCCTGCACGAGGGCAAGACCTGCGTCATCGGCAACGGCGTCGTCGTCGACCCCCTGGTGCTCCTGGGCGAGATCGACAAGCTCCGCGAGCGCGGCTTCCTGGCGGACCCGGACCAGCTCCGCATCTCGGACCGGGCGCACGTGATCATGCCCTGGCACAAGGCCCTGGACGGCCTCCGCGAGGACTCGGCGGGGGGCACCAAGATCGGGACGACGCGGCGGGGCATCGGCCCGACCTACGAGCACAAGGTCCGGCGCACGGGCATCCGCCTCGCGGACCTGGTCGACGCGGGGGCGTTCGCGGCCCTGCTGGACACCGAGCTGCCGACGGTGAACAAGGAGATCGTCGCCATGGGCGGGGAGGGGCTGTCCCGGAAGGCCATCGAGGCGGAGTACGGCGCCGCCGCGACCCGACTGGCCCCGTTCGTCACGGACACCACGGCCCTCCTTCACGAGGCCGCGAGCCGCCGCGAGCGGATCCTCTTCGAGGGCGCGCAGGGCACGCTCCTGGACATCGACCACGGCACCTACCCCTACGTCACCTCGAGCAACGCGGTGGCCGGCGGCGCGTGCACGGGGACGGGCATGGGGCCGACGTTCATCGACGCCGTGCTCGGGATCAGCAAGGCGTACACCACCCGCGTGGGGGCGGGCCCGTTCCCGACCGAGCTGGCGGACGCCCTGGGCGAGCAGCTTCGCGCGGCGGGGGGGGAGTTCGGCGCGACGACCGGTCGGCCGCGGCGCTGCGGCTGGCTCGACATGGTGGTGCTCCGCCACGCGGTCCGCGTCAACGGCCTGACGTCCGTGGCGCTCACGAAGCTGGACGTGCTGTCGGGGCTCGAGCGCGTGAAGGTGTGCACCGCGTACCGGCTCGGGGACGCGATCCTCGACACGGTGCCCGCGGCCCGCGGCGCCCTGGAGCGGGTCGAGCCGCTCTACGAGGAGCTGCCGGGGTGGGACGCGGACATCACGAAGGCGCGGCGGTGGTCGGACCTGCCGGTGGAGGCGCGGGCCTACATCCGTCGGGTGGAGCAGCTGGCGGGCGTGCCGGTGTCGCTCGTATCCGTGGGCCCCGGCCGAAGCCAGACGATCCAGCTCCGCGACCCGGCGCCCGGCAAGCGGGTCCAGGCGGCCCCCCGGCACGAGGTCCTGCACTAGTACACGCGGCCGGGGGATCGACGGGCGGCGAGCGATCAGAGGATCAGCTGGAGCACCGGCGAGCCCGGGTACACCGGCGAGTCGCGCATGGTGAAGCCGGTGATGTCCCCGTCGTCGAGCAGCTTCGCGGCGCGGGCGTAGAGCAGGTCGATGGCCTCGCGACGTCGCCGAGCGGGCGCGTCGATCGAGATCTCCGGCGACCCGAGGTGCCCCAGCCCCCAGGAGAGCACGTCCACGCGGTCGGCGTCGGGGTCGTAGGCCACGGTCGGGCGCACCCACAGGCGGATGGGCAGCGCCTCGGGCGACCCCGCGGCGGCCTCGGCCCGAAAGGCGCGCAGCGGGATCGCGTGCAGGGGGGCGTCCCAGGCCACTCCCAGCGCTTCCGGGACGTTCGCCACGGCGGCCAGCGCGGCGGTGAGCCGAAGCTGGGCGGGGATGGGTTCGTCCTCGGGCGGGGAGGCGTAGACGTTCCACGCGGCTCGATACCGCCGCAGGCTGCGCTGGGCGGACCGCCACAGGGGGTGCCGCCGCAGCGCGGGCATCACCTCGTCGGCGATCCACGGCGAGCGGGAGCCCGCGGAGATGGCCAGCGACCCCCCGCCGGCGAGGGAGAACGTCGCGGCCCGGTTCCGCCCGCCCGCCACGAACCCCACGGGGGTCAACGCCGGGTCGCCGGTGGAGAGGAGCCTGCTCCCCACCTCGGGGCCGGGGCGGATGTCCGCGCGCAGGAGGATTCGGCCGCTGTGCAGCGGCGCTCGGCGCTCCTCGGCCAGCTGCTCGCGCAGCAGGTCGCACAGAGCGCAGTCATCGAAGAGGTGGTCGTGAGGGGCGGGGTGCTGCAGCATCGGAGTCCTCCGGAGGGGGTTCAACCTCTCCGGACGAAATCGATTCGAGTGGTCGTCGGATAATTGACGAAGGCGCCGCACGGTGCCTATAAACCCCGCGGTGCCGGACTGCCCCGCGACCGGCCGACTGGGCCGTTAGCTCAGCAGGAAGAGCACCGGACTTTTAATCCGTTGGTCCCGGGTTCGAGCCCCGGACGGCTCACCAGTCGGACGCGCGGAGCAAGGTCCCGAGCAGAGGCGACCCCATCGTCTAGTCAGGTCCAGGACACCGGGTTTTCATCCCGGCAACACGGGTTCGAATCCCGTTGGGGTCACCACTTCCAATCTCAATGATTCCAGGCAGTTGCACGCCCGCGTCGGCTCGGGCCCCGAACTGGATTCGAACTACTCGAGCCCGTCCCCCCATCCGTCGCCGTCTGCGGTTCCCTCTCCGTAGCCACCGCCGAAGCCGAAGCCCGATCCATCGGCAGCGCCTGCTCCGTAGCCGTCACCCGCTCCAGTCCCGGAGCCGATCGTCCACCCGGACCTGCCGGCGAGCGCAGGCGCCGTGCCGTCGGCCAACCTCGTGGCCTCCACAGCACCCCAGTCGAGCAGCGCTGGGAACGCGTCCCGGTTGTTCTCGGTCATGGGGGGCGATCTGAACCCCAGCGACTCCGCCACCGGGGCGATCTCGGAGCGAACCTTGTGGGCCTGGACCCGTTGGACAGTCGAGGAGCGCTCCGCCCAGGAGGCCTCGAGGTCCAGGAGGCGAGCCAACACGTCGAGCAGGTCGACCCAGCGCACATCCCGGGCGTCGCCGGCTCCAACCAGGCGCCCGAGCATGGCCGGTGTACGGAGGTGGAACTCGAGCCGGTTGCCTCGGCGGCGTGCGTTCAGGATCCTCGCGTCGGCCAGCTCGGAGAGCAGCCTCGACACGTTGCGCTTCCCATAGCCCGTCGCCGCGACGTCCGCGGCACACACGGGGTCGGGCCAGGCCGTGAGCAGATGATGGAGGGTGTCCGCCCTGGCTCCGACGCCCGCCAGACTCCGAAGCCGGAACCTCAGAAGGGCGGGCCGCCCCACGGGGAGGGGGACGTTGCGTCGCTCGGCGGGACGCGGCCAGTCTCCCGCTCCCGCGTCGGAAGGCCACCGAACGGTGGACGACTCGGCGAGCGACCACGCAAACCCGGCGAACTGCCGCCTCGTCGACTCCGGCAGCCTGCGGTCGAGCGCGCGTATCCGGCTGGTCGAAAGCCGCGCGCCGTGGGAGGCGCACCAGGCGAACACCAGGTCCCGAAGGCGAGGATCCTCCAGGATGATCGCAGGACTCCAGAGCACGATCGGCTCCGGGTCGATGACGACCTGCCGGTGATGGCGGGCGACGCCCGGCACGCCGAGCTCCGTCCACAGGCTCCACGCAAACGCGAGACAGGCCTCCCTGAGGAGAGAGCTAGACATCCGGATCCTCGACGCCGAGCGCGGCGAGGGCCCGGACCAGCATCGCGCGGAACCCTTCGGACGGGTCGTGAGTCCGACACCATCGCCCCGAGTCGAGCAGCTCGCCCCGCGTGGGCTCGAGCTTGCCGAGGTCCGCGAAGTGCTTGCTCTGAGGTCCCTGGTCGACCGCTGCGTAGAGCTTGAAGGTGATCTGATCGGCGCGAGAAGCCAGTCGGATGGTCAGCGAGCCGAAGTACCGGGTCTCGGCGCGCGCGAGGAAGCCCGACGGAAGACCCAGGTCCAACAACGCCGCGGGCCCCGGGTTGAGCCAGTCCGGCGGGAGACCCAGCGCGCGGGCGACGTCCTCGACCGCGGTCTGCAGCCCAGGGGGGAACGGCTCCGCGCGGCGCAGGGCGCCGGACTCGACGAGTGCGACGACGTCCAGGTCCTTCGTCGGCCGGCTGATCGCACCCACGAGCAGGAGGGCACCCCCGCCGATCAGGGCCAGGTCGAACCGGAGGTTCCGGTCGTCCAGGAGTCGCCCAGGACCTGGAGGGCATACTCCAATGAGTCGAGGCTCAGCATTACGAGACTATAAAAGTCCCGATGCGAGAAATCAACTGTCTCGGCGACCCGATTACGTGGACACCTGGACGGTTTGATCGGCTCGAACTCCTTCGCGAGCTCCCGCGGAGAGCGCCCGCTGCAGTGCTCCAACTCCAACTCCAGGGGTGGCTTTCACGGGTCGAGCCGAACGGTCTCGCGCTTCCCCCACGACCCGCGGATGCTCACTGGAGCAGGATCGTCCCGGGCACCGTGGCGACGGCCATGACGACGGTCCAGAGGGCCACGGTCTTTGCCAGGGTCCGGTCGCCCAGGTAGACGATGAGCCCGAGCTTGGTCGCCGTGTTCGCCAGGGCCGCGAGGACGATCCCGCGGACCGCGACCACGGAGGCCAGCTCGCCGGCCTTCACCGCGCCCGCCAGAGACAGGGTGATCGCGTCGACGTCCGTGAGTCCCGCGAGCACCGAGACGGCGTAGATGCCCGAGGTCGGCAAGTAGAGCTGGGCGGCCTTGACCGCGATCAGCACCACCGCGAACAGCGCCCCGATCTTGAGCGCGCCGGTGAGGCTGAACGGATTGCGGACCAGCAGCTCTTCAGCGCCTTCGGACCGCTCGTCGAGCGCCGCTCTCCGCCACGCGACCCTCGCGCCGATGCCACCGGCGACCGTCATCCCGCCCAGGGGGAGGACGACCGCCGATACGAGCGACGGAGCGACGACGGCCACCTCCACGACGACCCGCACCGCCATCGTGGTCCAGGCCACCAATACGCCCGCCGCGATCGCCCGCGACAGGACGGGTGCGTCGGCGCTGCGCCGGGCGAGCGCGAGGGTCACCGCGGTGGACGATACGAGGCCCCCGAAGAGGGCCGTGAGCAGCGTGCCCCTCCTCGCCCCCAGCCACCGCACACCCACGTAGCCCACCAGGGAGATGCTCGCGATGAGGATGACCAGCCACCACAGCGAGTAGAGGTTGAGCGCTCCCCACGGGTCGATCGGCTCGCGAGGCAACAGCGGCAAGACGATGAACGTCGCCGAGAGGAGCTTGAGGGCGGCGAGGATGTCCTCGTTCCCCAATCGCGCGATCCCGGCGTGCAGGGGGTCCTTGAGGGCGAGAACGAGGCCCGTGACGATGGCGAGCGCGACCGGCACCTCGGGGTCGGTGACCACCACCGAGGCGCCCAGCAAGAAGACGACGACGGCCGCGACCTCCGTCGTCAAGCCCACCGCCTGGGGGTACTTGCGGACCATGCTCCAGTAGCTGACGGCCACCAGCCCCATCATGCCGACCAGCGCGCCCACGAACACCGAGGGCGCGTCCATCCAGACCGACAGCAACGCGGCCACGGCGCCCGCTTCGGCCACGAGGATGAAGGTGCGCAGCCCGAGCAGCTGCTCGTCGTCCCGGGAGCCCGCGTGGCCTCGCTCTGCCCCGATCAGCGCGCCGATGAGCAGGGCGATGCCGAGGTCTCGAAACACCTCGGTGAGGGCGGTCACGGACTCCACGACCCGATCCTACTCCCGCCGGACCACGCCGCCTTGACGCAGGCCACGGTCGGGCGGGCGGGCGGTCCGGATCCGGTGTTGGGTCCTTCTCTGCGCGGCAGTATGCTGGGCGCATGAGTCGAATCTCTCGCTTCTTCACCCTCCCCGCCGTCACCCTCCTCCTGTTCGCGGGCTGCCCGGAGACGGACGACGACGACTCCTCGGTCACCGACGACGACGACGCCACCGACGACGACGACGCGGTCGACGACGACGACGCGGTCGACGACGACGACGCCGTCCCCACCGTGCCCGAGGCCGCGAGTGATCTGAGCGGGAGCGCGGTCTCCCCCTCGCAGGTCGATCTCACCTGGACCGACAACGCCGACAACGAGACCGGCTTCCGCGTCGAGCGTTCGATCACCGGGTTCGAGGCGTGGAGCGAGGTAGGGACCGCCGAGGCGGACGCGACGACCTTCTCCGACACGACGGTGATCGGCGGTCCGGTGGACTACCGGGTCATCGCGTTCAACGACGTCGACGACGCGGATCCGTCGAACGTCGCGACGGTCGACATGGACTACGCGCCGCAGACCGCCACCATCACGTTCGACCCGAGCACCGGCGACATCGTCGTCGTCGAACAACCCACGCACCTCACCCTGACGCCCACCGGGCCCGGCGTGCAGGACTCCGCGCTCGTCTGGAACCTGCCCATCGACGTCGTCAACGGGCACCACCGCATCCTGTTCAACGTCAAGGCGGTCGCCACGTCGATCAGCGGCGGCACCGTCGGCGGGGACGGCGACTACGCGGGCGACGCCTTCGAGTTCCTGGGGAACGCGGGCATCGACGTGGCCGCGACGCGGGCCATGACCCTGCAGGTGCACGACCCGCCCCAGAGCGTCGTCACGATCGAGCTGCTGTTCGTGAACCACCCGCTCATCTTCGGGGCCACGGACTACTACGCCGGAGATCTGCGCGCCTTCGACGGCGGCGGCACCGGGCTGTACACGAACCTCGACAACGACTCGATGACCTGGAGCGGCGACCACAGCATGATGATGCACGGCGTCGTCACCTCCGACGGCCGCACCGCCTACTACGGCAGCCGCAACCAGCCGGGCGTCGTCGCGGTGGACCTGACGACCCTGACGCTCTCGATCGGCTCGTCCCTGATCACGGGCGGCGGGGGCATCGCGCACGACGGGACCGGCGACCTCGGGTTCATCCGTGGGGTGACGCTCTCCCCGGACGAAGAGCACCTCTATGCCGTGCTCACCGGGAACGCGCACACCTACGAGTGCTCGACGAGCGACTACGACGGCGACGGCGCGGGCACGATCGAGGTGGTCAAGCTCGAGCGCGCGACCATGACGGAGGTCGGCCGCGCCGTCCTGCTCACCGGCCTGAGCGAGGCGCAGGGCCGGCCGATCAAGCTCTCGGCCGACGGCTCGCTCGGCGCGGTCGCGGTCGCCGTCTACAGCTCGTCCTACGGGGACCCGACGGCCGACACACACGGCAAGTTCTACGCAATCGACACGACCACGATGACGGTCGTGCCCGGCGGCGAGGCCGCAGGCAGCCCCTTCGACGTGTCCGAGCTCGGCGCGCGGCTGAGCGCGGCCACGATCTCGCAGGACGGTACGCGGGTGTACATCGACGTGGACGACGCGCTCACCGACCAGCTGCGCGTGGTCGAGATCGCGAGCGGCGCGGTCTCCGTCGTGCCGGGCAGCCCGGACGAGGACGGGTATACGACCGATCTCACCTTCGGCCCCGACGGGCGCCTGTACTGGATCCGGGACGATGAACGGCTCGACGTCTACGACCCGGCCGGGGGAGCCTGGACGCAGGTCGAATCGTCCGGGGAAGGGGGCGGAAACTACCGCGCGGTGCGGTTCACCGGAGATACCTACTGGCTGTTCAGCCACGACAACGAGGTCGTCGAGCGGCGCTCGCTCGCGGACGACACCGTGATCGACAACCCCGCCGCGGGCGGGACCGGCCGGACCGTGCCCAGCCTCGACGAGGGCCACGCCGACCTCGCGACCCCCTTCTAGGCCGGGTCCGGCTGCTGGACCGCTCCTCGTCCGTGCGCGCGACCGTCGCGCTCGTGGTCCTCGCCCTCGCGGGGTGCGGCGGGCCCCCCCCTTCGCCCGAGCGGCCCCCCGACGGCGCCCCGGGCCCCGGCCGGCTCGAGCTGGTCGTGGACGGCGTGGCGGTCGGGCTCGCCGACCCCATCGAGCGCCGGGAGCTGTCCTCCCTGGTGTCGCCCGGGGTCGAGGACTGGGCGATCCTGCGCGCCCGATCCCACGGCGGCGGCTCCCTCGTCGTGCCCACTCCGGCGACGACGTACCCCGAGCACGACGCGGTGCTCTACGTCGATCGCAGGGGCGCGCCCGCCCTCGGGTTCTTCCGCCGTCTCGACGACACGATGCCCCCCGGCGTGCGCCGCCGACTCGCGACGCCGACGGCCTTCCTCCCCGACGTGGTGAGCGTCGAGGTCTGGACGCGCCCTCCGCCCGACGCTGCGCCCGACGACCGCGTCCGCGTGACCCTCCTGGGGGGAGGCTCGCCCGTGGAGGTCCGCGACGCCGACCTGGCGGCGCTCGCGAGGATCGAGGGGCGCAAGGCGGCACCCACCGGCCCCGAGGTGTCGAAGCGGGCGAAGAAGAAGGCGCGGTTCGAGGGGTGGGCGTTGTCCTCGGTGGTGGGTCTGGCCGTCCCTCCGGAGCGCGTGGGGAGCGTCGTGATCGTTGCCGGCGACTCCTCGCGGGAGCTCCCCGGCGAGCTCGTCCGGGACCCGGCCCCGCGCGCGATGCTTCGGCTCAACCGGCGCGGTGCGATGGTGCTCGAGCTGCTCGACGGCGGCGCCACCGCGAGCCCCGACCGGGTCCGCGGCGTGACCACCATCGAGGTGCGCGAGATCGTCGCGCCCTGAGCGTCGCGGCGCGCCCGCGCTACTGGCAGCTGTCGTTGGCGTCCCCGGGCGTGGCCGAGTCGTAGGGCGCGCGGTCGTTCGTGGCGACGCACCAGTACTCCCCCTGGTCGTGGAGCTCGAGCGTGTGGGCGCCCGGGTCGAGCGTCATCGACGCGCCCGCGGGGTCGGGGAACGTGGCCCCGTCGTCCCAGGCGAGCCGCACGATCTCCGAGAGACCCGACGGGGGCAGGACCACGATCGCGTCGTGGCCGTTGCCCAGGGACATGCTGCCGCCGTAGCGGTAGTCGATGGCGACCTCTCCGTTGATCGCGGGGTCCCGGTTGTCCGCGAACACGAGGCGCTCGCCCGCGGCGATGGGGAGCGGGCCCGTGACGATGAAGGCGTCGTCCCCGTCGTCCTCGAACCGCCAGCCGACCAGGTCCAGCTCGACCGGGCCGCGGTTGTAGATCTCGAACCACTCGCCGTGGGCGTCCGACGCGTACGTGGGGTTCTGCATCACCTCGGTCACGAGGATGTCCCCCGCGATGGCGGGCGTGGAGGGCGCTTCGCAGGAGCCGTTGGGGGCGCCCGGCGTGCCCGCCTCGTCGCCCAGGCCGTAGGCGCCCGACAGGGCGATGCACCAGCTCGCTCCGGCGTCGTTGGAGGCCGCGTCCTCCTGCAGGGGGTCGAGGCTGAGCGAGCCCCCCTCCTGGCCCGGGAAGTCGGCGTCGGTGTCCCAGCGCACGGCGTCGACCACCTCCCCCAGCGGCGAGACCAGCAGGAGCTCGTCCTCGGAGTTCGAGAGGTCCAGGAAGTAGAACTCGAAGTCGGGGATGATCCCCCCGTTCTCGTCGAAGTCCGAGTCCGCGGCGAAGACGGCGCGCTCGCCCGCGGCGACCACCGTCGAGCGGTGCACCAGGAACTCCTCGTCGCCCTCGTCCCGGATCACGAAGCCGTGCAGGTCGAGCTCGTTCGCGGTCGCGTTGAGGACCTCGAACCACTCCCGCCCGTCGTGCCGGGATCGCAGTCGTTGTCGAGCAGGTCGCAGGCCACCTCCGTGCCCCCGGGGGCGGCCTCGGCGGAGTCGTCGTCGCAGTCGTCCCCGCAGGCCACGAAGCCGTCCCCGTCCGCGTCGGCTTCGTCCGCGCCGCGGGTGACGAGGCGCATCGTGAACGTGCCCCCGATGCCGGGCGTCGCGCCGAACGCGGTCGGAGGCGTGGCTCCGGCGTCGTCGAGGAAGGGAGAGTAGAGCCGCTGACCCCAGTCGGGGCCGGCCGCGTCGTCCTCGGTCGCCGCTTCGAACGCCCCCGTCGCGTGCACCCCGATCAGCCACTGCAGGCCGCCCGTGAGCGTGACGGCGAAGGGGTCGGCGCCGACCCAGTCGACGGTCGTCGTGCCCACGCCTTCGATCGCGGCGGTCTCGATCAGCTCCCAAGGGTCGTCGAACGTCTCCCGGGCGTAGGCCACCGCCTTGAACGTGCCCGCGCCGAGGTCCCGGAGGCGCGTCTCCAGGCGCGTGAGCTCGACGTCGTGCGCGACCGTGAAGATGTTGCCGACGACGCTCGCCGCGCCGCTCCCGATCTCCTGCACCTCGCCGTCGGGCACCGACCACACGTCCTCGGCCGCGTACACGGTGGTCTCGTCGCAGTCGTTGTCGAGCCCGTCGCAGACCTCGCCCGCCCCGGGCACGCGCTCCGCGGAGGCGTCGTCGCAGTCGCCGTCGCAGATGCTCACGCCGTCCTCGTCGCCGTCCCCGTTCTCGTCCGTGGCGGGGTCGCAGTCGTTGTCGATCCCGTCGCAGATCTCCTCGTTGCCGGGGAACGCGGCCGCCTGGGCGTCGTCGCAGTCGTCGTCGCACTCGGTCACGCCGTCGCCATCGTCGTCGATCTCGTCCGGCCCGAGCGCCTCGTCGCAGTCGTTGTCGGCGCCGTCGCACACCTCGGCGTTGCCGGGGAAGTTGGCCGGGTCGTCGTCGTCGCAGTCGACCCCCTCGGGGGAGCCGTCCCCGTCGGCGTCGACGGGCAAGGGGTCGGGGTCGGGGTCCGGCGTGCGCTGGGGGCAGGCGGACAGGACGACGGCCGCGGCCGCCAGGGCGAAGACTGAAGGAATGCGCATGATCGTCTCTCGCGGCATGCACCCGGCGGGGGCTTGCGGCCGGGAAGATTACTGGATCACGGGCGCCGCGACCGTGAAATCGAAGTCCTCGTGGTAGCAGTCGGTCTCGTTGTCGTCCCCGGTGGCGATGAACTGGAACGAGTACTCGCCGCTCTCGAGGGCCAGGAACGACATGCGGTCGACCAGGGTGCCGCCGAACGCGAGCGAGATCGGACCGGGGGTCTCCGACTCCGGGATCGTGCACTCGGAGAGGCCCTCGTCCTCGCCCACGCAGTAGTCGGGGATCTCTCCGTGCTCGTCGATGGGGAAGCCCTTGAGCTCCTCCCAGTCGTACAGCGCGAGCGAGTCGACCGTGTCGAAGTACGTGACCATCTCGCCGTAGCTGGCCGCGAGGACGATGCCGTTGAAGTTGAGCAGGAAGTGATCGTCGTACGTCATCTCCTGCTCGAAGCTCGGGTCGAGGCCCGCGAAGTCGAAGTCGAGCCCGCAGACGACCCCGCCCGTGGGGATGTCGATGGAGATGCTCTGCTCGGTGCGGGCGGCCACGAACCCCGACGTCGCCTCGTCGTTGCCGTCGCGTCCCCAGTTGCAGCCCTGCGTGCGCTCGAAGTGCAGGTCGAACTCGATCTCCCGGGGCACCTGCTGCTCGCACTCGTCGCGCAGGTCCTCGACCGTCTCGATGCGGCCCAGCACTCCGCTGCCCTCGCAGGCGACCAGAGAGGCGGCCGCGGCCGCCAGGAGGAGGGAAGGTATGGGTCTGTTCATGGCGGGAGCATAGACCTCACGGGAAGCGCGCGACCACTTTCCCGAGCACCGCGGACCGCTCGACGGGGCCGTAGTCCCTCGAATCCGCGCTGAGGTCGGGGTTGTCGCCCCGCAGCTCGATCCCCGCCTCGGACACCGCCGCCACCCGCTTGATCACGCGACGCTCGGGTTCGTGGGGGTGTCGAGCGAGCACGACGTCGCCCACCGCGGGCCCCGAACGGCGAAACGCCCCGGGGTCCACGAGCACGTGGTCTCCGGGGCGCAACGAAGGGGCCATGCTCGGACCCGCGACCCGCACCCGACGGCGACGGCGCAGGACCCAGAGCAGGAGCTCCCGGGGCGAGCTGCTCAGCTCGCGGTGTACCACTCCACCGTGCGGCCCTTGGTGGCCCAGAAGATGTTGTGGATGTTCTCGATGGCGGCCATCAGCTCGTCGGCGTGATCGGGGGACACCTCGACCTTGCAGGCGGAGCAGAGCTTCGCGGCCTTCCAGAAGACGTCGTGCAGATCGGGGTACGCGTCGAGGTGGTGGGGCTTGAAGTAGTCCGTCCACAGGACGAGCAGCTCGCTCTTGGCGAGGTGGGCCTGCTCCTCCTTGATGGCCACGAAGCGCGAGAAGGTGTTGTTGTAGGCGATGAGCGCTGCGTCGTCGCCGGCGTCCGGGATGGGCAGGGCGACCAGCTTCTTCGTCATCGAGCGGACGGCCTCCGCGGCGATGCGGGCGGACGCCGGGTCGTAGACACCGCACGGGCCGTCGCAGTGAGCGTCGGCGGAGTCGGCGGGGAAGGCGTCGTTGAAGCGGCGGGCGAGTCTGTCGAACATGGTGATCTCCGGGTGGCGCTGCTCGCAATCAGCTGCGGCGCGGAGGCGGCACAGTAGCAGCGCTGCGCCCGCTTCGCGGCCCCCGGGAGTGCGCCGCTTCAGCGTCCGACGCGCTTGCGCAGCTCGTCCTTGCTCGAGTCGAACGTGAAGGCGTCGTGCACCCGGAACCAGTTCTCCATGTCCACGACGCGGGGGTGCATGACGACGGCGGCCTCGACCTTGTCGTTGTCGAAGCTGAACAGGTCCAGCATCCGCCGGACCTGGGCCGACGTGTACCAGCGGTCGACGGTCGCGTCCTCGAGCCGCTCGAGCTTGCCGCTGCTGAAGCTCTCCTTCTCCACGGCGCTCAGCACGCCCGCGAAGTCGCCGGGGCTGCACGCGCGCGGCGATGCGTCGGGGTGCTCGTCGACCACCACCACCGGCGCGGGGCCCGAGTCGTCCACGACGACCACGACCTCTCCGCCGAGCCCGCCCACGGACACGCCGACGCCCGCCGAGGTGGAGATCGAGTGGCCGGAGGCCCGCTCCAGACGCGCCGAGAGCCTCGGGATCTCCGCGAGCAGCTCGTCGATCCGCGCGGCCTTGCGGCGGAGCTCCTTTTGGACCGAGCGGGAGTCCGCGGCGTCGAGGAGCTCGTCGAGGGCGTGCAGCTCCTCCCGCGCGGCGGCGACGACGTCGACGATCTCGTGCTGCAGGTCCGACGCGCGATCCCCGGCCGCGGCGGGGGCGGGCACGAGGGCGAGGGCGAGGACGAAGAGGAGGGGGCGAAGAGACATGTGGGCTCCGGTCAGAGGGAGGCTTCGAGTTCTGCGAGCAGCGCGCGGGCGCCGCCCTTTCTACGACCGAGCGCGCGGACGACCCGGGTCGGGACGTCGGCGCCGCGCAGGATGTCTCGGGTCCAGCCCGCGGCCTGGCCCCCGGGGACGTCGTGCCGACCCTCGGGGGCGTCGGAGGCGCCGGAGAGGTCCTGCAGCTGCAGGCGGCCGGGACCGAGCAGGAACCGGCGCGGGCGGGCGTCGGGCAGCTGGATCCCGGCGAGCGCGAGCGACCCGAGGATGCGGAGCCCGGCCGCCGCGACCGCGCAGGCGTGGGGGAGAGGACCCCGGGCCAGGGCCTCGTCGAGGGGGCGTCCGACGTCCGCGAACGCCAGCCAGGGTTTGCCCTCCGTGCCCGCGGCCAGCAGGGGGGCCAGGCCCGCGATCGGCAGCTTGCGGTGCAGGGCCGCCTCCGCCTTCACCTTCGCGGGGTCCCCGCCGACCCGGACGAGGACCACGCGCCCGGCGTCCAGCCACCACCCGAGCTGGAGGCCCTTGCCCGCCTTCGGGCGGGGGGGCTTGCCCGGCCTCGGGCGCCAGTCCTCGGGGCCGCCGAGCACGATCCGACCTACGCGCGGAGCCCGCAGCGCGAGCGTGAGGTTCTTGGCCTCGGCGCAGTCGGGCTGGGCGCCGAGCAGGCGACGCAGGTGCCACTGGGCGCGCTGGTCCTGGTGGCGACGGAGCAGCTCGCCGATCCGCTCCAGGGCGAGCGAGCGGTACAGGTCCGCGTCGCCCGCGAGGCTCTCGAGGAGCGCGCCCGCCGCGCGGTCCGCGTCGGCGTCCGAGGGGGGCGCGTCCAGGGCGGCGCGCAGCAGCCTCACGCGGACGGTTCGCGGGCGCGCGCAGAGGGCCGCGTCCGGGGCCGAGAGGAGCATGCTCGTGCCCTTGCGCACCAGCCCGGGGGAGTGGCCGCTCCGGCCCTCCACGATCGTCTCGTAGGCGGCCCGCAGGGGCTCGAAGATCGCGGCCAGGGGCCGGGGCAGGCGCTCCACCGCGGCTTCGAACACCGTCCGGAAGCTCGGGCTGTGGAACAGCGCGAAGACGACGTCCGCGCGCTCGTGAGGCTCCTGGAAGACGGCCGCGAGGACCTCGAGCAGGCGCTCCATCCGGGCCGCCGACATCGACTCCCAGTCCAGCCGGTCCAGCGCCAGAGACAGCGCCCCGGCCGCGGCCGCGCGCGACGCCGAGTCGGTGAGGCTCTCCAGCCACTGCAGGAGGATCCCCTGGTCGTCCGAGAAGCGGACGACCCCCGCCAGCAGCCGCGACCGGGCGGCCGGATCCGGCATGCGCTCCAGGGCCCGGGAGACGGCCGCGCGGTCGACCTTGCCCAGGAGGTGCAGGCAGATCCCCCGGTGCTCCGGCTCGGCCGCGCCGTTGATGAGCAGGTCTTCCTTCGCGTTCAGGGCGATCCCGAGCAGCTTCTTGTGCTTCTGCAGGAGCCGCAGGTGCTCCCGCATCGTCGCCGCTTCGACCGGCGTGAGCGGCGCGTCCACCGGCGCGTCGGTGCGGATCCGGGGGGCCTCGAGGGCGGCGGTGGTGGGCTTCTTCGCCCCGCCTCCGCGTCGTCGCCGTCGTCGCCGCGGCTTCCCGCGGCCGTCTCCCGACCGCTGCTGTGGAGCGTCCGTCACCTGGCGACTATAGGGAACTCACCGCTGCACGGTGGGGACCCAGGCGGTCGTTCGACCCGCGATGTCGTCGTGCCGGATCGCGTGCCCGTCGTGAGTGACGGCGTCCTTCTGCTTGCCCCATCGGCGGTGGAAGAGCCACTCCGGGGGGAACGCGTCCTTGCGCGCGTCGACCGCCACCGCCGTCCGGACGATCGAGGACATCGCCTCCCGCACGGCCTCGATCTCGTAGAGGCGGAGCCGGTGCGCGCGCCGCCGAGGTCGGATCCGGGCCTGGTACAGGACCTCGTCGGCGATCCAGTTGCCGACCCCCGCGGCGAACTTCTGGTCGAGCAGGAGCGCCTTGATCGGGATCTTCCGGCGCTTCACGAGCGCGGCGAACTCCTTCCGCTCCGGCAACGCCAGGAGGGGGTCGAACCCGAGCTTGTTGATCGGGGGCTGGTTCCGGGGGTCGTCGCGCAGGCGCACGCGCCCGAGGCGACGGGCGTTCACGAAGCCGATCCGCGCGCCGTCGTCGAGCGCCACGTGCAGCTTGCAGAAGCGGGGCGGCCACGTCCGATCGACCTCGGCGGCGGCGTTCTCGAGGTGCAGCGGATCGTCGCCGGGGGTGCGGATGCCGCCGGTCATGCCGAAGTGCAGGCACAGCGACGGGCCCCCCTCCAGCGCGAGCCAGAGCTGCTTCCCCCAGCGGTGGGCCCCCGCGACGGTCGCGCCCTCGAGCGCCTGCACGACGGCCGCCGGCGAGTCCTCCACCACGATCTCGTCGTCCGCGCACCAGGCCTCCACGATCCGCCGCCCCCGGGCGAGGCGATCGAGCAGTCGGCGGGCGTGTTCGACCTCGGCGAGCTCAGGCATGGTTCCCCCAGGAAGTGCTGCTCATGACTCGTTCGCTCCTCTCGCTCGTCGTCGTCGTCACCGCCCTCGGCTGCGGCCCGGTGCACCGCCCCCCGGACACGGCCCTCCCCGCCGCCCGCGCCGACTGGCACGCCGCCGTCGACTGGGAGGCCGCGGGCGCCGAGGCCACGGCCGTGCTCGCCGGCTACCTGCAGACCGACACCCGGAACCCGCCCGGGGGCGAGTCGCGGGGGGCCGAGTACCTCGCCCGCATCCTCACCGCCGAGGGCATCGAGTCGGAGGTCCACGAGTTCGAACCGGGCCGCGGGTCGCTGGTAGCACGCCTCGAAGGCGTCGGGCAAGAACCGCCCCTGTGCCTGCTCTCGCACATCGACGTCGTCCCCTGGGAGGCCGACGGGTGGGACGAGGGCAAGGGCCCGCTCTCGGGCGTCGTCGACGCGGACGGCATCCTGTGGGGCCGCGGCGCGCTCGACATGAAGGGGATGGGCGCCGTCGAGCTCCTGACGATGGTCTGGCTCAAGCGGCTGGGCGTCCCCCTGCGGCGCGACGTCGTGCTCCTGGCCGTCGCCGACGAGGAGGTCCACAACCAGGGCGCGCGGATGATCATCGAGGAGCACTGGGACTCCATCGGCTGCTCGCACATGGTCAACGAGGGGGGCCTCGGCGTCCGCGGGGTCTTCTTCGACGACCAGACCGTCTACGCCATCTCCGTCGCCGAGAAGGGCACGCTCTGGCTGCGCATGACGGCGACGGGCGACCCGGGCCACGGGTCCACGCCCCGCCCCGACGAGGCCCCGAACCGGCTGCTGGACGCTCTCCAGCACCTGCGCGAGTCGTGGCAGCCAGAGCCCGAGTACCACCCGGCGCTGGCGGAGCTCTTCTATCGCGTCGGGGAGCCGCGCTCCGGGCTCGAGCGCGACGTGCTGATCCGCCCCGCCGCCGTCCGCTCCCTGCTCGAGGGCAAGCTCATGGCGAACCCCGCCACCGCCGCGATGATCACGAACACCGTGCACGTGACGGGCCTCGCGGGCGCGAACAAGCCGAACGTGGTGCCCGGCGAGGTGTCCGCCCTGCTCGACTGCCGCATCCAGCCCGGGACCGACCCCCTGGCGGTGCTGGAGGAGATTCGGGCGCTGTTCGTCGACCAGCCGTGGATCGGCTTCGAGGTCATCCAGGCCTACCCCGGCGCGGGCAGCCCCTACGACGACCCCTTCTACGGCGTGCTGGCGCGGTCGATGACCCAGGGTCGCGCGGACGCGGTGGCGGGCCCGATCGTGTCCGTCGGCTTCACGGACTCGATCTTCTTCCGGGGCGAGGGCGTGCACGCGTACGGCATCGAGCCCTTCGACGTCGGCGGCGACGACCTCGCGACGATGCACGGGCACAAGGAGCGGATCTCCACGGCGAACGTGCGCGACGGCCTGCGACGGCTGTTCATGGCGGTCGTCGACTTCACGGCCGCCGACGGGGGGGACGTGCCCGCCTCGCCCCTCGCTCCGGCGGGGGAGCTGCCGACCGCGCCCGTGACGACGCTCGCTCCCGCGCCGCCGGAGGCGCCGGAGGAGGTCGGGCAAGAGGGACCGGCGGAGGAGCCCGCCGAGTAGGACGGGTCAGGCGCCGATCGCGCGGAGCCGCGCTTCTTCGTGCTCGGCCACTTCGCGCGTGATCACGTTCGCCGAAGACAGCCGCTTCAGGCACTCGCGGTAGCTGAGGCCGCCGCTCGCGCTGCCGAGGTACGTCCCGAGCTTCCCGAGGTCGCCGGCGCGAATGATCGTGCGCACGGCGGTCGTGGGCCACAGGGTCTCGACGCACGGCGTTCGGCCGCCGCTGGCGGACGGCAGGAGCCGCTGGAACACGACCCCCGACAGCGTCCCGGCGAGGCTCTGGCGGATCCGCGGCTGCTCGTTGGGGGGGAAAGACCCGATGATGCGGGTGATGGCGCTCAGGGCGTCGTCCGCGTGCAGCGTGCTGATCACGAGGTGGCCCATCTCGGCCGCCCGGAGCACCTGCTCGATCGTATCGAGGTCCCGCATCTCGCCCACGAAGATCACGTCGAGGTTCTCGCGCAGCGCGGCCTTCACGCCCGCCCCGAACGACGGCGTGTGGGCGCCGACCTCGCGCTGGATCACGAACGACCGCCGGTCCTCGAAGAGGTACTCGATGGGGTCCGCGCGGCCGGCCTCTCGGCGAACCTCGAGGCCGAGCGCGACGAGGCGCTGCTCTACCGCACCCTGGCGACGCTGCGGGAGGACGTGCCTCTGCGGGAGTCCCTGGAGGACCTCGAGTGGCGCGGAGGGCACCGGGCGGAGCTCGGGGCGATGCTCTCGGATCTGGGCGAGCCCGGCGCGCTCGACCGGCTCACGCGCTCGCTGTAGTCACGTGGCGAAGATGCGCTTCAGCTCGTAGGGGGCGGTGACGTCGAGCTGCTCGAACGTGCACTCGGCGGGCCTCTTGTCCGGGCGGAAGCGCTTGAAGTGGGCCGGGTGACGGAACCGGCCCCCGGTGACCTGGTTGCACCCGACTTCCACCACCCGCTCGATGCGCAGCGGCTCCCACGACAGGTCCCGGCCCGCGTTCCAGCGGCTGTGGACCCCCGGCCGCCGCTCGCCGCCCTCCCTCGAGGACGCCCAGCTCGCCCAGGGGTGGTGCTCCAGGGCCCCCTCGCGCAGAGGGGCCAGCTCGCCCACCAGCTGCTCGCGCCTGGCGGCCGTGAAGGACGCGGCGACGCCGAGCTGATGGAGGCGACCGTCGTCGTCGTACAGGCCCAGGATCATCGAGCCGAGCAGCGTCCCGGGCCCGTTCTTGTGCCAGCGGAAGCCCGCGAGGACGCAGTCGACGGTGCGGTCGTGCTTCACCTTCACCATCGTCCGCTTGCCCGGGGCGTAGGGGTCGCCCTTCGGCTTGGCGATGATGCCGTCGAGCCCCGCCCCCTCGAAGCGCTCGAACCAGTCCCTCGCCACGGCCGCGTCCTCGGTGATGGGCGTGAGGTGGACCGGCGCGGAGGCGTGCCCGAGGAGGTCCTCCAGCAGCGACCGTCGCTGCTCGAAGGCGACGCCGGTGAGGTCCTCGTCGCCGAGCGCGAGCAGGTCCCACAGCACCACCGCCGCGGGCATCGCCGCGGCGAGCTTGGCGACGCGCGACGCCGCGGGGTGCAGGCGCAGCTGCAGGGCGCCGAAGTCCAGGACGTCGCCCGTCTTGATCACGAGCTCGCCGTCCACGACGCACCGCGCGGGCAGCCGCTCCTTCAGGGGGGCCTCGAGCTCGGGGAAGTAGCGCAGCAGGGGCTTCTTGTCCCGGGACTGGAGGTAGAGCTCGTCGCCGTCGCGGAACACGATCACGCGGAACCCGTCCCACTTGGGCTCGTACAGCAGGTGGTCCCCGACGGGGATCTTCTTGGCCCCCTTGGCGAGCATGGGGGCCAGCGGGGGCAGCAGGGGAAGGTCCATGACGGCCGCGGGTTCTCCTCGACGATAGGATGCCGCCTCGTGGATGACCGCGCTCAGCTCCTGGCGTTTCTCCTGGGGATCCTCGCGACGCTCGCCCTGGGGGCCGCGTACCACGGGGCGTTCCTGGGGCCGCGCGCCCGCGCCCTGGCGGACGGCAACGCCGCCCTCGTCACCGAGATCGGTCACCTGCGAGCGATCCTCCCGGAGGGCGACTCGCCCGCGGCTCGGGCCGCGATCGAGGCCGATCTGGACCGGCGCCTCGCGGCCGCCCGGTCGATCACGGAGGGGGGCAACGTCGTCGCCGTCCTGCCCGCCGCGCTCGCGCTCACCAAGCCCCCGGGCGGCTGGTGGACCCGCCTGGACATCCGCGCGAACCGGCTCGAGCTCGAGGGGCAGGGGACCCGGCCGGAGGACGCCGCGGCGGCGCTCGACGGGGTGCGCAGTACGCCGTGCTTGAAGGACGTGAGCCTCGGGTCCGTGAGGCGTGAGAAGCGGGGGAGCAAGACCCTCCAGTCGTTCACCATCTCGGCGACGATCCTCGCGGAGCACCCCGACCACCCCGGGAGCCCGTGCGACATCGACGTGCCGCCCCCGGCCGGGCAGGACCCGTTCCTGTCCGTGGACATGGACCAGCGGATCCGTCGGCGCACGTCGCTGCCCCCGCTGCGACGGTTCGCCCTGCGCGACCTGCGGCTCGTGGAGATCGAGTCCGATGGGACCGCCGGGGGCGGCAAGGTCGTGATCCGGACCCCCGAGGGCTCGCGTCGGCCCGCGATCGTGGGGACCGTCGTGGGGGACGGCCGAGCGAAGATCACGCAGATCCTGCCGGACATGATCCTGCTGTCCGAGGACCGCCTCGTGGACGAAGAGACCGGCGCCGTCCGCACCCGCGCGTTCACGATGGAGCTGCAGGCCGAGGACGGCCCCGATGGCGGGTGGACGCGCTAAGGTCCCGGCCCATGAACTCCGAGCCCGTCTTCCCCGTCCGGCAGGTCGAGCTGTCGTTCCTCGACGAAGCCCAGGTCCGCTACGACAACAGCGTCGTCGTCGACTGCTCCCCGCGGGACCTCTTCGCCATCTTCGCGGACGAGAACAGCTGGCCGATCTGGGCCCCCGGGTTCAAGAACATCGAGTGGACCAGCCCCCGCCCGTTCCGCGTGGGGACGACGCGCACCGCCACCTTGATGTTCGGGGTGAAGATCCACGAGGTCTTCCTCGCCTGGGAGGACGGCGAGCGCATGGCGTTCATCTTCACCGGGAGCAACAAGAACCTCTCGAGCTCGCTCGAGTCCCTCATCGAGGACTACCGGGTCGAAGACCTGGGCGACGGGCGCTGTCGCCTCACGTGGACGCTCGCCTACACGTCCGCGGGCTTCATGAAGCACTTCGCGTGGGCGGGGAAGCCGTTCGTCGGGTTCTTCCTGCGGCGCATCCTCGGGGGCCTGCGGCGCTACGTCCGCAAGGGCGACTTCGTCCGCGCGCTGCCCGCCCCGTCCGAGGCGTGATGCGCCCGGCGCTCGCGGTCGCCGTCGCCCTGCTCGCGGGCTGCCCGGCCGAGGAGCGCCGCGAGCCGCGCGCGGGGACCGCTCGGTTCATCATCCCGTCGCTCGATCTGCCCGGGGAGCTCCCCACGGGCGCGTCCAACAACAACGTATCGATCGCGCTGCACGACGACCGGCTCTTCCTCGCCTGGCGCACGGCCCCCACGCACTTCGCGTCGGCCGAGTCGCGCATGCACGTGATGAGCTCCTCCGACATCGGCGAGACCTGGGCGTTCGAGGCCACCTGGGCCCTCGACGCCGACGTGCGCGAGCCCCTCCTCGTATCCCACGGCGGGCGGCTGATCTTCTCGTTCTTCGAGGCGGGGACGAACGTCGCGGCGTTCGAGCCTCACGCGGTCTGGCGGACCGAGCGTCGAGGGCCGGCCCAGTGGGACGACGTGACCGAGTGGGGCGAGCTGGGCGAGGTCCCCTGGGACGCCCGGGTGCGGGACGGCGCGGCGTTCATGACGAGCTACTGGGGCCCCCACTACGACTTCGAGGCCCCGGAGTCCGAGGTGGAGGTCCGCTTCTACCGCTCCGACGACGCCTGGAGCTGGGAGCCCGTCTCCGGCACCGACGACGCGCAGGTCTACTTCGGGGGCGCCTCCGAGGCCGCGTTCGGGTGGGACGACGACGGCACGCTGTGGTCGGTCCTGCGCAACGAGGACGGCGACGCGAGCGGGTTCGGGTCCCTGCTCTGCTCCGCGCCCGCGGGCGACTGGTCGGCCTGGGACTGCCCCGAGCGGAGCGATCCCGAGCGGTACGACAGCCCCCGCATGTTCGAGCACGGCGGCGACGTCTACCTGGTCGCTCGGAGGGACATCGGCGGACCCTACGACCAGTCCACGGCCGAGGACTTCGCCGATCGCCGATGGGAGAACCTGACGGCGTACTCGGGCCGGCCGAAGCGCACGTCGCTGTACCGGATCGATCGCGAGCTGCGGGCCGTCGAGCACCTGTTCGACCTGCCCTCGGCCGGAGACACCGCGTTCCCGTCGGTCGTCCAGCTCGACGAGCACCGCTTCCTGGTGGCGAACTACACGTCGCCGCCGGACGATCCCGACCGCACCTGGCTCCAGGGCCAGGGCGCCGCGGACGGCACGCAGATCTACCTCCAAGAGATCCTGTTCGAGCCGGCGCGCGACTGAGCCGCAGCCCATAAACTCCGCGCCATGCCGGTCATCCAGTCGCGGGTCGATCCCCGCAGCGAGTCCTTTCAGGCCGCCCGTCGCGACATGCTCGCGCTGGTCGACGAGGTGCGGACCCTCGAGGCCCACGTCCGCGCCTGGGGGGAGAAGCGCGCGCCGAAGTTCCACGCGAGGGGCCGCCTCACGCCGCGCGAGCGCGTGGAGCAGCTGCTCGATCCCGGGGCTCCGTTCCTCGAGCTGTCGACGCTCGCCGGGCTGCACATGCACGACGACACGGGCGGCGAGGGCGCGATGGGCGGGGGCTCGATCGCGGGCATCGGCGTGGTGTCCGGGGTCCGGTGCTTCATCGGCGCGTCGGACTCGGCGATCAAGGGCGGGACCATCGCCCCGATGGGGCTGCAGAAGTCCCTCCGAGGCCAGCGGGTCGCCCTGGAGAACAAGCTCCCGATCGTGAACCTCGTCGAGAGCGGCGGGGCCAACCTGAGCTACCAGTCCGAGATCTTCATCGAGGGGGGCCGCGTGTTCGCGAACATGGCGCGCATGTCCGCCGCGGGCATCCCGCAGATCACGGTCGTGCACGGCAGCTCGACCGCGGGCGGCGCCTACATGCCGGGGCTCTCCGACTACGTCATCGCCGTGAAGGACACCGCCCGGATCTTCCTCGCGGGCCCGCCCCTGGTGAAGGCCGCCATCGGCGAAGACGCCACGGACGAGGAGCTCGGGGGCGCGCGCATGCACGCCACGGTGTCGGGGCTCGCGGAGTACCTCGCCGAAGACGACGCCCACGGGATCGCGCTCGCTCGCGACGTCGTCTCCCGGCTCGACTGGGATCGCGTGGCCCGCCGCCGCGCCGCCCGCCCGCCCCGCTACTCGCCGGACGAGCTGTGCGGGGTGGTCCCCGCGGATCCGAAGTTCCCCTACGACGTGCGCGAGGTCATCGCCCGCATCGTCGACGACTCGGACTTCCTCGAGTTCAAGGCGGGGTTCGGGGCCGACACGGTGTGCGGTCACGCGTCCGTGGACGGTCGCCCGATCGGCGTCCTCGGCAACGCGGGCCCGATCCAGCCCGAGGGCTCCCAGAAGGCCGGGCAGTTCATCCAGCTCTGCGATCAGGCGGGCATCCCGCTGGTGTACCTCCAGAACACGACCGGCTACATGGTCGGCAAGGAGGCCGAGCAGGGCGGGGCCGTCAAGCACGGCAGCAAGATGATCCAGGCCGTCGCCAACGCGTCGGTGCCGCAGGTCACGTTCATGATCGGCGGCGGCTACGGCGCGGGGAACTACGGGATGTGCGGCCGCGGCTTCGACCCGCGGTTCATCTTCGCGTGGCCCAACAGCAAGGTCGCCGTGATGGGCGGCGTGCAGGCCGCCACCGTGATGGAGATCATCACGCGCGCCGGCTTCGCCAAGAAGGGGCTGCCGGTGCAGGAAGAGGCGATGAAGGCCATGGGCGAGCACATCCGCAAGCGACTCGACCGGGAGTCGAGCGCGCTGTTCGCCACCGCGCGCCTGTGGGACGACGGGATCATCGACCCCCGGGACACCCGCGACGTGCTCGCCTTCGTCCTGAACACCATCGACGAGGCCGGCGCTCGGACGCTCCGGCCCAACTCCTTCGGAGTGGCGCGGCTGTGATCGACACCCTCCTGGTCGCCAACCGCGGCGAGATCGCGGCCCGCGTGATCCGCTCCGCCCACGAGCAGGGCATCGCCACCGTCGCCGTGTTCTCGGACGCCGACGACGGCGCCCCCCACGTGAAGCGGGCCGACGCGGCCGTGCGCATCGGGCCCGCGCCCGTCGCCGACTCCTACCTGGACCCGGCGCGCATCCTCGACGCGGCGCGCCGCTCCGGCGCCGACGCGATCCACCCCGGCTACGGCTTCCTCTCGGAGAACGCCGACTTCGCCCGGGCCGTGATCGAGGCCGGGCTCACGTGGGTCGGGCCCTCCCCCGAGGCGATCGACGTGATGGGGGACAAGGCGGCCGCCAAGGAGCGCATGCGCGGCGCGGGCGTGCCGGTGGTCCCGGGGGCGGAGTTCGTATCGTCGCCGAGCGAGGCCGAGCTGCAGGCCGCGGCGGAGCAGATCGGCTTCCCGCTGTTGGTGAAGGCGGCCTTCGGCGGGGGCGGCCGCGGCATGCGCCGAGTGGACGCGCGTGAGGAGCTCACGGCCGCCGTGTCCGCCGCTCACGCGGAGGCGGAGGCGTCGTTCGGGCGGGGCGAGATCCTGCTGGAGAAGCTGGTGGAGCGGGCCCGGCACGTGGAGGTGCAGGTCTTCGGCGACTCCCACGGCTGCGTCGTGCACCTGGGGGAGCGGGAGTGCTCCGTGCAGCGTCGGCATCAGAAGGTGATCGAGGAGGCTCCGTCGCCCGCGGTGGACCCCGAGCTCCGCCGGCGGATGGGGGCGGCAGCGGTCGCCGCGGCCCGGTCGGTGGACTACGTGGGCGCGGGCACCGTCGAGTTCCTGCTCGGCCCGGACGGAGCCTTCTACTTCCTGGAGATGAACACGCGCCTGCAGGTGGAGCACCCGGTCACCGAGGAGGTGACGGGCCTGGACCTCGTCGCCTTGCAGCTGCGCGTCGCCGCGGGCGAGCCGTTGGGCCTCGCGCAGGACGACGTGAGCCTCACGGGGCACTCCGTCGAGGCGCGGATCTACGCCGAGGATCCGCGACGGGGGTTCCTGCCCTGCACCGGGCCGGTCCTCGAGGTGGTCCTGCCGCGCGGCCCCGGGGTGCGCGTCGACCACGGGCTGGATCGGAGGGGCTCCGTCACCGCGCACTACGACCCGATGCTCGCGAAGATCATCGCCCGCGGCGACGACCGCGGGCACGCCCTACGGCGGTTGCGTCGAGCGCTCACGCAGTTTCGGCTGATCGGCGTGGGCCACAACGGACCCTTCCTCGCGGGGCTGCTCGAACACCCGGAGTTCGTCTCCGGGGACGTGCACACCGGCTGGCTGGAGGGGCTCGAGCCCCCCGGCGTGAGCCCGGCGGCCGCGGTGGACGTCGCGGTCGCGGGGTGGGCCATGCACGGGCGCGGGGGCGGCTGGCGCAGCGCGGGGCGGGCGAGGTCGAGCTTCGCGCTCCTGGCCGACACGGGTGAGCGCTTCGAGGTCGTGGTGTCGACGGCCGCCGGCTGCCTCGAGGTGAGCGTGAGCGCGGACGGTGAAGCGCTCACGCGGTGCGCGGTGCGCGCGGTGCACACGCGGGGTTCCCGGTGGATCGCCGAGGTCGACGGCGTCCAGCGGACCTGGACCGTCGTGCGCGTCGAGGGGGGCGTCCACGTGCAGGCCCCGGGCCGCGCCCCCGTCCTCTTCACCCGCCCCGTGCCCGGGGCGACGGACGACGAGGCGGCCGGCGACGGCGACGTGCGCGCGCCCATGAGCGGCAAGGTCGTATCGGTCGGCGTCGCCCCCGGCGACCGCGTGAGCCGGGGCCAGGTCGTCCTCACGCTCGAGGCGATGAAGCTCCAGTCGCCGTTGGAGGCGGCCGTGGACGGCACCGTGAGCGCCGTGAGCGCGGCGGCCGGGGAGCAGGTCCAGGCGGGCGCGGTCCTCGTCGCGATCGACGCCGACGAGTAGCTAGTCGCGCTCGCAGGTGCGGTTGGCGCCCGGGTTCCTTCGGAACTCGGTGGTGTCCACGTCCGGGCAGGCGTCGCGGATGGCTCCCTTGAGGGCGGTGAGCTCGGCCCAGGTGATCGCCATCGAGTCCCAGGTGAGGTCCACGGTCCCCGCGCCGTCCTCCACGTCCGCGAGCACGCCCGCGACGTTCGCCCGGCCGGTGTCCCAGATGCTCTCGAAGTTGGCGACGAAGCCGTCGACCACGCCCGCGTAGAGGTCGCGGTCGTAGAAGACGATGTTCTCCATCGTGTCGAACTCGGCGTTGGGCGACAGGTTGTAGCTCCCCGAGGCGACCCGGTCGCCGTCCACGACGATGTACTTGTGGTGCATCTGCACGGCGTAGGAGTAGTGCCAGCGGTAGGAGTAGGACTTGTACCGCAGCGGGATCTCGGCGGCGTGCAGCGCGTACCCGAAGTGCACGCCCTTGTCGTTGCAGCGGTCGCGGCCCGCGGAGTTGGAGGCCGAGTCCAGGCACTCCTGCACGCGGGCCTCCTCCACCTGGTAGCGCCCGAAGCCCGTGTACTCCTGCCCGTCGAGGTACACGCGGATCTGCACGCCCGGTCGGTCGCCGCGGACGTGCAGGAGGGCGTCCACGATCTGGCGGGACCGGAGGTGACCCGAGGCGATGTCGATCGACGTCTGCGCGCTCTCGATGAACGCCACCAGCTCGTCGCGCACCGCGCTCGATCCCCGGATGTTCGAGAAGGTCTTGCCGTAGCGCCCCGACTCCCGCACGACGAAGTTGTCGGAGGTGAAGGCGGCGTCCGCTCCCGCGGGGGCGTCGGCGACGTCGGCGTCCGTGATCTCGTCCCCGACGATCGGGGTGATGGACTCGTTCCAAACCACGAGCCGCGCGTTGTCCCAGAGGTGGTCGAACTCCTGCTGGAACTGCAGGTTCAGCCGCGCGTCGCCGGTGACGAAGACGGTGTTCTCGTCGTACTTGGTGCCCGCCGACCACGACCAGTTCCCGCTGCCCGTGACGAGCGTGCCGTCGGCCGGGTCCGTGGAGGAGGCGCGGGGCCCGTCGATCAGGGCGAACTTGTGGTGCATGATCTTGTTGATCCAGCGCACCTCCACGCCCAGGTCTTCCAGCGTCGCGGAGCGCGTGCCCTCGGGCTCCTTGCGGTCCTCGGACGCGCCCTGCAGCAGGGCTCGGATCGACACGCCGCGGGCCACCGCGCGCTCCAGCGCCTCCATCACGCCCGCGTCCCGGAAGCTGTACATCGCGACGTCGATCGTGTGCTCCGCGGCGTCGATCTCGGCGGACGTGCGGGCGAGGTGGGAGTCGGGGTACGGCTGCGGCGAGAAGACGACCTCGGCCTCGATGTCGGTCGTGGATGGGTCCCACGGGGTGGACTCGCCGCCCCCCTCGCAGTCGAGGTGCACCTCGAACTCGCCCTCCTCGCCCGCGAACGAGTCGAGGACGAGGAAGTAGACGGAGTCCGCCTCCGCGTCGAACGTCAGGGAGTTGAACCCGCGCGCCTCCGCGTTGGCGGCGCGGCAGGTCCCGTCGCCCTCCGTGAGGACGAACAGGTCGTGGTTGATCTCCGTGGGGCGGGCGCCGATGAGCGACCACTCGACCTCTTCGGCGAGGGTGGAGTGGAACGCGAACGCCACCTCCGGGCCTCCGTAGTTGCCGACGGTCCCGGGGTAGCCGTCGATGACGGTCGTATGGCCCGAGTTGGGGCTCGCGCTGTCCCCGGTGACGGTCTCGCCGCAGGCCAGCCACTTCACGGGGGCGCAGTCGCCCGCCAGGTCGCCCACGGGGGGCAACGGGTCGCCCCCGGGCAGGGGCACGCCGCCGTCGTCGCTGCTCTCGGGCCCCTCGGGCACGTTCCAGGGGCCGTCGCCGCACTCCGAGTTGCCCAGCAGGGCGGGCAGGAGGAGCGCGAGAGCGAGGGGGAAGGGGAAGCGATGAGACATGGGGACACTCCGACCGAGATGACGGCGCCTTTGTCTCGCGCGAGCGTTGCGGGGACGCCCGCGCGGCGTGAAGGTTTCGTGTCCCCTGTTGCGAGGATGTGGACAGTCTGCGAAGGGGCTCCGGCCCGAAACTCCCCGAGGGTTCTTTAAACGGCCCGCGAGCGCGCGTTGAACACGCGACATGCGCGCGATCGACAGCGAACAGGCCCCCGGCCTGTGGATCCCCGCCGCCCTCGCCCTGGGCACGTGCCTCGTCCTGTTCGGGCTGATCGGCGTCGACTCGGGCGGTCCGGGCGGTCCGGGCCTGCTCACGCGGCTCCTGGGCGGCGCGGCGGCGGACTCTCGGGGGCCCCACTCGCCCGGAGACAAGCCCGCAGCCGACGCCCGGAAGCCGGGAAGCGGGGAGCGTGGGCCGGCGTCCGCGGGCCCGGAGCGGCGCCCGGGATCGACGACCGTGAGCGCGGCCGCGGCCAAGAAGCGGCGCACCCGGAAGGCCGCGACCCGTCACCGTCGCGGCCTGCAGGCGCGGGCGGCGCGGGCGGCCGCGGCCCGGGGGGAGCGGGACGACGACGATCTCGAGGACGAGTGGATGTTCGACGACGACGACGCGGACGGCGAGCTCGACTGGGACGACGACGACTCGGCCCGGGGGGACGACGACGACTCGGCCGCCGGGGACGACGACGACTCCGCGCTGGGGGACGACGACGACTCCGCGCCGGGGGACGACGACGACTCCGCCGAGGGCGACGACGACGACTCCGCCGAGCCCTGGGACGAGTTCCTCGACCGCACCTACTGCCTCGACTGGGACAGCGCCCACATCGCCTCGCCGCCGGGCATCACGCAGCTCCTCGAGCTCACGAACGCGCGCATGGAGGACTACTCCGTGCTCGCGATGCCCACGGACGTGGACCACGAGACGGGGGAAATCTTCTTCATCGGAGCCCCGGGCCGCATCGGGGCGTGCGCCCAGGACCTCGCGTTCCCGAGCGTCGACATGCCCGACCGCGTGGGCGCGGGCCTGTACGTCGAGCCGGACTTCGAGGTGGGGACGTCGTTCTTCCGCCTCCCCGTCACCGAGCCCCCCCTCACGATCTACGAGATGAGTCTCACGGGCGGCTTCACCGAGGACGCGAGCGCCATCCGCGACTCCACGCTGTACGGGCGCCTCGACATCACCCCGTGGGCGGACCTCACGTGCGAGTTCGAGGGGTGGTTCTGCTACCCCTGCGGCGCGGGGCTGCGGCGCACGTGCGTCGACCTGCTGGTGCAGGGGGCGGAGTGGCCCGAGACGTCCGAGTCCACGGGCCTCGTCCGCGTCACGGGGCGGTGACGGTGAAGATCAGGTCCCACTGGGCGAGCACGACGGAGCCGTCCCCGTAGAGCGTCGTGGGCACCACGTACACGGTGTCGCTGAACATCGACACGCCCGACGCCTCGTCCGGGGCGAGGCTCAGCGTGAAGGTGACCGTGTTGAGCGCGGGCACGTTCGTATAGCTCGCCGGGACCACGCTCACGATGGTCTCGGAGGGGTCCTCGGTGACGAGCGTGAGGTCGTAGGTGACGTTGGTCGTGAACTCCTCGATCGCGTCCACAACCTGCGTGACGATCGTCGAGTCGGCGCTGCTGTAGACCATCAGCTCGCTCGTCTGCATCGTGCCGTCGCCGTTGAGGTCGAGCCACGAGTCGGTCCACGTCGCGATCATCTCCATGGCGGGGATCGGGTCGGTCGTATTGGCGGCGACGCCGATGGCCTTCGCGTCGATGTCCGCGAGGGCCGCCTCCAGCATCGGAGCGGCGGCGTCCTGGGCGCAGCCCGCGGGCGGCGTGTTCCCCTTGGGGCCTTCGCCGTAGGGGGGCAGCGCGTTTCGGACGGTCGCGTCGGTGGTGTAGACGAGGATCGGGACGGCGCCCTCGCGGAAGCCGTTGCCGCCGAGGGTGCCCGTACCCGGGATCGCGGGGTTGTAGGTGCTCGTGGCGCCGGTGCCGAAGGCGCTCACGGGGCTCGTGGAGCCGGGGAGCACGTCCGTGTCGGCGTCGTACACGCCGTCGCAGTCCTGGTCGTAGCCGAAGCCCGTGGCCGCCTGGTACAGCGCCTCGACGGTGGACTCGGACCAGTCCTCGCCCCCGCCCGCCTGCAGCGCCGCCAGCGCCCCCTGGGCCGCGCCGAGGTTGGTCGTCTGCTGCATCTGCTTCTTGTAGGGGAGGTCGCCCGGCTCCCCCATCTCGCCGAAGTTGTAGTCGTCGAAGGACGCGACCCCGAAGGTCAGATCGGGGATCAGCGAGTTGATCTGGGCGGCCACGGTCGCGAAGTTCGTGGCCACGTCGTCGAGCGTGCCCTGCATCGAGCCCGTCTCGTCCAACAGGAACATGACGTCGCCCTGCTGGATCTGCGTGTCGTACGTCACGACCACGTCGGTGACCATCTGGGCCGGGATCTGGCCCTGGAAGCCGTCGCAGAAGTCCTGGGGGTCGAGGGGGTCGGTGCCGCAGGCGTCCTCGGCCAGGTCGCTCCAGCCGTCGCCGTCCGTGTCGGGGTTCGTGGGGTCGGTGCCGTTGGCCACCTCGTCCTCGTCCGAGATCCCGTCGTTGTCGGAGTCCTGGTCGCTCGAGTCCGAGACGCCGTCGCCGTCGGCGTCGCCGTTGCCCTCGACGTCGTCGGGGATGCCGTCGCCGTCCATGTCGTCGTCCTGGCCGTCGGGGATGCCGTCGCCGTCGCTGTCGGTGTCCAGGTAGTTGGGGATGCCGTCCCCGTCCACGTCGCCGATGCCCTCCTCGGAGTCCGGCACGCCGTCGTTGTCGCTGTCGGTGTCGAGGAAGTCGGGGATGCCGTCCCCGTCGGTGTCCCCCTGGCCCTCTACCGAGTCGGGGATGCCGTCGCCGTCGGAGTCGAGGTCTTCGTGGTTGGGCACACCGTCGCCGTCGGCGTCGCCGTTGCCCTCCACGCCGTCGGGGATGCCGTCGCCGTCCGCGTCGCCGGAGCCGCCGTTCCATCGGGGCGTGGGGGCCTCCGTCGTGGTGTCGGGGGCGAACGGGTTTCCGTAGCAGCCGACGAGCAGGGTAGTCGCGGCCAGAACGAGGAAGAGGCGAGGAGACATGCCTGCAGGGTAATCCCGCTCGAGGCTCCGCAGAGCACGTCCGTCGAGCGATCTCGCTTCGTCACGGGTGCGCAACATCCGGTGGGCCGGGCTAGGATTCAACCGACTGCCGGGGAGGGCGGTCCGGAGGAGCAGTGGCCGCCAACGACGTTCCCACGCTGCGGGGGTGCATGCACGCGCTCCGGGGCTCCGGCGCGGACCGTGCGTCGTCGTCGTCCTTTCAGGGCGACATCGATCGGCTGGGGCTCAACGAATCGGAGCGCGACGGGTTCCGGGCCGGCATCCGCGACATCCGCAGGATCGACCTGCGCATCGACCGCATCCTCGACGGCGACCTCTCGCCCCGGGGCGCGTACGCGCTCGGCATCTCCGTCGTGCTGTTCGGGAGGATCGGCCTCCGCATCCAGAAGAGCGCGCCCCGCAAGGCGGCCCCGGTCCTGAGGGAGGCCGCCGAGCTGATCCCGGTGGCCGTCATGGCCCTGGAGGGCAGGGCGGACCCCGATCCGCGGTCGGTGCTGAACCGCCTGCGCGCCCTCCGCGCCAAGATCGACGCGGCGGGCGTCGACACCGGGACGTTCGGCCGAGCCCCCGCCATCGGCAAGGCGGATCTGGACGCCCATGCGTCGCGGTCCGACGGGGGGGTGGAGGCCCGGAGCGTCCCCGCCCGCACGCTGGTCGCCGCCGTGATGACGGTGCTGCTCCTCGGCGTCGGCGCGGTGCTCCTGTCGGCGCGGGGAGGCGGCGAAGTCGACGTCGCCCTGCACCAGGACCTGGTGCCCACCAAGGAGATCGTGCGGCACAGCGGGGAGGTCGTCATCCGGGTCCCCATGGGGTGGAGCGTCGACGATCGGCCCGCCGCGGAGGTTGCCGCGGTGAAGGTCTGGCAGCGGGAGGTCGCCGCCTCGGAGGACGGGGGCCTGATCGTCCAGTTCACGACGGGCCAGGGTCGGATCGTGGCGACGGTGGAGGCGGGGAAGGTCTCCTGGACCCTCGAGTGAGGGTCAGACGCCCCAGCCCCCGCTCACGACGATGTTCGCGCCGTTGACGTAGGCGGCCTCGTCCGAGAGCAGGAAGCGCGCCGCCGCGACGGCCTCGTCCACGGTCCCGATCCGACGCGCGGGGATGTGCTTGATCATCGCCTCGAGCTCCGCCGGGGTCGCGGAGCCGCTGTCGATGAACCCCGGCGAGATGCAGTTCGCCGTCACGCCCCAGCGCCCGCCCGCCTTCGCCAGGGTGCGCGTGAGGACCAGCACTCCGACCTTGGCGATGTAGTGGCTCGTGACCATCGGGTTCGCCTGCAGCTTCTCGGCGTTGGCCATGGAGAAGGTCAGGATGCGGCCCCAGCCGCGCTCCTTCATGGCGGGCAGGGCGGCCTGGGCGAGGAAGAAGACCGGGTCCAGGTTGCCCGCGAACATCCCGCGCCAGCCCTCGGGCGTCTCCTTGAGGAGCGGGATCCGGTGGTAGGGCCCGGCGCAGATCGCGAGGATGTCGGGGGACGTGGCCTCGATGAGCGCCCGGCAGGCGTCCGGGTCGGAGACGTCGGCGGCCCGGAACGAGGCGCCCCGGGCTTCGAGTTCTTCGGCGCGGGAGCTGCGCCCCGCGATCGTCACTCGCACCCCCTCGTCGAGCAGGGCGGCGGCGATGCCGCGACCGATCCCCCGGGCTCCGCCCACCACCAGCGCGTGTCGTTCACTCATGGCGGCGGAGTCTACCGGGGGACCGGCGGGAGCGGAGGGCTAGACGCCCTCGGCCGGGGCCTCGACGCGGGCGGCGTCGAAGCCGGTGGTGATCGAGATGCTCGCGCCGAGCACGACGGCCTCGAGGTCCTCGTCGCCGTCGACGTCGTCGGCCCACAGGCAGCCGCCCGTGTAGGCGACCGTGACCTCGCCCAGCTCCATCGCGTCCACGATCCAGTCCTCGGTCTGCGCCGAGCCGGACGTCACGAGGTCGGCGGTCGCGGCCGAGAGCCCCAGGAGCGCGCAGTTGATGCCGTTGTCGGCGTAGCCCGCCCCGAGCACGAGGCTCATGCCCGACCCGTCGTCCGCGACCCAGCCGAAGCGATCGGACGTCGACGGGACCATCTCGCCGTCGCACACCTGCTCGCAGTCCGGGTTCGCCGTGTCCTCGCCGCACTCGGCGGGCTCGGGGTCGACCAGCTCGCCGTCGCACACCTGCGTGGGCAGCAGCGCGTGGAACTGGTGGGGGTACTGCGCGTTGCGCTGCTCGAAGTCGAGCTCCGCCGGCCAGGCTTCGCTCGGGCACAGGATGTTCTCGTCGTCGCAGTCGAGCTCGAAGGTGAGCGGCTGCCCTTCGTGCTCGATCTCGATCGTGCCGCCGTCGACGCCCGTCTCGGCCGTGTAGACGGCGCCGCCGAGCGTGATCTCGATGGCCAGGGAGTCGTCGTAGGCGACGGCCCAGGTGCCCGCGATCTCGGGCGAAGCGTCCTGGTTCCAGATCGCGCCGCAGCCGCCGCCTCCGTTGCCCGCGCCCATCAGGAACGGGACGGACAGCGCGGCGGCGGCGAGGGTGGCGGCGGTGCGGGGGAGGGAAGTGCGGGCCATCGGGGTCTCCTGGATGAAGGCTCGGGGGGTGCCTCGCGGCACGCCCTCTCTCTTCGCAGACTCCGTGCCGGCTCGGGGCCGGGGTCGGTAAATGGGCCGCAGCACGCCGATCATGCGCCCACGCCGGGCATCGCCGCGCGCCTCGACCGCGCCCGAAGTTGCGCCCCCGACAACCGGTGATTGTCGTTCCCACAACCGGCGCGGCCTCACGCCGACCGACGCGCCCGGGACAGGCGCGCTCGTGTCCACGGGACCTTGCACACCGTGTCGGTCGGGGCGAACCCGAACCGCTCGTAGAAGCCCGCGGCGTCCTTCGTGCTCAGGTGCACCCACTGGGCCCGGCGCAGCCGCGGGTGGTCGAGCAGGAGCTCCATCAGCCGCCTCCCGACGCCCCGTCCCCGCCACCCGTCCGCGACCGCCACGCCGTAGATCCAGGCGTGCTTCGCGCCGTCGGAGATCGCCCGCGCCGTGCCCACGATCGCGCCGCGCTCGTCCCGGGCCGCCACCCACGCGTCGGCTTCGGCGTGCGCCTCCGCGATGACCGAGGCCGGGCAGCCCACGTTCCAGTACTGACCCTCCAGCAGGGCCGTCGCCCCCGCCACCGCGCCGGGGTGCACGGCCGGGGCGGGCAGCAGCTCCACGCCGTCGGGGGCGACCAGGAACCGGGGCGTCGGGATCGTCGGGTCGAGCCGCAGGACCTCGCCCACGGCCTCGACGTCCCCCGGATCGCCCCGCCGCCAGAGCCCCTCGAGGATGCGGCTCCGCTCCGCGGCCGACCGGTTGCCGCCGATCTTCATGCGACCGACCACCTCCCGCGTCCGGAGCCGCAGGAGCAGCAACCCGCGGATCGCGTTCCGGTACAGCGGGTCCTCGGGCGTGATGGGGACGTATCCGCCCTCGGGCTGGAACCGGTCCATGAGGAGGCGCAGCACCTCGGCGCGCTCCCAGGGGTCGTCGATCGTCTCGAATCGACCCCGGACCTGGACGCTGCGGTACCAGGTCGTGGCGGGGCAGGCGCGACGGGGGTCGACGAAGTAGGAGGGGATCGTCGCGATCGTCTCGTGAGCGGAGACGACCGCCTCGGCGCCGGGCAGGGCGCCCTTGCCGCCCCGCGGGCGGCCGTGGAAGCAGGGGTCGCCGTCGTGGAGGACGCCGAGCATCGGCCTCAGCAGGGGCCCGCCGTCGGGTCCGATGGACGCGATGTCCATGCAGGGGGCGCGCCGCAGGAGTTCGAGGGAGTCGAGGAGCGAGAGGGGGACCGAACCGGACATGGGGGCAGCATGCGTTCGAACCGGATGGTAGAAAAGATCCGGAATCTAGAAGTGTGAGGTACCGGTTGGTCTGGGAGCTGCAGCTCGACATCGACGCGACGGGGCGGGAGCCGGTCTACGGACGCATCGCCCGGGCGGTCGCCGCGGACATCGCGCGGGGTCGGCTGCGTCCGGGGGAGCGTCTGCCGGGGACACGGCGGCTCGCGGAGTCCCTCGGGGTGCACCGGAACACGGTCCTGTCGGCGTTTCGGGAGCTCGATGCCGAGGGCTGGGTCGAAGCGCGGGAGGGCAGCGGGACCTACGTGGCCGAGGACATGCCGCTGCGCCCCGCGGTCCCCTTCGCCGCGAAGACGACCGGCGATCGGTCCCCGGCCCCGGGGTTCGCGATGGAGATGCCGCCCCCGGCCCGGCTCCTGAGTCTCGCGGCCGCCGGTCGCCCGTCCGAGTTCGTGCTCGCGGGGGGGCTGCCGGACCTGCGCCTGCTGCCCGCGGAGCTGCTCGCCCGGGCCTACCGGCGGGGCGTGCGCCGGGCGGGGCGTCGGCTCCTCGCGTACGGCGATCCCCGGGGGGAGCCGAGGCTGCGGGAGGCGCTGGCTCGCATGCTCTCGGCCACGCGCGGTCTCGCCGTGGATCCCGAGGACGTGATCGTCACGCGCGGCAGCCAGATGGGGATGTTCCTCGCGTCGCGTCTGTTGATCCGGCCCGGAGATCGGGTGGCCGTCGAGGGGTTCGGCTACGAGCCCGCGTGGGCGACCCTGCGCGCGGCGGGCGCGGAGCTGGTGCCGATCCCCGTGGACACCGACGGCATCGACGTGGCCGCGGTGCGCGCGGCCGCCGACGAAGCGCCGCTGCGGGCCGTCTACCTCACGCCCCACCACCAGTACCCCACCACCGCCGTCCTCTCGGCGTCGCGGCGCGTGGCGCTGCTCGAGCTCGCGGCCACGCGCCGCATCGCCGTGCTCGAGGACGACTACGACAACGAGTTCCACTACGAGGGGCGGCCGATCCTCCCCCTGGCGAGCGCCGACCCCGGGGGCGTGGTCGTGTACCTGGGCACCTTCTCGAAGGTGCTCGCGCCGGGCCTGCGACTCGGCTGGCTCGTGGCGCGGCCGGACGTGGTGGAGGGCGTCGCGCGGCTGCGGGCGATCGTGGACCGCCAGGGGGACCGGGCGGTGGAGCACGCGGTCGCCGAGCTGCTGGAGGACGGGGAGGTCGTGCGCCACGTCCGACGCATGCGCCGCACCTACCAGCGCCGCCGGGACGCCCTCTCCGACGCGCTCGAGGACGCCTTCGGGGATCGCCTCTCCTTCGACCGCCCCCGCGGCGGGATGAACCTGTGGGCGCGCGCTCACGACGTCGACGTCGACCGGTGGCGCGACCGGTGCGAGGCCGCCGGGGTGCGCTTCGCCACGGGCGGTACCTTCGCCTTCGATCGACGCCCCGTCCCCTTTGTACGCCTCGGCTTCGCCCCCCACGACCCCGCCGAGCTGCGCGCCGCCGTCGCGCGGATGCGGCGCGCGCTCCCGCGTTCGTGATCCCGCCCGTGCTCCCCGCGTCTCGATCGGGCGCTCGCGGGCCCTGCGACGGACTGCGTGTTGCGCTAGATTCAGCGCGCGATCCTCTGTCTCCCCCTGGAGTACGCCCGGTGCACTCGATCTCCACGTTCGACTCGTCCTGTCCTCGCTTCATCGTCCTCGCCCTGCTCGTCCTCGGGCTCGCGTGCCAGGACGTCGGCATCACCCAGCAGCCGGAGCGGGAGGGCGACGACCCCGGCGAGTGCTCGGACGACGCCGACAACGACGGCGACGGTCGCTTCGACTGCGACGATGAGGACTGCACCCTCGCGCCCGACTGCCGCCCCAACACGCCCCCCAACGCTCCCGAGATCCGGATCGACCCCTGGGTCCCGACCACGACGAGCAACCTCGCCTGCATCATCGACGTGCCGTCGGTGGACGACGAGGACGACGAGGTCACCTACAGCTACCGCTGGGAGCGCGACGGCGAGGACGCGGGTGAGGACCCGAACGTGGAGTCCTCGGCCACCACCAAGCACGAGGTGTGGACCTGCTTCGTCACGCCGACCGACGGCATCCAGGCGGGTACCACCGTGACGGCCTCGGTGACGGTCGACAACACCGCGCCGACCCAGCCCGGCGTCACGATCCAGCCCGGCTCGCCCTCGTCCGAGGAGGACCTCGTCTGCAACGTCACGACTCCCTCCGAGGACGCCGACGGCGACGACATCACCTACACCTACGCGTGGGAGCTCAACGGCAACTCCGCGGGCGGCTCGGACCAGACCATCCCCTCGAACAACACCCAGAACAACGACGAGTGGAAGTGCATCGTCACCCCCGAGGACGACGAGGAGGAGGGCGCCACCGGCTCCGACACGGTCGAGGTCCACTTCGACGTCGTGCCCCACGTCACGGCCGGGCGCTGGCACACCTGCGCGATCGGGTTCGACGGCGCGTACGACTGCTTCGGCGTGAACTCCGGCTCGAACAACTCCGGGCAGGTCACCAACGGCCCCGCCGCGGCGTTCGGCATCGTCTCCGTGGGCGAGAAGCACAGCTGCGGCATGACCCTGGACGGCAACGTGCAGTGCTGGGGCGAGAACGGTCAGCAGCAGGGCAGCGACCCGTTCGGGACCTTCACCCACCTGAGCGCCGGCTACAACCACGGCTGCGGCGTCGACAACAACCAGGCGATCATCTGCTGGGGCACGGCGAACGGTTGGGGGAGTCAGCCCCCGGAGGGGCCCTGGGAGGTCGTCACCTCCGGCGACGAGTTCGCCTGCGCGAGGACCGAGAACGGCCAGGTCACCTGCTGGAACGGCCCCACCGCCCCCGGCGGCTCCTTCTCCCAGATCGACGCGGGCGGCGGCCACGCCTGCGGCGTGCGGACCAACGGTTCGATCGAGTGCTGGGGCAGCAACAGCCACGGGCAGCGAGACGACGCCCCCAGCGGGAACACCTGGGCCCACGTGACGGCGGGCGACACCCACAGCTGCGCCATCAACGGCGACGACTGGACGGTCACCTGCTGGGGCAACAGCGCGGGCAGCCGGCTCAGCGCGCCGGGCGGCCAGTTCGACCACATCGACGCGGGCTGGAACCACAGCTGCGGCATCCTCTCGAACGGCCAGGTGACCTGCTGGGGCTGCAGCGGCGGCAACGACGAGGGGCAGTGCAACCCCTGACCCGGGGTCAGTGAGCGGCGGCCCAGCTGGGGCCGAACCCGACGTCCACGACCAGCGGGACCCTGAGCTCGACCACGTTCTCCATCCGCTCCCGGATGATCGCGCACGCCCGCTCGACCTCGTCTTCGGGCGCCTCGAACAGCAGCTCGTCGTGGATCTGCAGCAGCATCCGGGTGGCCAGCCCGGCGCGCTCCAGGCGGTCTGGGAGCTGCAGCATGACCTCCTTGCAGATGTCCGCCGCGGAGCCCTGGATCGGGGTATTGGCGGCCATGCGCTTGCCCGTCGCGAGGTCCGTGAGGTTGTTGGACGACAGCTCCGGGATGTACCGCCGTCGGCCGAGCATCGTCTCCACGTACCCCGTCTTCAGCGCCTCCTCGACGGTCGCGTCGACCCAGTCGCGCACGCCGCTGTAGGCCTCGAAGTACCCGTCGATGTAGGCTTGCGCCTGCTTGCGCGGGATCCGGAGGATGCCCGCCAGCGCGGTGGCGCCCTGGCCGTAGATCGTCGCGAAGTTGATGGTCTTGCCCACGGCGCGCTGCTCGCGCGTGACGGCGTCCAGCGGCACGTCGAACAGCTGGGACGCGGTGCGCGCGTGCACGTCCAGCTCCTCGTCGAAGGACTCGATGAGCTTCTCGTCGCCGGAGATGTGAGCGAGCACCCGCAGCTCGATCTGCGACCAGTCCGCGGAGATGAGCACGTGCCCGGGCTCGGCGATGAACGCCTGGCGGATCCGACGGCCCTCGGGCGTGCTGATCGGCGTGCGCTGCAGGTCGGGGTCCGTCGTGATCAGGCGGCCCGTCACGCCCACGGTCTGCTGGATGCGCGTGTGGATGCGGCCGGTGTCGGGGTTCACCGACGCCGTCAGGACGTCCGTGTAGGTATTGATCAGCTTGGTGAACTTGCGGTGCTGGAGCAGCTCGCTCGCGATGGCGTGGCCCTTGCGCTCGAGGGCCTCCAGGACGTCGACGTTCGTCGAATAGCCGGTCTTGGTGCGCTTGATGACCGGGAGCCCGAGATCCTCGAACAGGACTTCGCTGAGCTGCTTCGTGCTGCGGATGTTGAACTCCCGCCCGGCCATCGAGTAGATGCGCTGCTCGTGGTCGGCGACGATCGCCCGGAACTCCACCCCGAGTCGGTCCAGGTCGTCGGGATCGACCTTGATCCCCTGGTACTCCATGCGCCCCAGGACGGCCGACAGCGGCTGGTCGTGCTCCCGAAGCTGGGCGGTCTGCCCCTCCCCCTCGACCCGGTCCGCCAGCAGCGGGTGCAGGCGGCCGATGAGGTCGGCGTGACGGCAGGCCCACGCGGAGACGGCGTCGAGGTCCGCCCGACCCCACGGGATCTCCTTCTTGCCCGCCCCGATCACGGACTTGGCGACGGGCGCGGTGATGTGCAGGTACTGCCGCACGATCTGCCCGAGCCGGTGCGGGATGACGCCCGCGGGGTCGATGAGGAACGACGCGAGCTGCACGTCGAAGTCGACCCCGCGCAGCTCGACCCCCTCGCGCCGGAGGGCCAACCAGAGCGCCTTGGCGTCGTGCACGACCTTCGCGCGGTGGGCGTCCTCCAGCCAGACCTTCAGCACCACCAGCCCGAGTCGGCCGACGCCGCCGGCGGGGCTGCGGAGCGACAGGTAGGTCGCCGACCCCGGGCGCAAGGACACGGCCACGCCCACCAGCTTCGTCACCGCGGGGGGCGAGACATCGTGGACCGGGACCACCGCGATCGGCTCGTCGTGGGGGTGCTCGAAGAGCCGCCCGAGCAGGGCCCGGGCGCCCGCGAGATCGGTCACCGCCCCGTACTCGACGTCCTCTTCGGCCGCCGCGATCGCGTCGCGCTCCTCCTCGGAGATCAGCGAGTAGAACTCCAGCTCCTTGTGCAGCGCGTTGAGGACGGACGGGTCGGGGGGCGTGATCCGCAGGTCCTCGAAGGTCTCCTCCAGGGGGACGTGCCGGTCGATGGTGGCCAGCTCCTGGGAGATCCGGGCCTGGGCGGCGTGCTCGGCGATCAGCTCGCCCCGCTTGCCCTTGATGTCGGTGGCGTGGGCGAGGATCCCCTCGAGCGACCCGTACGTCGCGAGCAGGTCCCCGGCCGTCTTCTTGCCGATGCCGGGGATGCCGGGGATGTCGTCGATCTTGTCGCCCATGAGCGCGAGGAAGTCGACGAACTGCTCGGGCGTCGCGCCCCACTTCTTGAACACCAGCGCGGCGTCGTAGGTCACGTCGCGGAGCGTGTCGATCATGCGGACGTCGGGGCCGATGAGCTGGGCGAAGTCCTTGTCCGCGGCGAGGATGTGGACCTCGTGGCCGGCCTCGAGCGCGAGGCGGGTGAGCGTCCCGATGATGTCGTCGGCCTCGAACCCCGTCATCCGCAGCATGGGGAAGTTGTTGGCGGCGACGACCTTGTCGATCCAGGGCAGCTGGGCCTTCAGATCGGGGTCCATGCGGGGCCGGCTCGACTTGTACTCGGGGTACTTCTGCGCGCGGAAGGTGGGGCCGGGGGCGTCGAACACCACCGCGCCGAACGTCGGCGTCCTGCCCGCGAACGTCTTGCGGAACATGTTCGCGAAGCCGAACACGGCGTTGGTCGTCAGCCCGAAGGTCGTACGGAGGTTCGCGGGGAGGGCGAACCACGCGCGGAAGATCATGGAGGAGCCGTCGACCAGGACCACGCGTTCCTTCGCCATGGCGGCAGTAGAGCATCCCGCCGCTTGCGATCCCCGCCACCGGCACTAGAACTCGGGACATGTACTTCGACCCCCTCTACATGATCGTGCTCGGCGTCGGCTTCGGCCTGAGCTTCCTCGCCTCCATGTGGACCAAGGCCGCGTTCCGCAAGTACAGCAAGGTGCGGACGGCGGGCGGCCGGACAGGGGCCCAGGTCGCCGCGGCGATCCTCCGGGCCGAGGGCATCAACGATGTCGGCATCGAGCGCGCGGGCGGGTTCCTCTCCGACCACTACGACCCCCGCTCCCGCACGCTCCGCCTGAGCCCCGACGTGCACGACGGCACGTCCGTCTCGGCCGCCGGCGTCGCCGCTCACGAGGTCGGGCACGCCCTGCAGCACGCCCAGGGTTACGCGCCCATGAAGCTCCGACAGGCGATGGTCCCCGTGGCCAACATCGGCACGAACCTGGGCGTCTGGATCGTGATCATCGGGCTCGTCATCGGGGTCACCGCCCTCGCCCAGGTCGGCGTCGCCGTGTTCGCGGGCTTCGTCGCGTTCACGCTCGTCACGCTCCCTGTGGAGTTCGACGCCAGCTTCCGCGCCCGGCGCGCGCTGAAGGCTCACGGACTGCTCCACGCCGCCGAGCTCGCGGGGGTCTCCCGCGTCCTCACGGCCGCCGCCGCGACCTACCTCGCCGCCGCAGTCGCCGCGATCCTGCAGCTCCTCTACTGGGCGATGCGCGCGGGGCTGCTCGGCGGTCGGGACGACTGACGCCTCACTCGGCCTCGGGGTCGAGGATCAGCTCGGCGACCGTCGCCCCCCAGTGACCCTCGCCCGACCCTCCGAGGCGGTACGAAGCGACGCGCGGGTGCCGCTCCAGCTCCACGTGGACCGTGCGGCGCGCCATGCCCTTCCCCTTGCCGTGGATCAAGCGCACGGTGCTGATCCCGCGGTCGGCGCACTCGTGCAGGTAGTCGCGCACGACCGGGCCCACCTCCTTCGGCCGGAACAGGTGCAGATCCAGCTCGTCCGTGACCGGGACCTCGATGAACTCGGGCGGCTCCCAGGGCTCTTCGTCGCTCATGACGCCCGAGCATACGCCGCCGTCGTCTAGGCTCCGCGCCATGGCCGAGGTCAAGGACGTGCTGGCGAAGATCGGGTTCGGCTACGGGCTCCTGGGGGAGCACCCGATGCGCGCTCGGGCCTACACCAACGGGGCGCGGATCATCAAGAAGCTGGGCAAGGGGGTGCGCGCGGCCTACTACGACGGCGAGCTCGCGAAGATCCGGGGGATCGGCAAGGGCCTCCTCAGGACCGTGGGGGCGGTGCTGGAGGGGCGCCCGGTGCCCCAGCTGGAGGAGCTCGAGGAGCGCATCCCCGCCGGGTTGTTCGAGACGCGTCGGATCCGGGGCCTGGGCCCGAGCAAGATCCGGGCGCTGTGGTACGAGCTGGGGCTGACGACCGTCGCCGAGATCGAGTACGCGTGCAACGAGAACCGCCTCGTGGATCTGAAGGGCTTCGGGCCCAAGACCCAGGCGAGCGTGCTCGCGTCGATCGGGGCGATGCGCGAGGGGATCGAGGGCCTGCGGCAGGACCAGGCCCGGGACGGGGCGCGGACCGCGATCGAGCGGCTGGGGGCCGAAGGCATCCGCGCCGCGCTCGTGGGCGACGTGCGTCGGGGCACCGAGATCGCGAAGGCGGTCGACCTGCTCGTGCTCGGGGACGAGGCCGTGCAGGACCGCGCCGCCAAGCTGGTGGCGGGGGAGGGGACCGTGCCCGTGACCGTCACGGCGTGCGCGGATCCGTCCCTGTTCGCGGTGCACACCCTCCTGGCCACGGGGACGCCCCAGCACGTGGCGGCCCTGGCGGCGAGGGCGGAGGCGCGAGGCGGATCGCTGGACGCGGAGGGGCTCTTCCTCGATGAGGGGATGGGGCCCGTACAGATCGTGTGCGACGACGAGGACGCGGTGTACGCGGCGCTGGGGCTGCACCCCACGTCGCCCGCGCGCCGCGAGCCCGGCGTCCCCCTGGTGGAGGTGGGCTCGGCCCGGCCGCGGCTCCTCCGTCGGGAGGACCTGCGCGGCGCCCTGCACAACCACACGACCGACAGCGACGGCATCCACGGCCTGGAGGACATGCGCGCCGCCGCGAGCGCCGCGGGCCTCGAGTACCTCGGGATCTCGGACCACTCGCGCACGGCGGCCTACGCGGGCGGTCTCCCCGTGGACCGGCTCCTGGCCCAGGTCGAGCGGATCGCCGCCCTCAACGCCGATCGGGGGGACCACGCGGCGCTCCTGAGCGGGGTCGAGAGCGACATCCTCCGAGACGGCGGCCTCGACTACCCGGACGAGATCCTCGCCGCCCTCCAGGTGGTCGTGGCGTCGGTGCATACGCGGTACAGCGCGGACCCCGAGGCCATGACCGCCCGCATGTGCGCGGTCGCCCGCAACCCCTTCACGGCGGTCGTCGGTCACCCCACGGGACGCCTGCTGCTGGGGCGTCCGGCGTCGCCCTACGACGTGGAGGCGTTCCTGGACGCGTGCGCCGAGGGGGGATGCGCGGTGGAGCTCAACGCCAACCCGCAGCGGCTCGACCTGAACGAGATCCACTGCGCCATGGCCAAGGAGCGGGGTGTCCTGGTGTCGATCTCCCCGGACGCCCACAGCGCGCAGGCCCTCGCCCACCTCGAACACGGCGTGACGATCGCGCGCCGCGCGGGGCTGGGCCCGGACGACGTCCTCAACTGCTTGCCGCTCGACCGCCTCGAGGCCTGGCTCGACGGTCGTCCCCGGCCCTGAGCGAGCTCAGTCCTCGATCGTGCCCGACGGCATGGGGCCGATCGGGGGCGGCCGCCGGGGGCGGGGCCGCTTGCCCGTGGCGGACTTCTCGAGCCCCGACTTGAGCCGCTCGAGCACCTCGTCGCGGTGCCTCAGCCAGCTGAACGCGCTGACCGACGTGACGGCCCAGCCGGCCTCGCGGAGCAGGTCCCACCGGCTGTGCTCGCGCATGCGGGCCCCCGGCGACCACCCCGCCGTGGGGCCGTCGAGGAGGATCGCCAGCAGGAAGGGTCGCGGGCGGACGCTGTCGCGGACGGCGATGTCGATCCGGCAGTCGGTCGCGCCCAGGTCGCGCTCGCACGGGTAGCCCAGCCCCTCGATCGCGGCCACCACCGAGGCGGCGAGGGCCTCCGACGTCGCGGGCTGGGGCCGGGGCGGGAAGGAGCGCCGGGCCCCGCGCGTCCACCCCGCCGCGTCGACGAGGTATCGCCGCAGGGGCGCCGTGGGGCCCTCCTCGGCGAGGTCGGCCTCGGGATCGACCGACGAGAGGACGATCGTCTTCGATCGCGGGGCGCCGAGCACGCCGTCGAGGGCCACCGCCGCGCCGTCCGACCCGAGCACACCGAGGCTGTCCGCCGCGAGCCCGGCCCCGTCCGTGGCGACGCCCGGGGCGAACACGACGATGTCGCGCGCCTCGCCGCGCAGGTCCTCGAGCGAGCGGACGATCGCCTGGACCCCGGGGCTCCGACCGCGGGCCGCGCCCACGACGGATCGGTAGCCCCGGCTGCGGAGCCCGCGCCGACGGATGCGGGCGACCACGCAGTCCCGTTGGGCGGGCGTCGCGGTGACGATCGCGATCGAGCGGTCCGGGTCGGCCTCCGCGAGCTGCCCCAGCAGCTCCGCCGCCGCGTCCGCTTCGACGACGTTGCCCCGGCGCGTCCACTTGCCGGCGATGCGGATCAGCTCGATCGCCGCCGGCTTGGGTCGGGGGTGGAACAGGGGGCCCGATCGCAGGGCAGTCCGCGGGTTCACGGCGCGTCGAGCGTCCGTGAGGTGGGGGAAGTCGGCGCCGTGGACGAGCGAGTAGCGCGTGGCCCCGAGCGCGGCCCGGGCGCGGCGGAAGAAGCTCTGCTCCGGGGGCGGGCCGGCGCGGCGCGAGTCGCCGAGCACCAGGGCGGTCCGACCGCGGCGGGCCGCCGGGAGCGCGCGGGCGAGGGTGAGGGCGTCGGCGTCGTCGAAGGCGACCACGTCGAACCGCTCGCCCTCGGGGATGGCGGCCGCGGCGGCCTCGGGCGTGCACAGCCACACCGGGACCATCGTCTTGAGCCCCCGGTCCCAGAACCGCTCGATGATCTTGGCGGCGGACGGGGCTCGGCCCTCGGCCCCGAGCGCGTCCACGAGCCCCGGCATCGACTCGGGGAGCGCATGGAGCCTCGTCGCCACCCGCTCCTTCACGGCCGCCGCGCCGCCCTCGAGCAGCGTGGTCGTGGCCTCGTTGAGGCGCTTTCTCCGACGACGGTCGGCGCCCTCGGAGAAGTCGGCGAGCACGGGTCGGGTCCCCTCGGCGTCGCGGATCCAGCGCTCGGCGAACGCGGCCGCGAGGATCTTGTCGACGTCTTCGCGCCCCTCTTCGGCCAGGCCCAGGGCGAGGGCCGCGAGCTCGGCGTGGGCGTCGTCCACCGACTCCACCAGCCGATCCGCCTCCGCGAGGCCGTCGAACGGCGTCACGACCTCGGCTTCGAACCACCCGTCGAGGAGGTCCGGACGGTTCTGTTGGAAGGCGTAGTCGACCCACCCCTCGGCGGACGCGCCGATCCACCGCGACAGGGCCTCCTTGGCTTCGGCGATGCCCGCGTAGACCTTCGGCGCCTCCAGCGCGTGGACGGCCCGGGCCACCTGCGCGTCGTGCTGCTGGCGCGTGCGGGGCAGGGAGACCTTCAGGGTCACGTCGTACCGCTCGGGGATGCCCTGCCACTGCCGCACGAAGTCGAGCGCGACCCCGGCGTCGCGGGGGGCCGCCCGGAGGGCCTCGTCCGGGGCCTTGCGTAGGGCGTGTCGGTCCAGCGACGTGATCGAGAGCGTCTTCGCCGTGGTCCTGACCATGCGCCCGAGGGCGAGGCGACGCTTGAGACGCTTGACCCCGCGCCCCACGTCGTCGGCGTTGAGGCGCTCGCGGCGCAGCGTCTCCTGGAGGCGCTTCTTGACGGCGTGGAAGCCGGGGTTGATGACGCGGATGGCGTTGTCCTCGAACTCGTCCCACGAGTCCAGGTCCGCCTTGAGCGCGTCCCACTGATCCGCCGGCGTGCGAGGGAACTTGCCCCCCGCCTTCGTCCGCCGCTCGAGGAAGCGCTCGATGCGGCGGCTGTCCGCCGCCACGGGGTCCGCGTCGCTCCGGGCCGCCTCGGGCGAGGCCAGCCAGCGGCGGGTCGTCTCGATCGAGGCCCAGGAGGGGTGGCCCAGCGGCGGCGCTTCGCGGAGGAACTCACGGAGCTCGAGCAGATCCTCCTTGGACTCCGCCGCCCGCTGCAGCGGGATCCCCGGCGTGTGCTCGGAGTCCGTCCAGGCGCGCGCGTCGGCGATCGCCTCCTTCGCCGCGGGGATCGTCTGCTTCAGGGCCGCGTCGAGGTCCTCGCGGGTGCGGTCGGAGTACGACGGCCGGTCCGGGACCGACTCGGTGGGGACCAGGGTCTGCAATCGGGCCTTGCAATACGCCGGGAGGGGCTCGAGCAGCGCGTCCAGGTCCCCGGGCTCGATGACCGGCAGGCCGTCCACGAGCTCGTCCTCGACGAGGCCGCGCCGCTCCAGGCGTCGCACGTAGCAGGCGAACGGAGAGCGGGGCCCCCCGTCACCGACCAGCTGCGGGTGCAGGGCGTCGAACCACTCGACGTCGCCCGCCAGGGTCTCGATCGCCGCCTCGCGGGCCGCGACGGCCTCGCCCGTGGACTTCGGGGGGCGGCCGCGGAGCCGCTTGCGCACGGCCCGGAAGAGGTTCTCCCGATCCTGGGCCGGGTCGAACAGCAGGACAGCGCCGTCGGCGAGGCCCACGTCGTCGAGTCGGCGTCGGATCTCCTCCAGGCCCTCCCGGCGGTCGGAGACGACCAACAGCGCCGCGCCCCGCGCCTGCGTCGCCGCGGCGAGGTTCACCAGCGTCTGGGTCTTCCCTGTCCCGGGCGGCGCCTCGACGACCGTGGACTCGCCCCACCCGACGCGCCCCAGGATCGCCTCCTGGTCCCCGTCCCAGGGGACGACCGGCCAGAGGTGGTCGCCGGGGGGACCCGCCACCGTGGGGGTCACGCTGGTCATGACCTGGGTGGCGCCGAGCCCGCCGTCGTCCTCCCCCACGGCGACGCGGGCCCAGAAGGCCGCGCGGTCGACGTCCTCGTCGCGCTGGATCGAGCGCAGCAGCGCCAGCTGGTCCTCGGCGATCGCGGCCCCCAGCGTGTCGAACCGACCGAGGACGGCGCTGGGGCCGACGTACAGCCGCCCGGACTCGCCGTCGGGCACGGGCGGCTCGAGGGGCAGCTGATCGGTGGACGGCTCCCCACCCGGCGCCGTGGGCCGAGGGGTCGGCGCGACGTTGAACCCCATCTCCATGAGGTCCGGGACGAGCCGCGTCAGGTAGTCGCGGGGATCGTCGGGCGCGGCGTGCAGGCCGCCCTCGTAGAAGACCTCCCACGCGAGCTCCTGCAGCTCGTCGATGCCGTACCGCTTGCGCGCGTACTTGCGCAGGGCGAGGAGGAGCCGACGATTGACCTGGACCGCGTCGCCGTTGGGGCGGCCCTGGAGCTGCCAGCCGCTGAACCGCCCCTGGTCGAGATCCTCCTCGAGCCTCACGGGGAAGAAGAAGAGGGGCGCCTGGATCGTGAGCCCGCGCCCGATCTCTCCGGACAGGAACGGGAACCCGATCGTCAGATCGTGGGCGCCCCGCGTCTCCTCGTGCAGCGTCACGGCGCGGTGGAGCTTCGTGAGCCGAGGCTCCAGCGCCTCTTCCGCCTCGTCTTCGGGCGGAAACGACACCAGCTTCACCTTGCGGTGCGAGCCGCACGTGAGCCCCCGCAGGGCCGCCGCGGACAGGCCCTCCCGGGCTCCTTCGAGGTCCGCGAGGTCCAGCATCCCGCGCGCTCGTGGCGCGGTGAGTCGCAGGCAGGGGTTGTCGGCCCCGAGGTCGGCGGTGCGATCGCGGAGGGCCGAAACGGCGGTGTGGAGTGGATCGGACATGGATGAGCAGCGGCCGGAAGAGGGATTCGTGCGGATGATACTCGTTCCTGCGGACGTGCTATCTCGTGCCCCGATGCCTTGGGGCCCCACCGTGCGCGCCGCCCGCGGCCACTCCCTCCGGAGGATCGCCTGGTTCGGCTGGGATCGGGCCTTTCGAGCGGTCGAGGCGGGCCTCCCGTTCCGCCTCCACGCTGCCGCGGATCGCGCGCTGCCGCGGGGGCGGGCCGATCTCGCTGCGCTGCGTCGGTGGGGTGCCCGAGAAGCTGCCCGCGCGCTCCTCCCCCGGCTCCGAGCGGGCCGCGATCCCCGCGAGGGAAGGATCGCGATCCTCGGGTGGAGCCGGGCGATGGACCCCGCGTCTCCGGACTGGTCCGCGGCGGGCATGCCCGCGCTCTTCGTGGAGCGTCTGCACTACCTCCACGACCCGGTCGCCGTGGCCGCGGCGGGGGACGGCGCCTACCTCGAGCGGCTGCTGCGCGACCACTGGCGGCGATGTCGGCCGGGGCGGGGCCCGGCCTGGGGCCCGTATCCCACGGCCCGGCGGACGCTCGACCTGCTGCGTGTGTGGGCCGCGCTCGAGGCCACGGGGGAGATGACCGACGGGCTGCGCGTCGAGCTCGGGCGGCACACCCGGGTCGCGGCCGCCCTGCTCGCCGTGCGGCTCGAGCGCCACAGCCGGGGGAACCACCTGCTCAGCGAGCTCGCCGCCCTCGCCTGCCTCGGGCGCGTTTGGGGGGGGCGCGGCCGCCCCGTGCTCGATCGGCTGGCGTCGGAGGCGTCGCGCCAGTTCCTGGCCGCCGGGGGACACCACGAGCGCAGCCCGCGGTACCACCTCGACGTCGTCCAGGACCTCCTGGAGGTGCTGCTCGCCTGGGGCGACGACCTGCCCGACGGTCCCGCCGCGGCCCTCCGGGGCGTGGTGAGCCGAGGCCTCGCGTTCGGGCTCGCCATGCGCCACGGGGACGGAGACGTCGCCCTGTTCAACGACGGTGCCCTCGACGACGGCCTCCTCCCCGCGGAGCTCGCCGCCGCGGCCGCCGCGGCCGGGATCGCCGTCGTCGATCCGGGGGGCCTCGCGGCTCCGGAGGAGGGCTACTTCGTGGTGCGGCGGGGGGCCGCGCGGCTCCTGGTGGACTGCGGCCCCGTCGGCCCCCCCGATCAGCCCGCCCACGCGCACTGCGACGTCCTCTCGTTCGAGCTGTCCGACGGACCCCGCCGCGTCGTGGGGAATCGAGGGACGTCGACGTACTCCGGCCCCGATCGCGCGGCCGCCCGCGGGACCGCCGCGCACTCCACCCTGCAGTTCGGCGATCTCGAGCAGGCGGAGCTGATCGGCGACTTCCGCGCCGGCCGCCGCCCCGCGCCCGAGCTCCTCGACGCGGGGCCGGACCGGATCCGCGGTCGCCTCGCCTGGTCCCAGGGGCCGGCGCACGAGCGCAGCTGGACGCCGGGTCCCCTGGACTGCGCGCTCCTCGTGACCGTCACCGACCGGGTCACGGGCGCGGGGGACCGACCTGCCGTGGCGCGCTTCCACCTCCCCGACGCGACGGACGTGGTGGTCGACCGCGGGGTGCGGTGGCGCGTCGCGGGTGCGCCGTACGTCCTGCGGGCCGAGGGCGGGTCCGTGATCGCGAAGGCGTCCAGCTGGCACCCGCAGCCCGGCGCGGTCCGGCCCGCCTGGACGGTCGAGGTGCGACTGCGCGGCGCCGAGGCGACGACGACGATCGCCCGGGGGGAGCCGTGAACCTCTTGCTCGTCGCCGCCGGCGCGGCGGTCCTGGCCGCCCTGGCGGGCGCCGTCCTCCCCCGCTGGGCGGACGTCTGGGGCCTGTCCGACGTCGCCGATCCGGCCGAGGACCGCCGCAGCCATCGGGGTCCGCTCCCGCGGGTCGGGGGCCTGGCCGTGGCCGTCGGCTTCTTCGGGGCTGCCGCGGTCGCGGGGGGGCTCCAGGGATCCGTCCTCCTCGCGCCGCTCGCCCTGTTCATCGGTCTGCACGACGATCTCCGGGACACCGACGCCCGGGCGCGCCTCGTCGCGATCGTGGCCCTGGCCTTCGGGGCCTGGGCGATGGGGCCCGCGGTGGAGGCCGTCCGCTTCGGGGACGCGGTGGTGTCCGCGCCGGGGGGCCCGCTCGTGACGGTGCTGTGGATCGTCGGGGTCGTGGTCGCCTTCGACTTCCTCGACGGTCTGGACGGTCTGGCGGGGGGCGTCGCGGTCCTCGCAGCCGTCGCTTGGACGTCGTACGCGGTCTTCGTCGGCGATCCCTCGCGGGGCCCGGGGGCGGCGGCCCTGGGGGGGGCCCTCGTCGGGTTCCTCGTCCACAACCGACACCCCGCCCGGATCCAGCTGGGGGACCACGGCTCCAACCTGGTCGGCTTCCTCGTCGCCGTGACGGCCCTGGACGCGGGAGGGGGCGCCTCCCCGGCGGGGCACCCGATGGTCGCGGCGGGGCTCGTCCTCGGCGTGCCGATCCTCGACGCCGGGGGCACCGTCGTGAGGCGGCTGCGGGGCGGCTCGGGGCTCTTCCGCAGCGAGCGCGGACACCTCCACCATCGCCTCCTGGATCGCGGCTTCGGTCACGCGGGGGCGGTCCATCGGCTGTGGGCCGCGACCGTCGTGGGCGTGGTCGCGGCCGCGGCCACGCTGCGGGGGGGGCTCTGGGCGGGGGCGGGGCTGGGGCTCGCGGTCGTGGCGGCGGTCGTCCTGCTGCATCGCGCGCGGCACGCCCGCGAAGACGAGGACCGTGCGGGTCGCGCCGGGGCCGCGCACGTGGAATCCTGACACGCGGTGAGTCACGGGCTCGTCGGCAGCTCCCTGGAGCATTACCGTCTCGATGCCCCCCTGGGTGCGGGGGCCATGTCCGAGGTGTACCTCGCGACCGACACGGCGCTCGGCAAGAAGGTCGCGGTCAAGGTCATCCACCCGACGGCGGCGGTGAACCCCGAGCAGGTCGTCCGCTTCGAGCGCGAGGCCCGGGCCGCCGCGCGCCTTCAGCACCCTCACGTGGCCGTCGTCTACTTCGCCGGGACCACCACCTTCGCGGCCCCGTTCTATGCGATGGAGCTCATCGAGGGCTGGTCCATGGACGAGCTGATCGAGGCCCGGATGCGCTTCCGGCTCGAGCAGGCCCTCGCCCTGTTCGCCCAGGCGTGTTCGGGGCTGGACGCGGCATCGAAGGCCGGGATCTTCCACCGCGACATCAAGCCCGCGAACCTCATGGTCGGCCGCGACGGGATCCTCAAGGTCGTGGACTTCGGCCTGGCGAAGCTCAACGACGACGCCTCGCTCACGCAGTCGGGGACCATGATGGGCACCCCCACCTACATGGCGCCCGAGATCGCCCGGGGCACGGGCGGCGACTTCCGTTCGGACATCTACTCCCTGGGCGTCACCTTCTTCCACATGCTCGCGGGGTTCCCGCCCTTCGAGGCGGACACCACCTACGGCGTCCTGCTCAAGCACATCCAGGACGATCCGCCGCTGCTGCGCGAGGTGAACCCGAGGCTGCCCGAGCGGCTCACGAGCCTGGTCCAGCGCATGCTGGCCAAGGAGCCCGAGGCGAGGCCCACGTCGCACGCGCAGGTGCACTTCGAGCTCGTGGGGATCGCGGCCGAGATCGACGGCCTGGCGGGCACCAACCCGCAGCTCGCCTACTGCACGAACGAGGAGCGCGTCACCGTGGCGGCGGGGGCGCGGTGCAGCGAGTGCGGCGAGGGGTACGCCGCGTACCGCCGCCCCGAGCGCTTTCACGTCGACATCGTGGGGTGGAACCGGAACGACGCCCGCGACGCCGTGGCCCTGCACATCGGCAAGAAGGTGGCCCGGGAGGCCGTCGCGCGGCAGCTCGAGACGCTCCCCTACCGCGCGGCCCAGCGGGTACCGCGGGGCCGCGCCCGGGAGCTGCAGCGGACGCTCTACGAGATGGGCGCGGACGTCGAGCTCGCCGCGGCCGACGCGTCGGGGCGGGAAGGGGAGTCCGGCAAGCGGCCGGCCTTGCCTCGGCGGGTGCCCTGGCCTCCGGAGCCGCGGATCGGCGCGGGCGAAGGGGCGACCTCCACCACCATCATCGACACGCAGACGCGGATGAAGGCCGCCTTCAAGGGCGTACAGGGTCCCTCCACGGTCAACTTGGTGCTCGTCGTGGCCGTCGTGGTTCTGGCGGCGCTGCTGGCCCGCGAGCGCTTGACCGACCGCGGAGATCGCGATCCACCGGTTACGCAGGGAGTGGAGGCGACGGCGCCCGTGGGGAAGGAGATGGTCGAAGCGACGCCGGATCCCGGAGGGCTCCCCGAGCCCACGCCCGTGGTCGCGGACGAGGTCGAGGCCGCTCCGGAGCCCGGCGAGTCCACGCCCGAGGAGGCGACGGAGGCGCCCGAGGCCGCGGTCGAGGCACCGGCGACCTTGCCGACGTCGGTCTGGTTCGGGGTCGCGGGATCCCGCGCCGACGGGCCCGCCGCGACCCTCGGGATGGCCGAGCTCGACGCCGCGGCGGATGAGATCGGGGCCTCGCTCGGCGTGGCGCCCCTGGACCTGGACGCGCGGGTCACCGACGAACCCCTCGCCGCGGCGAGCCGCGGGTGGACGGAGTCGGCCTACGCGCCCGAGGTGACGCTCCCCACCGGCGGCGCGGACGACGACCGAGACGGCCTCCGGGCGGCGGCTCGCGGCCTCGTGACCCGGGCCGCGGTGGCCCACGTGGCCCGCGGGAACGCCCCGCCGTGGCTCGTCGTGGGGCTCTCGCTCTACGCCGAGCAGGGGCCGACCACCGTCGACGAGAACGCCGCCGTGATCGCGTCCGATTCGCTCTTCCCCACGCGCCTGCTGGCGGGCACCCACCGCAACGACGTCCCCACCGAGCGCGCCCTGCGGTCCTTCGCGGGCTTCCTGGTGGAGCAGTACGGCTGGGACAAGCTGCGGGTCTTTTCCGAGCGGCTCGGTCGGGGCGACTCGCCGGACGAGGCGGGTCGCGAAGCCTTCGCGGGTTCGATCTCGGAGCTGGAGCTGGCCTGGCAGGACGCCTGCGGCCTGGAGTGATCGTCAGCCGACGACGACCTGCCGGCTCCCGCCCCGCAGCACCGTCGGCTCCGCGCCGGGCGGGGCGAGCTCGAGCCGCACCTCGGGCGGGGTCTCCAGCCGGACCTCGACCCGTCCCGTCCCGTCCGGCTCCGTGACGATCGTGACCGGCCCGGCCATCGTCGGCAGCTCGGCGAGGTGGATCGGCTGATCCCACAGCTCCTCGGGGAGCCCCGCGAACAGCCGGAGCCGCCCCCCCCGTGTGCCCCGGGCGTCCGCCGGCTCGCTCACGATCGCGTGACGCAGCAGCGCGAGGTGGACGCCGGCCGCGTGCAGCGACGGGCGGGGGTCCAGGGGTTCGGGCGGGAAACGATCGTCGGCCGCGCGACACGGTCGGTCTTCGAGGTGCGGCCGATGGACCATGACCTCGGGGTCGAGCGTCGCCTCGAGAGCCAGGAGGTGGCCCAGGAAGGTGCCCCTGGCCCCCGACCACAGGGCCCGCAGCGCGACGTCCAGGGCCTCGGCCGGGCCCGCGTCCGGCCCCCGCGCGACGGTCCCCACCCTCGCCGCGATTCGGGCGGCGTGCTCGGCGCCCAGACCCGCCCAGCGCAGCAGCCCCTCGGCCGTCCAGCCCTGCGCCCGCACCACGCCCGGCCCCACCACCGCCGCCGCGCGCCGCGCCCCGCCGAACGTCGCCTGGAAGACGTCGAGCGCGAGCGCCCCTCCGCCCCACAGCGCGAGTCCTTCCGCCCAGCGGCCGTGGGCCAGCGCGGGCCCCGTGGTCGCCAGCCTCGGAGGCGCCCGGTCCTCCCCGACGCGGGTCGCGGTGCTCACGAGGAGTCGCCGCAGCGTGTCGTCCCAGGGGTCCGGCAGGCGGAAGGCGATCGTGTCGGCGAGCACGTCCGCGGTGCGCTGCACCAGGTCCGCCTCGGGGTCGTGGCTCGGGCACCCCCCCCGCCGGAGGGACCCCGCCCCGCGCGGGACCCAGACCTGCAGGCGCGCCACCCCCCGGCCGGCCAGGGCGACGGGCGTGATGAGCACGTCCTCCGCGCCGACCCGCCGCGGCCCCTCGAGCTCGGCGCGCCCGATGCGGAAGAGGACGCTGCGGGGCGTGGCGCCGAGGTTCTCGATCACCAGCCGCAGCTCCACGCCCGCCTCGCGTCCGTCGGCGGGCAGCACGCTGCGGAGGACGCGAAGCCCCTCCGCCTCGCACCGATCGACGAGGATCGCCGCCCGGGAGTCCCGGCCGCGTCCCCGGGCGACGAGCTCTCGATGGTCGACGCTCATCCCCACCAGGTACCGCCGCGAGGGCCGCCCGGGCACGGCCCAGCGGAGGATCCCGTCGGGCGCCACGTCCACGTCCACGGCGGTCTCCGGCACCCCGACGACGAGCGTGGGTCGACGCCGCTCGGGGAGGGCTCCGCCCACGTCCTGGAGCCGACGGGGGTAGGCGACCGGGCGCGGGTCCAGGGTGATGCGCCGGATCGAGAACGGCGCGCCGATCGGCTCGGGGGCGGTGAGCCGAACGCGCCGACCGATCGAGGGACGCTCGAGCCGGAGGACCACGCGGGTCGAGCCCGCCGCCGTGCCCGTCGCGGTCCCGTCGAGTCCGCGGCGCCCCACGCGCACGGGCGTGCCGTCGACCTCCACCGAGGCGACGGACGCGAGCCAGGCGGCCAGCACCCGCGGCGATCCCGCGGCGCCGGCGCGGAGGATCTCGAGCCCGATCGCTCCGATCTTCCGCACCGGGTTGCACTCGAAGACGAGCGCCGTGGCCCCTTGGGCGTCCAGCGAGGTGTGCGGGCAGCCGTCCACGGCGACGGGCAGCGCGGGTCGGTGCAGGCCCTCGGGTCGCTCGAGCAGCAGCTCCAGCGACGGACGCCGCGACAGTACGGGGGTCAGCGCGGCGATGCCGAGTACGCCCGGCCGCTGCATGGATCCCCCGGACCTCTCCTGCTCGACCACGACCGCGACCGCGGGCCCGGGCAGGGCGATCCGCCACTCGGTGCCGGGGGCGGGCCCCAGCGGGACCGCCCACTCGATCGCCTCGGCGCCCTCCCGGCGCACCCCGACCCGCGCCCTCCGGGGCACGTGGCCGTCCAGGAACCGCACGACGACGCCGTCGAGCCCCACGGACCGCACCCATCGGACCCCCGCTCGGTGCACGGTGGTGCGGTCGTTCGCGGATGTGTAGCCGCCCCCCTCGGTCCCGGGGAGCACGTGCCACGTCGAGGCGTACAGTGCGCTCGCCCGCGCCTCCGGCCCCCAGGTGTTGGCGAACGGCTCGGGGCGGCGAGGCCAGGGCGCCACCGGCCCCGTGGGGATGGTCGTCGCCGGCAGGCTCACGGGCCGGACGGGGGCGGGGATGGCGGCGGGCCGCTCGTCGTCGTCGCTCGTCGGCTCCGCGGGGGAGGGCTCGGTGCGGGCCAGGATCCACCGACGTCGCCGGGTCAGCGCGGCGTGCACCCCGCCCGCCAGCAGGCCGACGGGCGCGACCGTCGCCAGGAGGCTCCAGCTGCCCCCCGCCACGGCCCCCACGGACGTGGTCGCGGCCCCCGCCGCCAGCACCCCGGCCGCCATCGAGGCGGCGTCGAGGCGGGCGTGCAGGGCCGCCGCCGCCGCCTCGCGCTGCGGCTGCATCGCGGCGACGGGGCCCCACAGACCCACCGGTCGCACGGCCCCGTGGAAGGCGAGGAGCACGCTCCGGGGGTGGGCCTTGGCGAACAGGGCGGCGCCCGCGGCGACCGTTCCCCCGAGGAACAGCAGGACGGCCGTCGCCGTGGCGGGGCGGTCGCCGAGGCCGAGCGGGCCCCACACCAGCCAGGTCAGGGGCACCGCGGCGGCCCAGGCGGCGAGCTCGCCGGTCAGGTTGAAGCGCCACCAGAGCCACCGCAGGGCGGCGGCGGGGACCGTCGCGGCGGCGAGGGCGGCCAGGGCCGGGGCGAGGGACGCGGGCTCGAAGGCCTCGGCCGGGGCGCGGGCCCACAGCAGCGCGACGGCGGCCGCCGCGACGATGCCCAGGCGGAGCACCGCGAGCTCCCGCGCGGCGTCCTGCCCGGGCGCGAATACGCGGCGGTCGACGTCGTTCCAGAGCGACGCCGCGATCGCGACGAGCCCCTCGGCGACGGCTGCTCCGAAGGTCGCCAGGAGCCCCACGACGACCCAGCCGCGCGCGCCCTGCCGGGCGTAGGCGGCCGCGAGCTCCGGGCCGACGGAGAGCCCCCGCTCGTCCGGCAGGAGCGTGATCGCGGCGAGGCCCAGGGCGACGGCGGGGAGGACCCGCAGACCGAGGGCCAGCACCGCCTGGAGAGTCCGCGCGGCCGCGGCGTCCTCGTCGGTGCGGGCGGCGAGGTCCCGCTGCACGAACGCGCCCCCCAGCCGGCCGGCGGAGAGGAACGCGGCGACCACGAGCAGCAACCCCGCCCCGGCGGACAGCCCCTCGACGTCCGCTAGGCCGTCGGGCAGCGGGGAGAAGAAGCCGGCGTCCGTGCGCTCGGCGGCTTCCCGAAGGAGCGCGCCCACGCCGCCCACCGCGCCCACGGCGACGGCGGCGAGCACGAGCCGTCCGGCGAAGCTCGCGACCCCCTGCAGCACCCCCGCCCTCACCACGGCGGTGAGCCCCCCCGGTAGAGCGGTCAGCAGGGCGCCTCCGAGCACGACCGCGAGGATGGCGTCGGCGCTCCACCCCGTCGCCGGCCGCCCCACCTCGACCGCCAGGCGGAGGAGGAGCCCGAGGCCGAACGCGCCCACGCCGAGCCCCCCCAGCACCGCCGCCACCGCCCGCAGCGGCGCGGCCCGGGGGCCGTACCGCGCTTCGAGCAGCTCCGGCCCCGACGTGAGCCCCAGGCGCCGTCGGTAGCGGCCCCAGACGATGGCCACCGGGAGGGCCACCGACGCCGCGATCCAGTACTTCAGCTGGAGCCCGAGGAACCCCCCCGCCACGAAGGCCGCGACCCACGCCGCGTCGTGGGCCGATCGGGACGCTGCGTCCGCGAAGCCGAGCGTCCACCACCGCATCCGCCGCCCCCCCAGGGCGAAGGCCTCGCCGGAGCGGGTCGCGCTGCGGGCCGAAGCCACGCCGAGGGTGAAGAGGGCGAGGAGGTAGGCCCCCAGGACCAAGCGGTCGGCAGGCTGCAACGGCTCTGTCGACCTACGGGAGCTCTGCGAATCGGTCGGACGCCTCTTCGAGTCGGCGGGTCGCCCGGCGGCCGGACCGCTTCGCGGCCCCGGAGCGGCGCTTCTCGATGCGGTCCGCGCTCCCGGGCGCGTCGCCGTAGAGCTCCTCGAGGATGCCGTCCCAGAGGTCGCACCGGACGACCAGCGCGGCCCGGGCGGCCTCGGTGGCCTCGGCCCACCGGGTGTCGTCGTCCTCGCACAGCATCCGGAGCATCCGCTTGCCCATGGGGGCGTGGTGCTCCTCGTCGACGCCGATGTGCCGCTCGAGGTAGAGGCGGAAGTGCCGCCTCCGGTCCCGTCGCAGCTCCTCGAGGCCGCGCGACCACCGCTGCACGCGGTCCGGGACGCGGTGCCACAGCCGGTCGGGGATGCGGCGGCGCTCGCGGGCGAGCCGGATCTGCAGCCGCATCAGCGGGTCGTCGCGGGAGTCGAGCCGCCGCAGGATCCGCCGGAACATCCACGGGATGATGTCCTCGCGGCCCACGAGGAACGCAGCCGCGACCTCGTGGGTGCCGAGTCGGGCCTGGGCGAGGGTGTGCAGCGTGAACGTCTTCGTGGCGTCGGGGACCTCCACGTCGGCGATCGCCTCGTCGGGCGACGTGCCCGCCCGCATCGCCCGCTCGAAGGTGCGCATCGGGGTGGCGTCGGAGCCCATCTCGAGCATGGCCAGGTGATACAGCTCGTAGTGGCTGATGTACCGACCGGGCTCGACCTCGTCGCTCTCCTCGCCGAGGACGATGTCGTTGATGAGGCGGCAGACCACGTCGTCCCACGGCGGCAGCCAAGGCTCCCGGCCGACCCAGGTGAGGTCCGCCTGAAGACGCTTGACCAAGGACATGAAGTCCCATACCGCAAATACATGATTCTTCATGAAGATGCGGAGCGCGGGCAGGTTGTCGATGCGCTCGTAGATGGGGTGCGCCACCAGGGCGTTCCGCTCGGTCTCGACCTCGGCGAGCAGGCGCAGGAACCGGTCGTCCTGGGGCTCCGGCTCGTGAGGATCGTGGTGGGCCACGGAGAAGACGATAGCGGCTCGCGAGGGGCCCCGCCGGGGTCCCCCGGTCAGCCCGGGGCGAGGAGCCGACGCACGAGGTCGTAGTCCTCGTCGTGCACGGGTCCCATGCGGATGCACCGGATGGCGTCGCGCTCGTCGAGGAAGACGTGGATCGGCAGAACGGCCGCCGCGTCGAGCCCGATCGACGTGAGCCAGGGCTCGAGCCGGTCGAAGGACGCGATGCGGACCGAGGGGGGCGCGTCGGGCTTCTTCGCCCGGAAGGCGGTGACGTCCTTCGCTTCGGCGTCGGCCGACAGGAAGACCACGTCTCCGCGCCCCACGTCGTCGCGGAGGCGGGCCTCCCAGGCGGCGATGCGCGGCATCTCTTCGATGCAGGGCGCGCACCAGGTCGCCCACACGTTGACCCAGCCCCAGCCCTCGGTCGCCGTCTCCCCCGGCGCCTCCAGATCGGGGAACGCGAACGGTGTGGGGGCTTCGGGTCGGACGTCGCAGAACTCGCCCAAGGACACCTCGGGGGCGGGCGTCGCGGCCACGGAGGCGGTGCGCGAGGGCGCGGGCGGGGCCGGGCCGTCCGTCGTGCCCCCGCAGGCGCACAGGAGCCCCGCGAGGATCAGAGGCGGCAGTCGATCCATGCCACGAACGCGCTGCGGTTGATGTCCTTGCTGGTGCACTGGTCCTCCGCGCCGCTTCGCTGCCAGTCGCAGAACCCGGTGTCCAGCTGGGCGAACTCCTCCCCGAGCCAGAGGAGGCCGAGCTCGCGGTCGAGATCGGGGTCGTCGAAGGTCTCCCGGAGGTGCTGCAGCACGGCCTCGCCCCGCTTCTGGCTCAGCTCCTGGTTGAACGCGACGCCCCCCTCGGGGGAGCTCCGCGAGACGACGAAGAAGTACGACGCGCCCTTCTGGTCCGCGAAGATCCGGTCGAGCAGCGCCGCGTCCGCGGCGTCGAGCTCGCTGCCCGCCATGTCGAACTGGAGGATCCCCGCGCGCTCCGCCAGGGGCAGGAACAGCGCGTTGAAGTCGTCCCCGCTGAGCGCCGCGACGCTCTTGGCCTCGAGCGGACGACAGCCTCGGCCCTCGCCCCCCAGGAGCCCGCAGGACTGCAGGACACGACGCAGGATCTTCTTGAGGGCGGGCGTGCAGTAGCCCACGTCCGCCGCCGCGGCCACCGCCACCCGGGGCGCGTCCGACACCTCCGCGGCGGCCTCCGCCTCCGCGAGCCGGTCCTTGGCCGAGCCGACCCAGCCGGAGACGAGCACGGGCGAGAGCAGGGCGCAGATCGCGAGGACCACGCCCGCGACCACCGCCCGGGACGGGCCTCGACGCGGCCGCCACTCCTCGAGGTGCTGCTCGGGCAGCGGGTCGGGCTGCACCACGGCCTTGCGCGTCACCGCGGGGCTCCCGAAGTCGATGGGCGCGGGCGCGAAGCCGCCGTCCATCGAGGGGTTCGGGCCCGTGACGGCTCCGCTCCCGCCCTCGGTCGGGGACGCGTCGGACGGGGACCCCACCGCGGGCTCACCGTCCGCGAAGCCGTCGCCGAACAGGTCGTCGTTGCCGCTCATCGCCCGTCCTCCGTGACCCCGTCACCGCCCGCCTTCTTCCGGAGCAGCCGCGACAGGGCGAAGTCCATGCCCAGGTCCGTGTCCTCGTCGCAGAGCTTCGTGCCCTCCACGTACAGCTGCGGCGTGAGCACGGGCAGCTTGTTGGCCACCGCCCACCGCAGGGAGCGGTTGAGCCGCGCCTTCGCGGACGCCGAGCCGAGGCATCCCCGCAGGCCCGGGAAGGCCCCGAGGACCTCCTTGCGCAGGGTCTTGTCGCCCTCGTCGCGCGCGAGCTCGAGGAGCTGCTCCTGCCGCTCGAAGGTCCAGTCGATCACGGCGACCGTCGAGCCCCGGTCCGCGGCGCAGAGGACGGCCTCGGAGAGCACGCACGCGCCGGGGTGCACCGCCGTCCCCACCATCCAGTTGCAGGCGTTGTCCAGGGGGAAGAGCAGGGCCTTGCGATCGAGCCGCGACGCCAGCCCCGAGGCGCGGAGCCGGTGCTCGAACCCGCGGCACGACGGGCACAGCGGATCGAAGATCTCGATCGCCTCGGTCCGCGGTCCCGCGTCGGCGGTCGCCGGGGCGTCGAGGGGCACCATCACGTCGTAGGGGTCCTCGGGGGCGGGCAGCTCGCCGCACGTCCCCACGAACCGCTCGAAGTCGGGGGCGAGCGCCACGTAGATGCCGACGCTGAGGACCACGAACAGCACGCCGAGGCCGAAGCGGCCGGCGAAGAGGGCGACGGGGTTCGCCGCCCGCTCGTCGACCGCGCTCAGATCGTCCGCGAGGGGGAGATCGTCGTCGGCGGTGGCCGCGATCTCGGCCCAGGACTGCGTCCCGCCCGCGAACCGGAGCACGAGCGCCGAGACGAACGCGAGGCCGGAGGCCGAGTAGATGCCGATGCAGAGCTTGCAGGCCGCCCCGAGCTCGACGAACGAGATCCAGCCCATGACCGCCGATGTGAGCACGGGCAGGGCCGTCGCGAGGGCGAGGAAGCCGGTGGCTCCCCGGTCGTGAATGCGCCGACGGATGCCGATGCTCGCGGCGAACGCGAGGAGGAACGCGAACACGCCCATGGCGGGCAGCGAGACCGGGATCCCGCCCCAGACGTGGGCGCGGAGCACCGACGAGTACGGCGACATCAACGTGACGTGGCAGCCCGACGTGCCGGAGACGTCGGCGTTGGTCAGCCCGGGGACGAAGGAGCAGTGGATCCCGTGGACCTGCCGGTCGAGGTGCTGCACGAAGTCGTGGGTCGAAAACCCGGCGAAAAACAGGCCGGCGAGGCAGGCCAGGAGGCAGAGCAGCAGGGCGACGCGGCGCATCGGCAGGCAGGATACACAGATGCCCGGCCATCCCCGCTTCTCGACCGCCGTATCGGGCCTCCCGGGCTCCGTCTTCAGCGAGCTCGCCCACCGGCTCGCGGCCATGGACGGGGAGAAGTACCCGCTGCACGTGGGCGACACCTGGCTGGAGCCCGCCCCCGGTTGCACCGTCGAGGAGGTGCTGTCCGCCGATCACGCCGGCCTCAACCGCTACGCGAACCCGCACGGGCATCCGCTCCTCCTCGACGCGCTGGAGCGGGAGACCGGGGCCGACCGGGCGCGGATCCTCGTCACCGCGGGCTGCACCGGGGCCCTGGGTGCGGTGGCCGGAGCGCTCCTCGATCCGGGCGACGAGGTCGCGATCCTCGCCCCGTTCTGGCCCCTGATCCGGGGCATCGTGCGATCGAGCGGCGGCGTGGCCGTCGAAGCGCCGTTCTACCTGTCGAGCGTCGAGCCCCGGGAGCGCCTGGCGCCCCACCTCGGGCCCCGCACCGCGGCGATCTACGTCAACTCGCCCAACAACCCCACCGGGCGGGTGCTCGCCGACGACGAGCTGGCGGCCGTCGCCGCCCTGGCCCGGGAGCGCGACCTGTGGATCTGGGCCGACGAGACCTACGAGCGCCACGCCTACGAGCGTCCGCACCGCAGCATCGCGGAGCTCGCGCCGGAGCGGACGTTCACCGCTCGGTCGTTCTCCAAGACCTGGGGCATGGCCGGCTACCGGGTCGGATATGTCGTCGGGCCGACCGACCCCGCCCGGACCGCCGAGGTGCGAAAGGTGGCGACGCACACGTTCTACTCCGCCCCGACGCCGTCGCAGATCGCGGCCGCGCGCGTCCTCGAGCGGGGAGGGGAGTGGCTGGCGGCGTCCCGGGAGAGCTACCGCGCCACGGGCTCGGCCGCCGCGGCGCGCCTGGGTGTGGACCCGCCCCAGGCCGGGACCTTCCTGTTCGTCGACGTGGGCGAGGTCGTGGCCGAGCGCGGCATGGCCGGGCTGCTCGAGGACTGCCTCGCGAACAACCTCCTCATCGCGCCCGGCTTCGCGTGCGGCGACGACTTCGGCGATCACGTGCGCGTGTGCTTCACGTCCGTCCCTCCGGAGCAGGCTCTGCGAGGAATCGATCGATTGGCGCGGATCCTCGATCGCTGATCGGGCATCAAACGCCCGGCACGCGATGGTTGACAGTGCCTCGTTCTGCTGGGATATCCACACCATGCGCCTTCGCTTCGCCCTCGCTGCCGCCGCTGCCCTCGCGCTCCTGGGCGCCTGCCCCGAAGAGGAGTGGGTCGGTCCGGCCGACGACGACGACGCGGGGGACGACGACGACACCTACGTCAACGACCCGTCGTGCAGCTTCGACGAGGTCACCATGACGGTCGACTACGACGTCACGACGGTGGGGGAGGGCGACGACGTCCGTCGGTTGGTGACCGGCACCTACGGGTTCCACTACTGGGAGGACATCCGCGAGGGCGTCCCCCTGTGCGATCAGCGGATCGCCTTCGAAGGGGAGGCATGGTTCGGCCCCGGCTCCTTGGTGGGTCGCGCGGGCGCTCCGGACTGCGAGCGGTGCAGCGGGTACCTGACGCTCGACCCCGCCTCGATCGTGGAGACGACCGACCCCGCGGCGAATCCGGACGACTGCGACGCGGCCGATCTCGAGATCGCCGTCAACAACTGGGGCGTGCTCCTGACCACGCCCGTCTCGCCCACCACGCACGGGGACTTCCTCCAGATGGCGCTGCTGGACGCGGCCACCCAGGAAGAGCACGACGTGAAGCTGCGCATCGACGAGGAGTCGACGGGCGCGGCCGCGCTGCGCGAGAAGTGGGCCGAGGCGGGCCTCGTCTACACCCACGCGGGCTACGTGCACGCCTACCAGGGCAGCCTCGCGATCACCGCCTGCACCTTCTTGCTGTCGGGCACGCCCGAGCCCGACTCGGCCTACCTCTCGGCGTGGGAGATCACGCGCCGGGCCGCCGACATCCTGGTCGACTCCCCGGACGGGGCCTACAGCGGGATCGCCTTCTTCTCGTCGCCGTACTAGATCTCGAAGGCACTGAATGAACCCTCATTCAGTGGTATACGGCGCCCCATGAGCAAGCGCGCTTCGAAGCCCTGGAACCGCAAGAACGGTCGCGACGCCGCGTCCATCGCCGCCGCCGCCGATCGTCCCTGGGACTACATCGTGGTCGGGTCCGGCATGGGGGGCATGACGACCGCCGCGATGCTGAGCAAGCTCGGCAAGCGGGTCCTGGTGCTCGAGCAGCACTACGTGCCCGGCGGCTTCACCCACACCTTCAAGCGCAAGGGCTGGGAGTGGGACGTGGGCGTGCACGCGGTCGGCGAAGTGAGCGAGCACAGCCTCCCCGGGCGGCTGCTCGCGAAGCTCACGGACGGGCGGCTTCGCTGGGAGAAGCTGGGAACGGTCTACGACGAGTTCCACTGGCCCGACGGGGTGCGGATCGACTTCCCCGATACGCCGGATGCCTTCCGCGCCAACCTCGTCGCCGCGTTCCCGGACGAAGTGGAGGCCATCGACGCGTACCTCGCGGCGATCCGGCGCGTCGCGAAGGCGATGCGGAGCTACTACCTCGCCCGCACCGCGCCGCGGCCCCTGGCCGGGCTGGCCGATCGGTTCCTCGCGGGGGACGCCCGGGAATACTTCGAGCGATCCACGAAGGAAGTCATCGACTCACTGACGGACAACGAGAAGTTGAAGTCGGTGTTCGCGGCGCAGTGGGGCTACTACGGCTCCGTCCCCAGCCGCTCCTCGTTCGCGATCCAGGCGCTCGTCGTCAAGCACTTCCAGTGGGGCGCCTACTACCCCGTGGGGGGGTCCGCGTCGGTGGCCCGTGAGCTGCTCACCACCGTCGCCGAGTCCGGCGGATGGACCCGGATCTGCGCGGACGTCGACGAGATCCTCGTGGAGCGCGGCCGGGCCGTCGGAGTGCGGCTCGCGGGGGGCGAGACGATCCGCGCCGGGGCCGTCGTCAGCGCGGCCGGCATCCAGTCGACGGTCGCCCGGCTCCTCCCCGCCGAGTACCGCGAGCAGGCGTGGGCGAAGGATGTCCTCGCCCTGCGTCCGGCTTCGGCCCACGTCTGCCTCTACCTCGGGTTCGAGGGCGACATCCGGGAGGACGACGCGAGCGGGGCGAACAAGTGGTTCTACGACACGTGGGACATGGAGGACGACGTCTGGGACGTGGACGAGCGCTGCGCCGATCCGGCTCACGAGGTCCCCCCGGCCAAGGTCCTGTACTGCAGCTTCCCGTCGCTCAAGGACCCCGAGCACCTGCCCGGCCAGCGGGCGATGCACACGGGCGAGGTGGTGACCTTCGTCCCCTGGGACCTGTTCGCGCCCTGGAGGGACGCGAAGTGGCGCAAGCGCGGCGAGGAGTACGACACCCTCAAGAACCGCCTCCAGGAGCGGCTGCTGGAGCAGTTCCTGACGCGGCTCCCCGGCCTGCGGGACAAGGTGAAGTACGTCGAGCTGTCGACGCCCGTCTCCACCGACCACTTCTGTCGCCCGATGTCCGGCTCCATCTACGGCATCGAGCCCACGCCGGCCCGGTTCCGCAACCCCGACCTCCGCCCGCGCAGCCGGATCAAGGGGCTCTACTACGCGGGCTCCGAGGTCGCGACGGTCGGCGTGATGGGGGCGATGATGGGCGGCGTCCTGGCGGCCACTGCCGCGGAGCCGATTCGTGCCTTCAAGTATTTGAAAGCACTCAGCTGACGGGATGTTCCCTCAGGTGCTGGTTCAAGTCTAGAACTTCACCCTGCCCCGAACGCCGAACTGCATGCGCGACATGGACGCGTTGCCGCTGAGGGCGCCGATCTCGGCCGACTCGAGGCCCGAGGACGTGCGCACCCAGGCCGTGCCCCCGCCGGTCACCGCGAACACCTGGTCGTAGCGGACGAAGAACGCGACACCGAGGTAGATCGGCGCCTGCCCGGGCGCGACCAGGATCCCGATGTCTCCGTGCGGGCCGATCGCGAACGAGCTCCCGTCCCAGCCGAGCTGGGCGTAGGACACGGCCTCTCCGCCCGCCCCGACCACGGCGCCGTAGCGCACGGTCCCGGGATCGAGGTCGAGGCGCGAGAGGGCGCACCGGGTGCGGTCCGACGCGGTGCGCTCGGCGAACCCTCCCCCGAGGTGGAGGCCGATCTCGCCCGAGAGCCACAGGCGCCCGCCGAGGTTCTTCGAGAGCCGGGGCCCGACGTGCCCGGCGATCACCCCCGCCCGAGTCTGGGCGGACGAGCACCCCGAGACCGGCAGGTCCGCGTAGGAGCCGCCCACGGCCAACGCGACGCCCGGCACACCGAGGGGGATGTCCACCCCGACCTCGACGTGGATGGTCGACGACAGCTCGCCGTCGCCGGTCTGCGCGGGCACGACGGCGCCCCCGCCGCCGAGGGCGACGTGGCCGAGGTGCGCCTCGTAGCGGTCCGAGTCCCCGCCCGTCGCCGCCACGGACGTCCCGACGGGGGTCGCGCCCGCCTCGCGCAGGTCGTAGGCACGCTTCGCCGCGCCGACGCCGGCCACCAGCTTCCACTCGGGGGCTCGGGCCAGGTCGAGGCCGCCCGCCTCGAGCACGAGGCGCTGGGTGCCGACCCAGTAGGTGCCCTTCGGCAGCGCGATCCACACCACCTTGGTCCGCGCCTTGGCGGCCTCCGCCACGATGGTCTTCGCGGCGGCGACGAACTCGGCGAGGATCGGGTCCTTCGGCGCCGGATCGGCCTGCGGGGGCAGGGACCGGGAGCCCGCGGTCCGCAGCTTCACCGTGCCGAAGTTCTTCCGCACGAAGATGAGGCGCTGCTCGATGCGCGCGTTGTACGGGTCCGTCTTGTTCCAGTCGTGGCGCTCGGCGGCCTTCGCCTCGGCCTCGGACCACAGTCGCACGGCGGCGGCGGCGTTCCGCTTGTCCCACCAGATCGCCCCCAGCAGGTAGTGGAGCTCGGCGTTCCGGTCGCCCTCGGGGGTCTTCAGGGCGGCCTCGAGGAGCTCGATCGCCTGCCGCATGTTGCGGCCTTCGTAGTACGTCCAGGCCGCGGCGAGCTTCTTGCGCAGGTCCTCGGAGACCTCCGTGCTCCCCGGCTCCCCGGCGTCGGCGGAGGCGGGGACGGCGACGGCGAGCGCGAGCGCGCAGGCGAGCGCCCTCATCGGTCCGCTCCCGCGGTCGCCGCGAGCTCGGGGAAGGCCCAGTGGGAGAAGGCGGCGGCGCCCTCGCAGGGCGTCAAGGGGATGCTCTCCCCGCGGGTGCCCGCGACCATCTGGGCGTACTCGCTGCCCGCGATCGCGGGGGCGTCGGTGAAGACGGTCGCGGCGGCGGTCGCGTCCCCGTCGACGGCGCTCGCCCAGCCCTCGGTGGCGAAGCCCACGGCCGCCGGGTCGGCCCCGGATCGGGCGACGGTCTCTTCCCCCAGGAACCGGTGCTGATAGACGCGGAACGCGCCCGCGCCCACACCGTCGGCGGCCACGGCGCCGTCTTCGGCCCACGCGCCGAGCACGGCCGCGGTGCAGCGTCCCCCCGGCTCGTCCCCGGCGCCGGGGAGCTGCGCCGCTCCCCACTCCAGGACGCGGCCCACGTACTCGCCGACCCCGGGGAGCGAGGCGGGATCCAGGACGCCGTCGCCGTCCAGGGTCAGGTCCGCGGAGGCCGGGGCCAGGCGGGGGTCGTCACCCAGGCCGGCGCCCACGAGGGCGTGGACCGCGCGGTGATCGCCGCCTCCGCCGTACGCCTCTCGGGCCAGGCCGTCCAGCCGCTCGCAGATCCACGCCGCGCCGTCCGCGTCCAGCGCGATCCCGTCGGCGGAGGCGCGCAGCGCGTCGAGCTCGCGCATGTGGTCGACGTACACGTCGCAGGAGGCCGGGGCCCAGGACCCGAGCAGGACGACGCCGGTGCCCGTCGCGTCCCCGAGGCTCTGTTCGAACACCAGCCCGGCGAGGGCGGACGACGCCCCCGCCTCGAACGCGGCGACCTCGGTCTCCGCGGCGAGGTCTCCCCACCACGTCTGGAGCCAAGGGCCTTCGAAGGAGCAGCCCGGGGCCGCCGTCGCCAGGAGCGCCGCCGCAGCGATGCGCGTCGTCTTCATCGTCTTCACAACCTCCGCCACGGGGCGCCGCAGCCGTGCGCGCGCAGAGAGTACCCGAGCGCGGCCCTCGCGTCGGAGGCGAGCGTTCGAGGCGTCGCTGCCGTAAGGTCCGACCGGTGCGGGCGCGCTCGCGCGCACGGGAGAACGCATGAGCAAGAGCAGCGCAGCGTGGGCGACGGTGGTCGTCGCCGCCTGGTTCGGCCTCCCCGAGGGTTTCGCGGCGGAGCCGGTGTTCAACGCCCCGGCCACGATCGCCACGGGCCTCGGGTTCCCGGACGAGGTCCGGGCCGCGGACCTCGACGGAGACGGCGACCTCGACCTGGTGGGTGCCGTCTTCAGCGACAACGACGTGATCGCCTACCTCAATACGGCGGGCGACGGGTCGACGTGGTCGGCGAACGTGGTGGACAACAACCTCGTCGCCGCCAAGGACGTGGTCCCGGCGGACATCGACGGGGACGGGGACCTGGACATCGTGGCCGCGGCCCTCAACGGCAACGAGGTCGCCTGGTACGAGAACACCGCGGGCACGGGCGCGGTGTGGTCCAAGAACAGCGTGGCGACGGACTGCACCGGCGCGTACGCCGTGGCTCCTGCCGACTTCGACGGCGACGGAGACGTGGACATCGCGGCGATCTGCGCCACGGACAGCGACGTCCGGTGGTGGGCGAACGACGGCTCCGGCGGCACCTGGGGCGTGACCACCGTCACCACCGCCGCGTACCTCGCGGGCAGCGCCCTGCGCGCGGGCGACATCAACGGCGACGGCGCGACCGACCTGGTGGGCGCGGCCTTCACCGGCGACGACGTCAGCTGGTTCGAGAACGACGACGGGGACGGGGCGGCCTGGACCACGAACACGATCGCGGCCGCCTACGACGGGCCGCTGGGGGTCGACATCGCGGACCTCGACGGCGACGGTGATCTGGACGTCCTCGCCGTGACCGCCAACGCCGACACCGTGGACTGGTTCGAGAACGTCGGTGGCGGGGGCACCTCCTGGACCGCCTCGGCCGTCGACGCGTCGTTCACGGATCCGGACTCGGCGCACGCGACCGACCTGGACGAGGACGGGGACCTGGACGTCCTCGTCGCGGGGGGCGGCGTCTACTCCTGGTACGAGAACTCCGGCGCGGCCGCCTCCTGGACCGCCAACGCGTTCTCCGCGTCCTTGACGACCGCCGAGTCCGCCCGCGCGGCCGACATCGACGGGGACGGGGACCTCGACGCCCTCGTCGTCGACTCGGTCTCGGGCGGCACCGTGCAGTGGCTCGAGTCCGATACGATCCACCACGCCTCGCAGGTCGATGCGGAGACGCTCGTATCGACCCTCGCCCAGGCCAAGGGCGTGGCCACGGGCGACATCGACGGCGACGGGGACGTGGACGTCGCCCTCGCCACCAGCGCGGGCGTGCTGCAGTGGGCGGACAACGCCGGGACGGGGGCGAGCTTCACGCTGACGCCCGTCGACACGGGCGTGGGCAACGCCGTGGAGCTGGCGCTCGTCGACGTCGACGGGGACGGCGATCTCGACATCGCCGGGGCCTCGCTGGACGTCGGCGACGTGATCTGGTGGGACAACGCGTCGGGCGACGGGACGTCGTGGACCGAGGTCTCGGTGGACGGGAACTTCCTGGGCGCCAACTCGATCGCGTACGCGGACATGGACAGCGACGGGGACATGGACCTCGTGGCGGCCGCCTCCTCGGCGGACGACGTCTCCTGGTTCGAGAACACGGCCGGGGACGGCAGCGCGTGGACCGAAGACCGGTTCCGGAACAACTTCGACGGCGCGGCGGACGCGGCCGTGGGCGACCTCGACGGCGACGGCGACCCCGACATCGTGTCGGCGGCCCTGGTGGACGACGCGATCGCGGTGTTCCTGTTCTCGGCGGGGGCGAGCGCGCACACCGAGGTCGCGGTGGCGAGCTCGATGGACGGCGCCAACTCCGTGGCCCTCGGCGACCTCGACGGCGACGGCGACCTCGACATCGTGGCCGGCCTCGGGGTCGCGGACGACGTCCTGTGGTTCGCGAACGACGGCGCGGGCGGGGGCTGGACCCAACGCACGGTCGACGCCTCCTTCGACGGGGCTCGCGCGGTGGACACGTTCGACTTCGACGGCGACGGCGACCTGGACGTCGTCGCGGCCGGGGCCGACGCGGGCGAGCTCGCGTGGTGGGAGAGCAGCGGCGCGGCGGTGCCCGTCTGGACCAAGCACACGATCGACGCGGGCCTGACCACGGCGCACGGGCTGGCCCTCGCGGACGTCGACGGCGACGGCTCCGTGGACGTCGTGGGCTCGGCCTCGGGCGCGGGCTTGGTCTCCTGGTGGTCGAACGAGCGCGCGCAGGCGAGCAGCACGACCACCGACATCGCCACCGCCACCCCGGTGCCGCCGTCCACGTCCACCGGCGCGCTGGCCATCGCCCCGGTGCACCTCGGCCGCATCGGCGACAACCTCGCGGAGCCCGCGAGCATCGGCGTGCGGCTCGAGAACGCCGCGGGCCTGGCGCTGTCGACCGCCCAGGCGGCCGCGGTGTTCTCGGATCTTCACGTGTACGTCGACGCCAACGGCAACGACGCGTTCGACGCCGGGTCCGATACGTTCATCGTATCGTCGGGGTCGCCCAGCCTCACCGCCGGCGCGATGCAGATCGCGCTGCCGGACGGCAACGCGTCCATCGACTTCGGGCTGATCTCGCCCCCGACCCTCCTCGTCGTCCCCGAGACGGCCGCGGCGTCGGGTTCCGCGCTCATCCCCACGGTCCGGGTGGTCCACGACCCGTCCGCGACCGTGATGGAGGACGACGACTTCGACACGACGCTCGTCGGGCGCGCGACCGCCGAGGTCTTCGCGTCGGTGCCGATCGACCAGCCGCCGACCGCTCACGCGGGCCCCGCGGCGGGGAGCTACTCCGTGGAGGAGGGGTCGCCGCTGACGATGGACGGCTCGCTGTCCACGGACGCGGAGACGTCCGTCACCCAGTGGGCGTGGGACTGCGACTCGGACGGCACCTACGAGACCGTGTCCGCGACCGCGGGCGGGGCCACCTGCACCTTCGTGGACGACGGCGTCGCGACCGTGGGCCTCGAGGTGACGGACGCCACGGGCCAGACGGCTACCGCGACCGGCTCGGTCACCGTCACCAACGCGCTCCCGAGCGTCTCCAGCGCGGCCCCGACGACGGCGACGGAGGGCGTGCTCTACACCTACAACGCGACCGCCACCGACCCGGGTACGGCCGACACCTTCACCTGGGCCCTGACGACCGCCCCCGCGGCCATGTCGGTGGTGGCGGGGACGGGCGTCGTGAGCTGGACGCCCGCGTTCGCGGACGAAGGCGCGAACGCCGTGACGATCGAGGTCACCGACGACGACGGCGGCGTGGCGACGCAGAGCTGGACCATCACGGTCACCGCCGCGGACGTGGACAACGACGGCATGGCCGACGGGTGGGAGCTGCTCAACGGGCTGGACCCCACGGTCGACGACTCGGCCGGCGATCCCGACGCGGACGGAGTCAGCAACCTCGACGAGTACCTCGGCGGCACGGATCCGAACGTCTACGACGGGCCGGACGTGCCCACGCCCGTCGCCCCGATCGGGGGGGCCGAGGTCGTGAGCGCCGTCCCCATCCTGTCGTGGACGAACGCGACCGACCCCCAGGGCGACGTCCTCACCTACGACGTGGAGGTCTACTCCGACGCGACGATGGGGACGCTCCTCGACTCCGCGACGGGCGTCGCGGAGGACGCCTCGGGCACCACCAGCAACCAGGTCGTCACGGCGCTGGGCGAGAACTCGGACCCCTACTGGCGCGTGCGCGCGGCGGATCCCAACGTCGCGGGCACGTGGTCGAACCTCGAGACCTTCTTCGTCAATACGTTCAACGAGGCGCCCGGCACGCCGTCGCCGACCACGCCGATCACGGGACAGTCCGTCGGCGACCTGCGGCCCACGCTGCAGTGGGCCGAGGCGGTGGATCCCGATCGCGACCCGATGACGTACGAGGTCCGGCTGTGGGACGAGACCCTCACGACGGTGCTCGCCGAGGACGGCGGCATCGCGCCCGCGGGCGGGTCGGCCGAGTGGACCGTCACGATCGATCTGACCGAGGACGAGCGGTACGCCTGGGAGGCTCGCGCCGTCGACGACGGCGGGCTGCACGGCCCGTGGAGCGCGGCCGAGACGTTCTTCGTCAACACCGTCAACCAGGCCCCCGGCGACGTCACGTTCACCGCGCCCACCGACGGCGCCGTGCTCGAGGAGCTGGATCCGACCTTCTCCTGCTCCGAGACGACGGATCCCGAGGAAGAGTCGATCTCCTACGTGTTCGAGTTGAGCCTGTCGGACGCGTTCGACGTGGTCGAGGAGACCGCCGTCGTCCCCCACACGGGGACCGGCGAGGCCGCCTGGAGCCTCGCGGACGAGGGGATCGAGCTGGAGGAGAACGTCACCTGGCACGCGCGCGTCCGGGCCGAGGACGAGCTCGGCGCGGCGTCCGACTGGGACTCGATCTCCTTCTTCCTGCGGGGACCGAACGACGCTCCCGACGTGCCCGTGCTCGTGGGGCCCGAAGACGGGGCCGGCGCGGCCGGGGCGTTCACGGCGGCGCACGCGGTGGACCCCGAGGGCGACGACGTCGTGTACGGCTTCATCATCGCCCGGGACGAGGCGCTGACCGACGTGGTCGAGGAGGTCGCCGACGTGGCGCCCTCCGCGGGCCCCGAGGGCACGGCGGACCAGACCTCCTGGGTCCCCACCGCGGCGCTGTCCGGTGCGTTGTTCTGGTCGGCCCGCGCCGAGGACGACGGGGGCGCGACCTCCGACTGGGCGGCGGCTCGTTCGCTGCGGGCGGGCCGCGACGTCGTGCTCGCCGAGCCGGGGCCGGACGAGACCGGGTGTCGCCTGTCGCTCGCGGCCTCGTCGGAGGGGAGCCTCTGGCTGCTCCCGCTGCTCTTCGTCGCTCGCCGCCGACGCTGAGCGCGGGTCAGTCGGTCGTTCGGGGGACGGCCGGCCCCGGGGCGCGGAGGATCGCGCGGATCGGGATCGCTCCGCCGTCGGCCGGGCCCGGCGGCTCCCACTCCTGCAGGGCTCGGGCGAGGCACCCCGCGAGGTCGTCGTCGTCGAGCGTCGTGGTGAGTCCGCCCACCTGCGTCGTGCCTCCGACCGCGAACGGCCGGGCCACGACGGCGCGGACCTCCCCGCAGGCGTCCGGGTCCCTCTCCAGCGCGCGCCGCCAGCAGGCGAGGACCGCGCCGTGGGGCCGGCCCGGGCGGTACGGGGGATGGAGGCCCGGTCCCGTCCACGTCGGGGCCTCCCCGCACCAGCGGACGTAGGGCGCCGCGGGATCGGGGGCGTCCGGCAGGCCCTCGGACGGCAGCGCGGGGGGCCGGCACGTGGCCTCCGCCGGGGCGACGCAGGGGTCGGGGACCTCGACGCCCGTGTCTTCGAGGAAGCCGCGTCCGCAGCCGGCGGCCGCGACGTCGGGGCCCACGACCCGCCGGATCGGACCGTCGGGGAGGACCCACGCCTCGCCGCAGCGCGCGACCAGCCGGTCGAGGTCGCAGGCGGTGCTCCGGAGGGTGCACGTGTCGGGATCGACGTCGACTCCCGCCGTGAGCGTGCGCAGGACGGCGGCCTCCCACCGTCGGGCGGACTCGCGTCGCCCCGCGAACTCCACGACGGGGTAGCGGGTGCCGCACATCGAGGCCGTCCAGCGCTCGCCGTCCCCCCGGATTACGATCACGTCGGCGATCGTCCGCGAGCCCGACGACCAGCAGCCCCGGGCGGCGGCGTCGGTCCGCTCCCCCACCCGGAGCGTGAGGCGGCCGTCGCCGGCGCCCGCGAGGACCCACGCCCCGTCGGCCGCCTGCCCGGGGACCACGAAGTCGACGCCCGCCGCGCCCCGCCACAGGCCGTCGTCCCCCCGGCGGAGGTCGACGATCGCGGCGGTCGCGTCGAGTCGATCGCGGGGATCGTCGCCCGCCGTCCGCGCCGCGGCGGGGGCGATCAGGCGCACACGACCGGCCTCCACCCAGGCGCTCTGCTGGGCGTCCACGTCCACGCCGCCCGTGGCGGCCCCGGCCGCGAACCAGCCGATCGCGCCCAGGCAGGCGAGGCGGAGGCCGCGCGGCGTGCTCAGCGGGCGTGGATCCCGAGCGTGCCGACCTCGGTGCGGAAGCGGACGACGGCGGCGTACTCGTCGGGGGGGAGCGCCGGGTCCGCGGGGCGGGGATCGAAGCACCGGAACGTGTCCACCGAGGCGAACCCGGCGGCCTCGACGCGGGCCGCCCACTCGGCTTCGCTCATCATCTCCATGGGGATGCCCAGGTCGGCGGACCAGGAGTGGCTGTCGACGTTCTCGAGGTAGTGGTCGGTGCCCACCGTGAGCGTGCCCCCGGGACGGAGCACGCGGCGGATCTCCGCGAGGGCGCGGGCCAGATCCGCGCTGTAGTACAGCGCCTCGAAGCTGAACACGTGATCGAAGGCGTCGTCGGGGAAGGGGAGCGACTCGAACACGCCGCGCTCGAACGTGAGGGCCGACGCCTCGGAGGCGGCTCGGGCGCGCCCCACCATCGACTCGGAGGCGTCGACGCCGACGGCCGATCCCGCGGCCCCGGCGCGGGCGCGGAGCAGACGCGTGGCCCACCCGTTGCCGCAGCCCAGGTCGAGGATCCGGTCGCCCTCGGTGACGGGGATCCGGGCCAGGGCCCTGCGGGCTCGCGGGAGGTGGCCTTGCTCCATGCCCTCGGCGCGTCCGCGGGCGGCCCAGTCGTCGAACAGGGCCACGGTCTCGGGGACGGCGGCCATCAGCGGGTGCCCGCGGGGGCGGTCAGGAGGTACATGCGTGCTCCGGGGTGGGGAGGTGCGGGACGCTGCCACGCGGCCCGGGGGCCCGGCAAGGGGGGAGTCACGCTTCGGGCGCTTCGGCGACGTGCGCGGGGACGGGGACGCTCTCGAGACGCACGTCCGCGGCTCGGCAGCCCGCGTCGAGGGCGTCGTGGTACGGGGCCCAGCCGGGGGTCGTCCGGGGTCGGAGGTGCGCGATCACGCGGCGCACGCCCCAGGCGCGCAGGCGGTCGGCCAGCCGGGCGCCGAGGGCGTCGACTTCGGTGGGGTCGGGTCGCAGGGGGCGGTCGTACCAGCCGACGGGTTCGGTCGCGGCGACGAGGCCGAGGGCGCCCGAGAGGATGACGAGCGGCCGGCCCGCGGCGGCGGCCGCTTCCCCCACGTGGTCGAGGCGGGGCGATCGGTACCGCGAGCGCGCGGGGCGCAGGCCCTCGTCCGGTGCCTTCGTCGCGGTGCATGTCGTGAGGACGATCACCTCGGCGGGCGGGGCGGCGACCGCGGCCGCGAGATCGTGGACGTCGGGGTCGCGGACCCCCGAGGCCGTCAGCGCCCGGGCGAGCTCCCGTACGTACTCGAGGTTGGAGCCCGACGGACCCGCGCGATCGATGATCTGCGCGGCCATCGCGCCGGGCGAGGCGGGGCCGAGCCACGACGGGTTCCCCTCTCCGGCGACGTACAGGAGCACGTCCTGAAGGCTGGTCCCGTCCGTGCACTCGACGCCGACCCGGTGCTGCGTGTACCCGGCCTTCTCCCGGACGTCGAGGTGCTCGAGCACCGTCGTCGCGACCCGGTAGAGCCGGCCGAAGACGCGGCCCGAGGGCTCGGGGACGAGGGTCACCACCCGCCCCGGCGCCGCGGGGGTCCCCCGATGGTCCGGCGAGCCCTGCCAGAAGCGGCGTCGCCAACCACGGATCCACCCGTCTCGCGTGGCCGCGTACGGGAAGTCCGGGCGCCAGACGAGGGATCCATATCCGAACACCCAGACCGCAGCCACGCTCGTCGACACGGCCTGAGCTTAGACGTAGGATCCACAACCGTTGTACGGAAACGCCGACGACCTCCTCGCTGCGGGCGAATACGCGCGCGCGGGCCGCCGCTTCGAGCGAGAGAATCGCTGGGAAGAGGCGATCGACGCCTACGCTCGCGCGAAGCGGTTCGATGAGGCTGCGCGGCTCCTCGAGACCCTCGGCCGGTTCGACGACGCCGGGTGGATGCTCCTGCGGGAGCTGCCCCCCAAGCCCACCCGCACGTTGCGACTCGCCCAGGACGCGAAGCGCGCCGCGGTGCGCGCGGCCATGAACTTCGCCCGGGCCGGGGCCCGGGACATCGCCTGCGGCCTCCTGATCAACGTCGGCGAGGGCCCGCGCGCGGCCGGCCTCCTGCGCATGGCGGGACGCCGAGACGACGCCGTCCTCGCGATGCAGGGGCGCAGCCTCCCGGACTCGCCCTGGCCCGACGGTGTGCTGTTCACGATCAGTCGCGCGACGCTGGAGCAGGGAGCGTCCCCTCCGGAGCCGGAGCCGGAGCCGCTCCCGTCGCGGGACGAGCCGCCGGCGACCCACGGCGCGCCCTTCGCGCCCCCCGCGGGCGCGGTCGAGTCGGACACCTTCTCGATCGAGATCGACGAGGACGTGAGCGAGTTCGACATGCCCGCCGTGTCCTCCGGCGAGGCCGCCGCCATCCAGGGTGTCTCCACCCCGGGCCCGCCCGTGCACAAGCCGCTGGAGGCCGCGGTCGACCTGTCGTCCGAAGACTTCGGCCTCCCCACGGTGCCCTCGGCGGACCTCACGCCGAGCGCCTGGCTCGAGGCGCCCACGGACTTCGAGGCCGGGACCGACGCTTCCTTCGGGTTCAACTTCGGTGACGCGGACGACGATCACTCCGATCCGGACTCCGACCTGAGCGGCGGCTTCGACGCGTTCTCCGGGGACCCCGGGATGTTCGGGGACTTCCTGGGCGGCGGCTCCCCCGAGCCGCTGACGGTGGCCACGCAGGCGCCGAGCGAGCCCGCCGCCTCCGAGCCCGAGCCGCCGTCGCTCCCGTCGGGGCTCCGCGTCGACACCCCGTCCGCCGTCCGTCGGGACAGCCGGCCGAAGCCGGTCCGCACGCCGAAGAAGCCCCAGCTCGACCCCGACTCGGTGGAGCCGGGCACCATCCTGGCGGACCGCTACCGCATCGAGCGGCTCCTCGGCGAAGGGGCGACGGCGCGCGTCTTCGAGGCGATGGACCTCGAGCTCGACGAGACGGTCGCCCTCAAGCTCTTCGTGCACGCCGTGGGGAGCGACGAGGAGGCGATCCGTCGGTTCCGTCGCGAGGTGAAGCTCTCCCGCGACCTCATCCACCCCAACGTGGTCCACATCTTCGAGTTCGGTGTCCGTCAGGGGCTCCGGTTCATCACGATGGAGCTCCTGGACGGCGAAGACCTCAAGGACTACACGGAGCGGCGAGGCGGGGTCCTCAAGCCGCCGGAGGCCGCCCGGCTCATGCTCCAGGCGGCGGCGGGGCTGAAGGCCGCGCACGAGATGGGCGTGATCCACCGCGACATCAAGCCCACCAACCTGTTCGTCCTGGAGGACGGCGCGCTGCTCAAGGTGATGGACTTCGGCCTCGCCAGCGTGAACACCGAAGCCACGATCTCGGACGTGGGCGCCCGGGTGGGCACGCCGCGCTACATGAGCCCCGAGCAGATGCGCGGCAAGAAGGTCGGCCCGCCCGCGGACCTGTACTCCCTCGGGGTCGTCTTCTACGAGATCCTCACGGGCAAGCGGACGGTGGACGTGGAGGCCGGGCTCGTCTCGGTGCTCCTGGCCTCGCTGGGGGAGATGCCCCCGCCGCCGATCGAGCACAACCGCAAGATCCCGCGGGATCTGTCCGACCTCGTGATGCGGCTCCTCGCCAAGGACCCGGCCGACCGGTACGCGAGCGCGGACAAGCTCCGGCGCGCCCTGATGGCCAGCTCGGCGCTCAAGACCAAGCGTCGTCGACGCTGACGGTCGGCGGCCTCATCGCGGCCCCTCGGACCTCACCCAGGCCACGAGGCGCTCGAACTCGGCGGTGAACTCCGCGGCCAGCGCGGGCGTGTTCTTGAAGAAGAAGCGGTCCTCGGCGTTCTTGCGCGAGGCGGACGTGGAGAGGTTGGCCGAGCCGTTGAACACGTGGGGCCCCTCGACGTGCACGAGGAACTTCTCGTGCATGGTGCGGCGACATACGAACAGCTCCACGTCGAGCCCCTCGGCGGCCAAGCCGCGGACCGCCGCGACCGCGCGATCGTTGTGCGCGGCGTTGAGCACCACCCGCAGTCGCGCCCCCCGCCGGGCGACGGTGGCGAGGGCGGACCACTCGGGAGTGGACAGGGACAGCCCGTAGGTGGCGAGGAGGAGGGTGTCCCCGGGGTCGGCCCCGTGGATGATGTCCACGGCCCCCGCGCCCAGGGTCGCGTCGACCCACCGGATCGAGCCGTCCGCCTGTCGTGACGGCCAGCGTCGCGCCTCCGTGTCCTTCGCGAAGCCGCCGTCGCCCTCGACCTCGTCGGGCCGGCGGGCCGAGAACGCGATGCGGTGGTGTGCGTCGGTCGCGTTGAGTCGGAGCCGCCTCAGGCTGTAGCCGCTCACGCCGGGTACGTCCCGGAGCTCGTCCAGCGACTCGAAGTCCCCGTGCTGCGTCCTCCAGGCGACGATCGCCTCGGCCGACCTCCGGGAGGCCCCGGCGGCGCGCAGGGTCGCGACGTCGTCGGCGTTGACGGCGACCTGGCCCGATCCGAACACGGACTCCCGCCGGAGCGTCGCGAGCGCGTCGGGCGGTCGCTCCGCGAGGCTCGGCACTCGGCGCAGGAGGTCGTCCCAGTCCTCGAACCGGCCCGCGCGGATCCGGTCGTCGCGCATCGCCCGTACCGCGGCGGCGGCGGCGTCCCCTGCGCCGAGGGCGGCGGCGAGGGCGTCGTCCTGGTTCCACGCGTTGACGTCGAGCAGGTCCCGCGGAGCGAGGACGTCGAGCGTGTCCCCCGCCCCGGCGGTCAGCCCCGTCGCCTCGATGTCTTCCCCCGCCGCGCGGCGGGTGAGCTGGTCGATCAGGACCGTTCGGTGGTCCCGGGCCTCGTCGAGCGTCAAGGCCACGCGGCCGTCGTTCCAGAAGGCCTCGAACTCGGCCTCGAAGTGACGCATCACGAGCCGATTCGCCGCCACGCGTCCCTCGAGGACGAGCACGTTCTCGAAGTTGTGGTGCTCGGCCGTGGGCGACCAGTTGAAGCTCCCGCTCACGAGCGTGAACGGGCGCCCCCCGATCAGGAGCAGCAGTCCCTTGTGATGGTTGAGGCCTCGGCTCGCCCGGTGGTCGAAGACCGCGGCGCCCTCCTCGTCGTCCCACACGTACGGGAGGTCCTTCTTGAACCGGACCTGGAGGGTCGGCAGCCCCAGGGCCGCCAACACCGGCGGCTTGCGTCCGCCCCGGCGGCTGAGCTGGCCGAAGTCCGTGAGGATGCGGACGGTCGCCTCCGGGGCCCGGGCGACGCGGACCAGCGCGTCGGCCAGGGTGGGGTCCGTGAAGGCGAAGATCATCGCGTGGGCGTCGAGGCGCTCCCCCCGCCGCTTCGCTTCGGCCGTGGCGTGCTCCAGCTCGTGCACCAGCCGTTGCGTGATCGCCCCGCGGCGGGCGCTGTTGAAGACCGGCGTCACGCCGTCCTGCAGCGCCGCGTCGCGCAGTCGTCGCCGACGTCGGGCGGCGGCGGCGCGGGTCCACCAGGGCGCGGTCATCGGGAGGCACCGGCGCGGCACGCGGGGACGAGGCGCGGGGGGAGCTCCCGCGCACACCGGCGCTCCCGGGCCGGGCCGTCCCTCAGGAGGTCGCGGATCAGCACCCCGACTCCCCGGGCGAAGGGGCCGGCGTCCGCGTCCTCGAGCGACCCGACGGCGGTCGCGACGGCCCCCGGGCGGTCGGCGAAGTCCATCGCGAAGCCCCACCCGACGCCCTCGACGCAGGCCTCCACCTCCGGGGCCGACAAGGAGGCGTCTCGGCAGGGGAGCACGGCCCGCGCCGGGCGCCCGAAGGCGGCCTGCGCGTGGGCCCAGCCCAGGCCGTGCAGGACGTCGACGTCGACCCCGTCCGCGGGGCCGAGCCGCCGCGTCGTTTCGCGCAGGGTCGGTCCCACGGGGCGCCGGGCGCGCTGGATCCCCGCGGCCGCGTGCCCGAAGGAGAGCGCCACCCCCCGCAGGCAGCCGCGGCGCGACGCTCCCTCGAGCTCGGCGCAGGAGCCGGCCGCCGCCTCGGGCTCGCCCGCGAAGGCGGGTCCGCGGAAGAAGCCTGCGACGAAGCGCCCCTCGAGTCGCCAGGGCGACGGGGCGTGCACGCCCCCGTCGGCGCTCCCGAAGGCCGCGACCTGGGTGACGACCGACGCCGCGGCCAGCGCGGCCACGATCACGATCGCGCGCCGCGCGCGTCCCCGCTGCGCGTCCGCGGTGATCGCCATGAGCCACGCGAGCGCGAGGGTGAGGCCGACGATGTGCCGAGCGTCCCGGGTCCACCCCGGTCCGTCGCCCGGGTGGAAGACGAACCATCCCGTCAGGGCCCCCACCCCCACGACCGCGGGCGGCACGGCCAGGATCGGGGCCCAGGCGGGGAGCGACCGACGCGCACGCCAAGCCGCCCAGGCCGCCCACGCCACCGCCGCGTAGGCGGCGCCCGCGAAGACCCAGCCCGCGGCCGCCATCCCCTCCTGGCCGAAGTGCAGCCCGTAGGGGAGGTCGCGCCCGAGCATGACCAACGGCCGCGCGAGCAGGTCCGCGGGGGTGGCGCCCCCCAGGAAGATCGGCTTGACGGCCTCGGCCGCGGGGGGGCCGGGGGGGGGGGGCCCGGCGCCCCCCCCCGCCGGGGGGGCCCCCCCCAGGCGCCACCCCCCCCCCCCCCCCCCCCCCCCCCCGCCCC
>CAZEKB010000004.1:0-3420 GCA_964512225.1 uncultured Rickettsiales bacterium | reverse complement strand
GGTTGGTCGCGCCGTAGCATCACCAACGGCCGCGCGTGCAGGTCCGGGGGGGTGGCGCCCCCCTGTATTATCGGCTTGAGGGCCTCGGCCGGGGCGCGGGGGGCGTCCGTCGCGGCGCCGCCCCAGGGGACGTGGATCCAAGCCTTGTACGCCATCGGCGCGAGCCCGAGGCCGGCCCCGATGCACGCCGCGACGGTGGCCCGGAGCGCCGCGCCGCGACCGTGGGCCTTCGCGACCGCCCCGAGCCGCGCGGCGAGCAGGGGCGGCCCGAGCGAGATCGCCCCGAGCGAGGCGCCCACGGACGCGCCCACGAGCAGCCCCGCGCCCGCCCAGCGACGCCGGGAGGCGCCATCCTCGAAGGCGAGCAGCCCCGCCGCGGGCACCAGGACCAGCGGCAGCACGTGGTACGCCCCGAAGTGCTGGTGACCCCAGGTGTTCGGCGGCGGAAAGGCGACCAGGAGCGCGGCCAGGAACCCCGCCCGGGGGGAGGCCACGCGCCCGATGAACCGGTAGGTGAGCCACGTCGCCGCGAGGGCGAGCCCCGCGGTGGCGATCGTGTGCACCGCCCCGACGCGCCCCAGCGCGGCGAGCAGGGGGGCCTCGAGCGCGGCGTAGAACAGGGGGCCGAAGACGAGCCCGTCGTAGCCGTCGAGGGGGGAGCCGCCGGCCCCGAGCAGATCGGCCGCGATCTCGGCGAAGTACGGCGACAGGGCGGTCCAGGCCCGCGGGGCCTCGCTGTGGGCGAGGGCGAGGAACAGCACCCCCTGGACCGCGAGCACGGCCCGCGCGGCGCGATCCCAGGAGGGCGTCGACGTCATCGGTGGGACCATACTCCGGGCCGAGTGAGGTGTATTTTCCGGCGGTCGTGCCGTCCCCCGTGCATCCCGACCTGCTCGAGCCCGAGGACTTCCCCGTCCGCTTCGGTCGCTACACGCTGATCGAGGTGCTGGGGGAGGGCGGCATGGCGCGCGTCTTCCGCGCCGAGCTGGAGGGGCCGTCGGGGTTCCGCAAGCCCGCCGCGCTCAAGGTGATCCGGGCGTCCGTCACCGCCCGCGACGAGAACCGTCGCGCCGCTCTGGTCGCGGAGGCCCGCCTCGGGGGGCTCCTGCACCACCCCAACATCGTCGAGACCTACGACTACGGGGAGGAGGGGGAGACCCCGTGGATCGCGATGGAGCTCGTCGACGGCCTGGGGCTGGACGCCGCGCTGCTCGACGGGCCGGTCCCGCCCGGCGTCGCGATCGAGATCGCCGCCCAGGTCTGCCGGGGCCTCCACCACGCGCACGACGCCCTGGATCGCGGCCTGCCCGCGGGCCTCGTGCATCGCGATCTGAAGCCCAGCAACGTGATCGTGAGTCGCGACGGGCTCGCCAAGGTCATGGACTTCGGGATCGCCAAGGCCACCCGAATCGTCGGAGCGGCCACCGAAGAGGGCCTCACGAAGGGGACGCCCGCCTACATGTCCCCGGAGCAGGCGTCCGCGCACCCCCTCGACCGGCGCTCGGACATCTTCGCGATGGGGCTGCTGATCCACGAGCTGGTCATGGGCTTCTCGTTCTTCGAGGGGCGGACCCTGATGTCGTTGCTCATGGAGATCGTGCACGTCGAGGATCGGCTCGCGGCCCCGGACGCGCTCACCGCCCTGGACGTCGCCGTCCCGGGGCTCGGGGGCGTCGTCCGCGCTTGTCTGCGGGCCGATCGCGACCTGCGTTGGGCGGACGCGGCGGCCCTCGAGGCCGGGCTGCGGGGGCTCCAGGACACGCACCCCCCCGAGCGACCCCTCGGGGAGTGGGTCGACTCGATCCGCCCGCCCGTCCCCCGATCGTCCCTCGATCACCTCCAGACCCTCCGGACGGGGCCGCCGGCCACTCCGGCGCCGCCCGTTCGGGGTGCCGCCCGGCCGACGCCGCTGCCCGCGACCCGCGCCATGAGCGTCTCGAGCATGGAGGTCCCCGTCGCCCGCGGGGTGGCGGGGCTGGTGGCCGTCGCCGCGCTCCTCGCCGGGGTGGCCCTCCGGCTCACGGTGTGCGCGCCCCCCCCGCCCGCCGTCGTGGTCGACGAGGCGCCCGCCGCCGTCGCGGCCCCGGCCCTGCCCGAGGTTCAGCTGGGTCCGGGCGAGGCGCGGATCGAGGCGTCGCCGGGGGCCGCGGTGGAGCGACCGGCCGCGACTCCGTCCCCCGCCCCCACGCCCGCCCCCGTCGCCGGGCCCGCGTCGCCAACGCCCGAGCCCGCCCCGCCCCCCGCGCCGCGGATCGGCCTCGATCACGCCCCCGCCCCCGAGGCTCTCGTGGGTTCGGCGAACACCGTGAGCGTGACCCTGGACGGCGATCCGATGGTGTGCGGGCCGGTCCTGCACTGGGGCCCGTGGTCGGCGTCGGGTCCGTCGGACTATGCTGCAAGGCCCATGGCGACGACCGGGGGCGGTCGATTCGCCGTCGACGTGTTCATCCCGTACGCCGAGGACTATGCGGCCGGCTTCCAGTACTTCATCGCCTGTCGGTCTCGGGACGGTCGGATCCTCGCCCGCTCCCCCGATGGAGGCGGCACCCACCGGATCCCCGCGCTGGCTCGTTAGCCTCGCGGTGGTGCTCGCGGCGTGCGTCGCCGCCCCGGCGGTCGTTCTCGCCGAGGAGCCGAGCGGGGACACGCTCCGCGCGGGCCAGCTCCAGGCGATGGCGCGCGAGGCCCTCGACTCCGGAGACGCAGACCGGGCCCTGAACCTGGCGACGCGGGCCGTGGATCTCGACCCGGGGCCGACGACGTGGCTCGCCCAGCAGATCCGCATCGAGGTTCTGGAGCAGCGGGGGGCGCTCGACGAGGCGATCGGCCACGTGGAGCGGTACCTCGCCCTCGACGGCCTGTTCACCGAGCACCGCGCCTGGGGCGAGGAGGTGCGCGCGCGGCTCTCGTCCGCCCGGGCGGCGCGCGACGCCGAGGCAGCCGCTCGCTCCGAGGCCTTGGCGGATCGCCGCGCGGTCGGACTCGCCCTGTCGGTCGGCGGCCTCGCGGCGGCGGGCGTCGGCGTCGGGTTCCTCGTGAACTTCCACCACCAGGGCGCCGATCCGGCCTACAGCGGCGGCTGGCAGGACGCCGGGCTCGTCCTCGTGGGGGTCGGCGCGGGGCTGGCGGTGCCGGGCCTGATCGCGGGTCTGTCGACCTTCGCGCCGACGGGTCGATCCGCCGCCTTGATCCCCGGCCCGACGGGCCTCACTCTGGTGGGGCGATGGTGATCCATCCATCACTCACGCGGCTCACGCCGGTCTTCGCCGTGCTCCTGCTCGGCGGGGGGTGCGACCTCTGCTGGCCCCGGGGCGGCACCCCCGGCGGCTGCGAGGACGTCGTCGACGACGACACGGCCGCGGCCCCCGACGACGACGACGCGGTGGACGACGACGACGCGGTGGACGACGACGACGCGGT
>CAZEKB010000003.1:0-147477 GCA_964512225.1 uncultured Rickettsiales bacterium | reverse complement strand
CGACCAAGTCCTACGCCGCCGCCTCTGTAGTCGGCTCACGCAACATGCGGGCTAGTTCAAGCGCTGAACGCGGCGTCGAGATCGGCGATCAGGTCGTCGATGTGCTCGATGCCTGCGCTGAGCCGCACCAGGCCGTCCGCGATGCCGATCTCTTCGCGCAGGTGCGCGGGCACCGAGGCGTGCGTCATCGCCGCGGGGAGCTCGATCAGGCTCTCGACTCCCCCCAGGCTCTCCGCGAGCGTGAAGACATGCGTCGCCGCGACGAAGCGCTCGGCGCGCGCCAGGTCGCCGTCCAGCTCGAAGCTGACCATGCCCCCGAACCCGCGCATCTGGCGGGCCGCGACCTCGTGCTGGGGGTGTGAGGGCAGCCCCGGGTAGATCACCTTGCGCACGTCTTCGTGCGCCTCGAGCCAGGTCGCCAGCGCGGCGGCGTTGCGAGCGTGCGCGTCCATGCGGACGTGCAGCGTCTTGACGCCGCGCAGCTGGAGGAAGCAGTCCTGGGGGCCCGGCGTGGCGCCGATGGAGTTCTGGAGGCGGAACAGGTCGGCCGCGAGCTCGTCGTCGTCGCACACCACCGCGCCGCCGACCACGTCCGAGTGACCGCCGATGTACTTCGTCGTGGAGTGGACCACCGCGTCCGCCCCGAGGGCGAGCGGGCTCTGGAAGTACGGCGTGGCGAACGTATTGTCCACGATGCACCTCGCGCCCGCGGCCCGGGCGAGGCCGACCATCGCCGCGATGTCCACGACCTTGAGCAGCGGGTTGGTGGGGGTCTCTACCCACAGCATCTTGGTGGCGCCGGGCTGGATGGCCGCCTCCACCGCGGCCGCGTCGGTCATGTCCACGAACGTGAAGTCGATGTTCAGCGGACGGAACACCGACTCGAAGATCCGCCAGGTGCCGCCGTACACATCGTCCGACGATACGACGTGGTCCCCCGGCCGGAGCGTGTGCAGCAGCGTGCTGGTGGCGGCGCAGCCCGACGCGAAGCACACCCCGTGGCGGGCCCCTTCGAGGGAGGCGAGGCACGTCTCCAGGGCGGTGCGCGTCGGGTTCCCCGTGCGCGAGTACTCGTACCCGAAGTGCCCGCCCACGCCGTCCTGGGCGTAGGTGGACGTCTGGTAGATGGGGATCATCACCGCCCCGGTGACGGGCTCGTAGGGCTGCCCCGCGTGAATGGCCCGGGTGCCGAACTCCCGGTCGCGGAACAGCAGGTCCCGGGGCGGCCAGGGCACGGGCGCGTCTGCGCTCATGCGACGCCCGTCGCCATGTAGTCGATCAGGTCGATCTTCGTCAGCACGTTGATGATCTCGCCCTTCTCCAGCACGAACACGATGCGGACGCGGGTGAAGAGCTCGCTCAGCACGGGGACGGTGGTGTCGAGATCGATGACGGAGTAGGCGATCTCCACGAGATCGTCGACCTTCTCCTCGGCCGCCCCGGGGTGATCCACGAGGTGGTTCAGGACCTTGCGCTCCTGGACGATCCCCGCGACCTCGCCCGCCGCGTCGTAGACGGGCACCTGGCTGAGGTCGTGCTCGCGCATGCGCTGCGCGACGGTGCGGACGGTCTCGCCGAGCCGCGCCGAGATGATCTTGCGGCGCGGGGTCGCCCCCAGAATGTCGCGGACGTTGCCGAGGTCGGTCGGCGCGTCGAGGTAGCGGTTCTCCCGCATCCAGTCGTCGTTGAAGATCTTCCCGAGGTACTGGCGGCCCGTGTCCGGCAGCAGGATCAGCACCTGCTTGCCCGCCACGTCGTTGTTGCGCAGCCACTTGAGCGCCCCGCAGATCGCCGCCCCGGACGAGCCCCCGGCGAAGATCCCCTCCTTGCGGACGAGGTCGCGGGTCATCAGGTAGCACTCCTTGTCGGAGACGCGCACCACGTCGTCCAGCACGTCCATGTGCATCGTGGAGGGGAGGAAGTCCTCCCCGATCCCCTCGAGGCTGTACGCGTACGCCTCGGTCAGCTTCCCGGTCTTGAAGAAGTCGTAGTAGATGGACCCCACCGGGTCGACCCCCACGATCTTGATGTCCGGGTTCTTCTCCTTGAGGTACTTGCCCACCCCCGACAGCGTGCCCCCGGTGCCCATGCCCGCGATGAAGACGTCGATCTTCCCGCCCATCTGCTCCCAGATCTCGGGGCCCGTCGCCTCGTAGTGCGTCCGGGGGTTGTCCTGGTTGTGATACTGGTTCGCGAAGAGGGCGTTCGGCGTCTCGGTGCCGAGCTTGTTGGAGACCGAGTAGTAGGAGCGCGGGTCCTCGGGCTCGACGGCCGTGGGGGTGACCACGACCTGCGCCCCGAAGGCGCGGAGGGCCTTCACCTTCTCCATCGACTGCTTGTCGGGCATCACGAAGACGGCCTTGTAGCCCTTGATCGCGGCCGTGAGCGCGAGGCCCATGCCGGTGTTGCCGGACGTGCCCTCGACGATCGTCGCGCCGGTGGAGATCTCGCCGCGCTCTTCGGCGCGCTCGATCATGTACTTGGCGATGCGGTCCTTCACCGAGCCGCCGGGGTTCATGAACTCGAGCTTGACGTAGACGTCCGACTGCAGGCCCTTGGCGAGCCGGTTCAGGCGAACGATCGGGGTGTCGCCGATCGTGTCGAGGATGCTGTCGTGGATGCGGCGGGATTCGGCCATCGGGGACGGACTCCGGGCGCGCGCAGGGAGCCCGCGCGGGGGCGCCTGAATATCACGCGCGCCGACGGCCTCTCAACCCGATCTCCGGCTTCCCGTCGTCCCTCAGTAGTGCGGCGGGAGGTCCTCCAGGGCGGGCGGCATCTCGTCCGCAGGCTCCTCCAGGAGCGACTTCATCCGTCGCAGCGACGCCTCGAGCGTGCGGATCCGCTCCTCGTACCCGCTCACGAACGCCTCGAGGCGCTGGATCTCGGCGAGGCGCTCCTCCGAGCGGATCTCGACCTCCATGAGCCGAGCCTCGAGGGCGGCGATGCGGTCGTCGGTCATGGGCGGAGCGTAGCCGGCCGGGGCCGCCTGCGCTATACGAGCGCCTCCCCCCGACCCGCGGAGCCCTCGATGTTCGGTCCCTTCCAGAACGAGCCCCTCACCGACTTCTCCGACCCCGCCGCCGCCGCGGCATTCGAGGCCGCGCTCGCCACGGTGCGCTCCCGGCTCGGAGCCACCCATCCGAACGTGATCGGAGGCGTCGACCGCGCGTCCGCCGAGACGTTCGCGTCCGTCGACCCCAGCGACAACGCCACCGTGATCGGGCGATTCCAGGACGGCACGACCGACGACGCCGAGGACGCCCTCGCCGCCGCGTGGGCCGCCTTCCCGGCGTGGTCCGCGACGCCGGTGCGCGAGCGGGCCGCGGTGCTCCTCCGCGCGGCCGCGGAGATGCGGCGACGCAAGCACGAGTTCTCCGCCGCGATGGTGCTGGAGGCCGGCAAGACCTGGCCGGAGGCCGACGGCGACACCGCCGAGGCCATCGACTTCCTGGAGTTCTACGCGCGCGAGGCCATCCGCTGGGCGGACCCGCAGCCCACGACGCCGTACCCGGGCGAGACGAACCACGTGGAGTACATCCCCCTGGGCGCGGGGGCGGTCATCCCGCCCTGGAACTTCCCCGTGGCGATCGCCACCGGCATGACCACGGCCCCCGTCGTCGCGGGCAACACCGTCGTCCTGAAGCCCGCCGAGCAGACGCCCTTCACCGCGTGGATGGTCTTCGATCTGCTGCGGTCGTCCGGACTGCCCGACGGGGTCGTCAACTACGTCAACTCGGCCGACGGCGCGGTCGTGGGCGCGCACCTCGTCTCCCACCCGAAGACGCGGTTCATCTCCTTCACCGGGAGCAAGGCGGTCGGGTGCTGGATCTACGCCGAGGCCGCGAAGGTGCAGCCCGCCCAGATCTGGCTCAAGCGCGTGGTCGCCGAGATGGGCGGCAAGGACGCGATCCTCGTCGACGCGGACGCGGACGTGGACGCCGCGGCCGACGGCATCGTCCGGGCGGCCTTCGGATTCCAGGGTCAGAAGTGCTCCGCCTGCAGCCGCGCCCTGATCCACCGCGACGTGTACGACGCCGTGGCCGCGAAGGTCGCCGAGGCGGCGCGCGCGGTGACCGTCGGACACCCGTCGACGCCCGGCGTCGGCATGGGCGCGGTCATCGACGGCGAAGCGGAGGCGCGGATCCTCTCCTACCTCGACGTCGGCCGCGGCGAGGGCACGCTCCTCGCGGGCGGCGGCCGCAGCGGCGAGGGCGGCCACTTCATCCAGGCGACGGTCTTCGGGGACGTCGCGCGCAGCGCCCGGATCGCCAACGAGGAGATCTTCGGCCCCGTGCTCGCGCTCGTGCCGGTGGACTCCTACGAGGAGGGCGTCGACGTGTTCAACGACACGGAGTACGGCCTCACGGGGGCCTACTTCGGGATGGCGAACATCGACGACGCGAAGCGGCGCCTGCAGTGCGGGAACCTCTACATCAACCGCAAGTGCACGGGCGCGCTCGTGGACGTCCAGCCGTTCGGCGGCTTCAACATGAGCGGCACCGACACCAAGGCGGGCGGACGCGAGCACCTGCTGGCGTTCCTGCAGGCCAAGACGATCTGCGAGCGGCTCTGAAGACCGTCCGGCTGCGGGTCCCCTCCCCCGCCCTCCCGGCGCGGCTGGACCGCTTCCTCGCGGCCAACCTGCACGGGCTCTCGCGCAAGCGCGTCAAGGGCCTGATCGACGCCGGACAGGCCCGCGTCGGAGGCCGCACGGAGCGGCGAGCGGGGCGGCCGCTGCACCCCGGGGAAGACGTCGAGATCGACTGGCGGCCCGCGCTCCTGGGCCCGCCGCCCCCGCTGCCGCCGGACGCCGTGATCGCTCGCGGCGACGGCTGGTGGGCGATCGACAAGCCCCCGGGCCTGCCTTCGCACCGCACCGACGAGGGCGGCGTGGCGGCCCCCGAGCGCCTCGCGGAGCTCACGGGCGTGGCCGCGCAGCCGGTCCACCGCCTCGATCGGGAGACCTCCGGGGTGCTCGTCCTGGCCGTCGGCGACGCGGTCGGAGCCCTGTCCTCCCGCTTCGAGGCCCGGGAGGTCTCGAAGACCTACGTCGCGATCGTCCGCCCCGCGCCGGAGGCCGACGCGACCCTGGCCGACGAGGACGCCGACATGCACGCCTCCCTGCGGGTCCTGCGCCGCTCGGCGGACGCGACCCGCGCCGAGGTCGAGGTGCGGCCGCGGGAGGGGCGGACCCACCAGGTGCGCCGCCTCCTCGCCGGGGCGGGGACGCCGATCCTGGGGGACCTGGAGTACGGCCGACCCCCTCCGGGGGGGGCGCCGCGCATGGCGCTCCACTGCCTCGCGCTGAGCTGGGACGACGTGGCGATCGAGGCGCACCGGCCCGTGGGCTGGGACGGCCTGCTCGACCCCGTCGCGGAGCCTGCTCGGGCCCCGTCGCGACCCCCGCGTGAGCCGCGTGAGCGCCGGACATCGAAGCGATCGACCCTCCGCGTGAGCCGCGCTACAGCGAGGATCCTACGCTCCGGGCATCCCTGGGTCGTGCGGGATCGAGATACCGGCCGACTCGACCGCCTGGAGCCGGGGGAGCTGGTGGAGCTCGAGGACCCGGCGGGGCGCTGGGTGGCGACGGCCGTCGCCGATCCGAAGCGGGAGGTCTGCGCCCGAGTCGTCTCGTCGCGCCCGGACTCGAAGTTGGACGAGGAGGCCTGGCGTCGCCGCGCCGAGCGCGCCGTGAGCCGTCGCAGCGCGCTGCTCACGGACGAGCGGACCGACGCGTTCCGGCTGATCCACGGCGAGGCGGACGGGCTCCCCGGGCTGTTCGTCGATCGGTGGGGGCCCGTCCTCGTCGCCACCCGGACCACAGAGGCCACCGCGACCTTCGCGGCGCCCGTCTACGCGGCCGTCTCCGAGCGGCTCCCGGGCCTCCCCCTGTACGAAAAGGACCACCTGACCGACCTGCGCAGTCGCACCGACGCGGCGTCCGGGGACGACCTCGCGGGCCGATGGATCCGCGGAGGGCACGACGGCGACGTGCACGTGCGAGAGGCCGGGCTCGAGCTCGTCGCCTCCCCCTTCGGCGGGCTCACGACCGGCTTCTACCCCGACCAGCGGGCGAACCGCGCGCTGCTCGCGGGGCTCCCCGACCTCCCGGGCGCGGAGGTGGCGAACCTGTTCGCTCACACCGGGGCCTTCTCGGTCGCCGTCGCGGCCGCCGGGGCCGGGCGCGTGCACTCGGTGGACCTCTCCCGGCGGTACCTCGACCTCGCCGCCGCGAACCTGCGGCGCAACGGCCTCGGCCCGGAGCGCCACCCCCTCGTCGCCGAAGACGCCGTCCGGTGGCTGGTCGCGGGAGACGCGCCCCTGGACGGCGTGATCCTGGACCCGCCCGTCTTCGCCCAGGGCCGCGGGAGGGGTCGCGGGTTCAGCGCCCGGGGCGACTACCGCGCCCTGGTCGCGGCGGCGGCCCGGCGCCTCCGCCCGGGGGGCTGGCTGCTGTGCTGTCGGAACCTCCGGTCCGAGCGCAAGGGCAAGCTGCGCACCGAGGTCGAAGCCGGGATCCGCGACGCGGGGGGGCGCCCCGCGGAGGTCCGCAGGGCGGGGCCGTCCCCCGACTTCCCGGTGCTCAAGGGCTTCCCTGAGGGCACGTCCTTTCACGGCGTCTTCGCGCGCGTGAGCTCCTGACAGCGGGTAAGGTCCGCCGCATGCGTGAGACCGACGCGATCGACCCCATGTGGGAGGGCGCCGGCGAAGTGAAGCCGGGCCCGCGGCTCGCCGCCACCGCCGTCCGTTGGGCCGCCGCCGCCGCCAACCGACTCGCCCCGACCGTCGTGCGATGGGCCGCCGGGTTCGCCCCCGAGGTGCGCATGTCCTGGGGGGCTCGCATCTATCACCTCCGGCGGGACGGTCTCGTCTCCATCCGCCGCGGCGGCGAAGGCTACGAGGACAACCCCCGCCGCAACTACAACACCGCGGTGGAGAAGCGCCAGGCCCGAGCCGCCGCCGCCCCCGCCCCCGAGCCGACCCCGAGTGTCGACCTGAGCGAAGAGGCGATGGCCGCCGAGGTGGCCGAGACCATGGGAATCAGCGCGGACCTCCAGGGGTCGAACGCCGAGGACGACGCCCCCCCCACGGCCGAGTCCGTCAAGGAGCGCCTCGTGGCCATGCGTACGCTGCTGCAGAACCTGGACGACGTCGGCGACTACGACCTCGTGGAGGCCGTCGACGACGAGCTCTACCTGCTGCACAAGGCCGTGGACTACAAGCTCAAGAACCACAAGGCCTCGGAGGCGAAGGCCAAGCTGGACACGCTCTTCAAGTGAGCGTCGACCCGACGCCCCCGCGCGTCCTCATCGTCGACGACGAGCCCAACATCCGCACCACCCTGGGGCGGGCGCTCGACCTCGAGGGGTTCGCCGTGAGCGCGGCCGAAGACGCGGAGACCGGAGTGGCGGCGGCCGAACGCGAGCAACCGGACCTGGTCCTGCTCGATCTGCGGCTCCCCGACCACGACGGCCTGTGGGTGCTGGAGCGGGTCACGGCGCTCGATCCCGCCCCCGCCGTCGTGATGATGAGCGGCCACGGCACGCTCGAGGCCGCCGTGCGCGCGACCCGCCTCGGAGCCCTGGACTTCCTGGAGAAGCCCGTCCAGATCGACCGCCTGGTCGTCACGATCCGCAACGCCCTGCGCCTCGACGCCCTCGACCGGGCCGTCGGCGCCCTCTCCCGCACGATCGAGCGACGCCACGGCATGGTCGGGCGCTCGCCCGCGCTCACGCGCGTCATCGAGGCCGTCCGCCGGGTCGCGCCCACGAAGGCCCGCGTGCTCATCACCGGCGAGTCCGGCGTCGGAAAGGAGCTCGTCGCCGAGGCGATCCACGACCTGTCGCGCCGCAGCGGCGGGCCCTTCATCAAGCTCAACTGCGCCGCCATCCCCGAGAACCTGGTCGAGTCGGAGCTCTTCGGGCACGAGCGCGGGGCCTTCACCGGCGCCGACCGCCGCCGCATCGGCCGGTTCGAGCGCGCCCACGGGGGCACCCTCTTCCTCGACGAGATCGGGGAGATGCCGCCCTCGCTGCAGGCTCGCCTCCTGCGGGTCCTCCAGGAGGGGGAGCTCGAGCGCGTCGGGGGCGGGTCCGTCATCCCCGTGGACGTCCGGGTCGTCGCCGCCACCAACCGCGATCTCCAGGCCGAGGTGGAAGCCGGGCGATTCCGCCAGGACCTCTACTACCGGCTCGCGGTGGTGCCCGTCGCCGTGCCCACCCTGCGGGCTCGGCGGGAGGACGTCCCCGACCTCGCGCGCTTCCTCCTGCGCCGGAGCTGCGACCTCCACGGGCTGTCCCCCAAGGAGTGGACGGCGGAGGCCCTGTCCGCCCTGCAGGCCCACGACTGGCCGGGCAACGTCCGGGAGCTCGGGGCCCTCATCGATCGCCTCGCGATCCTCACGATCGGCCGCGTGATCGACGCCCCTCACGTGCGCGGCGCGCTCCCGGGGGCCGACGCCGCCCGGGGCGCGGAGATCCCCGACGAGGGGCCGCTGTACGCCGTCCTGGAGTCGCTGGAGCGGCGGATCATCGAGGACCGGATCCGGCGCTTCGACGGGAACATGACCCAGGCCGCGCAGGACCTGGGGCTCGAGCGGAGCCACCTCTACAAGAAGGTGCGGCGACTCGGCATCGATCGCGACGGGTAGCGAGGACCAGCGGACACACGAGCGCCCTCGGACCGTGGCCCGACGACCACGCTCCGGGGCCGTGAGTTTCGCGTGAGCGCAGGACATCGCGCGATCGGCCTGGCCGGCACGGCGTGTGCTCCGTCCGGGGACGAACCTGCTGAAGGAGGTCCTCATGAAGACCCTCGCCAAGCCCGCCCTGATCGCCACCCTCCTGTGCGGCCTCGCCTGCTCCTCGGGCACGCCGACGACGTACCGGACCACCTCCACCGCCGCTCCGCGGCCCGTGGGCGACGACCTCGACTTCCTCGACGACAACCCCGTGGACATCGACGCCATCACGGAGTCCCTCGAGCCGACGCCCCCGGTCTCCCTGCTCGATCGAGAGGCCGTCCCCCACCACGACCCGAAGTTCCACGACCACGTCGAGGAGGCCGTCATGTTCGACGAAGAAGGCCGGCCCGGCGACGCGATCGACGCGCTCCGGCTGGCGCTGTTCGACGCCCCCGGCTCGGCCACGGTGTGGATGAAGCTCGGCCGCGCCTACGCCGACGTCGGCCGCGGGGCTCGCGCCGAAGAGTGCGTCCGGCAGGCGCTGGTGCACGAGCCGCGCATGGCGGACGCGCACCGCTTCCTGGCCCGGCGGATGCTCGACCTGGGCGAGCCGGAGGCCGCCCGGCCCCACGCCGCGAAGCTGGTGGGGCTGGCCCGCGGGGACGCCGAAGCCGAGCACCTGCTGGGGCGCACCTACGTCGCGCTGTCCATGTGGAAGGAGGCGATCGCGCAGAACCGACGCGCGGTGGCCGCCGATCCCGGCAACGTCTACGCCTACAACAACCTCGGCTTCGCGGCGCTCCAGCTCGGCCGCACGCAGCTCGCGCTGCAGTACCTCGAGGCCGCCCTGGAGCTCGACGGCGTCGAGCCCTACATGCTGAACAACCTCGGGATCGCGTACGAGCGCACCGGCCGCGACGTCGACGCCCTCGCCGTCTACGCCCGGGCCGCGGACATGGATCCGGGGTACGTGAAGGCCATCGCCAACCGAGACCGGGTGCGCGAAGCCGTGGACGCCGCCGTCGCCGACGAGGTGAGCCGGATCCTGGCCGAGCAGGCCCGAGCGCGCCGGGGAGTGACCGACGCCGAGCACGCGGCCCTGAACGTCGAGCCGGGGAACCCGGAGGACGGACCCGCGGTCGAGTAGATTCCGGATCGATGAAGCCTCCCGCCGCCGCGCTCGGCCTGCTGCTGCTCCTCGCCTCGCCCGCGGGGAGCCAGGAGCGCGCGGATCACGCCGACAGCTCGATGCTGGCGTGGACCGAGGCCGTCGCGGGGGCGCTCGCGGCCCGCCTCCCCGACGGGGCCGACGGGGCCCTCGTGCGGTACGAAGGGGGGCGGGGCGTGGACGCGCGCAAGGTCGGCACGGTGTTCCGCTCCCACCTGCAGTCCGCCCTGCGGGGGCGCGACATCACCGCCTCGCGCGGCCCCGCGGTGGACGTGAGCGTGTCGCTGGACGGCGCTCGCATGTGGGCCGTCGGCGTCGTGCACACCGAACCCGAGCGGGCGTTCGCCGTGTCCTGGCCGGTCGACCGGGAGCTCGAGGCGCTGCTGGGGGCGACCGCGACCGGCGCGGGCAACGCCCGGTGGCGCCTGGAGCGCATCGGGACGGTGCCCGCGGGCGTCCTCGACGTCGTGCTCCTGGACCTGGACGACGACGGCTCGGACGACCTCGCGCTGCTCGGCGTCGACGGCGTCCGCACCTACCGATACGACGCGGGCGACGCCCGGCCCACGGCGCTCGGGGGCCCGTTCGCCCTCCCCGATCGTCCCTGGCCGCGCACGGTCGCGGGGCGCCTCGTGGAGGACGACGGCGCGCTCCGGGCGGGGACCACCGCGGGCCACTACGTGCGCGTGGACCCCCGACGCGGGAGCGTCGCCGAGGCGTCCCGGGCGGTCCCGCTGCCCCAGCCCCGCGATCCCGCGTGGCCGAACTGGCTGCCCGCGCAGTGGGTCCTGGGGGGCCCGGACCTGAAGCTGGTCGAGGGCGACGCCCCCCTCCCCGGCCCCGGCGTGAGGGACCTGCAGCGCTTCCCCGGCGCCGACGGGGCCTGGATCTGGATCGACGCCGCCGGGCGGCTCGGGGGAGTCGACGCGGGCGAGACCTGGAGCCTCCCCGACAACCAGGTCTTCGGGGACCGCCTCCTGCTCGTCGAGCTGGAGGGCGCGGGCCTCCCCGAGGTGGTGACCACCGGCGCGTCGCCCTTCGGAGAGCCCGACCAGGTGGCGATTCACCGGCTCGAGGGCAGCCCGCCGCGCCTCTCCGTCCTCTTCCGCGCGAGCTTCGCGGGCACCGTGCGCGCGCTGGGGACGGGCGACCTCGACTTCGACGGCCGCCCGGACGTCGTGCTCGTCGAAGAGGACGCCTCCGACGAGGCGGTCCTGTGGCGCCTGGAGCGAAGCCCGTGAGCCCCCCGAGCCTGCCCGCGGCGGCGCTGGCGATCGTGGCGGCGTGCGTCGCTCACGCGGCTCACGCGGGGCGCCTTCCGGCCCCGGGGGGCGAGGTGGCGGTCGCCCTCCCTCCGGAGTGGACCGACGCGTTCCGGGACGCCCACACGGGCGTCGCGCTGCTCGAAGCGGGCGCCCTCGACCCCCGGGAGCGGCTCGCCCGCCCCGGCCTCGCGGGCACAACGCACCGGTCGCGGGTCCTGTCCGACCTGGCGGCGGTCGACAGCCCCGCCACCTGGCGCCTCACGGTCGCGGCCAACGCGGACGCAGCCGCCGTGAGCCAGGCCCTGCAGACGTGCCTGGGGTCCCCGCGCGGGTGGCCCGGGCGCGTCCTCGGCGCCGCCGATCGAGCCCCCGGCGTGAGTCGCGCGGGCCGAGAGATCACGCTCTCGTTCCCGGCCCCGGTGGGCCCCCTGCCCGCCCTGCTGCGGGGGTGCGTCGTGAGCGGAGACGCGACCGGCTCGTTCCGCCCCCACCCGCGGGACGAAGGCCTCCTCACGGCGACGGCGGAGGGCCCCGGCGGGGGCCCGGTCATCGACGGGGTGCGGGTGCGCGGGCCGAAGGATCCCGCGGACGTCGTGGTGAACGCCGCCCCCGAGGGGCCCCGGGGCGATGAACTCCAGGCCCCCTCGCCCGACGTCGTCCTCCTGCTCCAGTCGCCCCAGGCCCGCGAAGTGGACCCCCTGGGCCTCGTGGAGGATCAGGACGTGGGGCGCTTCCTCGCGCACCTCCAGCCGGACCTGCTGGCCGCGGTCTTCTGGGACGGTCGGGGCGCTCGCGCCACGGGGATCCTGCCTCCCGGTCTGGGGCCGTCGCGTCCCCTCCCCCGGGGCGAGGCCCCCATCGACCCGCCGCCGCTCACGATGGCCGCGCTCGGCCCGGACGCCCCCGCGATCGCGCTGCATCGAGGCGACGACACCCTCGGGGCGGCCGCCGGCGAGCGGCTCGTGGCCATCCTGAGGGCCCGCGGGGTGCGGGTGGACGACGAAGCCGACGTCGCGCTGTCCATCCTGCGGTGGAGGCCCCCGACCATGGAGCCCGCCCTCGCGCTGCTGGAGCTCGCGGCCGCCCGCCGCGAGGTCTTCGGAGCCCTCGCCCCCGCGGTCGTGGACGCGCTGCTGTCCCCCGATCCCGCGACGCGGGCCGCCGCCGCCGCCGACCTCGAGGGCGTCTGGCTGCGGGAGCGACGCGTCGTCCCCCTGTTCACGGCGGAGCGCTGGATCTCCGTGAGCCCTCGAGTGCGCGGCGTGCGCCTCCGCCCCGACGGCGTGCCCCTGCTCCACGACGCCTACATCACGGGGCCGCGATGACGACGCTCCGGGCGCGGGTCGTGGGCGCGCTGGTGGGGACCGTCGTCCTCGCCGTCGCGGGCGCGGCCGTGCTCTCGGTGAGCAAGGTCACGGGGCTGCTGCAGGCGGAGGTCGCGGGTCGCGGGGAGGCGGCCGCCCGCTCGCTGCGCGCGGAGCTGGAGCAGGCCGCCGAGGTGCTCGACGGGGAGCTGCGCACGGTGTTCGAGGACCGGGGCGAGCGCAGCACTGCGGCCCGGTACCTGTGGGCGAGGCACCGCCTGGAGACGGGCCGCCTCGAGGTCCTCAAGGTGCTGGACGACCGCGGCACGATCCTCACGTCGGGCCACTGGCCCGCCTCGGTGGGCTTCCTCGACCCCCAGGCGTCGCTCTACTCGACCGCGGTCGACGGGGCTCCCCGGGTCGTGATGGAGCCCGTCCCCCACGGGGAGGCCCCTTCGCTGCAGCGCTGGACGCGGGGCCGCTGGGGCGGCGCCGAGGTCGTGGCGGTGGCCGGGCGCACCCTCGACCGCGAAGCGCTGGAGCGCATCCGCGCCCGCCTCGGCGTGGGCGTCCTGTACTTCTGTCCCGCGCCCGCGGCGGAGTGCCTCTCGGCCTCGTCGGCGGAGCTCGGTCCGGACCTGCCCACGCGGCTGTCCGTCGTCGATCCCGCCCTCCTCAGCCTGCACGACGTCCCCCTCGGACGCGACGAAGGCCCCCGGCTCGTCATCGGCATCGACCGCGGGCGGATCGATCGCCTCACCCGCGCCCTCCGCCTCCGAGCTGGCCTCCTCGCCCTGGGCGGCGCGCTCCTCGTGATCGTGCCCGGCGGGCTCTTCGCGGCGCGCATCACGCGCCCGATCGAGGCCCTCGCGGGACAGGCCGAGTCGCTCTCCCGGGGCGACTTCGAAGCGCGCGTGGAGGCGGAGCCCGGGGTCGCGGAGGTCGACGCCCTCGTGGCGGCCTTCAACCGGATGGCCGAAGACATGGAGCAGAGTCGGTCGCGGCTGGTGCAGGCCGAGCGCGTCGCCGCGTGGCGGGAGATCGCCCGGGGCCTCGCGCACGAACTGAAGAACCCCCTCACGCCGATCCTCGGCGCCATGGACGTGCTGCGTCGCGCCCACAGCCTGGGGCGCGAGGACTTCGAGGCGATCCTCGAGGAGCAGGCGAGCGCGGTGGTCGACGAGGTGATGCGGCTCAAGGAGCTGTCCGACTCGTTCGCCCGGTTCGCCCGGCTCCCCGACCCCGCGCCCGAGCCCGTCGACGTCTCGGCGCTCCTGCACGGGATCACGGCGTTGTACGCGGCCTCGCCCGACCTCGTCGTCGAACACGCGAGCGACGATCCCCCTCCCGTCTTCGCGGACCCGACGCAGCTGCGCACGGCCCTCGCGAACCTGGTGAAGAACGCGGTCGAGGCGATGGACGGCGCGGGCACCCTGCGCCTGTCGGTGGAGGCGACCGAGGCCGCGGTGTCGATCGTCATCGCGGACACCGGCCCGGGGATCCCCGAGGCGATCCGCGACCGGCTCTTCACGCCCTACTTCACGACCAAGGGGAGCCGCGGCACCGGGCTGGGGCTCGCGCTCGTACACCGCATCGTCGTCGAGCACGGCGGCTCGGTGACCGCGGGGGACGCCCCGGGCGGGGGCGCGGCGTTCAGGGTGACTCTGCCGCGACGACCCGAGGGGCCTGCTCCAGCGCCGCCCGACAGTGTTCGAGGGCCAGGCGGATCGACTCCACCCACGGCCGGGGGATGAGCAGCCGCTCCGCGTCGCGCAGCACCCACGCGTAGTCCTCCGCCGCCTTCTCCAGGAACTGGCGCGTGCGCTGCTCCACGAGCTCGCGATACACCTCGAGCGCGTCGGGCTCGAGATCGGACGGCTCCGGCGCCGTGAGCAGGGCGAGCCGGAAGTGCTCCATCATCCCGCCGATCGCCTTGGCCGACGGGCCGCTCCACTCCGGTCTGCCGACCTGCAGGGCGCGCTTGTAGTGGTGCCGGGCCTCGAGGAGGTCGTCGGCCTTGCCGTTGAGCACCTCGCGCACCGCGTCGACGTCGTCCGTGCTCGTGATCGCCCGGCGCTCGCCCTGAACGCGGTAGAGCTCGCCCGCGAAGTACCAGACCATCGCCGCGTAGTACGGGTAGCGCACGCCCTCCCGGCGGGACCGGCGGCGCACGTCCCCCCGGACGGCCTCGAGCTCCCACTCGGCCTCCTTGTAGCGACCCACCTCGGTCCAGGCGCGGGCCGTGTGCGCGCGGACCTCCCAGCGCAGGGTCGTCTCCAGGTCGGGGCGCCGCAGCAAGCGCTCGAGGTGCGGGGCGGAGGCCTCGAAGCGGCCCTCCCGCTGCAGGACCTTGGCGAGGTGGAGGCGCCCTTCGGCGGCCTCCTTCGGCTCCTCGGCCTCGATGGCCGCCAGGTAGGCCTCGAGGTGGCCGATCCCGTCCATCGCGTCGCCCTGGTGCTCCGCGGCGAGCGCGTAGTTCCAGTGGGCCCGGGGGACGGAGGGATCGTCCGGGAACTCCTTGATGAGGCGCGCGAAGAGCACGCGGGCGATGCCGAACTCGTCGCGGGCGAACGCGGCGAGGCCCTGCTCGAAGAGGTCGCGGCTGTCGTACCCGTCGAGGCCGGTCACGGGGTCGCTCCCCGCGCGGATGCGGAGGTCGTCCCCCTCGACGACCCGCATGGTCCGCGGCTCCGCGGCACGGGTGGTGACCGGCGCGCGGGCGGCGCAGCCCGACAGGACGACGCCCACGAGGACGAGGAGCGAGGCTCGGTGCATGGCGGTCAGGACACCCCGTCCGAGCGCTCGGTTCCCAGCGCGGCGTCGATCGACTCCCACTCCGCCCAGCCCGCCGCGGCCGCGGACGCGACCCGGCCTCGCTCGTCGGCCACGGCGGCCAACCGCTCCCAGCCGCCGTCCCCGGTCGCCAGCTCGGCGTCCAGCGCTTCGACGCGCGCCTCCATCTCCTCGATCTCGGCCATCAGCTCCTCCGCGCGCCGCTCCAGCCGACGCTTGTCGGCGGCCCGCTTCTTCCGATCCTTCCACGCCTCGCGACCCACGTCGTTCTCGACGTCCGCGGCGATCTTCGGGCCGCTGCCCGCTTCCGCCCCCTCGGGCAGCCCCACGAGGAGCCAGTGATCCGGGGCCGACTCGCCCGGCGCCCGCCGCGCGGCGATCCCCGCCGCGATCGCCTTGCCCCACAGGAAGTCGTCGAGGTTGCCCCGGTGGACCTGCACGCGCCCCCCGCCGACCTCCCACACGTGGGTGGCGAGGCGGTTGGCGAACTCCCGGTCGTGGGAGACGAATACGACCGTCCCCACGTACGCCTCCAGGGCCTCGGCCAGGACCTCCTTGCTGTGGATGTCGAGGTGGTTCGTCGGCTCGTCGAGGAGGAGCAGGTTGGCGCGGCGCAGGAGGACCCGACCGAGCGCCACGCGGCTCTTTTCTCCCCCGCTGAGCACCCCGCAGGGCTTCTGCACGTCGTCGCCGGTGAAGAGCAGTGCGCCCAGCACGGCCCGCAGGCGCGCCTCGCCGAGCAGCGGATCGGCGGCCGCGACCGCGGACAGCACCGTGGTGTCGTCCGCCAGCTCCTCGGCTTGGTCCTGGGCGAAGTAGGCCGCCCGCGTCCCGGGCAGCTCCTGGACCACGCCCGTGTCCGGCCGAACGTGGCCCGCGAGGATGCCGAGCAGCGTCGACTTGCCCGCGCCGTTGGGACCCACGAGCAGGATCCGCTCGCCGGGATACACCGACGCGTCCACCTCCTCGAGCACCCTCTTCACCCCGTACGCCTTCGCGAGGTCGCGGATCTCGACCATGGGCGACGCCGCCGGCGGCGGCTCGGGGAACCGCAGGCGCACCTTCGGGAGCGGGTCCGGGACGACGATCGGCTCCATCTTCTCGAGCATCCGCACCCGCGACTGCACCTGCGCCGCCTTCGTCGGCTTGGCCCGGAACCGGTCGATGAAGGCCTGCAGCCGGGCCCGCTCTTCGGCCTGCGCCTCCGCCCGCGCCCGCAGCCCCGCGATCGCCTCGTCGCGCTGGCGCACGTAGGACGTGTATCCGCCCGTGTAGGACCACAGCCGACCCCGCGCGATCTCGAGGGTCCGCCCGCAGAGGCGGTCGAGGAAGTCGCGGTCGTGGCTGATGACCAGCACGCCCCCCGGCCAGCCGCGCAGCTCCTGGAGCAGCCAGGTGCGGGTCTCGATGTCGAGGTGGTTCGTCGGCTCGTCGAGGAGCAGGAACGTCGGACGCTGCAGCAGCAGGCGCGCGAGCCCGACGACGATCCGACGTCCCCCGGAGAGCTCGGAGGCGGACCGATACCACTCCTCTCGACGGAACCCGAGGCCCGACAGCACGCGGCCGCAGCGCGCGTCCAGCTGCCAGCCGTCCTCCCGTCGGAACCGCTCCAACAGGGTCTCGGCCTCTTCGAGCGCCCGGTCCCGCTCGGCCCCCTCGGAGTCGTCCGCTCCCTCCAGCAGCCGGTTCGCTCGTTCTTCGAGGGCCCGAATCGGGTCCAGGACGCTCGACGCCTCCTGCCACAGGGTCGCCCCGGGGGTCACCAGGTGCTCCTGGGACAGGTAGCCCAGCGTCTGGCCCTTGCCGAGCTGTACGTCTCCGCCGTCGGGGACGAGCAGCCCCGACGCGGCCTTGAGCAGCGTGGTCTTGCCCGCGCCGTTGAGGCCCACGAGGGCGGTCCGATCGCGCTCCGACAGGCGCAGATCGACGCGATCGAGGATCACCCGATCCCCGAGCTGAACCGTCAGCGCGTCGAGCCGCAGCACGCGCTACTGCAGGACGTTGAGGGCGGAGGGGGGGGCATCGTCGATCCCGGCGACGCGGCCCTGGAAGCTGTTGGAGAAGGCGGTCTCGATCGTGACGTCGAGCGTCGCGCCCACGAGCCGCTGCGGCCCCGCGAAGTTGACGATCCAGTTCTGCGAGATGCGCCCGCTGAGCCAGCTCGAGTCGCGCTTGCTCGGCCCCTCGACCAGCACCTCCGCGGTGCGCCCCTCCCACGCCTCCATGCGCGCCCGCGTGATCCGCGCCTGCAGCGCCTGAACCTCGGCGAGGCGACGCTTCTTGGTGGCGGCGTCGACGTCGTCTTCGAGGCGGACCGCGGGGGTGTGGGGCCGCCGTGAATACTTGAAGGAATAGATGAAGTCGTAGCGTACTTTCTCAAGCAGACTAAGCGTCTGCTCCTGCTCCTCTTCAGTCTGTCCCGGGAAGCCGGCGATGATGTCTGTGGACAGCGCGAGGTCCGGCCGGGCGGACCGCAGCCGGCCGACCAGCTCCAGGTACTCGGCCCGCGTGTGGCGGCGGCGCATGCGCTTCAGCTCCGAGTCCGAGCCGGCCTGCACGGGCAGGTGGAAGTAGGACGTGAGCTTCGGCTCGCGCGCGAACAGGTCGACGAGGCCGGGAGCGAGGTCCCACGGGTTCGACGTGGTGAAGCGGATCCGGTCGATCCCGGCCACCTCCGCGACCCGCGCGATCAGCTCGTGGAACGGGGGCTCCGCCGTCTTCTTGACCCCGTACGAGTTGACGTTCTGGCCCAGCAGCGTGACCTCGCGGACCCCCGTGTCGGCCAGGCGCCGGACCTCGGCCACCACGTCCGCCGCGGAGCGAGACACCTCCCGCCCCCGAGTGAACGGGACGATGCAGAAGGAGCAGAGGTTGTCGCAGCCCTTCTGGATGGTGACGAAGGCGGTCACCTTGCGGCCGTCCCGGAAGACGAGGTCGTTGGTGAAGGGGTAGTCCTGACGGTCGAGCTGCTCGGTGGCGAGCTTGCGGGCCCCCCGGAGCTGGACGTCGAGCAGGAGCGCGGGCAGGCGCGGGATCGCGTCGGGCCCCATCACCAGATCGAGGTACGGGAACTGCCGCAGGAGCGCGCCCCCCGCTTGCTGGGCGAAGCAGCCGGTGACGCCCAGCACGACGTCGTCGCGGTTCTCCTTGAAGGGCCGAAAGCGACCGAGCAGGGATCGGACCTTCTGCTCCGGCTTCTCCCGCACCGAGCAGGTGTTGATGAGGATGACGTCGGCGTCCTCGGCGCGGTCGGTCCCGCGGTACCCCTCGCCCTCGAGCAGGCGCAGCATCTTGCCGCTGTCCTGGTCGTTCATCTGGCACCCGAAGGTGCGGATGTGGACGAGCTTGTCGGAGGGCTCCGTCATGGGCCGCCGGCGGTCAGGCCCGCCACTTCTCGGATTCGAAGGTGAGGGCGTCGGCCTTGCGCTCGAAGCGCTTCACGAGCCCCACGAGCGTGCGGCCCGCGCCGACCTCGACCCAGCGGTCGACGCCGTGCGCCTTCATCACCTCCATCGTCTGCTGCCAGCGGACGGCCATGCAGACCTGCTCCACGAGGCGGGCCGCGATGTACTCGCCCGTGGCCTCGGCAGGCTCCGTCCAGGCGGCGGTGGCGTTGGGCACGTAGGCGCAGCGAGGCGTGGTGAACGCGACGTCGGCCAGGGCCGCCCCGAGCTGGACCCCCGCGGGCGCGAGCAGCGAGCAGTGGAACGGCGCGGACACCGTGAGCTTCTTGCCCACGCCCCGCCGGCTGCCGACGAGGGCCACGGCCCGGTCCACGGCCTCGACGTTGCCCGCGATGACGATCTGGCCCGGCGTGTTGTACCCCGCGGGCTCGAGGACCTGCCCCTCCGCGGCGTCGACGCACAGCTGCTCGACGACGGTCGGATCCTTGATCCCGATGATCGCCGCCATCGTCCCCACGCCCAAGGGCACCGCGGACTGCATCGCCTCGCCCCGCAGGCGGGTGAGCCGCACCGCATCGGCGAACGCGAGCGCGCCGCCCGCGACCAGGGCCGAGTACTCGCCCAGCGAGTGGCCCGCGACCACGTCGGGCAGCAGCCCCTCGGCTTCGAGGACGCGGTAGTAGGCGACGGAGACCGTCAGGAGCGCGGGCTGGGTGTTCTCGGTGCGGGTCAGCGCCTCGGCCGGCCCCTCGATGATCGTCTTCGAGAGGGCCTCGCCCAGGGCGTCGTCGGCCTCCTCGAAGGTTCGCTTCACGAGCTCGGAGCGGCCGAGCCAGTCCGAGCCCATTCCGACCGTCTGGCTCCCCTGGCCGGGGAAGACGTACGCCGTCGCCATCACTTCACCTCGACTTCGATGCAGGCCACCCCGAGCAGCGTGCGCGCACCCTCGCACTTCGCGAAGCGGTGCAGCGCGATGCCGTGGACCCCGAGGTAGCGGTTGTCCATGTCCATCCCCCAGTTGAGATCGTCGCCCTTCTCTTCCACCGTGGAGACGTTGTACGCGTCCCCCTCACCGTCGACGTAAACGTCGAAGATCGGCTCGCAACCAGCTGGAAGATCGGACTTTTTCGACCACGCACCGATCGGCATGGACGACGCCCGAATCGCCGGGATCTCGCCCTTCTTCGGGGGCTTCGCCCGGACCTTCCGCTTCGCGCCCGCCTGGATGAACAGCGGCTCGGTGCAGGGCTCGTAGTCGTAGTTGGCGATCTCTCCGAAGGGCGCGAATACGAGCGGCTCGCCGGGGTCCATGACCTCCTCGCCGCCCTCCATGGTCCCGGGGGCGGCCGTGAGGCGGCAGTCGTCGTTCAGGCCCGCCTTGACGAACCGGTCGCCCCCGGCCTCCTTGAACGTCATCTGCTCGAACCCCGCGGCCTCGCCCACCAGGGCCCACCGCTCGAAACCGCCGAGGACGAACTTCCCTGAAATCCCGTCGTTCTTCGTGTCGAACTTGATGCGGAACTTCGGGTTGATGTTGCTCTCGGCTTGGATGCGCCCGAACGTCCCATCGAGCTTCGTGAAGTTCACGTCGCCGCACCGGTGGACGACGGTGACCACGGGCTGGTTGTCGGGGCAGCCCAGGGCGAAGCCCAGGCACAGCAGCAGGAGGGGAGTTGCGCGCATCGCGCGGGGTATAGCAGGCACCCCGGGCGGGGCCTAGTGCGGGCCGCGCCTCATGGAAACGGAGAGCAGCATCCCGATCCCGAGGAGGATCGTGATCACGCTGGAGCCCCCGTAGGACATGAGCGGCAGCGTCACCCCGGTGATGGGCAGCAGCCCGAGCACCCCGCCGAGGTTGATGCCGATCTGGCACAGCAGGATCGTGACGACCCCCGCCGCGAGGATGGATCCGAAGCGGTCGCGCGCGTTCCAGGCCACGAGCAGGCCCAGCATCAGCAGCGCGAAGTAGAGCCCCAGGGCCACGACGCAGCCCAGGAACCCGCGCTCCTCGGCGTACACGCTGAAGACGAAGTCGGTGTGCTGCTCGGGGAGGAACCGGAGCCGGCCCTGCGTGCCCTGGGTCCACCCCTTGCCCGTCCAGCGGCCCGAGCCGATCGCCCAGCGCCCCTGGATGGCCTGGTAGCCCTTGCCCTTGGGGTCCGCGTCGGGCGCGAACAGGATGTCGACGCGCTCCCGCTGGTAGTCGTCGAGGACGTACTGGTAGGCGACGGGGGCGGCGAGCGCCCCGGCCAGGGCGAGGGCGAGCAGCGTGCGCCAGCGCAGGCCCACGACGAACGTGATGCCCGCGAAGATGAAGACGAGGAAGAGGGTCGTCCCGAGGTCCGGCTCGAGGAACGTGAGGGTGCACAGGGGGACGAGCAGCATCGCGGCGGGCGTGAGCAGCTGACGGATGCCCCAGCCGTCGTCGCGGACGTTCGACGCGAAGTACCGCGCGCAGGCCAGCACCAGCGCGATCTTGGCGAGCTCGCTGGGCTGCAGGTTGAAGGGGCCGATCGGCAGCCAGCGCTGCGACCCGCCGCGCACGGGGCCGATCAGGAGGACCAGCACCAGCATCACGATCACGCCCGCGTAGGCCACGTACGCGCTCCGCTCGAAGAAGCGGCTGTCGACGAAGGCCAGCGCGATCATCCCGATCGAGCCCATGCCCATGAACAGCGCCTGCATCACCACGGGCCGCGGCAGCCCCTCCTGCATCGGAGCGGATGCGGCCGCGTACAGCGTGAGGATCCCCAGCAGCATCAGCGCGCCGGTGACCGCCACGACGGGCCAGTCGAGGTGGCGCTTGGGGCGGCGCACGACCTGGTCGAGCGGCGGCATCAGGGGGCCTCCTCACCCGGCGGGGCGGGCAACCGATCCTTGAAGTACTCCTTGAACATTCCCGCTGCGATCGGGGTCCCGTGCACTCCTCGGGCCTTCCCGTGCTCGACGAGTACACACAGCGCGACCTCCGGATCGTCGTAGGGCGCGAAGCCCACGAACCACTTGTGGTGACCCAGTTTCTCGCTCGTGGCGGCGGCGAGCCGGACGACCTGGGCGGTCCCCGTCTTGCCCGCGTACTCGAGGCCCTTGATGCGGTGCCGGAACGCCGTCCCTCCGAGCTCGTTCACCACCCGCCACATGCCGTCGCGGATCACGTCGAACTTCTCGGGCGCGAGGTCGACGTGGCCCAGCACCTCGGGCTCCCCGCGCAGGACCACCCGGCCGTCCGGGGATACGACGCGATCGACGAGCAGGGGGCGATATAGGGTCCCGCCGTTGGCGAGGGTCGCGGTCATCCGCGCGAGCTGCAGCGGGGTCGCGCCGGTGTAGCCCTGCCCGATGACCGCCGACGCGGTGTCGCCCGCCGTCCAGCGCCCGGCCGAGGGGCGCGTGGGGTAGCGCTTCTTCTTCCAGGCGGTGGTCGGGTTCAGGCCGCTCCGCTCCCCGTTGATGCCCACGCCCGTCGCCCGGCCGAGCCCGAACATGTCCGCGTACCGGGCGACGTTGTCGATGCCGATCGCGATGCCGGCCCGGTAGAAGTAGACGTTGCAGGACCCCTTGATCGCGGCCGCGAGGTCGACCGTCCCGTGACCTCCGTCCTTCCAGCAGCGGAACTTCCGCTTGCCGACCTTGGTCCAGCCGGGGCAGCGGACGGTGTGCTCGGGCGTCCACGTGTTCGTGCCCAGGACGGCCGCCGCGACCACCATCTTGTAGGTGCTCCCCGGCGGGTAGACGCCCTGGACCGCCTTGTCGGAGAGCGGCCGCGAGGGATCGTCGGCGAGCGCGCGCCACGTCTCCGGGGGGATGGGTCGCGAGAAGATCTCCGGGTCGAAGGCGGGCGCGTTCGCCATCGCGAGCACGCGGCCCGTGTCCACCTCGAGCATGACGACGGAGCCCGACTCCTCGCCCAGCAGCTCCACCGCCCTGAGCTGGAGATCCCGGCGCAGGGTGAGGTGGAGGTCGTGACCCGGCACCTCGGGGAGCACGGCGTTGTCGAGGAAGTGCGCGATCGAGCGGAAGTACTCGCCGCCGGGCACGTCCGGGGCCGCCGACCGGCCGAGCTCGCGGCCGTGCACGTCGACCTGGACCCAGAAGGCCCCGTCGTCGCCGCGGAGCCAGGACTCGTAGGCCCGCTCGAGCCCGTACTTGCCGATGCGGTCGCCGGACTCGTAGTAGTTCTCGCCCTTGTCGCTCGCCCGGTAGCGCTCGCGGAGGGTGTCGAGCTCGTCCTTGCGGACCTCGCGGCGGTACCCCACGGCGTGCGCGAACAGCGGCCCGTCGGGGTAGGAGCGGCGGTGCCGGCTCACGATGGAGACGCCCGGCAGGCGGGGGCGCGAAGCGAGAACGCGCTCCACGGCCTCGCGACTCAGATCGGAGGCGAGGACGGCGTTGCGGTAGCGGTCGTGCTTCCGGCCCTCGTCGTACCGCTCGATGATCTCGTCGGCCGTGGCCCCGTCGAGCAGGGGCACGAGGCGCCGAGCGAGGGTGCCGATGTCGGCGCGGACGGCGAGATCCGACGCATCTTCGAGGGGGCCGCCCCGCGCCGACGAGGCCACCGCGGGGGCGGGCTCGGGCACCGGGTCGACGTCGCGCGGGACCACGACGAGGTCGAACGAGGCCCGCACCTCCGCGATCCGGTGCTCGTCGGCCGTGTAGATCGACCCTCGCGGGGCCGGGATCTCGCGCTGCTTGAGGTGGTTGGCCTCCGCCTCCGCCGCGTACTCGTCGCCGTGGACGATCTGGAGCATCCACAGGCGCCCCAGGATCGCGAGGAAGATCGCGCTGATCAGGCCCGCGTAGGCCCCCAGCCGGGGCCGCAGGTCGCGCTTTCGGGCCTCCCCTCGGATCTCGAGGCCGCTCACAGGACCGCCCGCCCGCGGGCGGGGGGGGGGGCGCCCGCCCCCCCCCCCCCCCGGCGTTGGCCGGCCCTGCGGGGGGCGGCGGCGCCCCCCGTCCCCAGCACCTCCACCGCCAGCGCGCGACCCTCACCCGCCTGACCGCCGCCCATCAGGGCCACGAACAGCAGGACGAGCCCGCCCGAGATCGCGCCCAGGACCGCGACGCCGACCACCGGGACCCAGCGGTCGCGCAGGATCACCCGGCCGTGCAGGGGGAGACCGAACCCGACGACCAGGGCGTACTGGAGCATCGGTCGCCCGCTGGGGACGCCCGAGAAGAAGTCGGTCAGGAGCCCGAGGCCGATGGCGAGGACCCACGACTCGACGCGCCGGCCCGCGAGCGCGGACGCCGCGAGGAGGGGGAGCAGGGGGTCGAACGGGAGGCCCCCGAGGCCGGTGACGGATTCGAGGAGGAGCCACGCCCAGCCCACCGCGAGCGCCGCGACGGCTCGGTGGGGACGGAGGCCGGATCGCGCGCGCTCGCCCGGGAGCAGGAGGCCCCGCGCGGCGGCGGTCATGGGAGCAGGCCCAGCCCGTCGTCCTCGCCGGGGGGCTCGGGCGGGAGAAGATCGGGGGCGGGGAGCGGGAACGGGCCGCCCCCGGGGTCGAGGACCACCAGGAGCTCTTCGAGCCGGTCGAGGGAGGCGGCGGGGGCGACCTCCACCTCGAGGAACAGGCCCGTCTCGGGCATGTCGATCGCGGCGATGCGGCCCAGGGGCACCCCGGGGGGGAATACGCCGTCGTCGCCCGAGGTGACGACGAGATCGCCCTCCTTGACGTCGCCGCGGTCGGTGCGGGGGACGAAGCCGAGCTGCAGCGTGCCCCCGCCGTCGCCCGCGGCCACCGCGCGGAGGCGAGTGTCCTGAATGCGGGCCCCGGCGGCGCTCAGGCCGTCCGTGAGGAGGAGGACGTCGGCGTGGCCCGCGCCCGCCCGCAGGATCTGGCCCACCGCGCCGTCGACGGAGAGGACGGCGTCGCCCGGCTCGATCCCGCTCTCGGTCCCCTGGTCGATGCGGACGGTGCGGAAGCGGGCGGACGTGGACCGGCCGATGACCGTGGCCCCCACCGCCTCGCCCGACTGCCGGTCCCGCAGCGCGTTGAGTCGGCGGAGCCGGTCGTTCTCGAGGCGGAGCTCACCGAGCTCGGCCACGGCCGCTCGCGCCGCCGCCAGCTCCCGGGCGAGGCGCTCGTTCTCCTCCGCCGCCCCGACGAGCGCGAAGTAGCCGGTGAAGACGGAGCGACCGGCGTCGATCACGGAGGAGAGGCCGCCCTGCACCGGGCCGGTCATCGCGAGCAGGCCGCGGTCGACCGCGCCCAGGTCCTCCGGCGGCTTCATGCCTGCGTGGACCCGGAGCCCAAGGAGGGCCAGCAGACCGAGGATGGCTGCTCCTCTGAACCCTTGTCGCGACACGCTCTCCCCTCGCAGCCCCTCCCGGGCGTCTTCGAATCAGGCCAGCGCCACGTCGCGGAGGAGGTCGATCTCTTCGAGCATCTTCCCGGAGCCCATGGCGACCGCCTCGAGGGGGTCGTCGCACACCACCACAGGCAGCCCGGTGCGGTCGGAGAGCAGGAGATCGAGGCCCACGAGGTTCGCGCCGCCGCCCGCGAGCACGATGCCCTTGTCGACGATGTCGGCGGCGAGCTCGGGGGGCGTCTGCTCGAGGGTCGAGAGCACCGCCTCCACCACCATCTCGACCGGGTCCGACAAGGCCTCGCGGACCTCGTTGGAGTCGATGGTGATCTCCTTGGGGATCCCCGCCATGAGGTCCCGGCCCTTGACCGTCATCTGGGCGGGCTCGCCGGTGGACCAGGCGTTGCCGATCGTCATCTTGATGCGCTCGGCGCTGCGCTCGCCGATCAGCAGGTTGTGGCGCCGGCGGACGTGGCTGATGATCGCGTCGTCCCACTTGTCGCCGCCGACCTTCACCGAGCGGCTCACGACGATGCCGGCCAGCGAGATCACCGCGACCTCCGTGGTCCCGCCGCCGATGTCGACGATCATGTTGCCGCTCGGCTCCGTGATGGGGAGGTTGGCGCCGATGGCGGCGGCGAGGGGCTCCTCGATCAGGTAGACCTCCGAGGCCCCGGCGTTCTCCGCCGACTCGCGCACGGCCCGCTTCTCCACCTCGGTGACGCCGAACGGAATGCAGATGACCATGCGGGGCTTCACGAAAGTCCGGCGGTTGTGCGCCTTCTGGATGAAGTAGCGGAGCATCGCCTCGGTGACGGCGAAGTCGGCGATGACCCCGTCCTTGAGCGGGCGGACGGCCCGGATCTCGCCGGGGGTCTTGCCGAGCATCTCCTTGGCCTCGTGGCCCACGGCGAGGACCTGCTGAGTCCCCCCTCGGCCCGGAGCCACCGCCACCACCGACGGCTCGTTGCTGACGATCCCGCGACCCTTGACGTACAGCAGCGTGTTCGCCGTGCCGAGGTCGATCGCGATGTCCTTGGAGAAGAGGCCGAAGAGAGCGTTGAACACAGCAAGCCCCAAGGCTCGAGCGGGCCGAGCCGGAAACAGAGTTGAGCGCGTCGGGAGTTGAACTCCCCGCGCCGATGTCGACGTCAATTACCGGAAGAGCAACCGGTACAAGGAGTCTGAAGCGGCGAACCGGGGGTGTCAACGGAGAAAACGCCCGTTCCGAGGATTCCGATTTCCCCGCCGGATCAGGGTTTTTCCCATGGAACGCGCCGGCCCGGCGGAGGTCGAGTTTCCGGGGACGGCGACGGCCTTGACGCACCGGGGGGATGCGCCTACTTTTCCACGCCCCTCGCGCGCGACATGACTGCGCGCGGCGGGCCTCGGAGAATCCATGCTCGGCTACATTCGGAAGAATTCCGGCTCCTTCATGAGCAACGCGCTCGTCGTGTTTCTCAGCCTCCTCTTCGTCTTCTTCTTCGGCTCCTCGGCCCTGAACTCCGCGCGCACCGAAGTGGTGGCGGACGTCAACGGCACCGCGATCCGCGACGTGGAGCTCGACCGGCGGGTCCGCAACCAGATGCGGTACCTCGGCGGCAACACCCAGGAAGGCGATCGCGAGCGCATCCAGGCGCAGGTGCTCGACCAGATGATCGAGCGCGAGCTGCTGCTCCAGGCCGCGAACCGCGAGGGCATCCGCGTGGCTCCCAAGGAGATCCAGCGGGAGGTCCTGAAGCTCTCGGGCTTCCAGGACGAAGACGGCAACTTCGACATCGAGGGCTACCGCAAGTACCTCGATAAGGACAAGCGGCGCGCGCGCGAGCTCCAGGACGGGCTCCGCGAAGACCTGCTGGTCCGCAAGGTCCAGGACTACATCCGTCGCTCCGTGCAGGTCACGCCCGCCGAGGTGCAGGAGGCCTTCGTCGCCGAGTCGGCCGACCGCAACGTCGAGTACGTGCGCGTCGCCACGGCCCTCTTCCAGGACGAAATCGAGCTCTCCGACGAGGAGATCGACGCCTGGGCCGAAGAGAACGCCGCCGACGTCCGGGAGCGCTACGACCGCGACTTCGACCGGAAGTACCACGAGGACGAGCAGGTCAGCGCCCGGCACATCCTCCTGAAGTTCGACGACGCGGACGGCGACGACGTGCGCGCCGACCTCAAGACCCGCATCGAGGCCGTGCTCGCCGAGGCGAAGACCGAGGGCGCGGACTTCGCGGCCCTGGCGCAGATGCACTCCGAAGACTCCAGCGCGTCCTCGGGCGGCGACCTCGGCTTCTTCAGCGAGAAGGACATGGTCAAGCCCTTCAGCGAGGCCGCGTTCGCGATGCAGCCGGGCGAGATCTCGGACGTCGTCGAGACGAAGTTCGGGTACCACGTCATCAAGGTGGAGGAGCGCAAGGAGGCCTCGGTGCAGCAGCTGGACGAGGTGCGCCGCGAGGTGGCCGCGGGCCTGATGAAGGAAGACCGCGCGCCCGAGCTCGCGAAGGCGTTCGCCGAGAAGCTGGTCCCCGCCCTGGACGGCACGATGGGCGAGGCCGAGCGGGACGAGCTGCTCGCGAGCAAGACCCTCGCCCTGCAGGAGTCGGGCACGTTCACGAAGCGCGACCGGCGAGTCCCCAAGGTGGGCGCGTCCCCGGAGGTCGTGCAGGCCGCCTTCGCGCTCGTGAACGTCGGCGACACCACCCCCGCGCCGCTGGAGCTCCCGTCGGGCTGGGTCGTGATGCGACTCAAGGAGAAGAACGAAGCGGACATGGCCGCCTTCGAGGAGAAGAAGGGCCAGATCCGAAGCCGCCTCCTCCTCACGAAGCAGTCCGGCGCGATCCAGGACTGGAAGGCCGATCTGAAGTCCAGCGGCAAGATCCTCGTCCGCGAAGGGGTCTGAGCCCCGCATGATGGGCCGTACATGAACCGCAGCCGCCTCTTCGTCCTCCTCCTCGTCGCGTTCCTCCTGTTCGTGATGGTCGGCTCGCTCGTCGCGATCATCGCGATGCTGCGGGACGGGGGGGAGACCGAGGTCGAGGACGGCTCGGTGCTCGTGATCGGGCTCGGCGGCGAGTTCCCCGAGCAGCCCGACCCCGAGGCTCCCCTCCCCGGCCTGGGCACGGCCCGCCTGTCGATGATCGAGGTGGACTCCGCGTTCCGTCGCGCGGCCGTGGACGAGCGCATCGACCGCGTGCTCGTGAAGGTCCAGCCCCTCGCCACGGGGTACGCGAAGGTGCAGGAGCTGCGGGACATCATCACGCGTTTCTCGGCCGACTCGGGCAAGCCCGTCACGTGCTGGATGGAGCAGGCGAGCAACAAGGAGTACTACCTCGCGACCGCCTGCGACGAGATCTACATGGCGCCCGAGGGCTTCTTCCTCGTCAACGGGCTGCACCTCGGGGTGACCTTCTACAAGGGCACGCTCGACAAGCTCGGCGTCGAGGCCGAGTTCACCCGCGCGGGCAAGTACAAGAGCGCGGTCGAGCCGATGACGAGCACCGAGATGTCGGAGCCGTTCCGGGAGATGCTGAACGCGATGGCGGACAGCCTCTTCGACCGGTTCGTCGAGGCGATCAGCGTCGCTCGGGAGCTGGACCGGGACCGGGTGCGGGCGCTCATCGACGACCCGCCGCTCACGGCGGGCGCGGCGTGGAAGGCGGGCCTGATCGACGGCCTCTTCTACCGCGACCAGCTCATGGCCCACCTCGCGGGGGAGGAGGTCGCGTCCTACGACCCCTACTCCCTGCCCCGGCGGACGGGGGACGACGACGACTCCGCGGCCCCCGCCCGGCCCGCGGCGGTCGTGGACGCGGACGCGGGCGACGACGACTCCGCGGACGACGACGACTCCGGCGCGGAAGACACGACGGCCGTCGCCGCCGCCACCCAGACCCGCAAGAAGCCGAAGCTGCTCAAGCTCGGGGACTACGACACCACGCCCAAGTCCCTGGGCCTCGGGGGCGGGCCCGAGGTGGCCGTCATCTACTGCGAGGGCACGATCACGTCGGGCACGAGCAACCCCGGCCGGTCCATGGGCTCGACGACGATCGCGAAGGCGATCCGCAAGGCCCGCAACGACGACGATACGAAGGCGATCCTGCTCCGCGTCGACAGCCCCGGCGGCAGCGGGCTGGCCTCGGACCTCATCCACCGCGAGATCGAGCTGGCGCGCACCGAGAACGGGCTCCCCGTGGTCGTGAGCATGAGCGACTACGCCGCCTCCGGCGGGTACTACATCGCCATGGGGGCGGACGCGATCGTGGCCCAGCCGAGCACGCTCACGGGGTCGATCGGGGTGTTCGCGGGCAAGTACAACCTCCGCGCGCTCTATGAGAAGATCGGCCTCAAGACCGTCTCCATCGACCGGGGCGACATGGCGGACATCTTCGCGGCGGACAAGAGCCTCGGGGAGGACGGCCAGGCGAAGCTGTCGGAGTTCGTCGACGAGTTCTACGACGTGTTCATCGCCAAGGTCGGCGCGGGGCGCTCGATGACGCCGGACGAGGTCCACGTCCTGGCCCAGGGCCGGGTGTGGACGGGCGAGCAGGCCCACGAGGTCGGGCTGGTGGACGCGCTGGGCTCGTTCCGCACCGCCCTGCGCCTGGCCAAGGAGAAGGCGGACATCGAGGGCGAGGTCACGCTCACGCTCTACCCGCGACAGCCGACCTTCCTCGAGCAGCTGTTCGGCGAAGACCTGTCGGGCGCGCGCATCGACCTCTCCGACGCGCTCGACGGGATCCTGGGAGGCGACGCGGCGGACGACGTCGAAGCCGCCGCCGCGATGATCGACGCGGCCCCGTTCTTCGCCGCGGGCGTGCCCGTGCTGATCGCGCCCTACCACCTGGGCGTGGACTGACCGGACCGGGCGAGCCGAGGCCCGGGTTGCAAGCAGCCGAGCCGGCCCGCCGACTTCGCACTACGATCCCCGTCATGCCCAAGCCCCCCGCCCTGCTCCTCGCCGCCGCCGCCGTCGTCACCGCCCCGGGCTGCATCTGCGGCAACTCGTGCTTCGACATCTTCTCCAACGTGGCCGTCGAGGGCCTCGTATTGGGGGTCGACGAGCCGGTGGAGGGCATCGACCTCGGCGCGGCGGCGGGCGCGACCGCGTTCCTGGCGGAGGCCGAGTCCCTCCGCGACTTCGAGTCGAACCTCCTCGACGACGCCGACCGCGTGTGGGTCCAGACCGAGACCACGTCGGCGGTGAACCTGTCGGCGCTGGGCGACGGGCTGTACGAGGTCACCACGGACACGGCCCCCGGCTTCGCCTACAGCGTGGGCGCCACCTACTCGATCCACGTGCAGGACGGCGGACAGTCGTTCTCGGTCGCGGGCGTCGCCCCCCCGCCGCCGACGCTCGCGGGCGTCCCCGGCCCCGGGACCCACGCCGCCGGCGCCGCGCTGACGTTCGACCTGTCGGGGCAGAACTTCGACAACTACCTCGCCGTCGTCGCGGATCAGGACGGCAACCTCACCTACGACAACCGCCCCGACACCGCGGGCGACTACATCGACTGGATCGGCGGGGACGACGTGGGGACCATCACCGTCCCCGGGACCGCGTTCCCGGCCGCGGGCACGGCCTATGTCCTGGGCGTCGCGGGCATCCGCAAGGGCGACGACTTCGACGGCTTCAACCCCCTCGTGTCCAACCTCGCGATCGGCTCGCTGGCCGTGGAGGCGGTCGCGACCGCCCCGTGACGTCGTGAGGCGGGTCGTCCCGCTCCTGCTCATCCTCCCGAGCGCGGGCTGCGGCGCGACGGACCCGCTCGTGGTCGTGCCCGAGAGCTGCCGCGACGAGGTGCTGGTGGGGGGGATGCTCCTGGCCGCGGAGGCTTCCGACCCCGACGTGCGGGATCCGCTGGAGGCGGTGGCGTTCCTCGCCCAGTGGACGCTCTCCGGCGAGCACCGCGACGCCATCGTGACGGACGGCACCGTCGCGATCACGGCGGGCGAGGTGGAGCTTCCGCTGCCCCACGCGGGCGACGGCGTCTACTCCGCGGAGGACGAAGACCCGGCCCTCTACGCCCCCGGGACCCGGTACACGCTGGCCGTCGGCTCGCCGCTCGGGGGCGGCTCCATGACGGTGGTGGCCCCCGACGACGCCGCGTTCACGCTCCCCGAGCCGGCGACGCACTCCGCCCGGGAGTCGCTCGACGTGGACCTCGCGGGGCAGGGCTTCGACATCGCCCGGGGGACCGTGGTCGACGACGCCGGGGAGCGCACCTGGCGGTCCCTGGACAACAACGTCTGGCGTCACCACGCGTGGCTGCGCGGAGACGGCCCCGTGAGCGCGGTGACGGTCGACGGCGAGGCGTTCCCGGCGGCGGACGCGACGTACCACGTGGGCCTCGCGGGCCTCGTGCGCGCGGCCCCCGAGGCCTTCGCCGGGCTCGCGCCGGAGTGCAGCGCCTTCGCCGTCGGTCGGATGGTCGTGGGCACGGTCCGGACGGCGCCGTGAGGGTCGAGATCGACCCCGGGCTCCTCTCCGCCCTCACGGCGGAGGACCCGCTCGACACGGCGCCGTCGGAGCGCTGCGGCCTGCTGCTCGGCCGCCGCACCGACGACGGCCTCCACATCACGGGGGTGCTCTTCACGGCCAACGTCGCCCCCCGCCCGGAGGGGGCGTTCCGCATCCGCGCGGGCGACATCCTCGAGGCCTTCGCGGAGACGCGCCCGCGGGAGCCGGTGGGGGTGTTCCACACCCACCCGCGGGGGCCCGCGGAGCCCTCCGCCACGGACCTCGCGTTCGCGGCGCTGTGGCCCGGTTGGGTGTGGGCGGTGGCCGTCCCCGGCGAGGACCTGGGGCTGTTCGTCGTGGACCCCGCCGGGGCGGGGTGGCGAGAGGTCCGCGTGGTATCTTCCGCGCCCCCATGAAGCCCGGTCGGTTCATCGCCTTCGAGGGCATCGAAGGCTGCGGGAAGTCCACCCAGATCGCTCGCCTCGCCCGCCGCTTGAGCGACGGGGGGGCGGAGGTCGTGCGCGTGCGCGAGCCCGGCGGCACGCCCATCGGCGATCGGATCCGAGAGGTCCTGCTGGACCCCGCCTGCGACGCGATGAGCGACGAGGCCGAGATGCACCTGTTCGCGGCCTCGCGCAGCCAGCTCGTGCGGGAGGTGATCCGGCCCGCGATGGCCCGGGGGGCCGTCGTGCTGTGCGACCGCTACGTCTACAGCTCCCTCGCCTACCAGGGCGGGGGTCGCGAGCTCGGCCGGGAGGTCGTGCGGGCGGTCAACGCGTCCGCGATCGACGGCCTGCTGCCCGACCGCGTCGTCCTCCTGGACCTCGCCCCCGCCACGGCCCTCCAGCGCGCCGCGGCCCGAGCCTCCCTCGACCGCATCGAGCGGGAGCGACTGCCGTTCTTCGAGTCGGTGCGGGGCGCGTTCCTCGCCGAGGCCGAGGCCGACCCCGACCGGTTCGTCGTGGTGGACGCCGCGGGCGACCCCGACGCCGTGGAGGCGGCCGTGCAGGCGGGCCTCGCCGACTTGCACCTCGCGCCCGGGAGCGCCGCGTGACCGACGTCGAAGCGCCCGTGGAGCTCGACTTCGGTTGGGACCGGATCGTGGGCCACAGCGCCACGGTCGCGGCCCTGCGCCGAGCCACGTCGGCGGACCGACCGCACCCCGCCTACCTGCTGCTGGGGCCGGGGGGCGTCGGCAAGACCCGGATCGCCCACACGGTGGCCGCCGCGCTCGTATGCGAGGCCGCGCCCGACGCCCGCCCCTGCCGTCGGTGCGGCGCCTGCCGCAAGGTCGCCGCCCAGACGCACGCCGACGTGTGGACCGAGCTGCCCACCGGCCGCTCCAAGACGATCACGGTCGACCAGGTCTCGGACGTACAGCGTCGGCTCGGCTTCCGTCGGCTCGAGGGGCGACACCGGGTGGTGCTGATCCTCGGCGCGGGCACCATGAACGAGCACGCCCAGAACAAGCTGCTCAAGACGCTCGAAGAGCCGCCCGACGGCACCGTGCTCATCCTCACGGCGCTGCACCCCGGGTTGATGCTCCGGACCGTGCGCTCCCGCTGCCAGAAGCTCGCGCTCGGGGCGGTCCCGGCGGGGCTGCTCGCCGACTGGCTGGTGGCCGAGACCGGGGCGGATCCCGCCGCCGCCGCCGTCGCCGCCGCCGCGTCGGGCGGGCTGCCGGGACGCGCGGTGGAGCTGCTCGAGCCGGAGGTCGCCGAGGCCCGGGCCCGGCGGGTGGCGACGGTGGCCTCGGCGCTCGGAGGAGACGGGGACGCGCGGGGCGAGCTGCTCAAGGAGCTGGACCGCGACCGGGAGGGGGCGCGGGCGGTCGTCTCGCTGATGCAGGAGCTGCTCCGGGACGCCATGACCGAGGCGGCGGGCGCCGACACGGACCGCGTGCACCCCGACGCGGCGTCGCCCCCGAGCCTCGTCGCGCTGGGACCCGACCGGCTCGCGCGGCTCATGATCCACATCGAGGCCGTGCAGGACCGGCTCGTCCGCAACGTGCACCCGGGGGGCGTGGTCGAAGACTTCCTGCGCGCGGTGCGGGACGCGCCGTGAGCCGCACGGTCGTCTCGGTCACCTTCGACCTCGCCGGGCGACGGGGCGACTACGCCGTGGATCCGTCGCGAGTGGACCCGGCGGTCGGCGACCTGGTCGTCGTCGAGAGCAGGCGCGGACCGTCGCTGGGCCGGGTGGTCCGGCCCGCCCACCCGGCGTCGCGCAAGGGCGGGGGCCGCATCCGCAAGGTCATCCGCCTCGCGCGAGCGAGGGACATCGCCGCCCAGCGCGCCGCCGAGGAGCGCATCCCCGAGCTGTTCCGGGTCGCCCTGCAGGAGCTCCGCGGGCGCAAGTGCGACCTCAAGCTCGTCGCCGCCGTGCCCGACGGGGTGGCCCGGCGGGTCACCTTCTACACGGTCGGGTCCGAGCGGGTGGACCCCGAGGAGATCGCCGACGCCCTCGCCAACCGCCTCGAGATGCACGTGGACCTGAAGCAGCTGGGCATGCGCGACGAGACGAAGGCCCTGGGCGGGCTCGGTCGCTGCGGCCAGGAGCTGTGCTGCAGCACGTTCCTCCCGGCGTACCCGTCGGCGTCGATCCGCCAGGCGAAGGACCAGGGCATGGCGCTCACGGCCGACCGCACCGCGGGCGTGTGCGGCAAGACGCTGTGCTGCCTGTCCTACGAGGCGGACCTGTACAAGGAGCGGCGCGGCTTCCTGCCCAAGATGGGGAAGCGCGCGACGACCGTCGACGGGGTCGAGGGCAAGGTCATCGGCGTCGACGTGATGCGCGGGACCTTCACCCTGCTCGACCTCGAGCGCGGGCGCCGGCAGGTGCTCCCGGCCGAGGCGTGGAACAAGAATGTGGACCGCGTGGTGCCGCCGCCGGAGTTTCCGCGTACCCTCGCGGCCCCGAAGACCGGGGGACTCCGGGATCGCATCGGGGATCCGAGCGCGCTGCCCGGCACTCCCCCGACCCCCGAACCCCCGAAGGCTCGACCTCCGCGCGGCGACCCGCCGAAGCGACCCAACAAGCGACGACGGGGCCGGGGCAGACGCTCGGCCGGGCCCCGCGAGGACTCCTGATGGCCGCCCCCTTCTACATCACCTGCGCGATCGACTACGTCAACGGGACCCCGCACCTGGGCCACGCGTACGAGAAGATCACCGCCGACGTGATCGCGCGCTGGCGGCGGCTGCGCGGCGACGACGTGCGCTTCCTGGTGGGCACCGACGAGCACGGCGGCAAGATCGAGAAGACGGCCGCCGCCGAGGGCGTCACGCCCCAGGAGTACGTCGACCGGCTCGCCCCGAAGTTCATGGAGGCGTACGACCTCCTGAACATCTCCTACGACCGCTTCATTCGCACGACGGACGCCGATCACGAGCACACGGTCGTATCCTTGCTGGACGCGATCCGCGAGGCCGGCCACCTGCGCGTCGACACCTACACGGGCTGGTACTGCGAGGGCTGCGAGGCCTTCAAGACCGACAAGGAGCTCACGGGGGGGAAGTGCCCCGAGCACCCCACCCGCGACCCGAAGTGGATCGAGGAGGAGAACCTCTTCTTCGCCCTGTCGCGCTTCCAGCAGCCGCTGCTCGACCACATCGCCGCCAACCCGTCGTTCATCGAGCCCGCGACGCGGCGCAACGAAGTCCTGGCGATGCTGCGCGACGACCTCCGGGACATCTCGATCTCGCGCAGCAAGGCGGCCGTGTCCTGGGGCATCGACATCCCCTTCCACGAAGGCGCCGTCATCTACGTCTGGTACGACGCGCTGATCAACTACCTCACGGGGGCGGGCTACGGGACCGACGAGGCGCTGTACGCCAAGTACTGGCCCGCCGCGCACCACATCATCGGCAAGGACATCACCCGGTTCCACTGCATCCTGTGGCCCGCGATGCTGCTCGCGGCCGGGGTCCCGCTGCCGCAGCAGGTGTTCGCCCACGGCTTCGTGCTCCAGGGCGGCGACCGGATGTCGAAGTCGTCCGGGGTGGGCGTGGATCCGGCGGACGTCGCCCGGCGGTACGGCCCGGACCCGCTGCGCTACTTCCTCGTGGCGGAGATCACGCACGGGCGGGACGGCGAGTTCTCCTGGGAGCGCTTCGAGGAGATCTACACGGCGCACCTCGCCAACGGGCTCGGCAACCTCCTGTCGCGGTCGATCGGGATGACGGTCAAGTACTTCGGGGGCGTCCCCGAAGGCGGCGGCACGGACGAGCTGCTCCACACCCTCGCGGGAGAGGCCGTCGCGGCCGCGCTGGACGCGAACGACGCCCTGCGCCTGCACGACGGGGTCGCGGCGGCGTGGCGGATCGTGACGACGTGCAACGAACAGGTCCAGGCCCGGGAGCCCTGGAAGATGGCCAAGGACGATGCCCGGCGCGACGAGCTCGCGACGTTCCTCTACGGCCTGCTGGAGAGTGTGCGGATCGCGGCCGTCCTGCTCTACCCGGTCATCCCGGGCAAGGCGCGCGACATCCTGGCTGCGTTGGGGGTCCCCCTCGACGGCGAACCGGAGTGGGACGCGACGACCTGGGGCGGACTGCCCCCCGGCCTGACGTTGGAGCGACCGTCGCCGCTCTTCCCGCGGCTCGATCAGCTCCTCGCCGACTAGGCCTTCTTGGCGGCCGCTTCCTTGTGGATGGGGAAGGCGGGCGTCGTGCCGTTCTTGGCGAGCGCCTTCTTGCGGGCGCGGCCCGCGTTCTTCTTCTTGTTGGCGCGGATCGCCTTCGTGCGCTTGGCGAGGGAAGCCATGGTCTCTCCTGAGGAAGGGCGCGGGGCCCGGTTCTGAGCCGGCGGACCTTAAGGGGCGTCCTCGGGAGTGTCAAGCGCTTCCGGGGCCTCGAACGGCCGCCGATGTTCGGCGCAGGGCAGCCGCTCCCGGACGTCGGCGGTGAGCGCGCTGTCCACCACCGCCGTGGTCACGCCCACCCCCTCCGAGCAGCGCCCCACCACGAACCCCCAGGGGTCCACGATCATGCTGTGGCCGTGGCTCACCCGGACCGGGTTGTGGCGCCCCCCCTGGTCGGCCGCGACGACCCACACCTGCTGCTCGATGGCGCGGGCCCGGAGGAGGACCTCCCAGTGCGCCTTGCCCGTGGTCGCGGTGAACGCCGCGGGCACCAGGATCACGTCGGCCCCGCCGTCCCGGAGCGCCTGGTAGAGCGCCGGGAACCGCAGGTCGTAGCAGACGGTCATGCCGAACCGGCCGAAGGCGGTCTCGGCGACGACGGCCCGGTCCCCGGCCGCCACGGTCGCCGACTCCTGGAACGTCGGCCCGGTGGACATGTCGATGTCGAAGAGGTGGATCTTCCGGTACACGGCCTCCACGGCGCCGTCGGGCCCGATGCAGGGGCTGCAGTTGTAGACGCGCCCGGGGATCGGGGACACCTCGGCGAAGGACCCGGGGAACAGCCACAGCCCGAGCTCCTGAGCGAGCGTCCTCATGGCAGTCATCGAGCGGCCGTCGAGGGTCTCTGCGCCCGCGATCTTGTCGGCGTCCCGGCCCACGAAGGGCCACATCTCGGGCAGGCAGACGACGTCCGCGCCCCGATCGGCGGCCTCGCGGACGAGGCGGACGGCGGTGGCGAGGTTGGCGTCGCGGTCGTCGCCCGCGCACACCTGGCAGGCGGCGATGGTGAAGCGGCTCATGCGTCGGGCGGCTCCGCGCGGGCGTTGGTGGCGACTTCGTCGAGCGTGTCGTGCTCGAACACCCCGTCCCGGGTCTCCCGCACCAGCATGTCGACCACGTCCGCGAAGCTGCCGGTCTCGTCGAGCATCGCGATCTGCCGGTCGGCGGACGTGCCCTCGTCGCAGATGTGCAGCGCGCGCTCGCACTCGGCGCGGGAGCCGAGCTCGTCCACCACCGGGTCCACGAACTCGAGGAGCTCGGCCACGAGCCGCTTGAACTCGACCTCCTCGCGCTTGCCGAAGTCGATCAGCTTCGCGCCCACGCCCTGGCGCATGGCCCGCCATTTGTTCTCTTCGATGAGCGCCGCCGGGTAGGTGCGGAAGCCGAGGTTCTGCTGCCGCAGGCGTCGCAGGCGGGCGACGATGCCCTGGACCAGCGCCACGATGCAGAGCGTGTCCTCGACGCGGCTCGGCAGGTCGCAGATGCGGAACTCGACGGTGGGGTACTTGTGGTGGGCGCGCAGGTCCCACCAGATCTTGCTGGCGTCGGGGATCGAGCCGGTGGATACGAGCGTGTCGACGAACCGCCGCAGCTCGGCGGACGACTCGAACCGGACCGGGATCCCCGTCCGGGGGAAGCGGCGGAAGATGCCCGCGCGCGTGGACATCATCCCGGTGCGCCGGCCGAGCCAGAACGGCGAGCTGGTCGACAGCGCGAGCAGGTGGGGCAGGAAGTAGCGCGCCTCGTTCATCACCTCCACCGCCGCCTCGTCGTTGGGCACGCCGACGTGCACGTGGAGCCCGAAGATGAGGTTGGCGCGGGCCATGTCGCCCATGTCCGCGACGATCTGGAGGTACCGCTTCCGGTTCGTGACCTTCTGCTCCTTCCAGTCCGAGAAGGGGTGGGTCGACACGGCGGCGATGCGGGCCCCGGTCTTCTCCGCCTTGCGGATCACGCGACGGCGGAGATCGATGATGTCCCGGCGCGCGTCGGCGACCGAGTGGCACACGGGAGTGGCCACCTCCACGACCGACTGGTGCAGCTCGGGCATCCACACGATGTTCTCGCCGATGACCCGCTGCCAATTGTTCATCCGCATCATCGTATTGATGTGGGACTTCAGCTCCCGGGTCTCCGGGTGGACGATGGCGTACTCCTCTTCGACGCCCAAGGTCAGCTCGTGCTCGCCCATCGCTCCCTCCCGGTGCGCGTCCGTGCTCGACACGATTCTACCGGTCGACGGCGCCAAGACGCTTGACCGCGGGCGGCGGGCGGTGAAGGCTCCGCGACCCCGGAGCCGCGCATGAGCAACGTCCCCCGATTCGACCAGGCCATCCTCGCGGGCCACGTCGAGACCGTCCCCCAGCGATACGACGAGCACGGCAAGCCCGTCCGCTGCCTCCTGATGTACTCGGGGGGGCTCGACTCCACGCTCGCGGGCGTCCTCATGAAGATGCAGGGCGTGGACGTGGTGGCCATCAACATGTTCACCGGCTTCTGCCTCACCGACCACAAGCGGAAGATGGGCCACACCCACAAGGACGGCTCGCGCTACCAGAACGAGGCGCTGGTGGGGGCGGCGGGCCTGGCGATCCCGGTCGAGGTCGTGGACGTGCGCGAGGGCTACCTCGACGTGCTCACGCGGCCCAAGTACGGCTGGGGCAGCGCCGTGAACCCGTGCATCGACTGCCGCATCCACATGTTCTCCCACGCCGAGCGGGAGCTCATGGAGGAGTACGAGGCCCACTTCCTGGTGACCGGCGAGGTCATGGGCCAGCGCCCGATGACCCAGATGAAGAAGAAGCTCCGCCTGATCGAGAAGGAGGCGGGGCTCGAGGGGCTGATCGTGCGTCCGCTCTGCCAGGCCGCCCTGTGGGAGACGATCCCGGAGCAGAAGGGCTGGATCGACACGGAGAAGCTGCTGTCGATCACCGGCCGCGGGCGCAAGCCCCAGATCCAGCTGGCGAAGGACCTGGGCGTCGTGGACTACCCCCAGCCCGCGGGCGGCTGCTGCTTCCTCACGGACGGCAACTACGGCAAGCGGCTCAAGGACGTGATCGAGCACCGCGCCGAAGAGGACCTCGAGTTCGAGGACGTGCTCGTCCTCAAGCTCGGGCGGCACTTCCGGCTGCCGGAGGGCAACAAGCTCATCGTGGGGCGCAACCACGAAGAGAACGAGATGCTCAAGGGGCACTGGAACATGGGGAAGTTCCTGCGCGTCCGCGGCTACAAGGGCCCCCTGTCGCTGTACATCGGGGACGTCGCGGCGGCGGACTTCCGGCTCGCGATGGAGATCACCGCCCGCTACAGCGACTGCCCGGCCGAGACGCCCGTGCCCGTCGACGTGCTGCACCAGGACGAGGTGCAGGACATGCGTCGGGTCACGGCGATCACGCGCGGCGACGAGACGGCCTGGAAGATCCAGTAGTCATCAAGAGCTACGCGATCGGCAGGTCCAAGAGCGGTCGCAGGTCGCCCACGAGGTACAGGCTCCCGGCGACGAGGACCTCGTCGTCCGGCCCGAGGTGCTCGCGAGCGAGGCGGAGGGCCGCCGCGGCGTCGGCGGCGGCGAGGACCGTGAGCGGCGCGTGAGCGTGAGACGCAACCCGATCGGCCACCTCCAGCGGGGGGACGAACTTGTCGCTCGTGAGGCCGCGCGTCGCGATCACGCCGTCCACGTGAGGCAGGAGGACGTCGAGGAGATCGGCCAGGCGCTTGTCCCGCTTCGTGGCGAGCATCCACCACCGCCTGGGCGGGCGTGAGCGGCGCGTGAGCGCGCGACTGAGCTCCATCGCCCCGGACGGGTTGTGGGCTCCGTCCAGGAGGAAGGCGGGCCGGTCCGCCGTGGCCGGCACCTCCTCCAGTCGCCCGGCGAACCGGGCGGTGGCCAGCGCGCGCGCGGCCTCCCGCGGCGTGGGCAGCGGGAGGCCCACGCGGGCGTGCAGCGCCTCGACGGCGGCGACCGCGCACCCCGCGTTCTGGACCTGGTGCGGCCCCCGAAGTCCGAGCCGCACGTCGCTCACGCGGAGTCGCGGGCCCTCGTAGGCGAACGCGTCGTCGGTCCCGCTCGCGCGATAGTCGACGTCGGCCACCCACAGCGACGATCCCGCGGCCTCGGCCTCCTCGCGCAGGACGGCGAGCCGGTCGGGGCGCCGCTCCCCCGATACGAGGATCCCCCCGGGCGTCGCGATGCGCGCCTTCGTGCGGGCCACGTCCAGGACCGTCGGCCCGAGGTGCGCGAGGTGGTCCTCGTCCACGGAGACGACCACCCCCACCGCGGGCTCGCTGCAGCGCGTGGCGTCGAACTCACCGCCCATCCCCACCTCGACGACCGCCACGTCGACCTCGCGCGCGGCGAACAGCGAGAGCGCCATCGACGCCCCCAGCTCGAAGAAAGTGAGCTTCGCGAGCTCCGGGATCGGGGTGAGGACGGCGTGCACGTGAGCCGCGTGAGCGTGCAACGTCGCCGCACTCACGGGGACGCCGTCGATGCGGAAGCGCTCCCGGTACTCGGTGAGGTGGGGCGAGATCGTCGAGCCCACGCGCAGGCCCGCGGCCATCAGCACCGAGGTCGCGAAAGCGACCGTGGATCCCTTGCCGTTGGTGCCCGCCACCAGGATCGACGGGAACGCCCGCTGGGGGTCGCCCAGGGCGCCGAGCGCGCGGCGCGTATTGTCGAGGCCGAGCTTGATCCCGTGCGTCTGGACGTGCTCCAGCCACGCGTCGAGGTCGACGGGGGCGGTCTCCGGCTCGGTCAACCCACCATCATGTCGAGCAGGCCGGCGAGGCGGTCGCGGAGCTCGCGGCGGTCCACGATCTGGTCGATCATCCCGTGCTCAAGCAGGAACTCGCTGCGCTGGAAGCCCTCGGGGAGGACCTCGCGGATCGTCTGCTCGATGACGCGCTGGCCCGCGAAGCCGATCAGCGACTTCGGCTCGGCGAGGATGATGTCGCCCAGCATCGCGAAGGACGCGGCGACGCCGCCCGTGGTGGGGTGCGTGAGGATGGAGATGTAGGGGATGCCCTCGTCCCGCAGCCGCCCCAGCGCGGCCGTCGAGCGCGCCATCTGCATGAGCGACAGGACGCCCTCCTGCATGCGCGCGCCCCCGCTGGAGTTGATGACGATCGCGGGGCGCCGCTCCTTCAGGGCGAGCTCGAACAGGCGGGTGACCTTCTCGCCCACCACCGAGCCCATGGACCCGCCCATGAACTTGAACAGGAAGGTGCCGATGAGGACCGGGCGCTCGTGGAGATCCGCGCGGCCGTAGACGAACGCGGACTTGTGGCCGGACTTCTTGATCGAGCCCGCGAGGCGGGCGGTGTACGCCCGGCTGTCCACGAAGCCCAGCGGGTCCTCGGACGTGAGCTCGGGGTCCAGCTCTTCGAAGGTGCCGTCGTCCACGAGCCCGAGCATCCGCTCGACGCCCCCGATCTTGTGGTGCGCGCCGCAGTGCTCGCAGACCTGGAGCGACTCCTCGAGCGTCGAGCTGCGCAGGAACTCCCCGCAACCGTCGCACTTGACCCACATCCCGGAGATGGCCTGGTTGTCCCGGCGGGTGCCCGCGCCGGGGACCTTGCCCCCGTGTTGGCGGTGGAACCAGCTCGATCCGGCGTCGTTTTCTTCGTTGGCCACTGCGCCCTCCGAGATCGGCCGACGCTCCGTGAGGGCGTCGGGGGAAGGGGAATCTATCGGACCGACCGGTCCGCGTCGACGAAGGCCGCGGCCGCGTCGTGGACCCGCGGCCGGAGGGCCCGGATGCGGTCGTCGTCCCGCGAGGGATGGACCCGGTTCGTGAGGAGCACGACCGACACCCGCCGGTCCGGGTCGATCCAGAGCGAGGTGCCCGTGAAGCCCAGGTGGCCGACGCTCCGGGGCGACAGGACCGAGCCCGCGGACGACGCCCCGGGCGAGACCGTGTCCCACCCCAGCGCGTGGGTCCCCTCCCCCTTCGGCGGGGTCCACGCGGCGTCCCGCACCGAGCGGGGCAGGAGCCCGCTCTTCGGGGCCGCCCACCAGGCACGCGCCAGCGCCGCGACCGTCGCCGCCGAGCCGAACAAGCCCGCGTGGGGCGCGACGCCGCCCATGGCCCAGGCGTTGCCGTCGTGCACTTCGCCGCACAGGAGCCCCCGGCGCGGGCACACCTCCGTCGCCGCGACGCCCCCCCGGGCGATCGCCTCCCGGGCCGCGTCCTCCCCCGCCCCGACGCCGCGGTACCCGGGCACGGGGAGGTCGGCGGCCCGCCCGACGGGCTCCAGCACCTCCTCGTCCAACAGATCCGGCAGCGGGGTCTTCGTCGTGGCCTCGAGGACGGTCTGGAGGACCAGGAACCCCACGTCCGAGTACACCTCGCGCCCCGGGGCGCCCCCCCGCGGGAGGGCGGCGGCGGCCTCGCGGATCGCGGCGGAGCCGTCGTGGTCCTCGAAGAAGGGCTTCCACGCGGGCGCCCCCGACGTGTGATCGAGCAACGCCCGCACCGTCGCCGTCGCGAGCGGCGCGCCCCGCAGCGCGGGCACCAGCCTCGCCAGGGGGGCGTCGATCTCGAGGTACCCCCCCGCCGCGAGGCGGAGCGCGGCGGTGGCGGTGTAGAGCTTCGTGAGCGATGCGAGGTCGAACGTCGTGGCCGCGTCCACGGGGGGCCCCTTCGGCTCCCGGGAGACCGTCCCCGCGGCCCACTCGCGCAGCAGCCGCCCCCGGTGCAGGTCGTCGACGCGCAGCACCGCGCCGGATCCGATCCGCGAGGCCACGGCCTCCTCGAGGAGGTCCTCCAGCGCCGCGTAGGACCCGTCAATCGGCAAGCAGCGCCTCCCGGAACGTCACGGTGCCCGCCGCGGCGTCGACCTGGACCCGCGTCCCCACGGGGAACGCCAGGTTGGGCGAGCCGTGCCCGAACGGGACGCCCGCCAGCACGGGGATCGCGAGCTCCCCGAAGATGCGGGTCACCGCGTCGCGCCACGTGACCCCGCCGCCGGGCTCGTCGCACCCCGTGAAGTCCCCGAGCACCACACCGCGGGCGCCGTCGAACGTGCCCGCCTGGGCGAGCTGGAGCAGCAGCCGGTCGATGCGGTACGGGCGCTCGCCCACGTCCTCGAGGAAGAGGACGGCACCTTCGGCGCGGACCTGCCAGGGGGTGCCGCACAGCGAGGCCAGGATCGACAGCGAGCCCCCCACGGCGCGGCCGCGCGCAGTGCCCGGCGACACGCACCACTGCAGCGCGTCTTCGAACGCGGACCGGAGGCCCTCGGGCCGGGCGGTCGACGTCAGGAGCGTGCGCAGCCGGTCGGCGCCGTCGGCGTCGTCGCCCCGGCCCAGGCCCACGACCATGGGCCCGTGCAGCGCGCGCACGCCCGCCTCCTGGACGCACCAGGCGAGCAGGGCCGTGAGGTCCGAGCACCCGCACACGAGCTTGGGGACGCGCATGCGGGCGGGGTCGAGCAGGGGCAGCACCGACGCCACGCCGTACCCGCCGCGGACCGCGATGATCGCGGCGGCGTCGTCGTCCTCGAAGGCCTCGTGCAGCTCGTCGGCCCGGCGCCGGGGGGAGCCCGCGAAGTAGTGGCGGCGCTCGAACAGGTCGTCGCGGTGGCGCGGCTCGAAGCCCCAGGACCGCAGGACGTCCAGGCCCGCCTCCAGCTTCTCCGGGTCGAAGGGCGAGGCCGGGGCGACGACGCGGATCACGTCGCCCTCCCGAAGCGGGCGAGGGGCGCGGAGAGAATCGGGCTCGACGGTCATGATCGTGAACTGGCGCTCCCGCCAGGATTCGAACCTGGGGCCCCTCGCTTAGGAGGCGAGTGCTCTATCCTGCTGAGCTACGGGAGCGGGCGCTCAAGCGTGGCCCACGACCGTGGGGTTTGCAACCACCCCGGGCCCGGGGGCCCGGTCAAACGCAACCCCCCGAGACGACGGACTATTCGGGCCCGGGACGCGCCTTGACCCGGTCCTACCCGAGTGATAGGCATCCGCACATGCTCCGATCGCCCCGCTTCGCCCTCCTCTCCCTGTCCACCGCCGCTCTCCTCTTCGCGGGCGGCTGCGAGTGCGACGACGACGACGACTCGGCCGCAGCCACCCCGCCCCCCGCGGCCCCGCAGTACGACCGCGGCTACTACCTCTCGATGGACGTCGACAGCGCGGGTCGACCGTGGCTCGCCTACCAGGATCGGGACGGTGAAGAGGAGGGCGACGCGCCGCTCCTGTCGGTGGCGCGCGGCTCCGGGGACCCGCCGGAGTGGACGACCTGGCAGGTCGACGGCGCCCCCGATCGCTCGGCCGCCATCCCCACGGGCGGGTTCGAGGGCGGCTACTACGCGGGCATCGCGCTGGACGGCTCGGACGTGCCCCACACCACCCACTGGAACCGGAGCGGGGACAAGCTCCGCTACGCGACCCGCGAGGGCGACGCCTGGGTGGCGGAGGACGTCGAGAACGGCGTCGGGGAGTTCGCGACCATCGCGATCACCGGCTCCGACGCGCCGATCATCGCCTACTACAACCGCTCCGGCGGGGACCTCCGCGTGGCGGTGAAGAACGGCGCCTCGTGGGACAACGAGGTCGTGGACGAGGGCGACGGCGACGAGGCCGACGTGGGGCAGTACCCGAACATCCTCGTGGAGGAGTCGGGGACCATCCACATCGCCTACCTCGACGTCGCGAACTCGGACCTCAAGGTCGCGTCCGGCGGGCCCGGCAACTGGAGCGTCGCCACCTGGGCCTCGGAGGGCGACGTGGGCGCGTGGCCGACCCTGAGCGTGCACCAGGGCGACCTGCACGTGGCGTTCGCCGACATGGAGAACCAGGATCTGCTGTTCGGTCGCTGGGACGGCACGGACCTGTCGACGCAGATCGTCGACGACCGGGACTTCGTCGGCCCCGACAGCGCGGTGGCTTGGGTCGGCGGCGAGCCCGTCGTCATCTACCATGACGGTATGAACAACGACGCGCTCATGGCCGCCCGCACCGGCGGGACGGACTGGAACCGCACGGTGCACATGGAGAACGGGGCCGTGGGGTTCCACAACAACGTGCACGTGGACGACTCCGGCCGCCTCGCCTGGGCCTGCTTCGACCACTCGACCACCGACTTCATCTTCCAGCGCCTCGAGCTCGGCGGCGAATGACGTTCCGGTCCGTCCTCGTCGCCCTCCTCGGCGCAGCCCTCGTGGGCGCGGCCGCGCCCGTCGCCGCTGAAGACACCTCTGAAGACACCTCTGAAGACAAGGCCGAAGACACCTCCGAGGACTCGTCGTCGGTGGACTACGGCCGCACGAAGAAGAAGAAGAAGAAGGACCGCCGCAGCACCCGCTACGGGCCCCGCGTCCTCAAGAACCGGCAGCAGGCCCTCAAGGAAGACCTCGACCGCGACGGCATCCCCGACAAGTTCGATCGGTGCCCGGGTCAGCGCGAAGACTTCGACGGGTTCCAGGACGACGACGGCTGCCCCGAGATGGACAACGACGGCGACCTCATCCCCGACGCGTACGACCAGTGCGCGGACCAGAAGGAGGACGTCGACGGGTTCCAGGACGACGACGGCTGCCCCGAAGACGACAACGACTTCGACAACATCCCCGACATGCTCGACGCGTGCCCCAACGCGCCCGAGGACATCGACGGCTTCGAGGACCTCGGCGGCTGCCCCGACTACGACAACGACGAGGACGGCATCCCCGACACCACGGACTTCTGTCCGATGGATCCCGAGACCAAGAACGGCCGGGACGACGAGGACGGCTGCCCCGACTAGCCGGGGCGACGCACGCGATCGGGGCGTTGCTTCGTCGCTCTTCATCGGTCACGCACCGGGGCGTGCGCTCCCTCGAATCGCGCCTCGCGCTCCCGCGCCTCCGCTCCCGGCTGGACCTCGCGGCGGAGGCTCAGAGGGCGGCGGTCTTGGCTCCTTCGCACGCCTTGAGGGCGCGGTTCATCTTCGCCAGGAACTTGTCCGCGGGCTCGAAGCCCTTGAGGGTCAGGTTCTCGACGACCTCGCCGCCGGGGCAGATGAAGTAGACGGCCGGGAGGCCCTGGAATCCGTACTTGTCGCGCAGGCCGCTGAACACCGGGGTGTCCTCGGTGCCGTCGACCATGACGGGCACGAAGTCCGCCGCGCACGAGACGACCGCGGGATCGGTGTAGGTCAGGTGCTCCAGCTCCTTGCAGGCCGCGCACCAGTCCGCGGTGAAGTCGAGGATGACCGGCCGGCCCTGGCTCGCGGCGGTCGTCAGGCCCGCGCTCTCGTCGTCGGACCACTCCACGTGGACCGTGGGGACGTCCGGCTCGGGCTGGAAGATCAAGAAGCCGCCGAGGGCGAGGATGGCGGCCGCGAAGACCAGGCGCTTCGGTGAACGCGGCCCCCGGATCAGGGCCATGCGGCCGGCGATCACGAAGCCGAACCCGAGCACGATCGCGGACCAGAGGAAGGGCATCGCCGCGGCGGGGAGCACCTGGTCGAGGTAGTAGACGGCGGCCGCCAGCATGATGACGCCGAAGACGTGCTTCACCTCGACCATCCACGCCCCGGAGCGCGGCATCGCGGCGAGGACGCCCGAGAAGGTGCCCACCGCGAGGAAGAGCATCCCCAGCCCCAGCGAGTAGGCGAGCATCACGAGGACCCCCTGGGCGGGGGTGAAGCGGTTCGCGATCTCGACGAGCAGGAACGCGACCACCGGGCCGGTGCAGGGGGCCGCGACCACGCCCGCGACGGTGCCGACGATGAACGCGCCCACGAAGCCGCCGCCGCCCGCCTGGGAGGCGCGGGTGGTCATGGACTCGGGCAGCGCGAACTCGTACACGCCGAACATCGCCAGCGACAGCAGGCCGAACACCGCCGCCACGCCCACCAGCACCCAGGCGTTCTGGAGCATGCTCCCGAACATCCCCCCGGAGTTGCCCACGACGAACCCGAGGATCGTGTACGTCGCGCAGATGCCCGCCACGTAGACGACCGACATGAGGAACGCGCGCATGCGCCCCTGGTCGCCGGAGGCGCCGATGACGGCGATCGTGATGGGGATCATCGGGTACACGCACGGCGTCAGGCTGCTGGCGATGCCCCCGAGGAAGACGAGGAAGAGGAAGAAGAGGAAGGAGCTGCCGGCGCTCCCCGAGATGAGGTCCGTCGCCCACGCGCCCGCGGCCGCGCCGCTCGCCCCCCGATCGCCCGCGGTGCCCGCGCACGCCTCGGTGGCGGCCGTGCCGTCGTACTCCGCCGCCTGGATCGTCGTGACGCCCGAAGCCGCGCCCGTCGTGCCCGCAGCCGCGCCGTCGCCCTCGTCTCCGCCCTCCTCTGCCGTGCCGTCGCCCCCGGCCGCGTCGCCGCCTTCCGCCGCGGGGGCGATCGCGGCCGGCCCCGTCTCGTCGCCCACCTGCAGCGCGTAGACCAGCTCGTCGCTCGTCTCGGGGAAGAGGCAGTAGTTCTCGGGGATGTTGCAGCCCTGGAGCTTGGCCGCGAGCTTGACGGTGTGGACGCCGGGGGCCGCGTCCGCGGGAATGGTCACGGGGACGTCCACGACGAACGTCTCGCCGAAGATCTCCTTGTCCTCCTCGGAGATCTTGTCGTACTTGACCTTGCCCTTCGGGAACTTCGCGTCGCCGATGGTCAGCCCCGCGGCGTCCTCGACCAGCACCTCGGAGCGCTCCCGGTAGATGAAGTAGTCGGCGCTGAAGACGCGGTACTCGACCTGGACCGTGGCTTCGCTCCCGGCCTCGACCGGGCCGGCCACCGGCTTGGCCACCATCTCGAAGGGGTCGTCCTTGTCGAGCGCGACGGCGGACAGGGGCAGCAGGGCGCAGGCGAGGAAAGCGAAGAGGGGGAGAGACGGGCGCATGAAGCGGACTCCGGACAAAGCGGGACCCTCCGCGGCGCGGACGGCTGCCTCTTTCCTAGTTCATCGCGCCGCCTCCTTCAACCCTCACGCGCGCGGCTTTGCAGGATCACGACGCTTCGGGGCGCCCGGTGAAACCGCGGAGGCGTTCGGCTGCTCTACACTCGGTCGCCGTGCGAGTCGCCATCGTCATCCCCGCCCTGGACGAAGAGGAGTCGCTGCCCGCCGTCCTGGCGGCCATCCCCTCGGCCCTCGATGCGCGCGTCGTCGTCGTCGACAACGGCAGCCGCGACCGCACCCCCGAGGTCGCGCGGGGAGGCGGCGCGGAGGTCCTGCACGAGGCGCGGCGGGGCTACGGATCGGCGTGCCTCGCGGGGATCCGCCACCTCGACGCCACGGACCCCCGGCCCGACGTGCTCGTCGTCCTGGACGCCGACCACGCCGACGATCCCGCCGCCCTGGTGGACTTCGTCGCCCGCATCGAGCGCGACGAAGCGGACTTCGTGCTCGCGACGCGGACCCGGGGGGGCGCCGAGCGGGGCTCGCTCACCCCGGTGCAGGTGTGGGGCAACCGCCTCCAGACCGCCGCGATCAACGCCCGCTTCGGCACGCGCCTCACGGACATGGGCCCCATGCGGGCGATCCGCTTCGACGCGCTGCTCGCCCTGGGGATGGTCGACCCGACGTGGGGCTGGAACGTCGAGATGGCCTGCAAGGCGGCGCGCGCCGGGCTCCGCATCGTCGAGGTCCCCGTGGTCTATCGGAACCGCTTCGCCGGGGACTCGAAGATCAGCGGGAGCTGGAAGGGCATCACGCGGGCGGGCGCCCGGATCCTGTGGGCGCTCTATACGTACGCGCGCTGACCTCCGCCGCCTCCGGTAGCATCCGCGCGTCTTCGCGCCCCGACCGGCCCCCGCTCAGCCCTCGACACAGGACGACGATGCCCCACCGGATCCCCGACCCGGAGTCGATCGAGACCATTCACCTCATGGCCATCTGCGGCACGGCGATGGGGGCCTACGCGGGCCTCCTGCAGGAAGCCGGGTACCGCGTCACGGGCTCGGACGCGGGCGTGTACCCGCCGATGTCGACGCAGCTCGAGAAGGCGGGCATCGCCCTCATGGAGGGGTTCAAGGCGGAGAACCTGGACCACGACCCCGACCTCGTGATCGTGGGCAACGCCATCAGCGCGCCCAACCCCGAGGCCGTGGCCATGCGCGAGCGGGACCTGGACTACGCGTCGTTCCCCGAGACGCTGGGCGCGCTGTTCCTGTCGCAGCGCCACCCCGTGGTCGTCGCGGGGACCCACGGAAAGACGACCACCAGCTCGATCCTCGCCCACTGCCTGCATCACCTGGGGGACGACCCCGGCTTTCTCGTGGGCGGCGTCCTCGAGAACTTCGGACGGAACTTCCGCGTGGGGCGGCCCGGCGCCCACTTCGTCGTGGAGGGAGACGAGTACGACACGGCCTACTTCGACAAGGTCCCCAAGTTCGTCCACTACCGCCCGCGCACGGCGGTCATCACGTCGGTGGAGTTCGATCACGCCGACATCTACCGGGACCTCGACCACGTGCGCGGCGCGTTCCGGGCGTTCGTCGCCCTCATCCCCGAGGACGGGATCCTGCTCGCCTGCGCCGACGGGGAGCACGTCCCCCCCATCGCCGACCTCGGCCGCTGCGCCGTGGAGTACTACTCGACCCGGCGGGACGAGCGCGCCGAGTGGCAGTCCGAGGTGGTGGACGCCGGGCCCGACGGCATGTCGTTCCGGGTGCGCCTCGCCGGGGAGGACGTGGGCACGTTCCGGTGCATGCTCGTGGGCGAGCACAACCTCGCGAACCTGACGGCCGTGGTCGCCGTGCTGATCCGCCGCGGTTTCGCGGCCCCGGACATCGCCGACGCCCTCGCCGCGTACGCGGGCGTGAAGCGACGGCAGACGGTCTTCGGCGAGGTCGACGACGTGACCCTCATCGACGACTTCGCGCACCACCCCACCGCCGTGAAGGCCACGATCGAGGCCACGCGGCTGCGGTTCGGCGCCGACCGACGGCTGTGGACCGTGTTCGAGCCGCGCACCAATACGACGCGGCGGAACATCTTCCAGGCCGACTACGGCCGCGCGTTCGACGGCACGGACCTCCTGCTCGTCGCGCCGGTGGACCGGCCCGAGAAGGTGAAGGACCCGGCCGAGCGCTTCTCCGTGGAGACGCTCGTGGGGGACGCGTCGGGGCGGGGGGTCGACGCCCGAACCACCACCGGCGTGGACTCGATCGTCGCCACCCTCACCGCCGAGGCGCGCGCGGGCGACGTCGTCCTGATCCTCAGCAACGGCGGCTTCGGGGGCATCTACCAGCGGCTCCCCGAGGCGCTGGCCGGCCGCGCGTGACCCCGGGACCCGATCCCCGTCGGCTCCGTCGCGCCTTCGCGGTCGCGCGGGCCCTCCCCCGCCGCCGGTTGGCCCTGCAACGGGCCCGGGCCTCGGGGCACCCCACGCGTCACTCGCACCACTGGCTGACCACCGCGGCCGGCTATCGGGTCCACGTCCACCTGCACGAGCCCGACGACGACCAGCCGCGCCCGGCCCTGGTCCTCGTGCCCGGTCGCGACAAGCCCGGCTCGGTCTTCTGCGGGGAGTACTACGTCCTGGGCGCCGAGGAGACGGCCGTGCGGGGCATCCGCACCGTGCACTTCGACCCGGTGGGGCGGGGCAAGTCCTGGGGGCACGACGACTTCTGCGGCTCCGAGGGCCAGGACTCGTTCCGCGCCGTCCTCGAGTTCGTCCAGTCGCTCCGGAACGTGCGCCCGGGCGCCATCGGCGTGGCCTCGTTCTCCATGGGGCTCGCCCTCGCCGCCCCCGTCCTGGCCCGCCACGGCGACGACCTCCGCGTCCGCTTTCTGCTCGACTGGGAGGGCCCCGCGGACCGGGGCGCGATCCTGCGCGGCGGTCCCCTCCCCCCCGCGGCCCGCACAGCCCTCGCCCGCGACGCCGACGCCTTCTGGGCGCGCCGGGAGCCGACCGCCTGGATCGACCGCGTCCCGTGTCGCTACATTCGCATGCAGGCGCGGCAGGACCACGCCTCGGGCCCCGGCGGCGTGGACGGAGCCCTGCGCTTGATCGCGGCGGCGACGCGGGGGGCCGCCGCCTCGACCCGCCTCAACGACAACCCCCCGGACACGGCCTGGCGGCTCGACCAGGCCGACCGACTTCGCTGGGCCCCGGACGACACCGGGGCCTTGAACCGACTGCTGATCGACAGCCTCGTGAGCTCGCTCGAGGAGGACGCGTGACCGACACCCTCGCCCTGGAGACCCGGGGCCTGACGAAGTCCTACAGCGGCAAGGCCGTGGTCCAGGACCTGGACCTGCAGGTCAGCCCCGGTTGCATTTACGGCTTCCTCGGCCCCAACGGCGCAGGCAAGACGACGACGATGCGCATGATCCTGGGCCTCATCTCCCGGGACTCGGGCAGCGTGCGTCTCTTCGGCGACGAGGATCCGATGGTCGGCCGACGCCACCTCGGCGGGATCGTCGAGGGGCCTCGGTTCTACGAGTACCTCTCGGGCATGGAGAACCTCCGGATCCTCGCCTCCTACGGGCCCGAGGCGTCCGAGGCCGAGCTCCGCGACCTGCTCTCCCTCGTCAAGCTCGCCGACCGCGCGGACGACCGGGTCAAGACCTACAGCCTCGGCATGAAGCAGCGCCTCGGGGTCGCCCAGGCCCTCCTGTCCCGCCCCAAGCTCCTGCTGCTGGACGAGCCCACCAACGGGCTCGATCCCGCGGGCATGAAGGAGGTCCGCGAGCTGATCAAGTCGATGCAGGTCGAGCGAGGGCTGACGGTGTTCGTATCGTCCCACCTGCTCTCGGAGGTGGAGATGCTCTGCGACGAGGTCGGGATCATCCAGGAGGGCCGGAAGGTGGCCGAGGGCCGCGTCGACGAGCTCATCAAGCCGGGCGAGTCCCTGGAGGACTGCTTCCTTCGACTCACGGAGAGCGGCGGAGGGCAGATCCGATGAGGCTGCTGCGCATGGTGCGCGCCGAGTGGCGCAAGGTGAAGGGCCGGGGCCTGGTGTGGGCCGTCCTCGTCTTCGGTCTCCTCCACGGCGTGGCCGCGGTGGGCCTGCTGTACGCCATGGGCGTGGCCTCGGAGCAGGTCCAGGAGGGCAGCTCCGAGGGCCTCGACTGGCTCCTTGCCGCGGACGTCTCGGTGGGCCTCGCGAGCTTCCCGCTCAACGGCCTCGTGCTGCTCATCCTCTTCGCGATCCTGTGGGCCGAGGACCTCTCGATCGGGACCGCGGCGATGATCCTGGTGCGCCCGGTCCGCCGCGTGGAGGTGTACGTGGCCAAGGCCCTGCTCGGCACCGGCGTGGCCTTCGGCTCGATCGTCCTGGCGATGGTCACGGGCGGGCTGCTGGGGATGCTCGTATTCGGCTTCGACGGCGACGCCACGAAGTTCCCGATCCAGGCCGCGCAGTGGATGGCGGACGTGGACGGCGGGGGCGCGAAGCTGCTCCGCATCGCCTACGGGACGGTCCTCGCGACCGCGATCATGCTCCCCGCGCTGGCGTTGGCGGCGATCATCGCGTCGATCACCCAGTCCCCGCTGCTCACGCTGGCGGGCTCCATCCTCGGCCTCGTGGGGGACGCGGGCATCACCGCGATCCTGTGGGCCTGGGCCCAGACGGACCTCGCGTCGGCCGAGACCGCGGCGTCGATCCGGGAGTGGACGATGTGGTCGTCCCGGGACCTGTACAGCCACCACGGCACGCTGACGACGCTGACCGACGGGCTCCCGGACCTCGCCCGGACCGTCGGCTACAGCCTCGGCATGTTGCTCCTGGGGCTGCTGATCTTCCAGCGGCGGGACATCCGCTAGCGCAGCGGGACCCGGGCGGGGGCCTTGCCGCCGACGACGAGGTCGGTCTTCAGCGCGGCCCACGCGCCGTTCGTGGAGGTGGGGGCCGGGGCGCCGATCCGGGTCCACCCGGCGTCCCCGCGGGCGTAGGCCGTCACCCGCCTGTTGCCGCCGGCCACGAGCGCGCCGTCCACGACGCCGATCCGCTCCACGGCGTACTGCTCGGCCGACTCCTCGACCAGCTCGGTCGTCCACCCGCCGTCCCAGCGCGCGACGGTGGGGCGGTACCGGGCGATCTTTCCGTAGTTCTTGTGCCACCCGTCGCCGAACAGCAGCTCGGGCCGCCCGTCGCCGTCGAGGTCGCCGCTGCCCACCGCCCGGACGCCGCGGACGGTCTCGATGCGCTCGACGGTCCCGTCGTGGTGGATGACGCGCAGATCGCCGTCGGCCCCCTTCTCGTCCCCGTAGAGGCGCCCCACCGCGGTCTCCGTCTCCCCGTCGCCGTCGAAGTCGCCCACCGAGCGGTACATCCCCATGCGCACCCGGTGACCCTCGAGCCACCGCGGCGCCGACCGCCTTCCCCGGGACAGGACGCCCCCGGCGACATGAAAGCGATCCTCGAAGGCTGCGATGTAGATATCGAATGTTCCGTCTTTTCTCGGCCATGGCTGCAGGGACGTGACCTGGGTCCGCGGCCCCTTGTGCTTCCAGATCGGCGCGGCGATGGACGCCTGCGGGTTCGCCCGCAGCAGCACCACCTCGACCGGCGCGTCGGGGAAGTCGCGCCCCATCCCGAACGCGAACACGACCTCGTCCTTGCCGTCACCGTCCAGGTCGTGCGCCATCCAGGCCTGCAGCATCCCCTTGCCGATGTGGCGACTCTCGAGCCGGGGAGCCGACGCGCCCGCGGGCCACTCCCCCCAGCGCACGTCGTTCCCCGAGGCCACGAAGACCTCGGGCTCTCCGTCGCCGAGGAGGTCCGCGGTGAGCACGCGGTCGGCGCTCTTCATGACCTCGGGGAGGGCGGCGATCGCGGCGTCGATCGAGTCGGTCCCCTCCGGCGCGTCCGGCGCGGGCGTCTGCGACCGGCCGGTGACCACGACCTTCGGCTGGGCGGGGACGTCGGCGAGGCTGCGCTCGTGGTGGGGAGGTTTCGGGTCGTCCCCCCCGCAGCCGGGGACGAGGACGAGAACGACGAGGAGCACGGACAGGCGCATGGGAACTCCGAGCACGGCGAACGGGGCCGCGTGCGAGACTGCGCCGCATGCTCCCCCGCCGTCAACCGTTCGTGCCGCTGCTCGTGGCCGCGGTCGCGACGGTCCTCCCCGGGGCGGCGGTGGCCGCGACCCTCACCGTCGGACCGGGCGAGCAGAACGACCACGCGACGATCCAGGCCGCCATCGACGCCGCGGACGACGGGGATGAGATCCTGGTCGCGCCAGGTACTTACAGCGAGAACATCGACTTCCTCACGAAGTCGATCGCCGTGCGGGGCGACGCGGGCCCCGACGCCACGGCGATCGCGGGGACGGGGAGCGGCCCGGTGGTAACGGTGGGCGCCCTGGCCGGGGCCTCGACGATCCTGGACGGCTTCACGGTGCGGAGCGGGGACTCGCGCGGCACCCCGGGTCGCCCGGGGGGCTGCGTCCACGTGGAGGGCAGCTCCCCGACCCTTCGCGACCTCGTCCTGACGGACTGCCGAGCGCGCCTCGGCGGGGGGCTGCAGCTGCTCGCCTCCGAGTCGCGCGTCGAGGACGTCGAAGTGGTCGACACCCACGCCGAGGCCGACGGCGACGAGTGGGGCTTCGGGGGCGGCGTCTACGTGCTGGGCGGTGCCCCGATCTTCGATCGGGTGCACATCTCCGAGACCTCCGCGGAGGTCGGGGGCGGCGCGTTCCTGCAGTCCACGCCCGTCACGGCCACGGATCTGACGATCACGGGGGCCGTCGCGGAGCGCACGGGCGGCCTCCACGTCGCGGGGGACGGGACGCCCAACCCGGCGTCGTTCTCGACCCTCGAGATCACCGGCTGCCGCGCGAACGCCGGCGCGGGCGGGCTGCGGGCGGTCGGGGGAGGGACGCTCCGGATCGCGGGGGGCCGGATCGTGGACAACTCGGCGGACCGCGGGGGCGGCGCGCGCCTCTCCGACGTCGCGTACACGCTCACGGACGCCTTCATCGCGGACAACCGGGCGAGCGCTCCCGCGGGGGGAGGCGGCCTGCGCGTCGACGCCGGGGCCGTGGGCGAGTGCGACCGCTGCGTGATCGCGGGCAACGAGGCGGAGTTCGGGGCGGGCGCGCTCGCGGAGGACGCGTCGCCGACCTTCGTGCGCTCGCGGTTCGTAGCCAACCGGGCGACGGGCATCGATTCGGGGTTCGGGGGGGCGCTGTACGTCCTGTCCTCGGACGTCACGGTGCGGGGGTGCCTCTTCGACGGGAACCGGGCCGACCGCGAGGGGGGCGCGGTGCGGGTGGAAGGCGCGGGCGTCTCGCGCGTGAGCAACTCGCTGTTCGTACACAACCGCGCCGACTCGGGGGCGGGCGTGCACGTCCTCGGCGGCGCGCTCGATCTGACCCACGTCACCTTCGCCGGAGACCGCGCCGACGACGGGGCCGACCTCCGGGTCACGGCCGACGGCTCGCTGTCGATGCTGCACGGCATCGTCGCCTTCCCCGAGCGCGGCGACGGCATCTCCGGGGCGGCGGGCGCGGTCACGTCCATCCGGTGGTCCGATGTCTACGCGCCCGACGGCTCGGCATACGCGGGCGGGCTCGCGGACCCCACCGGCACCGACGGCAACGTGAGCGTGAACCCCCTGTTCGCGGACTTCACCGGGGGCGACCAGTACGACGACCGCCTCGACCTCGCCCCCGAGAGCCCGGCGCGGGACGCCGGGGACGCGACGGCCCCGCCCGATCCCGACGGCTCCCCCCCCGATCTCGGCGCCTTCGGCGGGCCGGAGGGCGGCTCCTTCGAGGACATCGACGCCGACGGCGACGGCTGGAACCCCCTGCTGGGCGACTGCGCGGACGGGGACCCGGCGCGCCACCCCGGGGCGGAGGACGCGTGCGAGGGCACGGACGAGGACTGCGACCACCTCGTGGACGAGGACTGCGGCCCCGGCGACGACGACGACGCGGCGGACGACGACGACGCGGCGGACGACGACGACGTCGACCGCCCCCCCTACATCCCGCCCCGGGAGGACGACTGCGGCTGCACGACCGCGTCGGCGGGGTCGCTCGAAGGCGGGTGCCTGGCGGCTCTGTTCGTGTATCTTTCCGCCGCCCGTCGCCGAAGACGGACCTGAACGGAGAGCCGCACCATGTCCATGCTCAGCCACGTCGACCTCCGCAAGGGCGTCAAGGTCGAGATCGACGGTCAGCCGTGGGTCATCACGGACGCCGACTTCGTGAAGCCGGGCAAGGGCTCCGCCTTCACCCGGGTCCGCATCCGCAACTTCCTCACCGGCAATACGATCGAGCGCACCTTCAAGAGCGCCGACAAGGTCGCGCCCGCGGACGTCGAGCAGAAGAGCTGCCAGTACCTCTACAACGACGGCGACGACTTCCACTTCATGGACAACTCGAGCTACGAGCAGATCATGATCCCGAAGGACAACCTCGGGGACGCGTGGAAGTGGATGGAGGAGAACATGGACGCGCAGGTGCTCTTCTGGAAGGGCCGCGCGCTGTCCTGCGACCTCCCGAAGGCCGTCGTGCTCCAGATCGCCCAGTGCGACCCCGGCGAGCGCGGGAACACCGCCCAGGGGGCGACCAAGCCCGCCACGCTCAGCACGGGCGCCGTCATCAACGTGCCGCTGTTCATCAACGAGGGCGACTTCGTCAAGATCGATACGAGCACCGGCAAGTACTCCGAGCGCGTCAAGCGCTGAGCCCCGCCCCGGGGACCCGCCCATGAACCGGCTCGATCGCTTGCGCCTCCGCGCGCGGGTCCTGGCCGACGTTCGCCGCTTCTTCGAGGCGCGCGGCTCGCTCGAGGTGGAGACGCCCGCGATCGTCGCCTGCCCCGGGATCGACGCGCACATCGACGCCGTCGCCGTCGAGCTGCACCCGGGGGGCCGGGGGTCGCCCTCCGTGCGCCGGGCCCTCGTGACGAGCCCCGAGCTCCACATGAAGCGGCTGCTGTGCGAGGGCGCGGGGTCGATCCACCAGATCGGCAAGGCGTGGCGCGACGGCGAGGTCGGCTCGCTGCACGAGCCCGAGTTCACGATGCTGGAGTGGTACCGCCTCGGTGTGGACGACGCGGGCCTCATGGACGAGACCGAGGAGCTGGTGCGGACCCTCGCTTCGGAGCACTCGGGCGGCGCCCTGCGGTTCCGGGGCCGCGAGGCGCGGGTGGACGCGCCCTTCGAGCGGCGGACGTTCGCGGAGGTCTTCGAGGAGCTCACGGGCCTCGATCCCCACGTGGACGACACCCGCCGCATGGGCCGCGTGCTGCGCGCGGGCGGGGTCCGCCCTCCCCGGACCGCGACGCGGGACGAGATGCTCGACCTGCTGCTCGGGGCGGTGGTGGGGCCCAAGCTCGGCCTCGGCGTGCCCCTCTTCGTCACCGACTGGCCCGCCGACCGCGCCTCGCTCGCGCGCATCCGCAGCCGCCCCGAGGGCGAGCGCGCGGCCCGCTTCGAGCTGTTCGGATGCGGCGTGGAGCTGTGCAACGGCTACTGGGAGCTGTCGGACCCGGGCGAGCACCGGGCCCGCTTCGCGGTCGAGAACGCGGCGCGCGAGGCCGCCGGGGCGCCGCCGTCCCCCGAAGACGAAGGCCTCCTGGCCGCTCTGGACGCGGCCGGGGGCCTGCCCGACTGCGCGGGCAACGCGCTGGGCCTCGACCGCCTGCTGATGCTTCTGCTGGACGTCGAGGCGATCGGCGAGGTACGCACGTTCCCATGCCCCGTCCGCTGACCGCGCCGATCCGGCTCGTCCTGCTGTGGCACATGCACCAGCCGGACTACCGCCTGCCCGGTGACCCGACCCACGCGGCGATGCCGTGGACGCGCCTGCACGCGGCCAAGGACTACGTGGACATCGTCGAGCTGCTCGCCCGGCGGCCCGACGTGCGGATGGCGGTCAACGTCGTGCCCGTGCTGCTCGACCAGCTCGACGCGGTGGGCGCGGGCGGCACGGACCCCCTCGCCGACGCCTCCCGCGCCGCGGCCCGCGGCCACGCGAGCCCCGAGCAGCGCGACCTCCTCGTACGCTCGGCGACGACCCTGCCCTACGCGCGCATGCTCCCGGAGTCCCGCGCCCTGCCCGCGCTCTGCGCGCGCTTCGAGGCGGGGGGCGGCTCCCCGGCGGACCTGCTCGACCTCGCCGTCCTCGTCCACCTCGCGTGGACGGGCCCCACGCTGCGACGCGAACCCGAGATCGCGGACCGAGTCGCCCGAGACGGCGGCTTCGACGCGGCCGATCTCGAGGCCGTCCTCACGCGCTTCGCCGCCCGCGCGAAGAACACGGCGGGGCGGTGGGCGCGGCTGGCCGCGGGCGGGACGCTCGAGTTCTCCACGACCCCGTACAACCACCCGATCCTGCCGCTGCTGTGCGATCTGCGCGCGGCCGAGGACGCCCGGGCGGGGTGCCGCGTGGAGGGGATCGAGTTCCGTCGGCCCGACGACGCCGTCGTCCAGGTGCGTCGGGGGGTGGCGCGCGCCCGCGAGGCCCTCGGGCGGCCCGTCGTGGGGATGTGGCCCAGCGAAGGCGCCGTCTCCGAAGCCGCCCTCGCGGCGGTCCGCGCCGGGGCCCCCGGGATCGCGTGGTTGGCGACGGACCGGGCGGTGCTCGCGAAGTCGCGGGGGCGCGCCTGCGACGCCGACGTCCTGCGTCCGTGGCGCGTGCGCGGCGAGGGCCCCGCCCTCTTCTTCCGGGACACCGAGCTGTCGGACCGGATCGGGTTCGTCTACGCGGGCATGCCCGCCGAGGAGGCCGTCCGGGACTTCCTCGCGGGGGTGCGGCGCGCCTCCGAGCCGGCCCCGGGGCCCGCGACCGTGTGCGTATTCCTCGACGGCGAGAACTGCTGGGAGCACTACGAAGGCGGCGGCGAGCCCTTCCTGCGCGCCCTGGTCGACGCCCTGGCGGAGGCCGTGGACATCGACGCGGTCACGCCGTCGGAGGCCCTCGCGGCCGCGGACACCGAGGGCCTGGTCGGTCGACTGGAGGGCCTCGCCACCGGCAGCTGGATCCGCGGGGACCTGGACACCTGGGCCGGCCATCCCGAGAAGAACGCGGCGTGGACGCGGCTCGCGGGGGCGGCGGCCGCCCTCGATCAGGCCGCGGGCCGCGGCGTCGCGGCGGACCGGATCGAGGAGGCGCGCGACCGGCTGCTGCGGGCCGAGGGCTCGGACTGGTTCTGGTGGCTCGGGGACGACCACCCCACCCCCTGGAAGCGCGAGTTCGACGCGCTGTTCCGGGCCCACGTCGCGTCCGTGTACACCGCCGTGGGGGCGGAGCCGCCCCCCGACGTCCGGGCCGTCCCCGCCGCGTCGCGACGCCCGCCCGCGGCGTCGCCCGTGGACACGCCCTTCCGACCGATCCGGCCCCGCCTCGACCCCGAGGGCCGCGGCCACTTCGCGTGGTACGGCGCCGCGCGTCTGCCCGAGGGGCACGCCGACGGGGCGATGCACGGCTGCACCGACGGGCCCGTGCGCGAGCTCCAGTACGGCTGGGGCGACGAGCGCCTGTACGTGCGCCTGCTCCCCCGCGACGGGCGCCTGGACGGCCGCCTCACGGGGGGCTCGGTCGAGGTGGAGATCGACGACCAGACCCTCGATCCGGCGCAGACCGAGGCGGCCTGCGGGGCGGTCTGGGTGGCGGCCCTGCCCCGGCCCCGGCCGGGGGCGTCGCTCCGCCTGGTCCTGCGCGGCCCGGACGGCTCGGTGGTGCGGGTGCCCGCCGCGGGCCCCGCGACGCTGTTCGAAGCCGACCCCACGGGCTCCCCGGCGTGGACGGCGTGAGGCCTCTCCTCGCCGCGCTCGTGCTGCTCCTGCCCGCGTGCGAGGCCGGGGGTCTGCTCGGGGACGACGACGACGACGTCGGGGACGACGACGACACCGGAGACGACGACGACGTGACGGACCCCGCCTGGACCGACCTCCTCGACCGCCGCGACCAGGCCCTGGTCGATCTCGGCGCGCCCGTCCTCGACTGCGTGGCCCGCGTGGACACCGACCACCCCGCCTTCCACGGGTGCATCGACTGGCACTCGTCGGTGCACGGCACCTGGGCCCTGCACGCGCTCGCGCGCCTCCTCGGGGACGACGCCTACCTCGAGGCGGCCGACGACGTCCTGGACCCCGACGCCGTGGCGGGCGAGCTCGCGGACCTGCAGCAGGGGGCGATCTCCTGGGAGCTCCCCTACGGCTACTCCTGGTTCCTCTCCCTGGCCGAGGAGCGCGAGCTCGCGGGCCGGGACGACCTCGGCGCCCTCGCGGGCGTGGTGGCGACGGACCTGCAAGCCTGGCTCTTCGACCTGGACGACGACCGCCTCGTCCAGCAGATCCTCGACGACAACTACGGCAACGCGTCCTGGGCCCTCGTCAACCTGTTCACCTGGGCGGAGCACGTGGGCGACGGCGACCTCGCGGACCGGCTCGTCGAGCGCGCCGAGGCCGTGTGGCTCCCCCTGGGGGACCGGTGCCCCGTGGCCGACGAGGCGGGCTACACGCGCCAGTTCTTCCCCCCCTGCCTGCACCGCATGATGGCGCTCGACACCGTGCTGCCCCTCGGCCCCGCCCGCGACGCCTGGTTCGCCCAGCTCGACGAAGACGGCATCCCCGACCTGGCCGTCGTCGACGACCCCACCACCGCCCACGGCGCGGGCCTGAACTTCAGCCGGGCGTGGGGGCTCTGGTCGCTGTACGCGGCGACGGGCGACGCGGGCTGGCGATCGCTGTACGTCGACCACGTCGTGACCCACCTCGACCGGCCCGAGTACTGGGCCGAGGACTACCGCGCGCACAGCCACTGGATCCCCCAGTTCGGCATCCGCGCCCTGTCCCTCTCGTACGAGTAGGCGTGTCCGAGCTCCGCACCGACCCGTTCACCGGTCACTGGGTCGTCGTGGCCGACGAGCGGGCCCGGCGTCCCCTGCCCGCGGCCCCGCCCGCGCGCCTCGCCCCGGGCTCCCCCGAGGACTGCCCCTTCTGCCCCGGCAACGAGGGGCGCACCGGGCCCGTGATCGCGCGCCGGGGCGACGTTCGGGTGGTCGCCAACCGCTTCCCGGCGCTCGCTGTGGAGGCCTCGGGCGAGCCGTTCGGCGCGCCCCCGGCGACGGGCTGGACCGGGCTCGGGGCGCACGAGGTGGTGATCGAGATGCCCCGTCACGACGCCGTCTTCGCCGATCTGCCCGACGACGACCTCTTCGACGTGCTCGACGCCTGGCGCGGGCGCGTGGAGGACCTGCTGCGGGACCGTCGCCTCCACCACGTGCTCGTCTACAAGAACCACGAGGCCGCGGCGGGCGCGACCCTCGCCCACCCGCACAGCCAGGTCGTCGCGACACCGCTCGCGCCCCCGCTGCCCGCGCTCGCGGCGAGCCGGGGGCGGGCGCACCACGCGTCCACGGGGCGCTGCCTCCGCTGCGACGTGCTGGCCGAGGCCGGACGGACCGGGGCGCGGGTGGTCGCCGAGCGCGAGTCGGTCGTCGCCGTCGCCCCGTTCGCCGCGAGGGTGCCGTTCGAGACCACGATCACACCCGCGGGTCACGCCCCCCGGTTCGAGCACGCCGACGACGGGCTGCTCCGCGCCGCGGCGTCGCTGCTGGGCACCGTGCTCCGGCGCGTCCGCGTCGCCCTGGACGACCCCGCCTACACGCTCGTCCTCCACACCGCCTCTCGGCACGCCGAGCCCGGAGCCTCGCACTGGCACCTGGACGTGGTCCCGAGGCTGGTCCCGCTCGCGGGATTCGAGTGGGGCGGGGGGACCTTCATCAACCCCACTCGACCGGAGGACGCGGCGGCCGCTCTGCGGGCCCTCTCGGACGTCGTCTGAGGCGGTCCCGTCGCGCTTTGACACCGCTCCCGGGCGCGGAGTACTGTTCCCCGTTCGCGGACCGACCCGCGAGCACCGCGAGGCACAAATGACCAAGGGGTTCTTCAGAAGTCTCATCGGGCTGGGGCTGCTGGCCCTGCTCTTGGTCGTGACCGCGATCAACGTGTGGCAGTCCGAACGCATCGAGCGGAACCAGATCAAGCTCCAGCAGCGCGTCGACGCCGTGGAGAAGCAGCTCGAAGAGGGCGTCGTGGTGAAGGCCGGAGGAGCCTCCGCCGCCACGATGGGCGCGCCCACGGGCGGCATCCACCCCGTCCCCGAGCCGGACTACATCACCGCCGCCTACAACGACTCCGCGAACCTCCTGGTGCGGGACAGCCCCTACCTGCCCTCCAACGCGGAGCAGGGGTCGGTCCTCAACCTCAAGTTCGGGAGCAACCCCAAGGGCTTCAACTTCTTGGCGGAGAACGGCGCCGACGTTCAGGAAATCCAGAAGTACGTGTCGATGTTCCTCGTCAAGTACTACAAGGAGGACCCGAGCAAGTTCGCAGGCGACCTGGCCTACAAGATGGTCACGCCGGACGACCACCTGACCTACGTGTTCAGCCTCCGCCGGGACGTCTACTGGCACGAGCCCGCGGTGGACATGGCGGACGAGCGATACGCCTGGCTGAAGGGGGACCACCAGGTCACCGCCCACGACATGGTGTTCATGATGGACATGCTCATGAACGAGCAGGTCTCGGGCGCGGCGCCGCTGCGCTCCTACTTCGACGGGCTGGACTCCTACCGCGCCATCGACGACTTCACGTTCGAGGTCAAGTTCAAGGAGAAGAAGTTCTCCCAGTACATGATCCTCGACAGCATCTACCCGATGCCGAAGTTCCTGTACGCCTTCGACGAGGACGGCGACGCGTACGAGGAGTCGATCCTCGGCCAGCGATTCCAGGACCACTGGTACAACCCGCGCGCCCTCGGCTGCGGCCCCTACCGCTTCCTCCGGTACGAGCCCGGCGTCGTCATCGAGATGGAGCGCGCCCCCCGCTACCCGATCGGCGGAAACGCCCACCAACGCGTCGTCATCTCGATCCTGCGCGACCAGAGCTCCTGGCCCCGGAAGCTCCGCACCGGCGAGCTCCACCTCAGCCAGCTCCAGCCCGGCCAGTACCGCTCCGAGGTGCTCATGGGCGAGCCGGACTCACCGTTCAAGGACGGCACGCTGCAGGCGGGCGAGTTCTGGACCCACAGCTACTTCTACATCGGCTGGAACGCCGACAAGCCCTGGTTCGGGGACAAGAACGTGCGCTGGGCCATGTCCCACGCGTTCAACGCCGAGCTGCTGCTCGAGGAGGTCTTCATGGACCTCGGCAGCCGCACCACCGGCCCCATGCCCAACTTCCTGCCCTTCTACGACAAGAGCATCCCCGCGGTGCCCTTCGACCTGGACAAGGCCGCCGAGCTGCTCGAGGGCGCGGGGTGGACGGATACGAACGGCAACGGCATCCGGGACAAGGAGGTCGACGGGCAGCGCCGCGAGTTCGAGTTCACGCTGACCGTCTACGGCAGCTCGGACGAGTACAAGACGGTGGGCAACATCTTCAAGGAGGACCTGGCCAAGGTGGGCGTCGCCATGACGGTGCGGCCCATGGACTGGGCGAACCTCCTCAAGAAGGTCGACGACCGAGATTTCGACGCAGTTACGCTGGCTTGGGTCAGCTCACCTCAAGTGGACTTCTATCAGATCTGGCACAGCAGCCAGGCCGACGTGGCCAAGGGCAGCAACCGGGTCGGGTTCCGGAACCCCGAGGCGGACGAGATCATCGTCGCGCTGCAGCGGGAGTTCGACCACGACGAGCGCGTGCGCCTCGCCCACGCCTTCCACAAGCTGACGTACGACGAGCAGCCGTACACCTTCTTCTACACGCGCAAGCGCAAGGTCTACTGGCAGCCCGAGCTGAAGAACGTGAAGTTCAGCAAGACGCGCCCCTACATGAACCCCCGTCCGTGGTTCCTCGCGGGCGCGGCGAAGCCCTGAGCGCCCCCGAGCACCCCGCAGAGAGGTAGATACGTGGCCGGCTACATCATCAAGCGCATCCTGCTGATGATCCCCACGTTCTTCGTGATCTCGCTGCTCGTCTTCGTCGTGCTGAACTTCGCCCCGGGCAACCCCGGCGCGGACATTCTCGGCGCGGGCGACGGCGGCCAGAGCGCCAACCTCGCGGGTCAGCAGAACGAGTCGTATCGGCTCTTCAAGCAGCAGTTCAACCTCGACAAGCCCGTCCTGCTGAATACGCGCTTCAACCTCACGACGGCCGACGTGGAGGCCGTGGCCGAGGCCGACGTGAACCTCAGCGGGGACGTCTCCCCCGCGGACCGCATCGACGCCCAGGAGACGATCGACAACTGGGGCTCCTACGCCATCCCGTCGCTGATCGATCTGCTCAACAACCACCCCGAGCGTCGGATCCGCTCCTACGCCGCGCTGCGCCTCGCCACCGGCGGGCAGCGGCCGCTGCTGAACCAGTACGGCGGCGGCGCCCGGCTCACCCCCGAAGAGAAGAAGCTCAACAACGCGATCTACGCCGAGAACAACACCATCCGCACGTGGACCTTCGGGCCCACGGACAGCGAGGTGAAGGAGGCCGAGGTCCAGCAGAAGTGGACCGCCTGGTTCGCCGAGAACCGCGAGCGGTGGGACTGGTCCGGGGCGGGCAAGAAGATCGAGATCCTGCTGTTCGACACCCGGTTCGCGAAGTACTGGGCGAACCTGCTCAAGCTCGACTTCGGGATCTCCCACGTGGACAAGCGGCCGGTGCTCGCCACGGTCCTCAGCAAGCTCAAGTACTCCATCACCCTGAGCTTCACGTCGGTGATCCTCGTCTACCTGCTGTCCGTGCCCCTCGGCATCTGGTCGGCGGTGAAGCAGAACTCCGTCGGCGACCGGGTGGTCACCGTCGTGCTGTTCATGATGTACAGCCTGCCGAGCTTCTTCGTGGGCGTGTTCCTGCTCAACCTGCTCACGCGGGGGACACCGTGGCAGGCCTTCCCCACATCGGGGTTCGAGAGCCTCGACGTCACCCAGATGACGACGCTGCAGTACATCGGTGACGTGGTCTGGCACATCGCCCTGCCGATCCTGTGCCTGTCCTATGCGTCGCTCGCCGTGCTCTCCCGGTACGCGCGCACCGGCTTGCTGGACGTCATCCGGGCCGACTACATCCGCACCGCCCGGGCCAAGGGCCTCCCGGAGTCCATCGTCATCGTCAAGCACGCCGCGCGGAACGGGATGATCCCGATCATCACCCTGCTGGCGACGCTCCTGCCCACGCTCATCGGCGGCTCCGTCGTCGTGGAGGTCATCTTCGGCATCCCGGGCATGGGCCTGTTCATGTTCGACAGCATCACCATCCGCGACTACAACGCCGTGATGGCCGTTCTCCTGATCTCGTCTTCGCTGACGCTGGTCGGGATGCTGCTGGCGGACCTGGCCTACGTCCTGGTCGATCCCCGGATCACGTTCGACTGATGTCCGACCAGACCCGCCACCCCACGCCCGATCCCGCCGAGGCTCCCACCGAGCGCGTGGCCGCGCCGGAGTCCGCGGTCCCCACGGACGACCTCACCTACTTCGACATCGTCTGGACGCAGTTCAAGAAGAACCGCGTCTCGTACGTGAGCCTGTACGCGCTGGGGTTCCTGTTCCTGCTGGCGATCTTCGCGCCCGTGGTGAGCTCGACCCACCCCTTCGTCTGGTCGGGGCCGGACGGCACCGAGTTCCCCTGGTTCGAGGGGCTGTTCAACCGGCGCTACTACGAGAACCCCGTCGACACCTTCTTCAACCTCGTGATGGTCTTCGGGCTGCCGCTGCTGATCGTGTTCCTGGTCATCGTGAAGCGGCTCGGCAAGACGATGCCGGAGAAGCGGCCCCGTCGCGCGAAGATGAGGAAGATCGGCCAGGGCCTCATCGCCCTGTTCGCGGTCACCTTCGTGGTCATCCTCGTGAAGCCCTACGAGGCCGAGTACGTCGACTACCCGAAGATGCAGGCCGAAGCGGAGGCCGCGGGGCAGGTCATCGACGCCACGTACCCGCTCTTCAAGTTCGACGCGCGCCAGACCACGTTCCCGTCGCTCGAGCCGCCCAGCGGGGAGCACATCCTCGGGGTCGACCGCAGCAAGCGCGACGTGGCCGTCCGCATCCTGTTCGGCACCCGCGTGTCGCTGACGATCGGGTTCATCGCCGTCGCCATCTACGTCACGATCGGCATCCTGCTGGGGGCCACCGCGGGCTTCTTCGGCGGCCGCGTGGACATGACGATCCAGCGGATGATCGAGATCACGATGGCGTTGCCCACGTTCTTCGTGATCTTGACGCTCGTGGCGTTCCTGGAAGAACCGAGCATCTTCCACATCATGTTGATCATCGGGTTGGTGCGGTGGACGGGGGTCGCGCGGCTGGTCCGCGGCGAGTTCCTGCGCCTGCGCAACCTCGACTTCGTCACCGCGGCCGTGTCCCTGGGGTACTCGCGGCGTCGGATCATCTTCGAGCAGATCCTCCCCAACGCCCTGGGACCGGTGCTCGTGGCCGCCACGTTCGGCGTCGCGTCGGCCATCCTCGTGGAGTCGACGCTGTCGTTCCTCGGCCTCGGCGACCTCTCGGCCCCGTCCTGGGGGCAGACGCTCGACGAGGGCTACAAGAGCGGCGCGTGGCACCTCATCCTCGCCCCGGGCTTCGCCATCTTCATCACCGTCTCCCTCCTGAACCTCGTCGGTGAGGGCCTCCGCGACGCCCTCGACCCCAAGTTGAGGAAGTAGCCGTGTACGCCGACGACGAGGTCCTGCTCGAGCTGGAGAACCTGAAGACCTGGTTCTTCACGGACATCGGCACGGCGAAGTCGGTCGACGGGGTCTCCTACGTCATCCGGCCCGGCGAGACGCTCGGCGTGGTGGGCGAGTCGGGCTGCGGCAAGTCGGTGACGGCCCTGTCGATCATGGGCCTGGTGCCCACCCCTCCGGGCCGCCACATGGGGGGCCGCATCCTGTTCAAGGGGCGGGACCTCACGAAGCTCTCGCCCGGCGAGATGCGCGCCCTGCGCGGGCAGGCCATCTCGATGATCTTCCAGGAGCCGATGACGTCGCTGAACCCCGTCTACACGGTCGGGGACCAGATCATCGAGGGCATCCAGATCCACCTGGACGACGTGACCCCCGAGGGGGCCCGGGCCCGGGCGATCGACATGCTGCGCAAGGTCGGCATCCCCTCCCCCGAGCAGCGGGTCGACGAGTACCCCCACCAGCTGTCCGGCGGCATGCGCCAGCGCGTGATGATCGCGATGGCGCTCGCGTGCGGCCCGGAGCTGCTGATCGCGGACGAGCCCACCACGGCCCTGGACGTCACGATCCAGGCGCAGATCCTCGAGCTGCTCAACGCCCTCCAGGAAGACCTGGGCATGAGCATCCTGCTGATCACCCACGACCTCGGCGTCGTGGCGGAGACGTGCGACTCCGTGGTGGTGATGTACGCGGGCAAGGTCGTCGAGTACACGGACGTCCACCGCCTCTTCGAGCGGCCCGCCCATCCCTACACCATCGCGCTCTTCCGCTCGCTGCCGGACCTCGGCCCGCGCACCGGCGGTCGACTCCCGACGATCGACGGCATGGTCCCGTCGGCCGTGGACTTCCCCGAAGGCTGCCGCTTCCGCGACCGCTGCACGTACGCGACCGACGTCTGCACCACCGAGCCCGCGATCCAGGAATTGGAGCCCGGGCACCTCGCCGCCTGCCATCATCTGGAGCGGGTGAGCGCCGAGCGAGGAGGTGGCGCGTGAACGACCGACTCGTGGCGGGCGGCGCGCCGATCAAGCCGCTGCTCGAGGTGCGCGACCTCAAGAAGTACTTCCCCATCCACAAGGGGTTCTTCTCGCGCAAGGTCGGCGACGTGAAGGCCGTGGACGGCGTCTCCCTCGACGTCTACCCCCGCGAGACGCTGGGCGTGGTCGGCGAGTCGGGCTGCGGCAAGACGACCGTCGGCCGGACGATCCTGCGCCTCATCGAGCCCACGTCCGGGTCGGCCGTGTTCGACGGCATGGACGTCTTCGCCCTCAAGGAGAGTCGGCTGCGCGCCCTGCGGCGCCACATGCAGATCATCTTCCAGGATCCGTACAGCTCGCTGAACCCGCGGATGACCGTCGGCTCGATCATCGCGGACGCGCTCGAGCTGCACGGGCTCGCGAAGGGCGAAGAGCGGTTCGATCGAGCCAAGCAGCTGCTCGAGCGGGTCGGCCTGCAGGCGTCGTACGTGAACCGGTACCCGCACGAGTTCTCCGGCGGCCAGCGCCAGCGCATCGGCATCGCCCGCGCCGTCGCGCTGCAGCCCCGGTTCGTCGTGTGCGACGAGGCCGTGTCGGCGCTCGACGTATCGGTGCAGGCGCAGGTCCTGAACCTGCTGCAGGACCTCCAGGAGGAGTACCAGCTCTCCTACATGTTCATCGCCCACGACCTCGCCGTCGTGCGGCACATCGCCGATCGTATCGCGGTCATGTACCTCGGCCGGGTGGTCGAGCTGGCCACCTGCGACGACCTGTTCGAGGCGCCGCTGCACCCCTACACGCAGGCCCTGCTGTCGGCGGTGCCGGTGCCGAAGCCCGGGCGCAAGCACCGCCGGGTCATCCTCGAGGGGGACGTCCCCAACCCGATCAACCCGCCCCGCGGCTGCCACTTCCACACGCGGTGTCCGCTGGCCTACGACCGGTGCGCCGTGGAGGTGCCGGGCCTGCACGACGCCCGCCCCGGCCACCGGGTGCAGTGCCACCTCTACGAGGACGCGGAGTTCCCCGCCGAGCCGGTCCCGATCGACGGGCCCGAAGCGCAGGCCGCCCGCAGCCGTCGCGCATCCGCGCAGCCGGACGTGTCCGTGAGCGACGAGACGCCGACGGCCTGGGACGGGGACACCGGCGGCTTCGAGGACTTCGAGGGCGTCGAGGACATGGACTCCCGGAACATCGGGATCCCGGCCGTCCTGGCGGATCGCAGCGACATCGGCCTCGGCCCGTTCGGCGAGGTGATCGACCCCGAAGATACGTTCGTGGGCGGGCTCGAGATCCCGACCCTCGGGAGCATGATCGGCGAGCCCGATACGACGATGCGCAGGCCCGCCGCGGGCGCGGAGGAGGACCCGTCGGAGGACACCGAGGAGCTCGACTCGCCCGCCGCCACGCCCCCCCCACCCAAGGGGGACGAGGACGCCACCGCGACGATCGCCGACATGCCGACCCTCGAAGACGACGTGGCCGAGGAGACCGACAAGGTCGTCGGACCGAGCGCCGAGCTCAGCCTGGGGCCCGCGCTCACGGACTCGATCCCTCCCATCCACGACGACGAGGGCATCCCCGACGACGTGTCGCTGCACGATCTCACCGCAGGCGGCGTCGCGGTCCTGGAGGACCAGGAGACCATGCCGCTCACGGGCGGGCCGTCCCCCGTCCCCCGCAAGTCCGGCTCGCCGGACGACGACCCGACGCTGATCACCGACCTGCCGCCCGAGCCGTCGGGAGACGATGGCTGATCGCCTCGCGGGGGCCGTCGCGATCACGCTCGCGATGTGCGCCGCGTCCCCCGCGGCGGGTGTGGCCGCTGAAGGCCAGCGTTGCACCTGGGCGGACGTCGAGCCCGTCGAGCGTCGCACCCACCCCGTCGTCTCCGCGACCCTCGGGCGCGACTTCATGGAGCTCCGCCTGGGCCCCGGCAAGCTCCACGTCCTCGCGGCCTGCGGCCGGGACGTCGGCCTCGTATTCACGGGCGAGGGCGAGATCGACGTCCGCGACGCCGGCCCCCTGCGCGGCCCGCTCCTGCACTCGAGCTTCGAGGAGCTCCCGGGCACCGCCCTGATCGACCGGGCCGTCCTCTGGGCGTCGGACGGAGGCGTGCAGGAGCTGCTCGCGCAGGCCGAGCCGCGCACCGACGCGCCCGTCCCCACGGGTGTCCGCGCGGTCCTGGCCGCCCGGCAGGGCCCCTTCGATCCCCGCTCCGACCACTTCCAGGCGCCCCCGGGGAGCCTCCTCTACGCGCCGCAGCCCGACCTCGGGGGGCTGATGCTCGATGTGCACGCGCTGAGCCTGAAGCGAAAGCGCCGGTCCGAGAACCTCGAGATCCGCTCCCAGTGGCTGTCGTACCAGTGGAGCCCCCTCGCCGCCGCGGGCACGGGCGACGCCGGCTTCTGGTTCCAACGCCGGGTCGGGTCGACCATCGGCAGCCTCTACAGCGCCTTCCCGTCCGAGCGCACGGCCGCCGAGGTCGACTCCGCGTTCGCGGAGGAGCGGCCGCGCGTGCCGTGGGATCTGCTGCACGGCGACATCGGCCTGCACATCCTGGACGTGCCCGGGCCCGATCGCGACCACACGCGCGTGAACTTCAACGTCGTCCTGCGCCTGCGCGCGCTCGACGGCGTGGACGACATCGGCGGGGTCCTGCCCCTGGAGCTCGAGCAGGGGCGACAGCGGGACATCGGCGAGCAGTGGGCGGCCCTGGAGATCACGGACATCCGGCGCGTGCCCGACGACGGCGGCGAGGAGACGAGCCTGACCTTCGACCGCGTGGGGGACGCGCTGTGGGTCCGGTTCCCGGACGAGGCCCGACCCACCGCGGGAGAGGAGATGGCCGTGCGCGTCGTCTACGGCGGCGACGTCCTCAAGTCGACGAGCACGTCGACCTTCGCGGGCATCGCGGGGTGGAGGTGGTACCCGACGCCCCCGATCCGCGATCGACACACGGCGACGCTGTCGATCCGAGCGCCGAAGTTCTGGAAGATCGCCGCCACCGGCACCCGGATCGAGCAGCTGCTGGACGGCCGGATGCGCACCAGCACCTACCGGGAGCAGCGCCCCGTGCTGCGGGCCGGCTTCCTCGTCTTCGACGGTCGCGAGCGGTCCACCGCCCCCCCCGCCGAGGACCTCCCGGCGCTGCGGGTATTCCTCTCCCCCCGGGGGAACTCTCCGGACTCGGAGATCGAAGAGGAGACGTACCGGCACCTGCGGGTGCTGAACGAACTCTTCGGGCCCTTCCCCTACCGCGAGCTCGAGATCGTGGAGCTCGGCGTATCGGGCAGGCGGGACGTGCCGGGCGTGATCTCCGTGACCCGCTACGACTCGCCGCCCGCCCAGGTGATGACGACGCGGGCGCCGGGGTCGTCGCTCCTCGGCGCGCTCGCCCGGCAGTACGTCGCCGCCGACATGGGGCCCGCCACGGACCACGACGATTGGCTCATCGAGGCCCTCGCGTTGGCGGGGGAGTGCCGCGCGCTGGAGGCGGCGGGGGTCGACCAGCGGTGTCGGAGCCTGGTGCGCGGGCTGCGCGACGAGTGGGTGGACTCGCTGGACGGCCGCGGCTGGTCGTCGGCCGCCGCGCTGCGCCACCCGGTGGTGGGATCGATCTGGCTGGGGAGGCAGTCGGGCCACGACGGCAGCGCGCTCATCCGGGGTCCGCTCGTCCTGGACTCGCTCCGGCTGCTGGTGGGCGACGACGTGCTGTGGGGAGCCGTGCGTCGAACGGTCGCCTCGTACCGGGGGCAGGGGCTGAGCACGCGCTCGTTCGTGCTGCAGGCCCAGGCCGAGGCCGGGAGGGATCTACGGAGCTTCTTCGCCTGGTGGGTCTACACGACGCCGCAGCTGCCGACGATTCGCCTCGACTACACCGTCACGGAGGAGGCGAGCGGCACCTTCACGCTCGACGGCAGCGTGTGGGTCGAGACGGGCAGCACCGCGGAGCCGCTGCCCGCGATCGTCCCCGTGACGCTCGAGATCCGACTCGCGACGTCCGGGTCGATGATGCGTCGCGTGCTCGTGACCGAGCGGCCGCGCCCGATCCGGATCGAGGGGATCCCGGTGGCGATCCGGAAGCTGGTCTTGGACCCCGTCAAGGCCTTCCCCGGCCGGACGAAGGTGGCCGAGGCGGACTAGCTCAGCAGCCGCTGCCGATGCCGGCGCAGGGGGTGATGGCCCCGCTCGGCCAGGCGATCTTCGCGACGTAGTAGTCCTGGTCTTCGCCCGAGATGGAGAAGTTGTACGTCTGGGTGAGCACACCGTTCAGGTAGATGTTGACGGTGCAGTCGGTCGCGGTGAAGTCGTCGACCGTCCCCGAGTAGTCGTGCACGAAGACCGTGTAGTCGCCCGCATACTGACCCACGGCCGGCGATACGATGTTCGTGTTCTCGGGGCCGGTGCCGTTGATGTCGTCCAGGTCGAGGCTGGGGTCGTCCGTGCTGACGCCCTGGGCGCCCCAGTCGAGCCCGCCGCCCCAGCCGCCGGTCACGCAGTTCGCGTAGTAGCAGTCGTTGTCGGTGCGCGGTCCGCCCGTGGGGTTGAGCACGTGGAGGTCCATGTCGTCCGGCTTGGACCAGAAGAGCTCGACGCGGAAGTTCTCGTTCGGCGTCGCGATGATCTCCTGGACGCAGGGCTGCGAAGACGTCCCCTGGGAGTTGGTGACGGTGAGGACGCCCGAGTACGTGCCCGCGAGGTCGAGCCCGTACGACTCGCCGAAGATCTGCGTCGTGGGGGAGGCCGACGACGGGTCGCTCAGGGTGGTGTTGGAGCCGGCGGGCGGCGTGAAGGCCCAGCTGTAGGTGAGCGTCAGGCCGCTCGGGTCGTAGGACGCGGTCCCGTCGAGCTGCTCCGTCTGGAACGGCGCGGACTGGATGGTCGGGCCGCAGACCGCGACCGGCGCCTTGCCGACCTTGGCGGCGTTGGCGACGCCGAACACCGGGATCTCGAGGGGGCTGTCGTTCGGGTCGTTGCTGTAGACGCTGACCACGGTGCTCAGGTTGCCCTGGGCGGTGGGGTGGAAGTCGACCTCGATCCCGGCGTTCTCGCCCGTGGCGAAGCTCATGTTCTCGAGCGCCGAGGCGCTGAGGCTGAAGTTCGTGCTGTCGCCGATGGTGACGTTCGCCACCTCGAGGAGGCCCGGGCCGCTGTTGCCGACGATGGACGAGAGCGTCTGCGTGGTGCCGTCGCCGAGCTGGACTTCGGAGAACTCGAGGGAGGACGGGTTCGCGTAGATGTCCGGGACGGGCTCGCCGTCGCCCGCGCCGAAGATCGGGATGTAGAGGCCCTCGCCCGTGCCCGCCTCTTCGTCCTCGATCGCGTCGCAGTCCCAGTTCAGGTCGTGCTTGACGGAGAGGTAGAGGTTCTCGGGCAGCGGCTCGCCGAACAGGGGGGTGAAGCGCACCTCGAACGTGAACGTCTCGCCCTTGGCGATCGTCCCGGTGGTCCCGCCCTGGGAGATCTCGTTGCTGTCGGTCCGCATCTCGTTGGCGAGCTCGCGGTCCTCGCCTTCGCCCTCGAAGCTCAGCTGCACGAGGTCGAGCCCGCACAGGTCCAGGCTCTTCGAGCCCGGGTTCGAGATCTGCACCTCGGTGGAGAGCACATCGCCGGTGGTCACGTCGCCGAACGTGATCGTCGAGTCGGTCATGATCCCGAGGTGGTCGACCTCCGGGTTGAAGCCCCGCTCCGTGTCCCACACGATGTTGAACTCGGCGTACAGGCGGGTCAGCTCGCTCTCGTTGCAGGCCGTCGAGCCCGTGGCGAGCACGGCGACGGCGGCGAGGCCGAGGGCGGTCCGGAAGATCTTCGACGAAGCGGCGACAGCGGAACGAATCATGGTTCGAGCTACTCCTTGGACCCTTGCTGGGTCTCAGCGCGCGCCATTCTGTAGCGCAAGGGCGCCCACCGCAAGCCCTTTGTAGCGCGCGAGCCCTCGATCACAGCGCCACAACAACTCCCGTCGTCGATCAGTATCTACCAATCGGTCGATTTATCGAGTCGTCGAGCCCGGTCTCGCGTCCACCAGGACGCCGCTCAGGGGGGGCTCGCCGGGCGCGACGCGCACGGGCCCCAGGACCTCCGCGGATCGCACGAGGTCGCGCCACGGCACCCGATCTCCCCCGCGCAGCTGGACCACGCCCGGGGCGCCGTCGAGCAGATCCCGGGCGGTGGCCAGGAGGACCCGCTCGCTCGCAGCGCCCGCTCGGGGCACGTACGCGCGGCCGGGCCCGAGTCGACGGGAGGCGTCTTCGCTCAGGGGAGGTCCCCAGGCGGGCCCCAGGGGGTCGGCGCGGCGGAGGACCCAGCCGTCGGCGACGACGAGCACCTCGAGCCGGGGCGTGGGCTGGACGGCGGCTTCGGGGGGCGGCGCGGCCGACGACCCGGGGGATACGAACAGGGTGGGACCCAGGAGGACGCACGCCGCCAGGATCGGGGCGAGGCGCACCACGAACCCCGCCTGGAAGGGCGCGCCAGGCCAGGCCCGGGGCGACTGGCAGCCGGTAGAGGGAGATCGCCACACGGACATGTCGTTCCCTCCTGCCACTCGTCCCGGACCTGATTCCCTCGCGGACACGGTGGAGCCGCTCGGGACCTGACGTCGAACACACAGAAACATACATACGTGTATGCCGTCAACAAGGTTGCGGAAGAAAAAACCTACATACGTGTGTTAGAGTGTCGACATGCCGCGCAAGAAGAAGCTGGGAGTGATCCTGAAGGAACGACGCAAGGCCCTCGGGCTGACGCTCGCGCAAGTCGGCGCCGCGCTGGATCTGGCCAACGGGAACTTCGTGGGCATGGTCGAGCGGGGCGAGCGGATGCCCTCCGACCCGAAGCTGCTGCAGGTCGCGGAGGTGCTGCAGCTGGACGGTCGCGAGCTGCTGTCGCTCAAGTACGAGAGCGCGCACCGATCCGCGGTCCCCGCGCTGCTGCGTCCCCCCCCCGCGGAGCACCCGCGGCTGCGGCGCCTCCTGCTCGACACCTGCAGCAACCGCCGCGACATGGAGCGGGAGCTGTCCCGCGGCGAGCGCACCGCGTTGGAGCGCGTGATCTTCCAGGCGCTGTACGAGTACGTGTTCGCGCCCGCCTTCGACTCCGACCGCTACGCCCCCAAGCGCCTGCGCAAGAAGCTCGCGGTGTTCGCCAAGCGTCGCCGCAACGACGCCCTCGTCGAACTCGACCCGTGGTGGTTCGAAGAGGAGGCCGCCGAGTTCGCCCCGTGGGCGCGCGACCAGCTGCACTCGTGGTCCTTCGATCTGGCGACCCTCACGCTGCGGATCCGCCACACGGACGAGGTCGGCGACGTGTCGACGCTCCCCCTGGTCCCGGGCGAGCTCCGCGAGCGGATGCTCCTGTCCATGCGGGAGGCGTCGATGCAGGCCGCGGCGGCGCACGACATCCCCGACCTCCCCGCGCTCCTGCGCGCCGAGGGGCTGGCCGACGGCGACGTGGAGGAGATCCTCGCGCTGATCGAGATCAAGAAGGCGAGGGCGTCCCGCTCCGCCGCGTCCTGATCCCGGGCTTCCCGCCGATCGCACGACGTCGCCGTGATCGTAGAAAAATTCCGAACCTGGGCGAATGTCCGGGACGGAGGCCCCGTCCTACTTCGTGACTGCGGCGAGAGACAGCGCCGCTCGGCCACGGAGAGAACCATGACCCCGACCCTCAAGCTCATCGCCGCCCTCACCGCCCTCTCGCTGCTGCCCGGGTGCTTCATCTTCCTGGACGACGACTACGACGACGACGACACCGTGATCATCGTCGAGGAGTCCAACGCCGCGCCCGAGATCCTGGCCGCCGACACCTGGTGGACCTGCGACTACGACGGCCCCGCCAACGCCTACTTCTTCGAGTTCCAGGCGCACGTCGACGACCTCGACGGCCTCGACGACGTGCGCTACGTGGACGTGACCGTGGAGGACGCGATCACGGGCGAGTACCTCGACGCCTTCGGGCTGCTCTACGAGGGCCGGGGGATCTGGGGCGGCCTCGTCTGGGAGGACGAGTCCAACCTCCTGTGCGGCGAAGAGATCGACGTGATCGTCGAAGCCTGGGACGCCGAAGACGCCTACGACCGCCTCGTCATCAACTACTGAGACCTACGCGCGCTGGACCCCCTGTTCGACGAGCAGGGGGTCCAGCTCACCGCGGCGGTGCAGCTTCGCGAGCTGGTCGTAGCCGCCGACGTGGGCCTCGCCCACGAAGATCTGCGGGACCGTCCGCAGGCCCCCCGACATCTTCACCAGCTCCTGGCGACCCGCGCGGTCGCCGTCGAGGTTGATCTCGGTGTAGGGGATGCTCTCGCGCTTCAGCAAGCGCTTCGCCATCACGCAGTAGCCGCAGAAGGTCGTGGTGTAGACGCGTACCTGCCCGCTCGTCATCGCTCAGTCCTCTCGGGGCCCTCGCGCGTCGAGCGCCTCGCGGAGCCACGCCGCGATCGCCTCCGTCGAGGTCCCGGGCCCGAAGATCTTCGACGCCGGCCCGCTCGTGAGCGCGTCGGCGTCCGCCTCCGGGATGATCCCGCCCCCGAAGAGCAATACGTCCTGCAACCCCGCTTCGTCCAGGGCCGACCTCACCGCCGGGAACAGGACGTTGTGGGCGCCCGACAGGATGGACAGCCCGACGGCGTCCACGTCCTCCTGCATGGCGGTGGCGGCGACGGCGGCGGGCGTCTGGTGCAGCCCGGTGTAGATCACCTCGAACCCGGCGTCGCGCAGCGCGCGGGCGACCACCTTGGCCCCCCGATCGTGACCGTCGAGGCCCGGCTTCGCGACGACCACGCGGTAGCGGGAGCCCACGTCAGGCCCCGGTGAACGCGGCGGGCCGCTTCTCGAGGAAGGCCGTCATGCCCTCGGTCTGGTCGGACGTGGCGAAGCACTTGCCGAACAGGGCGGCCTCGGCGTCCAGGCCCTCGCGCAGGGTCCCGTCCGGGGCCGTCTGGAGGGCCTGCTTGGCGTAGTCGATGGCCTTCGGGCCCTTCGACGCGACCGCGGCCACGATCTCGAAGGCGCGGTCCACGACCACGCTCGGTGGCCGCTCGCCCTCGGGCGCATCGGGGCGGGGCACCACCTCGAGCGCCACGCCGATCCGCGCGGCCTCCTCGGCGCCGATCATGCGGCCCGTGAGCACCAGCTCCCGCGCGCGCTGCAGCCCCACCAAGCGCACCAGCCGCTGGGTGCCCCCGAACCCCGGGATGACCCCCAGGTTCACCTCGGGCTGGCCGAACTTCGCCCTCTCGTCCGCGAGGATCAGGTCGCAGGACATCGCCAGCTCCATGCCGCCGCCGAGCGCGAAGCCGTTCACCGCGGCGATCGTCACCCCGGGGAAGGCCGCGAACCCGTCGAGCACGCGCTGGCCGCGCTTGGCGAACGTCGTGGCCTCCTCGGGCGTCAGCGACTGCATGACGGCGATGTCGGCGCCCGCCACGAACGACTTCGGGCCCGCACCGGACAGGACGATATGCCGCACGCCGTCGGCCCGGAGCTGCTCCAGGGCGGCGCCCAGCGCGTCGATCACGGCCGGGTTGAGCGCATTCAGCGCCTTCGGGCGGTTGATGAGGACCAGCGCGGCGTGCTCGCCGCGCCTCTCGATCAGGACCACGTCGCTCACGGCGAACTCCCCTGCCCTACTTGGTGTAGTCGTAGACGCCGCGGCCGGTCTTGCGGCCGTGCAGCCCCGCCTCCACGTACTGACGCAGCAGCGGGCACGGGCGGTACTTGGTATCGCCGAGGCCGTCGTTGAGGACCTCCATGATCGCCAGGCAGGTGTCGAGACCGATGAAGTCCGCCAGCGTGAGCGGCCCCATGGGCTGGTTCGTGCCGAGCTTCATGGCCGCGTCGATGCCTTCGGCCGATGCGATGCCTTCGTACAGCGCGTAGAAGGCCTCGTTGATCATCGGCATGAGGATGCGGTTGACCGCGAAGCCGGGGAAGTCCTTGGCCGCGACGCACGTCTTGCCCATTCCCTCGGCGAGCGCCAGCGTCGTGGCGAGCGTCTCCTCGGAGGTGCGCAGCCCCGAGATGACCTCGACCAGCTTCATGATCGGCACCGGGTTCATGAAGTGCATGCCGATGACCAGCTCGGGGCGGGACGTGGCGGCCGCGATCTTCGTGATCGAGATCGACGACGTGTTCGTCGCGAGGATCCGGCCCGCGGGCACGATCGAGTCGAGCTCCGCGAAGATCTTCAGCTTGAGATCGACGTTCTCGGTCGCCGCCTCGACGACGAAGTCGACCTCGCCCATCGCCGCCATCGAGCCCGCGGTGGCGATGCGCCCGAGGGCGGCGTCCGCGTCCTCCTGCGTGGCCCGGCCCTTGGCGACGGCGCGTCCCAGGAACTTCGCGATCTTCGCCTTGCCCGCCTCGGCGGCGGCGTCGGAGATGTCCGACAGGATGACGTTCAGCCCCGACTGCGCCGCGACCTGGGCGATGCCCCCGCCCATCTGCCCGGCGCCGACGACGCCGAGGGTCTTGATTCCGCTCACTTGAGGTTCTCCACGATGACGGCAACGGCTTCGCCGCCGCCGATGCACAGCGAGGCGCCGCCCAGCTTCTTGCCGGTGTCCACGAGCTGGTGCAGCAGGGTGACGAGGATCCGCGCGCCCGAGCAGCCGATCGGGTGGCCCAAGGCGACCGCGCCGCCCCAGATGTTCACGTTCGCGGGGTCGTAGCCGACCTTGTCCTCGACCGCGAGCGAGACGACGGAGAAGGCCTCGTTGACCTCCCAGAGGTCGATGTCGCCGACCGCCAGCTCCGCGCTCTGCAGCGTCTTCGTGATGGCGTACGCGGGCGCCGTGGTGAACCACTCGGGCGCCTGCGCGTGCGTGCCCTGGGCCACGAGGCGGGCGAGCGGGGTCACGCCCAGCTCCTGCGCCTTGGCGGCGGACATGACGACGATCGCCGCGGCCCCGTCGTTGATGGACGACGCGTTCGCGGCGGTGATCGTCCCGTCCTTCTTGAACGCGCTGCGCAGCGTCGGGATCTTCTCGGGGCGGCCCTTGCCGGGCTCTTCGTCGGTGTCCACGACCGTCACGGCGCCCCGGCGGCCCTTGACCTCGACGGGCGCGATCTCGGCGGCGAACTTGCCCTCGGCCTGGGCGGCCAGCGCGCGGCGGTAGGACTCGGCCGCGAAGGCGTCCTGGCGATCGCGGGGCACGTCGCACTCGGTGGCGCAGAGCTCTCCGGCGATGCCCATGTGGTAGTCGTTGTAGACGTCCCAGAGGCCGTCCTTGATCATCGAGTCGGTCAGCTCGCCGTGGCCCATCCGGTAGCCGGTGCGGGCCTTGCCCAGCAGGTACGGCGCCTGGGACATGTTCTCCATGCCGCCCGCGACGATGACGTCGGCCTCGCCGCAGCGGATCGAGTTGGCGGCGAGCATCAGCGCCTTGAGGCCCGAGCCGCAGACCTTGTTGATCGTCATGCAGGCCGTCTTCCGGGGCAGCCCCGCGAAGATGGCGGCCTGGCGCGCGGGGGCCTGGCCCACTCCGGCGGGCAGCACGCAGCCCATGATGCACTCGTCGACGTCGTCGGCGGAGATGCCGGCGCGCTCGACGGCGGCCGCGATCGCGACCGCGCCGAGCTTCGGCGACGGGATGGAGGACAGGGCGCCCTGGAAGCTCCCGATCGGGGTGCGGGCGGCGGATGCGATGACGACTTCGACCATGTGATCCTCGTAGGTGGGACGGGCGCGCGAGTGTAGACGGATCTGCGGCCGACGCGAGGTCCGATCCGGGGGTGCCGGACCGGGGGCGTCAGTAGCGGATCGGCGCGAACGTCCGCACGCCGATGCCGTCGAGGATCTCGCGCCCGGGCAGGAACCCGAGCTCCACGAGGAACGCGGCCTCGACCACCTCGCCGCCCAGCTCGCGGATGAGCTCGACCGTGGCCCGCGCGGTGCCCCCGGTGGCGAGCAGGTCGTCGACGATCACGACGCGATCCCCGGACGAGATCGCGTCCACGTGGGCCTCGAGCGTCGCGCTGCCGTACTCGAGGTCGTAGCTGCGGGAGATCCGCTCGTAGGGCAGCTTTCCGGCCTTGCGCACCAGCGACAGGCCCATCCCCAGGCCCACGGCCACGGGGGCCCCGAGCAGGAATCCGCGGCTCTCGATGCCCACGATCTTGTCGATCCCGGCGTCCCTCCAGTGGTCCACGAAGATCCCCGTCGCGGCGGCGAGCCCCGCGGGCGACTGCAGGACCGGGGTGATGTCCTTGAACATGATCCCCGGCTTGGGGAAGTCGGGGACGTCGCGAATCAGGGACTTGATCAGGGTCAACGGCATGGTCGTCTCCGGGCCGGCGGCGGCATGAAGCAGGACATCAGGTTTTCCATCCGAACATCCCGAGAAGTGGAACGAATCGGCAGGACTCGAAATGCTCTTCCAGGAGCTCGCCGCCCGCCTCTTCGGGGGCGGTGATGCGGACGAGGGTCTGGGACGCGGCGTCGCCCACCGGGACCACGAGGCGCCCCCCGGGCGCGAGCTGCTCGACCAGCGGACGGGGCACCGAGGGCGCGCCCGCGGTGACGAGGATCCCGTCGAAGGGGCCGTACTCGCTGCGCCCCAGGGTGCCGTCGGCGACGAGCACGGTCACGTTGTGCACGCCGAGCTCCGACAGTCGTTTGCGGGCGACCTGGGCCAGCTCGCCGTGGCGCTCGATCGTGAACACCCGCTTGCACAGCCGGGCGAGGACGGCCGCCTGATAGCCGCTGCCCGTGCCGATCTCGAGGACGGTCTCGGGCCCCGCGAGGCCGAGCAGCTGCGTCATCCGGGCGACGATCCAGGGCTGAGAGATGGTCTGCGCCAGCCCGATCGGCAGCGGGCGGTCCTCGTAGGCGCGGCCCTGGAGGACCGGCTCCACGAAGAGGTGTCGGGGGACCTCGGCCATCGCCTCGCGCACGCGCGCGTCCTCGATGTCCCCCAGCTGGCGGTCCACCATCCGGCGACGCTGCACGGCGAACCGACTCACGCTTCGATGCCCCAGCTGCGCAGCATCTCGGAGCCGCCCGCGGCCTGGGGCCGGCAGGTGAGCGCGCACACGGAGATCCACCCGTCGACGACGGCGTTGCAGTCCGATCCGGGGATGTCGTCGTGGTGGAAGCCGTCCCCGCCGATCCAGTAGTAGGGCGTGCCGCGGGGGTCGTGCTTGACGATGATCTTGTTGTCGTAGAAGCGCCGCCCCAGCTCCGTCACCACGACGCCCTTGGCCTCGCCCGCCGGCACCGACGGGAAGTTGACGTTGAGGTGGACCCCGTCCGGCAGGCCCCGGGCGAGCACCTCGCGGGCGAGCTTCTCGGCGAAGGCGGCGCCCTCCGTGAAGTCCGGGGCGCGGTGGTTCAGGTGGGAGAACGCGATGCCCTGCAGCCCCATGAGCGCGGCCTCGAGGGCCGCCGCGACCGTGCCCGAGTAGGTGACGTCGCTGCCGATGTTCGCTCCGTGGTTGATGCCGGACACCACCAGGTCCGGGGCGCGGGGCAGCAGGTGGTTGACGGCCAGGAATACGCAGTCGGTGGGGGTCCCGGACGCCGCCCAACGGCGATCGCCCCGGGCCTTGAGGCGCAGGGGCTTGTGCAGGGTCAGGGAGTGGGACTGGGCCGACTGGGGGCTCTCGGGGGCCACGGTGTACGTGTCCCCGATGCGCGCCATGGCCGCCTCGAGGGCCGCCATCCCGGGGGCGTGGATGCCGTCGTCGTTGGTGACGAGGATGAGGGGGCGGTCGGGGTCCTGCACGGCGGCCGGAGAGTATCAGCCGGCGGCGACCTCGGGGGTCCCCCGGCGGGCACGTCGCGGCCCCTTTGATCCCGTCTCGTGCGCGCCTTATACTCCGCCGCCGTCGCGCCCCCGTCGCGGGCGCGGGCACCAACCAGGAACGACTGCCACCCATGATCGAAGTAAGCGGTCTCACGAAGTACTACGGCGAGACGCGCGCGATCTCCGACCTGAGCTTCTCCATCGAGAAGGGGCAGGTCGTCGGCTTCCTCGGGCTCAATGGAGCCGGGAAGTCCACCGCGCTCAAGATCCTCGCCGGGTTTCTCCTCCCCACCTCCGGCTCGGTCCGCATCGACGGCGTGGACACCGTCGCGGACCCCGAAGCGCTCCGGGCGCGGATCGGGTTTCTCCCCGAGCGGCCCGCGCTGTACGACGAGATGACGGTCTCGGGCTTCCTCACCTACCTCGCCAAGCTCCGGGGGCTCTCCTCCGCGGAGCTCGCCCGGCGCCTCCCGACGGTGCTCGCGAAGACCGCCCTCGTGGGCAAGGAAGACCAGGTGATCGGGACGCTCTCGCTGGGCTTCCGCAAGCGCCTCGGCATCGCCCAGGCCATCATCCACGACCCGGCGCTCGTGATCCTCGACGAGCCGATCGGCGGGCTCGACCCCCAGCAGATCCGCGAGATGCGGGGGCTGGTGCGGGACCTCGGGGGCGACCGCACCGTCCTCATCTCCTCCCACATCCTCCCGGAGGTCGAAGAGACCTGCGACCAGCTCCTCGTCCTGCGCGAGGGCGAGCTCGTAGTGAAGGGCACCGAGGAGGAGCTGCTCGAGCGCGCCGGAGGGGGCTTCGACCTCGAGGTCACCGTCCGCGGCGACGTGGCGGCCGCGAGCGGTCTATTCGAGGACCTCGCCGCGGTCGAGTCGGCGGTGCTCTCGGCCTCCGAGGGGGACGTCCACACCTTCCGCCTGCGCCTCGCCGACGACGACCCCGAGGCCGTGGCCGAAGCCGTGATCGGCGCCGGGTTCGGCCTCCGTCGGCTCGGCGAGGCGGTCGGTGAGCTCGAAGACGCCTTCCTGGCCGTCATCGGCTCGGGAGGTGCGGCGTGAACGCGGTCTTCCTCATCGCGAAGCGCGACTTCGCGTCCTACTTCCGAGGCCTCACGGGCTACGCGATCATCGCGGTGCTGCTGCTCGTCGACGGCCTGATCTTCCAGGGCATCGCCCTCGGCGGCCGGGAGCAGCTGTCGAGCCAGGTGCTCGGCACCTTCTTCTTGAACAGCCACGGCGTGACGTTCGCCGCGGGCGTCCTCCTGACGATGCGGTTGCTCGCCGAGGAGCAGCACGACGGCACGATCGTCCTCCTCTTCACGGCCCCCGTGAACGACTGGCAGATCGTGCTCGGGAAGTGGCTCGCGGGGGTCTGGGTCGTCCTGATCTTCATCGCGCTGACGGCGTACATGCCCGCGATGATCTTCGCCAACGGCTCCGTCCACCTCGGCCACGTGGCGGCGGGCTACCTCGGCCTCGTCCTGACGGGGTTCGCGGCGGTGGCGATCGGGCTGCTCACGTCCGCCCTCACCAAGCACCAGGTGCTCGCCGCCGTCTCCGGCGCCGCCATCGGGATCGGCTTCACCTTCCTGAACTGGGTGGCCAAGAAGGTGGACGGCCCCTTCGACGAGGTCTTCGCCTACCTCTCCATGTACGACAAGCACTTCCTGTCGTCGTTCAGCAAGGGGGCGATCCACACGCGGGACATCGTCTTCTTCCTCTCCATCACCTTCTTCTTCCTGCTCGCGACCCGCCAGGTCCTGGGCGCCCGGAGGTGGCGCTGATGCATTCGGCCCTCGCTCCCCTGTCCTTCGTGGCGGGGCTCGTGCTCTTCGTGCTCGGCGAGCGGATGTTCGGCCCGGGCCACGCCCTGCGAACGCCCGTCACCGGCGCCGCCGCCCTCATCCTCCTGGTCGCCGTCGGCCTCCGCGCCAAGGCGTGGATGAGCGCGACGGGCGACGTCAAGAAGGTCCTTCTGCGGCTCGTCGGCTCGTACGACGTCGCCCTGCTCGGCCTGCTGCTGTACGGCTGGACGGCCATGGCAGACGACCCGTCGGAGGACGCCGTCGTCGCGGTCCGGGTCCTGTGGCCCATCCTCTTCCTCGCGGGCACGTCGGCGGCCCTCTTCATGGAGATGAGCCTCCGGTCGATGGTCGGGGCGGATCGCCTGGAGACCCGGCGGCTGCTCGACTCCGGACGGGCGGGGCTGGCCCTGGCGCTCGCCACGAGCTGGCTGTTCGCCCTCAATTACGTGGCCGCCGAGAAGGACGATCGCATCGACCTTCGCTCCCTCAAGACGCTCGAGCCGTCCAGCAACACGGTCGAGATGGTCCGAAACGTCGCCGAGCCCACGACCATCACGCTCTTCTTCCCCCCCGGGAACGACGTCGCGGAGCAGGTCGAGCCCTACTTCAAGACGCTCGCCGAGGCGGGTGACCAGGTCACGCTCGAGCGCCTCGATCGGGACATGCACCCGGCGCGGGCCAAGGAGCTGCGCGCTCGCAAGAACGGGACGGTCGTCATCACCCGCGGGGACAACCACGAGTCCCTCGCCCTCGACGTGGACCCCGACAAGGCCCGCCGCAAGCTCAAGAAGCTCGACGGCGACTTCCAGGAGAAGTTCAGCAAGGCCACCCGGGACCAGCGCGTCGCCTACGTGGTGACGGGCCACGGCGAGCGCACGACGAGCCCGAAGGTGGGCGATCCGTCGGGCCTCAAGGCCCTCAAGGAGGGGCTCAAGCGGCTCAACTTCAAGGTGAAGAAGCTCGGCCCGTCCGAGGGACTCGCGAACGAAGTCCCCGAAGACGCGACCGTCGTGTTCGTCATCGGCCCCCGGCACCCGATGCTCGAGTCCGAGCAGGCGGCGCTCGTGCGCTACCTGCAGGGGGGCGGCTCGATGATGCTGCTGGCCGATCCGGAGTTCGAGCAGGACCCGGAGCTGGAGCCCCTGCTCGAGACCCTGGGGGTGGTGCTCGACCTCACGCCGTTGGCCCACGAGACCAAGTACGTGCGCGTCAGCGGCGGGCTGTCCGACCGCGCGTTCGTCTACACCAACCGGTTCACGACCCACGACTCGACCACCAACCTCGCCAAGCGCAGCTCGCGACTCGCGGTCCTGTTCGGGACCACGGGCTCGATCGACAAGCGAGAGGGCCTGAGCGACCCGCCGGACGTGAAGTTCACGGTGCGGTCGATGTCCGGCACCTGGGCCGACGGCAACGACAACCTCACCTTCGACAAGGACGCGGGCGAGGACAAGAAGGTCCGCAAGCTGATCGCCGCGGTCGAGCTGCCCGTGCCCGAGGGCGCCGAGACGGGCGGCCGCGCCATCGTGGGGGCGGACGCGGACGTCATCACCGACATGCTCCTGGGCGGGAGCATGGGGAACTCGCAGTGGCTGTCCGACGCGCTCCGCTGGCTCGAGGGCGAAGTGCAGCTGGCGGGCGAGGTGGCCGAAGTCGAAGACGTGCCGATCCTGCACACGCGGGATGAAGACAAGGCCTGGTTCTTCGGGACCACGCTGGGCGTGCCGCTGCTGCTCGTGGGCCTCGGGTTCGGGGTCACGCGGCGACGCCGGAAGGGGGTGCAGTCGTGAAGTCTTCCGACCACATCGTCTACGGGATCCTGCTGGTCCTCACCCTCGCCGTCGCGTACGGCACCTGGAAGGGCGAGGAGCCCGAGGAGAAGTCCAGCGTCGTCGTGTTCGAGCCTTCCGGAGGCCTCGCGTCCCTCGAATGGGACGGTGAGCGCAACGCGGCGTCGATCGAGATCACGGGCGAGGGCGACGACCTCGAGACCTGGGTCGTGGCCGGCCGCAAGGAGAAGATCGAGGGCCCCGCGCTGCCTCCGCAGGGCGACGACGACTCCGCGGGCGACGACGACTCCGCGGGCGACGACGACTCCGCGGGCGACGCGGCCGCCGAAGAGGAGCCGACCCCCGAGCCGAAGGACGAGTACGGCGAGCCCGTGTTCAAGTCCTTCCCGGGCAACGAGCAGGCTCGCAAGCTGGTGACGTCGCTCACGCCGCTGGAGGCTCTCCGTCGCTTCGACGATCTCGACGCCGACGCGCTCGAGCAGATGGGGCTCACGGAGTCCAACGGCACGCTCACGCTCAAGGACGGCGCGGGCAGGTCCGCGTCCTTCGAAGTGGGGAGCAAGGCCTACGGCAGCAACGACACGTACGTGCGCGTCGCGGGCGGAGCCACCGTCTACCTCGTCTCCAGCAAGGTGCTCGGGCCGCTGCGGGGGGCGGAGACGCGCCTGATGGAGCGCGACATCTTCGGGTTCGACGAGGAGGACGCGACGAAGGCCGTGCTCTCCACGGGGGTCGCGTCCGTCGAGTTCGTGCACCAGGGCCGCCACGACAAGGCCAACGCCTTCTGGGCGCGCCCCGAGGACGCCGAGACCCGCGACACGCCCGCCCAGGGGTTCGTGGAGAAGGTCTTCCAGCTCCGCGCCACCGCCTACCCCACCGAGGACGAGGCCGTCGCGGAGGCCAACCTGGAGACGATGCTCACGGTCGCCCTCGAGCGCGAGGACGGCGACCCCGGCAGCATCGCGGTCGCGCGGTCGATCGACCCGGCCAAGAGCACCGACGACGAGACCGTGTACGTGTGGTGGGCGAAGACGCACCGCACGCGGGATCAGTGGGTGAAGGTCAGCCGCTCCACGGCGAGCGACCTGGCGGACCAGGCCCCCGCGCTGCTCGAGTAGCTACCGGCCCGGATCGGGGGCGAAGCCGCCCGCGTTCTCGCGGCGCGTCAGCGCGTTCTCGCGGTAGTAGCGACGCTGGGGGAGCACGCCGAGGGCGACGAGCTCGTCGCGGAAGCCGTAGCGGAGGTTCAGCTCGGCGAGGGGCTTCGGGTCGAGGTCGAAGTCGACCCACTCCACGTCGTTGCGGACGCGGCGGCCGATGCCCGTGGCGGCGTGGTCGTCCGGCTTCGGCTTCGACGGAGCGGGGCGGTAGCCGGAGCTCGACTTGCGCTCGGCCCCCCGGCGGCGGGAGGTCGAGCCCGCGGACTGCGAGGACGCGTCGGCGGTGGCCGGGGCCTCTTCGGCGCGACCCTCGCGCGCGGAGCCCTTGCCCGCGGCGCCCGCGTCGGCGTCGTCGCCCATGCCCCAGCGGCGGTACCACGGCTCGGGCTCCGGGGCGGGCGTGACGACCGTCACGGCCCGGCGGCGCTCGCAGAAGGCCACGGCGGAGATGACCCCGAGGTTGCGGGTGTCGCCGAGCCAGTCCCCGTAGGACTTCTCTTCGGTGGTGAAGAAGAACTTGCGCGCCTGGGCCGGGCCGACCTGCCAGCCCTGCACGACGATCGATTCCCAGGGCCCGAGGACCCACTTCGTGGCGTCGCGGGCCGACGTGTGCTTGGCGTCCACGGAGTTGAGGCCGTCGACGGACAGGGCCACGGCGACGCGACCGTCCGTGTCGTTCGTGAGCCGGACGGCGTACTCCTTGTTCCGGTAGGCGCGCACGTAGCGCGTCCCCCGGGCGCGGTGTTCGGCGGCGGGGCGGCCGTCGATCAGCAGCTCCATGCGGACCCCGCTGCGCTCGACGGCGGCGGAGGGGGCCGGGGCCGCGACCGAGACGGTGGCGAGCATCAGCGTGACGAGGGCGAGGCGGCGGGCGGTGCGGTGCATGGCGTCTCCGGGGGTGGCGCGATCTCAGGGTCCGACACGCTGCGGCGGGGTTGGTTCCCGCTATCCTCCGCGGGTCGTGCGTGCCGCGATTCCCATGCTGGTCCTCGCACTCTGTGCGACCGGTTGCGACCCCTGCTCGGGTCTCACCGCCGTCGAGCCCGGAGCGGCCTCCGGCGTGGCCGGCGAAGGGACGCGCGTCGAGGTCCACCTCCCCCACCTGGGCGAGAGCGCCCTGAAGCGGTGGCGCGGCCCCGACGGCACCGGGAAGCTCCGACGGGCGGCCCGGACGAGCGACGGGGACCTCGTGACGATCGAGGCCCGCCCCTACCACCTCCGCGTCGACGCCGACCCGCTCGACCCCCGCGGCCTCGTCCTCCGGGGCGGGGGCGAGATCGTCGTCCGCGACGGCGACGGCGGGACGGTGAAGGTCCCCTGCGGCCTGCGCCTCCCCGCCGGGGTCCTCCTCCGGCCGACCTCGAGCGGGTGGTCGATCACGGCGGACCCCCGCGTCGTCACGACCGTGACCGTCGACGACCTCGGAGACCCCACAGTCACCCGCGTGGCGGAGGACCTGGCGGCCGAGCTGATCCCCCGCATCCTCGGCGGACGGCCGCTGCTCACGGTCGCTCACGCCCCCGCGGGAGAGCCGCGCCTGCACCTGCGGGACATGAGCCTGATCCTCGCCTGGGGCGCCCGTCGCAGCGCGCTCGGTCCGAGGATCGGACCTCACGCGGCCCCCAGCGTCGGCAACACCGCCTCGGTCGCGGTCGCGGCGGGCGAGCTCGTGGGCGGCTCGGTGCAGGTCGACGGTCCGGACGGGCCGCTCACGGCGACCGTCCTGGCGGCCCGCCGCCGCGGCGGCGGCCTGTGGACGACCGTGCGACTGCGCGAGCCCCGGGGCTGCTCCTGGGTGGAGGCGCGGCTGCCGGTGGTGCCGACGGTCCGCGAGGACCGCGTCGGCATGCGCGCCATCGGGGACCCGGTGCGGCTCCGGGGGGCGGGCGCGCTCGCGGCACGCGACGTCGACGAGGCCCTGTCCGCGGGGGCGGGCGCCGGGCTCGGCCCGCTTCGGGCGATGTCGATCTCGGGCCCGTCCGGGGCGCCCACCCGGCCCGCGCTCGCGCGCACCGGGGGCGGGGCCGTGATCAAGGAGGTGAGCCTCGGCGGGCTGGGGGGCGGGACCGTCGTGCCCGCGGACTCGCCTAAGGCGCGGCCGCGCCCCAGGGATCGGTAGCGGTCGACCCCGCGGGCGCGATCGTCGGCGGGTCCGGCGCGGGCGCGGGCGGAGGAGCCGCCGCGTGGGAGACCAGCCAGTTCCCGAGGCGCACGAACAGCTCCTCTTCGGCCCAGTCCCCGGCGACGGGCCCGCCGTGACCGTATTCGTGGCGCGTGCCCCAGCCCACCCCGAGGGTGATGTACTGCTTGTCCGCGGACGATACGAGGTCGTGAGCCTTCCGCACGGTCCAGGGGGGCACGATGTGGTCGATGCGGCCCGCGACGAACAGCATGGGGACCCGGATCTTCGACAGGCCCGCGGTGTAGTCCACGGCGCCGTCGGCGCTCAGCAGGACCCCGCTCTCGATCCAGCTCGCGTACTGCTCCACGACGCCCCAGCCGACGTTCTCCATCGCCCCCGGGATCCAGTCGAGCAGGACACCCTCGTCCACGTTGTCGACGTCGAAGATCGCGTGCAGCAGCGGGTGATCCGGCTCGCGGTCGAGCACCGGGCGGGCCATCAGGGCGAGGTTGCGGGTGGGGACCTGCTGGTTCTTGGGCACGGCCCCGAGGTTCGCCAGCGCGTCCTTCGCGAGGTCGTTGGGGTGGCTGAAGTCGCCGGGCGCGGAGATCGCGACCATGCCCGCGATCTTGGAGGCCTCGGGCCCCTGCAGGGTGATGTAGCCCACGACGCCCCCGAGGCTGTGGCCCAACAGGAGCACGCGCTCCTCGCCGGTCTTCTCCAGCACGTGGTTCAGGGCGGCGGGCATGTCGTGCCGGGCGATGTCGTCGACGGTCCACGCGCCCCGCGCCCACGTCTTCTCGTCGGGGGGGATCGAGGAGCGGTCCCCCCGGTACTCCATGATCCAGACGTCGAAGCCGCGACCGGCGAGGTACTCGGCGAGGTTGCTCCCCTCGATCAGGAAGTTGCCCCGGTTGACCACCGTGCCGTGCGTCATCAGGACGGGCGTCCCGTGGTGCGCCTCGCCCACGCCCCCGGCGGGCGGGACCCGAAAGACCGCGATCTGCCAGCCGTCGTCGGTGGCGATGCGGGCCTGGAAGTAGGGGTCCGGCGACAGGTCGCCGATCCGCTTGGCGGCGCAGCCGGCGAGGATCAGGACCGCGAGGGCGGGCAGGAGGCGCTTCACGGGATCCGCCGCCCGTCCAGCCACGCGCCGATCACCGCGTCGACGTCGCGCCGGGCGAAGCGGGAGAGGATCAGACCGAGGTGGCCGAACTCCTCGCGATGGCCGTTGATGCGGGACATGAGGCGGAAGCGCGTCTCGACGCGGTCGCCGAGGCGCTCGAGCCCGGGCAGCACGTCTTCGGGAGGCGCCACCGTGTCCGTCGCGCCCGCGAGGAAGAGGACGGGCCCGCCGACGAGGTCGAAGCCGCGGTCGTAGTCGACCCAGCCCTCTTTGCTGGTCATCCGCCCGTCCCGATACCAGCGCAGGAGGTCGTCCACGACGGCCTTGGGCGGGGGCACGGCGTAGGACTTGTTGAACAACCGCGCGAGGGCCGCGTGGGGCTCCATGTCCTGGTCGAGGTGGGGCGGCGTCGATCCGTTGCGGGGGGCCAGCGGCTTGCGGAGCCCGGTCATGTACATCCGCTTGACCAGCAGCGGCAGGGGCGCCTCCCCCCTGGACCAGGTCTCGAGCCACTCCTTCTCCGCGTCGCTGGGGAAGCGGTAGTCGAAGCGGGTGCCGAGCGCGATCCAGCGCACGTCGGGGACGGTCCCCCCCTCGGCCGGGGTGGCGGCCGACGCGACGGGGAGCACGCCGCAGGTCCCGTGCCCGATCCAGGTGACGTCCGAGCGCCCCGACATGGCGGCGAGCTTGCGCAGGAGCTCGGGGTAGACCTTGCGGGCGACGCCGTCGATGCCGTGGACCCGAGCCTCCTCCGTGATCCACGGGTTCACGAGGTACACGCGGTAGCCCAAGCGCGCGAGGTGCCCGGCGAGGCCCTTGCCCTGGCCCGACAGGAAGACCTCGGGCCGCTCGCCGATGTGGGGGCACAGAGCCACCGCCTCCGCGTCCGCGGGCGGCGGCGCGCCGGAGACGAACGGGACGGGGTCCGGCACGTCCCCCGCGACGGCGACCGCGGGGGCGACGGCGAGGGCGAGCAGCGCGGCCGCGCAGGCGGCTCGCAGGACGGCTTTTGCGGAGGTCAAGCCGCGAGTGTAGCGGGTCGATCCCCGCCGCGCTCTAGGCGGCGCGGCGGCGTCGGACGAGGCCGAGCAGGGGCAGCAGGGCGAGCAGCCCGAAGGTGCTCGCGTCCGCGTCGGCGATGGACGACTCGTTGCAGGTGCACGCGCAGTCTTCGTCCGCCGTGCCGTCGCAGTTGTTGTCCAGGTCGTCGCCGCAGACCTCCTCGAGCGCCGGGCTCAGGGCGGCGTTGTTGTCGTCGCAGTCGTCCGCGCACAGCGCCACGCCGTCGCCGTCGAAGTCGAGCTCGTCGTCGGGCACCACGCCGTCGCAGTCGTTGTCCAGGCCGTCGCACAGCTCCTCGAGGCCCGGCGCCTGCGCCGCGTTGCGGTCGTTGCAGTCCTCGCACGCGATCACCGTGTCCGCGTCCTCGTCCGCCTCGTCCGCGGGCAGCGTGCCGTCGCAGTCGTTGTCCACGCCGTCGCAGATCTCCACGGCGTCGGGGCCCGTGACGTCCGTCGTATCGTCGCAGTCGCCCTCGCAGATCGACGAGCCGTCGCCGTCCACGTCGGCGTCCTCGTCCGGCACGGCGCCCGCGCAGGCGTTGTCGAGGCCGTCGCACAGCTCGGGAGCGCCGGGGTAGACCGTGGCGTCCTCGTCGTCGCAGTCGTGCACCGCGCCCTCGGCGTCTTCGAGGCAGAACTCGTCCTCGTCGAGGTCGCCCGACGCGTCGTCGCCGTCGCAGACGTCCAAGTCGTCGCACACCGCGTCGCCGTCGGTGTCGCCCGACGCGTCGTCGCCCAGGCACACGTCGGCGGAGTCGCACACGCCGTCGCCGTCCGCGTCGTTCTCGTCGCCCGCGTCGTCCGGGCACGGGTCGCACACGTCCCCGATGCCGTCCAGGTCCAGGTCGGCCTGGTCCGCGTTCGCGTCCGTCGGGCAGTTGTCGATGCCGTCGCAGGTGCCGTCGGTGTCCGTATCCCCGGTCGTATCGTCGCCCGTGCACAGCTCGCACACGTCGCCCGACCCGTCCCCGTCGGTGTCCGCCTGGTCCTCGTTGTCCGCCGTCGGGCAGTTGTCCTCGAGGTCGCAGATCGTATCCGCGTCGCTGTTGCCCGACGCGTCCGTGCCCGTGCAGATGTCGCACACGTCGTCGATGCCGTCGCCGTCCGCGTCCGTGCCGAGGTCGGCCTGCCCGAGGCAGGTGTCCACGTCGTCGCACACGCCGTCGCCGTCCGAGCCGTCGTTCGTGGCGTCGTTCGGGCAGATGTCGCACACGTCGCCCAGGAGGTCGCCGTCCGCGTCCGCGTTGGACGGGTCCGCGGTGCCGTCGCAGAGATCGACGTCGTCGCACAGGCCGTCGCCGTCCGGGTCGCCGGTCGTATCGTTGCCCGTGCACAGGTCGCACACGTCGCCCGAGCCGTCCATGTCGCTGTCCGTCTGGTTCCCGTTGGCCACCGCCACGCAGTTGTCCACGTCGTTGCAGAAGAGGTCGCCGTCCGTGTCGCCGGTCGTATCGTCGCCCGTGCACGCGTCGCACACGTCGCCCGAGCCGTCCCCGTCGCTGTCCGTCTGGGTCGCGTTCGCGGCCGTCGGGCAGTTGTCCAGGTTGTCGCAGAAGAGATCGCCGTCCGAGTCGCCGGTGGCGTCGTCGCCCTGGCACACGTCGCACACGTCGCCCACGCCGTCGCCGTCGGCGTCCGCCTGGTTCTGGTTGGCGACCAGCGGGCAGTTGTCCAGGCCATCGGCGAGGCCGTCGCCGTCCGTGTCCGTCGTCAGGTTGAAGTTGAGGACCTGACCCAGCTCCGTGGCGCTGATGCCGGTGAGGGTCTCCCCGCCGAGCCCCACGATGCCAGCCGCGGTGGCCTGCGTCTCCGCGGCGGTGGCGGCGTGCGTGGCGAACCACATGAGGATCACGGTGTCGTTGGCGGGCACCGTGACGTCCTCGTAGGTCCAATAGAACTCGTCGGGGAAGCTCCCGCCGTAGCTCGCGGCGCCGAGGAAGATGGTGTCGATCGTCGTCGACGCGCTCGCGTTCGTGAAGACGAACCCCGTCGCTCGATCGCTGCCGGTCGTATTGGAGTCGTCGAGGGTCGCCCAGTGGAGGGAGCTCGACAGCGTGCCCGTGCCGTCCGAGGTCGCAGTCACCTGGCAGGTGCCGTCGCAGCCGAGGTCGTTGAAGCTGCGGACGCTACCGATCTGCACGTCGACCGTGATCGGCGAGCCGGTGGGGTTGGTCAGGATCTCGAGCCGCCGCATGAACGGGAGCGTGCCGGTGTTCGGAACGAAGCTCTTGCGGACGACGGTCAGGCCCGCGACCGTGTCGGAGTCCATCACGACCTCGCGGTTGCTGTCCTCCAGCGTCAGGTTGGCGCCGAAGCTCAGGTCGACGTACTGGCTGGTGCTGCAGGCGTTCGCGATCGGGCGGCTGTTCGCCGCGGTCACGCATACGTAGCCCCAGTTGTCCCAGGTGTCGCTGTTGCCGTTGATCAGCTCACCCTTGTCGTCGTAGTCGACGTCCCACAGGCCGCCGTTGACGTCGGTCAGGTTGTGGACGCTGGCGGAGGCGGGGCCCGCGCTCAAGGCCATGAGGGAGAGGGCGGAAAGACAAACTGCGAATCGAGACACGGACACTCCTCCCGGCCCCGCACCCCTATGCGGCGAACCGAGCGGACAGTGTGCCGGCGACGGAGGGCGTTCGCACCCCCTGGTCCTGTGGTAGAGATCCGGCCCACGCGAGCCGCCTTGACGAAGCCTACGAACCTCCAGACGTCGCTGTTCGGAGAAGCGCCGCCTCACGCGGTCGTAGGGCACCCGTCCACCTCGGCGCCCCCTCCCCCGCCCGAGCCCGAGACCACCCCCGCGGTCGTGCTCCCGTCGGTCCCGCCGCCCCCCGAGGAGCCGCCGACGCCCCCCGGCTCCGGCGGCGACGATCCCCCGTCCGACGGCCGGATCGGCCTGCTCCGCGCGGCCCGGGAGCGGTACCTGAACTACGCGCTCTCGGTCATCACGTCCCGGGCCCTGCCCGACGTGCGCGACGGCATGAAGCCGGTGCAGCGGCGCATCGTGTACGCGATGTACAAGAACCTGCGGCTCACCCACCAGGCGCGGTTCCGCAAGTCGGCGGCCGTGGTGGGCGAGGTCATGGCGCGCTTCCACCCCCACGGCGACCAGTCGATCTACGACGCGATGGTCCGCATGGCCCAGCCCTTCTCCCTGCGCACGCCGCTGGTGGACGGCCACGGCAACTTCGGGTCCCTGGACGGCGACCCCCCGGCCGCGATGCGATACACGGAGGCGCGCCTGCAGGCGGTCGCCGAGGAGCTCGTCTCCGAGATCGACAAGGACACGGTCCCGTTCCGGGCCAACTACGACGGCACGACGCCCGAGCCGATCGTCCTCCCCGCCCGCATCCCGCAGCTGCTCGTCAACGGCAGCACCGGCATCGCGGTGGGCATGGCCACCAACATCCCCCCGCACAACCTGCGGGAGGTCTGTCGCGCGGCCGTCGCCCTCATCGACTCCCCCGGGCTCACCGCCACGCAGCTGCTCGAGCTCGAGCTGATCGAAGGCCCCGACTTCCCGGTCGGCGGCGAGGTGCTCAACTCCGCGGAGGAGCTCGCGAGCATCTACGAGACGGGGCGCGGGTCGATCCGACTGCGGGGCACCTGGGAGCTCGAGAAGGCCTACCGCAAGCGCCAGATCGTCCTGAAGTCGGTGCCCTACGGCGTGAACAAGGCGCAGCTCATCGAGCGCATCGGCGAAGCGATCCGCACGGGCAAGGTCCCCCAGCTGGTGGACATCCGCGACGAGTCGACGGACGCGATCCGGGTCATCTGCGAGCTCAAGCGCGGGGCGGATCCCGAGGTCGCGATGGCCTTCCTGTACAAGAGCACGCCGCTGGAAGGGAACTTCCACGTCAACCTCACGGTGCTCGTCCCCACGGACAACCCCGAGGTCGGCGCCCCCGCGCGCGTATCCCTCGTGCAGATGCTCCGGCACTTCCTGGACTTCCGCCGGGACGTCGTCCGCCGCCGCTTCGAGTTCGACCTCGCGCGCCTGCTCAAGCGCATCCACATCCTGGAGGGATACGCGATCGTCTTCGACGCGCTCGACGAGGCGATCGCCCTCATCCGGTCGAGCCCCGGCAAGCGCGGCGCGGCGGCCCGGCTCGCGGCCCGGTTCCCCCTGGACGACGAGCAGATCGAGGCGATCCTCGAGCTGAAGCTCTACCGGCTCGCGGCGCTCGAGATCGAGAAGGTGCGGGAGGAGCTCGCGCGCCTGCGCGAGGAGGCCGACCACATCGAGGGGATCCTCGGCGACGAGCACGCGCTGTGGGGGGTCGTGCGGACGGAGCTGCTCGAGGTCGCCGAGACCCACGGGGACGACCGACGCACCACGATCGCCGGGCCCAAGCCGGTCGTCCGCTTCGACCCGGAGGCCTACATCCTCGACGAGGACCACTGGGTCATCGTGACCCGCGCCGGGTGGATCAAGCGGCAGAAGAACTTCTCGGCCATCGGGGCGGTGCGCGTGCGCGAGGGGGACGCCCCGAAGATCGCGTTCCGGGCCTCGACGCGGTCGACCGTCGCCTTCTTCGGCGATACGGGGAAGTGCTACGTCCTGCGCGTCGCCGACGTGCCCCTCACCACCGGCTACGGCGAGCCGATCCAGCGCCACTTCGCCCTCGCGGACGGCGAGCACATCGTGGCCGCCGTCTCCGTGGACGAGCGCCACCTCCCGGACTACGAGCCGACCTGGCAGGTGCCCGCGTCCGAGGAGGTCGAGGACGCCCCGGAGGTCGAGGGAGACGAAGGGGGCGAGGAGGCGCCGCCCGAGGACGTCCCCATGACGACGCTCTCGGTGGGCCCGGTGGCGGTCGCGATCACGCGCATGGGCAAGGGCCTGCTCTTCCCCCTGAAGAACCACGCCGACGTGTCCACCAAGAACGGCCGGAAGTACTGCTCGCTGCAGCGCAAGAAGGCCGACCGCGTCATCGGCGTGCAGCTGCTTGGCAGCGACGACGACTGCGTGTGCCTGGCGTCGGAGCAGGGCCGCGTGACCGTGTTCCGGGCCCTGTCGCTCAAGCTGCTGCGGGCCAGCGGCCGCGGGGTCAACGCGCTGAAGCTGCAGGGCAAGGACGGCGTGCTCGGGTTCACGCTGAGCCCGAAGCGGAGCCGGGGCCTGATCGTGGAGACGACGAACGGCCGCGCGGTGCACGTCACCGAGCGCAAGTACGGGGTCACGAAGCGCGGCGGCAAGGGCAGCGTCGTCATCAAGCGCGGGGGGCTGCGGCTCGTAGCCATGGAGCCGACGGTCCTCGACCTGGTGAAGCCGGAGGAGGACATCGACACCCTGCGCGACGACGACGTCTGGGACGACGAGGACGAGCTCGACGGCGACGCGGGAGGCGACGGCGAGGCGGCGCAGGAGGCCGGCGCGGGCGGGGACGACGCGGATGGCTGAGTCGACCTACGGCGCCGCGTCCATCCAGATCCTGGAGGGGCTCGAGGCGGTCCGGAAGCGGCCGGGCATGTACATCGACGGGACCGGCCCGGACGGCGTGCATCACCTGCTGTGGGAGATCGTCGACAACGCGGTGGACGAGGCCATCAACGGGCACGCGTCGACGATCACGGTGACGCTGCACGAGGACCGTCGCTCGGTGACGGTGTCCGACAACGGCCGCGGGATCCCCGTGGACATCCACCCCAAGGTCGGCCGGTCGGCCCTGGAGGTCGTGCTCACGACCCTGCACTCCGGGGGCAAGTTCGACGGCAAGAACTACGCGACGTCGGGCGGTCTGCACGGGGTCGGCAGCTCGGTCGTGAACGCGCTGAGCGAGTGGCTCACGGCGATCGTGAAGCGCGACTCCCGCTCCTGGGTGCAGGAGTACGAGCGCGGCGTCCCCACCGCGCCGGTGGAGGCCAAGGGCGCGGCGCGGGGCACGGGGACGTCGATCTCCTTCGCGCCGGACCCCGAGATCTTCCCCGTCATCGAGTTCGACTCCGACCGCGTCGCCCGGCGGCTGGACACCAAGGCGTACCTCAACGGCGGCCTGCGCATCGTCTTCCGGGACGAAGCGGAGGGGGCGAACACCACGTTCCAGCACGACGGCGGCGTGGCCGACCTCGTGGTGGCGCGCGTGCGTGAGCAGGGCGTGCACCCGTTGTTCCAGGAGCCGCTGGTCGTCCGTCGCGAGCACGACGGGTTCCGGCTCGAGACGGCGCTGATGTGGACCGACGCGCCCCGCGAGGCCACGACGGGCTTCGTGAATACGATCCCAAACCGCGACGGCGGCACGCACATCCAGGGGTTCCGCGACGCGGTGGTGAAGGCCGTGCGGGCCTACATGGAGACGCACGACCTCGTGCCCCGCAGCGTGAAGATCACGGCCGACGACATCAAGGAGGGCATCGTCGCGGTGGTCTCCACGTTCGTACAGGAGCCCCAGTTCCAGGGGCAGGGCAAGCACCGGCTCAACAACGTCGAGGTGCGCGGGATCCTGGACCAGCTCCTCCGGCCGGTGCTCGAGCAGTGGTTCCACGAGAACGCGAGCGCGGGCGACGCGGTGGCGGCCCGGGCGGTGCAGGCGGCGCGGGCGCGGGCGGCGTCGCGCTCGGCGGCGAAGCAGGTGCGGCGCAAGTCGGCCGTCTCCCACCGGCTGAACCTGCCCGGCAAGCTCGCCGACTGCAGCTCCACGGACCCCGACGAGAGCGAGCTCTTCATCGTCGAGGGCGACTCCGCCGGAGGGTCGGCCAAGCAGGGGCGTGATCGACGGACGCAGGCGATCCTCCCGCTCCGCGGCAAGGTGCTCAACGCGCTGCAGGCGTCGCCCGCCAAGGTCGCGGCCAACAAGGAGCTGGGGGACATCGTCAAGGCCCTGGGGTGCGGCCTGGGCGCCGACTTCGACCCGAGCCGGCTCCGCTACGCGAAGATCATCCTCCTCATGGACGCGGACAGCGACGGGCACCACATCGCCACGCTGCTGCTCACCTTCTTCTATCGGTTCCTGCCCCAGCTCATCGACGCCGGCCACGTGTACCTGGCCCAGCCGCCGCTCTATCGAATCGTGGTCGGGAAGGAGTCGCACTGGGCGCTGAGCGACGCGCAGCGCGACCGCATCGTGGCGGGGCTGCGCAAGAACGCGCGCTACGAGACGACCCGCTTCAAGGGCCTCGGCGAGATGATGCCGAAGACGCTCTTCGCGACCACGATGGACCCGGACCGGCGAAACCTCCTCCAAGTCGAGATCCCCCCCGGCGAAGCGCTCGCGACGGAGGAGGTCATCCACGACCTGATGGGCAAGGACGCCTCGCGCCGGTTCCACCTGATCATGGACGGCGCCGACCGCGTCGGCGCGCTCGACGTCTAGTCCCCCCGGGGCCCGATCGGGCGTGCGATTCCCGAGCTATCGTGCGGCCATGCGCTGGACATGGCTGTTGGTGGTGGGGATGTGGGCGGCGGCCTGCGGGGTCGCTCCCCCGGCGGAAGACGGGTTCGGGACGCGACGCGACGAGACGCCCGTGAACACCGACGATCTGTGCGTGACCGAGGGCATCCACCGGTGCCGCGTGGGCGCGTACGAGGTCTGCCGCGACGGGGTCTGGACCATCGAAGAGACGTGCGACGACCCGACCCCCCTGTGCGACCCGGCCGGGGGCTGCACCGCGTGCAACCCCGACCGCACCTACTGCGTCGGCGAGGACGTGCACCGCTGCAGCGGGGACGGCCTCGAGCTCACCTTCGACGCGGAGTGCGACTTCGACGAGCAGTGCCAGGCGGGCCAGTGCCGCAACGCCTGCGACGTCGCCGAGGCCCAGCGGTCCTACCTCGGCTGCTCCTTCCTCGCCGTCGCCACCACCAACCTCGTGGACGCCGCCTTCGACGACGACTTCGCCGTGGTGATCGGCAACCCGCACCCCACCGCCGAGGCGCAGGTCGTCGTCTCGCGAGGCGGCGCGAACCTGGCGTCCGTGCGCGTCGGCCCCGAGAGCAGCGAGGCGATCCGGCTGTCGATCGTGCCCGAGCTGAAGGGCTTCACCAGCAGCGTCGTGGCCCCCGGCGGCGCCTTCGAGGTGACGTCGTCCATGCCCGTGTCCGCCTACCAGTTCAACCCCCTGAACTTCCGCGTGGACACCCCCGACGGTCCCCTCGCGTCCTTCACCAACGACGCGTCGCTGCTGCTGCCGGTCCACGCGCTGACCGGCGTCTACCGCGTCAATACGCACCCCTCGTTCGGCATCCTCCAGCCCGACGTGCCCTGGCAGTGGCTGCCCGGCTTCGTGGCCGTCGCCGCGACCGCCGACGACACCACCGTCGAGTTCAGCTCCACCGCCTTCACGCTGCCCGGCGACGTCGCCGCCGTGAGCCCGGGCGGCCGCCGCGAGGTGACGCTCGACCGGGGCGACGTGGTCCAGTTCCTCTCGCGCACCCACGCCCCGGAGGAGGACGCCGACTACTGCGAGACGATCGGGGGACGCGGGGGCGACGCCAAGGGCTCCGCCACCTGCTTCGACGACGACGGCGGCGACTTCACCGGGTCGGTGGTGACCGCGGACGCCGACGTGGCCGTGTGGGCGGGCCACACCTGCAGCTTCATGCCCGTCGAGAGCTACGCCTGCGATCACCTCGAGGAGATGATGTTCCCGCGCGCGACGCTCGGGGACCTCGTCGTGATGACCGCCCCGAGCCACCCCAGTCGCTCGGGGGAGGCGAGGGCCGTGTACCGCGTCATGTCGGCGGTCGACCGCAACTTCATCACCTTCACGCCCCAAAACGTCGCCTTCGACCGGACGATCGACGCGGGCGAGTTCATCGAGTTCACGACCGACACCGACTTCGTGGTGCTCGCCGGCGGGCCCCTGCACGTGACGCAGTCCCTCGTGGGCCAGCGCGAGCTCGTCTCGACCGCCGGAGACCCCGCCATGGGATCGGGCGTGCCGCTGTCCCAGTGGCGGTCCGAGTACGACTTCCTCGCCCCGTCGACGTACACCACCAACCACATCAACGTGACCGCCCGCGACGGCACCGTCGTCTACCTCGACGGGCTGCTCGTGGAGGGCTGGGAGGACGTCGCCGGGACCAACTACTCGGTCAGCCGCCTCCAGGTCGAGGGCGGCCCTCACCACATCGAGAGCCTCGAGGCGGCGCCCTTCGGCATCACGTCCTACGGCTACGCCGACTTCACCTCCTACCTCACCCCCGGCGGCATGAACTTCGTGAGGTGATGCCGGCTGCGTCCCCCGATCGGGGCCCGCGCGTCGCGCTCGCGGCCGCCTGCCTCCTCCACTTCGCGCTGTGGCTCCGGTGGATGGGCGGGGCCGAGATCCCGTCGGGGATGCGGGACGAGTTCGCGCTCGTGGAGGGCGTCACGGAGATCGTGTTCGGGTGGGGGACGACCCCGTGGGAGCAGATGCGGGTGTTCACCGTGGACGCCTACTACCCTCCCCTGGCCCTGCTCCCGGGGGTGGTCGCGCTCGCGCTCGGCGGGGGCTACGGCGCGATGGTCGCCGCCCAGCTGCCCTGGGCGGTCCTGCTCGTGGCCGCCGTCGTCTCCCTCGCCCGGGCCGCGGGCGGCCGGTGGACGGCTCCCCTCGCGGTCGTCTTCGCCCTCGCCTACCCCGCCGTCGCCGACGCCGGGCACCGCTTCGAGCCCAACCTCGGCGCGGCCGCCTGCGCCGTCGCGGCCCTCGCCGCCTGGGTCGCGTCCGACGATCTCCGCCGCCTGCGCCCGACGATCGCGATGGCCGTCTTCGTGGGGATGGGCCTGCTCGCCGACCGCCTCGGGGCCGCGCCGTTCCTCGCGGCTCCCGTCCTCCTCTCCATCGCCCGGCGGCGGGGGGAGTGGCGGGCGCTGGTCGGGCGGCTCGGGCTCGCGGCGGGGATCGTCGCGGCGATCGCGGGCTGGTGGTACGTCCTCTTCTTCGTCCCCCGCTACATCGCCGAGATCCTCCCGCAGCTGCAGGGGGAGATCGGCGCCCAGGGCGCGTTCGACGAGGTCCGCCCCCCGCTGCTCCTGTACTGGGCTCACTACCTCGTCCTGTGGCCCGATACGCAGCTGGGGCTCGTGGGGGGCGTGCTGGGGTGGGGGGCGCTCGCGGCGGGCCTGCTCGGACGCCTCGGGGCCCGGGCCCGGGACGTCGCCTGGTTCGTCGCGGGCGGGCTCCTGCTCTTCTCCTTGCCGGCGAAGCGTCAGGTCTTCTACACGGTGCCCCTGCTCCCCGCCGTCGCGGTGCTCTCCGGCGCGCTGGCCGACCGCGCCGCGACGCGCTCGCCCCGGGCCGTCGGGGCCGCCCTCGCGGTCGCGCTCGCGGGGCTCGTCGCGCTCCCGACGATCGCCCGCAGCACGCCCCACCCGAACCTGCCCCGAGGGTCGGTCTCGGGCTGGCTCACGGGCCGGTCGCCGCTGCCCGAACCGTGGATCGGGGAGCGGTTCCCGGTGGGCGGCGAGCCGCTGGGGCTCGGCCTCGACGCGCCGGGCCTGGCCTCGGATCTGGCGAGGGCCGGCGTCGACGGACCGGTCGCCGTGTGGTCCGACTCGTCGGCGCTGAGCGAGAGCCAGCTCCTCTCGGTCCTGCGCATGGAGACCCGCGACCTGCGGCCCGACGGCGTGACCGTCGACCCCGACTGGTTCGAGGAGGTCGCCCCGGCGCTCGGCGCCCTCGTCGTGGTGACGCCCGGGGCGGGCCCCTGCGCCCCTCCGGACCCCGCCTCGGTGCAGCGCGAGTTCGAGATCCGGTTCGGCTGGGAGGAGCGGCCGCTGCTCGAGGCGACGCTGCAGCGGGTGCCCGAAGGCGGTCACCTCGTCGCCCGCCGGGAGCTGACGATGGACGCCGTCTTGTGCGCCTGGGTGCCCGCGCCCGGGGGCGCGTAAGCTCCGCCGATGCTCGCGCACCCGGACGATCTGCTCACCCGACGCCTCGTGGCCGTCGTCGCCGATCTCATCTCCATGTTCGACGCCCTCGACACCCTCGAGGTGAAGCCCAAGGGCCCCGCGAAGGCCCGCGCCGACGGGCTCATCAAGATGTTCGGCCCCGCCGCCGTCCTGTGCGCGCTCCTGCAGGGCAGCGAGCTCGTGCGCGGGGCCGAGCAGACGTCCGAGATGCTCGACCTGTTCGCCCACACCGCCGCGGAGCGCAAGGAGGCGTTCCTCGCCGCCCTCCCCCGCCCGCAGCGCATCGCCGTCGAGCGCCGAGCCCGCGCCGAGCGCGCCGGACCCGAGCGCGTCCTGCAGCTGTTCGCCGAGGCCCTCGCGGGCATGAAGCGCAAGGACCTGCTCGCGCGGTGGGGCTCCGGCGGGGGCGTCGCGCGGGTCCAGGAGCAGGTCGAGAAGCTCAAGCGCGGCGAGCTCGACCCGGAGGGGCTGAAGGCCGCCGCCGAGGCCATGGCGCCCGCGGCCGACGAAGAGCCCGACGGCGAAGAGCAGCCCGAGCTCGACGGGCCCGTCGTCCCCGAGACCCTGCCCGGAGAGCTGCTCGGGGTCCTCGGGGGCCTCGTCGCGGGCCTCGGCGTCGACGAGAACGCCTTCGGTCGCGTGCTCTCGGGGGTGCTGCCCGCGGAAGCGCCCCCGGGCTTCAGCGACGACGGCCGCGGATCGCTGCGCCGGGACGTGCCCAAGGTGGGCCGAAACGAGCCCTGTCCCTGCGGCAGCGGTCGCAAGTACAAGAAGTGCCACGGGCGCCGATGAGGGCGCCCTCGGCGGGTGTTCACGGAGCCTGATCCGCCCCCGGTTCCCTGATACCATTCGCGCGCTCGGGCCATGAAGGCCCCCCTCGCCGCCGCCCGCGGCGACAGCCTGGAGCCCCTCCGATGGCCCGTTTGCTCATCGTCCCCGCCGTCCTCGCGACCGCCCTGCTCGCGGCCTGCCCGGTGGTCGTCCCCGAGGTGCAGTGCACCTTCCAGTTCCCCGCGGCCGACGCCGGGCGCGTCGCCTCCGAGGCGGGGTTCAACATCTTCATCGAGGTGACCGGCGACTTCACGGTCGAGGAGCTCCCCCGCGTCGACTTCTTCTCGGACGTGGAGGTCGGCAACGCCTTCTACGACGGGCTGTTCCCGGAGGAGGCGGGCACCGGCAAGATCATGGAGGCCGCCGTCCAGTTCGAGACCGAAGGCTGCCTCGAGGGGTGCCTCGCAGGCGCGCGCATCGACACGCCGCTGACCCCGGGCGCCCACACCCTCACCGCCCACGCCCTGGCCGCGAACCGCGAGGTCGCGTGTCGGGCCTCCACGGACGTCCGCATCAACGCCCCGCCCATCGTGGAGGGGGTCACCATCCTGCCCGGCGACGCGGGCGCAAACGACGACCTCACGGTGGCCGCCACGACCGGCGACGCCAACGGCGACCCCGTGACCGTGTCCTACCGCTGGACGGGGCCCGACGGCACCGAGACGGCGGGGGGCACCGACGGCCTCCTCGCCGCCGTGAACACGATCGCGGGCGAGACCTGGACGGTCGCCGTCACCCCCAACGACGGCCTCGACTTCGGGGAGCCCGGCACGGCCACGATCCAGATCGGCAACACCACGCCGAGCGCCCCCACGGTCGTCATCACGCCGGATCCGGGCCGCGCCGAGGCGCCCCTGCGCTGCCGGGTCACCGACCTCGAAGACACCGACCCCGACGCGGGGCAGGAGCTGAGCGTCGAGTGGTCCTGGGCGAAGGACGGCGCGGACCAGGGCATCGCCACGGACACGGCCCCGGCGAGCGGGACGGCGGCGGGCGAGACCTGGACGTGCAGCGCGCGCGTCGACGACGGCGTCGTGAGCGGCGAGGCGGGGTCCGCGAGCACGACGATCCTGCAAGCGCTCACGGTGCCCGAGGAGGCGGCCGCGGCGACGCTCGGCACGGTCACGGGGACGTGGGTCTCGCACCAGGTCGGAGAGGCCGGTCAGGTCGGCTCGCCCGGCGACATCGACGGCGACGGCGGGGCCGAGGTCATCCTCACGCAGAACAGCGAAGCGGTCACGACGTTCGGCGACGGCAACGGCTTCGCCCACATCTTCTACTCGTCCGAGTGGACCGGCTCCGGCCCCTGGGACCTCGCCGACGCCTCCATGACCCTCCAGGGCGGGCTCGGCTTCGACCTGTTCGGCCCCAGCCAGGTCGGTGACCTGAACGGCGAGGGGCTGGACGATGTCGTCATCGCCTTCGCGCACGCGGCGCTGCCCGCCAACGCCGGCAACGCCGGGGTCTACATCCTGTTCGGCGAGGCCATCGAGGCGGCGCGCGCCAACGGCGACATCACCATGGATCTCGAGACCCAGGCCTCGAAGATCATCCACCCGTCCCACGGCCTCGGGGCCGCTCCCTGCCCCGTCGGGGACCTCAACGGCGACGGGTACGCCGAGCTCGCGCTCACGGCCCCCGAGGCGTCCCTGGCCCAGGGTGTCCTCTACGTCGTCTACGGCCACCCCGGGCAGTGGCAGGCCGAGGCGGGCGTCACGAGCCTGCAGCCGTCGTTCCGCGTGGAGGGCGCCGCCGCGGGCCAGCGCATGGGCACGGCCTGCGCCGCCCCGATCGACCTCAACGGCGACGGGTGGAACGACCTGGTGGTCTCCGCGCCCGGCGCGGGCGCCGCGAGCCAGGGCCGCATCCTCGGCTTCATCAACGACGGCGAAGACTCCTGGTCGGGCGAGACCCTCAACTCGCTGTCGTCGGACTGGTTCATCGACGGGCCGACCGACGGCGGCGGCTTCTTCGGTCTGTCCATGGCGAGCCTGGGCGACCACGACGGCGACGGGTTCGGCGACTTCGCCATCCACGCCCTGACCTACGCGGACCCGAGCCAGGGCGACAGCGGAGCGGGCGGCGTGTGGGTCGTGTCCGGCGCCGATCCCGCCCTCGACGGCGCCACCACCTTCGACGCCGTCACCCTCACCGCCATCGAAGGCGACGGCAACATCGGCTTCTGTCAGAACATGGCGGGCGTCGACATCAACGGCGACGGCCTCGGCGACCTGGCCTGCGGCGACATCCGTCCCTACTCGGCGGTGAGCCTCCAGACGCCCCCGGCGGCCCGCGTCTACATCGGCGCCGGAGGCGGGATGGGGGCGCAGATCGACTTCGACGAGGCGGACTTCAGCATCGTGCCCGACGACTACGTCTTCCCCGAGCGGTGCCAGGACAACGTCGACAACGACCTCGACGGCGCCGAAGACTGCGACGACCTCGACTGCCCGCGCACCGGGAACAACCCGCCGTGCTCGGACCTCACGTGCCCGAGCTTCGCCGCCGTCCTCACGTGCGATACGACCGCCCAGGGCACCACCATCGGCGCGGGCAACGACCTGGTGCAGTACTCCGAGACGGTCGAGTTCTCGGGAGCGCACAACGGCGGCTGCAACGGCGAGGTGCTGCAGGGCGACGACGCCGTCTACTCCTTCGCGCCCCCGAACCCGGGCCTGTACTCGGTCACCGTCGACACCCACGGCGGAGCGAACCTGGCCGTGGCTCTCCTCGAGTCGGTGGACGGTGAGTGCGGCCCCGACCAGTGCCTCCAGATCGCCTCGGCGCCCCAGAGCACCAACACCATCTCCTTCTACTCGACGGACCCCGGCGACGTGTTCTACTTCGCCGTCGACGGCGCCGCGGGCGTATCGGACGCCTTCAGCATCCAGGTCCAGTGCGGCGCGAACGTCACCACCGAGATCTGCAACAACGGCGCGGACGACGACGGCGACGGCGACGTCGACTGCACCGACTCGAACTGCTCGAGCTACTGGTCCTGCGCCAGCGTCTCCCACGTGTGCAACAGCCTCATCAGCCAGGGCATCCTCGGTCAGGACGTGAAGATCAACACCCGCATCGGCGCCTCCGTGGTCGGCGTCCCGGACATCGACGGCGACGACTTCTCCGAGCTCATCGTCGGGGCCCCGTCGAGCAACGTGCCGGCCTGCGAGTCGGGCGCGGCGCTGATCGTCGACCTGAACTAGGCGCCCCGCTCCGTGGCCCGGACCCCGTCCCCCGGACGACGGCGCGCGCTGTTCGTCCTGTGGACGGTCGTCGCCTCGCTCGTGCTGCTCGAGGCCGCGCTCCGGATCGCCGCGGCGCTCGTCGATCCCATCTCCCACGACACGTCGGCGCCGGTGGACGCGTCGGCGCTGCGCGTGGTCGCCCTGGGCGACTCCTGGGTCGCGGGCGCCGAGGCGCCCCCCGGACAGGGCTTCGTCGACGTGTTCGAGCGCGGCCTCGGCGAGGTGGTCCGGGACCGGCCGGTGCAGCTCTTCAACTTCGGTCGCCCGGGCTCCAACTCGGCGCACGTCGCCCTCACCGCGATGGACGAGCTGCCCCGGATCCGCCCCGAGCTCGTGGTCATCCTCGTGGGCCAGAACAACGCCACGAACTTCTACCGCGTCGCCGAGGTGGAGCAGCGGCTGGGCAACGCCGACGCGAAGGCCGCGCTCAGCGACCGGCTGCTCGTGGTCAAGGGGGCACGGATCGTGTGGGCCAACCTCCGCGGGCGCAGCGGCTACGGAGGCTCCGGCGACCTCCCCGAGATCCCCGCCCCCGTGGAGAACCCGGACACGGGCCTCCCCGCGTTCGTCGCGGCGACCGGCGCCTCGGCGGCCGCGCGCGCCTACTTCGACCGGGAGATCCCCGACCAGGTGCCCACCGACGGACTGGTCGCGGACGCCGAAACCTGGGGCCTGCTCTTCACGACGGCCCGGCGCAACCTCGAGGGGGCCCGCCCGCTGCGGGACGCCGTGGCCGCGAAGTACGGCTGGGACCCCGACGATCGCTCCCCGCGGGCGCACGTCGCCAAGGGGACCGCCGAGATCACGGCCCGCTACGCCCTGCTGCGGTGGGCCCGGGAGACCGGGGACTGGGTCGGCGTCCGGCACCACGGCGACGCCCTGATCGGGGCGACCCCGCGCGACGTCTTCGCGGACCTGGGCGCGGCCGAAGCGTCCCTCCTCGCGGGCGACTGGCGCACCGCGCGGGCGCTGCTCATGTCGGCCCACCACCGAGCCCCGGGGCTCGCGGACGTCGTCGACCTCGCCGTGCGCTTCCCGGGCGCGGCGCGGGACCTCCCCGTGGACGAGGCCATGGAGTTCGAGCTCCACGGAGCCACCGCGCTGGACCGGTCCCGGTGGCTGCGCGGCGGCTGGGACTTCGACGGAGCGCGCGACGCGCTGGGCGAGTGGGTCGCGTCCGCGTCGTACGACCTCGGGGCCCGCGTCGATCTCGCCATCGCCACGGCCGCCCCCGGAGACATCGACGGGGCCCGGGCCCTGATGCAGGGCGTCGAGGGCGACCGGGCCCAGCTGCTGCGCTTCGAGGCGGCCCTCGCCGCCGAGAACGCCACCCGCGAGGGCGTCCTCGAGGTCGCGAACGAGGTGCTGGGCGACGCCGAGGCGCTGGCGTCGCCGGGGGCCGCGGCCCTCCTCGGGGTCGTCGTGGAGGCCCTCGCCGAGCACGAGCTGTGCGACGTCCTCCCCGCCGCCGCCGACCGGTGGTACGCGACCCGGGGCGACGCCCCCGGCTACACCGAGCGCCTCGCGGCCTGTCTCGATCCGGGCGCCGCGGCGGCGCGCCTCGACGGCCTCCGGAAGGCCTGGGGGCCGCGCGGCGACCGCGCCGCGTGGACGGCCCTGGTGAAGGCGGGCCGCAAGCCGTTCGAGCTGCTCTACCGCGACCTGGACCTCGCGCTCACGGCCGCCAAGGAGGTGGGCGCCGACGTCCTCCTGCTGGACTACCCCAACCCCAGCCCGGACCACCGCGCCCTCCGCGACGTGCTGTCCGAGTACGCGAACACCCGACCCGTCCACTTCCTCGACGAGCTCGCCATCTTCGAGAGCCGATACGACGACGCCACCTGGCAGTCCCTGCTCGGCCCCAACGGCCACTGCAACGCCGACGGCTACCGAATCATGGGCGACGAGCTGGTCGCCTTCGCCGCCCGGCAGGGCCTCACCACGCGAGCCCCCTGACACCTGTACCATCCGGCCCCTCCCGAGGAGCTCTCCATGTCCGACTTCGACCTCTGCAACCCCACCGACGAGCACCGGATGCTGCGCGAGATGGTCGCCCAGTTCACGCGGGAGGAGGTGGAGCCGCAGGCGGAGCACCACGACATCGAGGGCACCCTCAACCAGGACCTGTTCCGCAAGCTCGGGGAGCTCGGCCTGCTGGGGATCACGGTCCCGGCGGAGGCGGGCGGCGCGGGCATGGACGCCGTCGCGGCGGTCATCGTCCACCACGAGCTCAGCAAGTCCGACCCGGGCTTCTGCCTGGCGTACCTCGCCCACTCGATGCTGTTCGTGAACAACTTCTTCCACTGCAGCAACGACGACCAGCGGGCCCGCTACCTGCCCAAGGTGCTCTCCGGGGAGTGGGTCGCGGGCATGGCGATGACCGAGCCGTCCGTGGGCACCGACGTGCTCGGCATGGGCACGACCGCCGTGCGCGACGGCTCCGACTGGGTGCTCAACGGCCGCAAGATCTTCATCACGAACGGCCCCGAGGGACACTGCTTCCTCGTGTACGCGAAGGTGGACGGGCGCATCACGGCGTTCCTCGTGGACCGGGACTGCCCGGGCTTCACGAGCTCGCCGAAGATCCCGAAGATGGGGATGCGCGCCTCGACCATGTGCGAGCTGATGTTCGACGACTGCCGCGTGCCCAGCGCGAACCTGCTCGGGGACGTGGGCCAGGGCATCACCCACATGATGCGGAACCTCGAGATCGAGCGGCTCACGCTCGCGGCCCAGAGCCTCGGGATCGCCGACCGGTGCGTCGAGGTGATGGTCCGGTACGCCGAGGAGCGGCAGGCGTTCGGCAAGCCGCTGCGCGACTTCGGGCAGATCCAGCGGTACATCGGCGAGTCCTACGCGGCCACCGAGGCGACCCGCGCGCTCGTCTACAGCGTGGCCCGCAACGTGGGCCCGGACCGGCGCAACCGCCTGGGGACGGACGCGGCGAAGCTGTTCGCGGCGCCCGTGGGCAAGCAGGTCGCCGACAACGCGATCCAGGTCCTCGGCGGGTACGGCTACTGCCGCGAGTACGCCGTGGAGCGGCTCGCCCGGGACGCGAAGCTGCTCGAGATCGGCGGGGGCACGATCGAGAGCCACCAGAAGAACCTCACGAAGGACCTGTCCCGGGTGTTCGCCCGCTGACGATGCGACTCCGGCAAGCCTTCACGGTCGGCGCCGTCTGCGACGCGATCGTGCTCGTGCCGCTCCTCGCCCTGAGCATCCAGGCCCGGGGGTGGGCCATCTTCTACATGCCCCACGTGCTGCTCTGGAGCATCTGGACGGCCCTCGCCGTGCGCGGCGCCCGCAGCCGCGCCGTCGCCCTGGACGCCGCCCGCTTCTACGCCGTGACTCACGCCGTGAGCGCCGTACTGCTCGGGGTCTGGTGGCTGGTGGACGTGGACGACGGGATCCTCGGCGGGATGACGCTCAGCACGTTCGTCGCGGGCGCGGCGGTGCACGCGGCCGCGCGGTCGGCGACGCGACCGACGGGCGCCTGGACGTGGACGTCCCTGCAGCAGGCGGGCGCGGCCGAGCTGCAGAGCCTCCTGCGACGCCGCGCGGGCCCGTCGCCGGACGCGCTCCTGGGCCGGCGTTATCGGACGCTCACGCTCTCCGGCCCGGGCCCGCGGACCGCGCACCGGAGCTTCTTTCACGCACCTCACGGGCCCCCGGTGGAGGGCGTCGAGCGGGCCGACGGGCACCCCGACGCGTGGTTCCTCGTGGAGGCCGGGACCGGGGGGACGCACCTCGACTGGCGCCGATCCCGGCGGAACTCGGGCGCGGAGCGACGGCGGAGTCGGCTCGAGGTCGTCGTCTGCGTCGACGGCGACGACCCCGGCCTCCTGCTGGGCAGGCGCGTCCGGCGACTGGGCTCGGCGGGCTTCGGCGTGGGCTGGTTCCTGCTCGAAGACGTCGGAGCCGCGGAGGGGACATGACTCGACTGGTACTGGCATCCACGTCGCCCTGGCGGGGCGAGCTGCTCACGCGCCTGGGCGTCCCCTTCGACCAGCTGGATCCCGAGCTGGACGAGGCCCCGTTCAAGGGGGAGGGGCTGCGCCCGCGGGACCTCGTGATCACGCTCGCCGAGGCCAAGGCGCGGGCGCTCGAGGCGGCCGCCCCGGGGGCCCTGATCCTGGGGGCGGACCAGGTGGTGGCCATCGACGGCGACGTGCTCGGCAAACCCGGCTCGGAGGACCGCGCCCTGGCCCAGCTCCGGCGGATGGCGGGGCGCACCCACGAGCTCATCACGGGGGTGGTGCTGCTCGACACGCGCACCGGCGAGGTCCACCGGCGCGTCGACGTGCATCGAATGACCATGCGGGCCCTGCCCGACGCCGCCCTGCGCGACTACGTCCGCCGGGACGACCCCCTGGCCTGCGCGGGCAGCTACAAGGTCGAGTCGCTCGGCGTCGCCCTGTTCGAGAAGATGGAGGGGGACGACTGGACCGCGATCGTCGGGCTGCCCCTCTCCGTGGTCGTCACCATGCTCGCGGCGGCGGGCGTCGACGTCCTGGGCTGAGTCCTCGGGCTCCGACTACGGCGCCCAGGCGGCCGTGCCCGCGACGATCTCCCGGGCGTCCCAGCCCCGCTCCCGGGCGAGCCCGAGCGGGTACTTCCGGTAGACGAGCGTGGCGACCGCCTCGGGGTCCACGCAGCCCTCGGCCAGGCGGAAGGCCGCGGCCACGGTGCGGCTCGTGCCCGGGAGGATCCGGTCGTCCCGCAGGACGTCCACGGCGCGGTGATGGGGCGCCTGGAGGGTCCCGGCGGCGTCCACGAGCACCCGCGCGAAGTCCCGCCCGGGCAGCCCCGCCAGCGCCAGCGACGCCTCCCCTTCGGCCGGCCGGCGGACCGGACGGGCCAGGAATACGACGTCCCCCGCCTCCACGGCGGGCGGCGACGAGGCGGTCAGGGTGTCGCCGTCGACGGTCACGGCGACGCGCGCCGCCGGGTCGAACAGCGGTCGCCCCCGCTCCTCCGGCGGGAACCCCGCGGCGTCGAAGGGCGGCACGCCGTCGTAGTCGTCCCAGGTACCCCGGGGGCGCGCGACGCGGACCTCGAGCTCGGCGGCCCCGGCCGCGGCCGCGACGCCGGCGGGCCACGTGATCGTCGCCCCCGTCACGGTCACGTCGTCGCCCACCACGCCCGTCGCCAACGCGCCCCCCACGCCCGAGATCACGTCCCCGCCCGCGGGCTCCGCGGGCGCGCCGTCGCCGCTCGCGTCGAGCACCAGCACGGCGCTGCGCATCGGCTCCCCGGTGGGGAACGCGTGCCCGGCGCCGACGTTCGCGACCGTCGCCGTGAGCCGGAGCACCGAACCGGCGCCGGGATCGCCCGCCTCGACCTCGCCCTGCAGCCCGACGCTCGCCGCCGAGTCGATCAGGCGCCCGCCCGTGAGGATCGACGCCTCCGGCCCGACGAAGGAGTGGCTCCGGACCGTGCCCGGCGCGCGCAGGAACCCCGCCGACAGCCCCGGCTCGATGCCGTCGAGCAGGTCCACGTCCGCGCTGTTGGCCGCCTCGCTCGGGGGCATGTGGCAGAACTGGCAGGGGGTCGACGCGGCCAGCGCCGAGGCGGCCCACTCGGACCACGTGGAGTGCACGGGCAGGGCCCCGGCGGGCCAGCGACCGGCGTCGAGGGCGGTCTCCGCGGCCTCCCACAGCGGCTCCTGGTCGTACTCGTGGCAGCCCCGGCAGAACTCGGCCGTGCCGAACACGGGCGCCCACGCGCCGCCCATGAAGGGGTTCAGCACGTCGGCGTAGGGCCCGTACATCACCTGCACGAAGCCGCCCACGAGCCCACCCTCCTCGAGGGGCCGCCCCAGCACGAGCCGCCCGCCGACGCCGGGGGGCGCCTCCGGATCGATCGACGCGACCTTGTGGCAGAGGTCGCAGTGCACGCCGTCCTCGAAGGCGAGGCCTTCGGCGTCCAGCAGGGAGTGCCCGCCGCCCGCGGGGCCGGGGATGCCCGGGGCGTGGCAGTCGGCGCACCGCCCCGTCGTGCCGAGCGCGACGCCCGCCGTCGGGTCGTCGCACGCGGGCTCGCCCTCGCCGCCGCAGCCCGGCGTCGCGTCGGGCAGGACCCCGGTCCCCACGTAGCAGCGCTCCCCCGCCGCGCCCCCGGGCCGCGTCCCGGGCAGCCACCGACCGCCCGCGTCCGCGCACACGCCCTCGCCTCCGAAGCCCGACGCCGTGCCCGCGTACACGTCGTGGACCTCCGGGTCCGACGCCGCGACCCGGTGCGCGGAGGTGCCGAAGTCCTCGGCGAACCGGACGTGGCAGTGCGAACAGTCGGCCGTGGAGTCCCCCGCACCGACGCCGGGCGGGCCGTAGGGGTAGTCCGGATTGTCGGTCTCGACGGACGCCATCTCGATGACGACCACGTCGGGCGTGGACCGGTCGAGCGACACTCCCTCCGAGCGATGCCCCGGCAGCGCCGCGACGGCCCACACCTCCTCGGCGGCCGCGGGGTCGAGGGTCGCCAGGAAGCGGCCGTCGGCGTCGGTCGTGCCTTGGATCGGGCCCCCTCCCTGCAGGATCGACACGCCCTCGGCGGGCTCGTCCGCGATCCGCACCTCGAGCAGCACCGTGAACGGCCGGGTCGCGGCGTCGTCGTCGTCCGCGGCGTCGTCGTCGTCGGCCGGGGTCGGCTCCGGATCGGGATCGGGACACGCCGCGAGCAGCACGGTCAGGAGCGAGCCGAGGAGGACGGTGCGGATGCTCACGGGGCGGTGTCCTCGGAGAAGAAGGCGACCAGCTCGGCCCGGCGGGCCTCGGCGTCGGCCCGACCGAGCGCGATCAGGCGGTCGATGTAGGTGCGCGTGAACAGAAGATAGGACAGCGCGTCGTTGTCCGAAGCCCCGACCGCCTTCGCCAGCCCGCTGAGCAGCCTGCGCGTCATGGGGTCGATGTCGCCGAAGTCGCCCTGGAGCGCGACCTCCTGGGCGAGCGCGCCGAGATCGACCGACGGCGCGATCAGTATCGACCGCAGCGGCCGGTAGGGCGCGCCCCGCTCCCCCGAGACGAGCTCGCCGAGGCCGTCGGCGAACCCCGGGCCGTACCGTTCGTCGCCCCACTCCAGGATGCGGTTCATGCGCTCGATCCGCTGCACGTCGTGGGCCGCCTTGTCGAGCAGCACGGTGTTCATGAACTTGCCGACGACCTGCGCCCACGACGGCGGCAGCCCGCCCACCTCGCGGGCGCGCCGGTCCCCCGTCTCGACCGACATCGGCGTCCGCAGGGTGATGACGAGGATCCGATCCGCGCCGAGGCGGATCGCGGGCCGCAGGGGCGTGTTCTGGCCGAGGCCCCCGTCGGCGAACCACCGCCCCTCCACCTTCACGGGGGGGAAGAACAGCGGGATCGCCGCCGACGCGAGCACGTGCTCCGGGCCCATGCGCACGGGGTGCGGACGCACGAAGGGGTTGCGGGATCGCAGGAGGGCGTCGCACTCGGAGACGCCCTCGTAGAAGACGATGTTGCGCGACGTCGCGAGCTCCGTCGCGGTCACGGCGAACGCCCGGAGGTGGCCCTCGGCGACCGATCGCGCGACCCCCGGCCAGGGCACCTTGCACCGGACGATCCGACGCAGCGCCGCCGTGTCCGCGATCGCGATCTCCCCCTGGGATCGCCGACCCGTGAGGAGCGTCATGGGCACCCGCCAGAAGAGCTGCCGGGCCCCGATCCGGTAGATGTCGTGGATCGTCACGCCCGCCCAGTGATCGAGCAGGGCCTGCGTCGCCCGGAGCCAGTCGGCCGACTCGGCCGCGAGGAAGGCGCCGTTGATCGCCCCCGCCGACGTGCCGACGATCACCTCGAACCCGACCGGTCGGCCGATCGTGGCGGGCACCTCGGTGGCGATCCACCGCAACACCCCCGCCTCGTACGCCGCCCGGGCGCCTCCCCCCGCGAGCACCAGACCGTGGATCGGACGCGCCATGACCCGATCCTACCGGGGCCCGACGTTGACCGACCCCCTCCCCCGGGCGTATGCCGGGGGCATGCCGCTCCTCGACTACCTCGCCGTGGGCCTCGGCGGTTTCCTCGGCGCGATCGCCCGCTACGGCGCGTCCGGCCTCGTGCAGCGCTGGGCGGGCGACGGGTTCCCCGCGGGCACGCTCGCCGTGAACCTGATCGGGTGCGTCCTGATCGGCGCGATGTCCGCGGTCGCCGAGGGCGCGGGCGGCCTCAGCGAGCAGACTCGGCTGGTGATCGTCGTCGGCCTGCTCGGCTCCTTCACGACCTTCTCGACCTTCGGGAACGAGACCTTCGAGCTCCTCCGCGACGGTCGGATCCGGGTCGCCGCGGCCTACGTGGCCGGGTCGGTTCTGCTCGGCCTCGGGGGGGTCCTGCTGGGTCGGCTGGCCGCGCGATCGCTGGGCGCCTGAGCCCCCCGCGATCCCCCCCGCGATCCTCGCGATCGTCCGCGCGATCGTCCCCAAGTTGTCCACAACGTCCGCCGCCGAAAGTGCCCGCAATGTGCGCTCTCGAGGCCGATTCCGGGACTTTTCCCACAGGTGTGGAAAACCGGGACCCCCCAACCTCTAGTATGCGATGCGCAAGCGAGCCCCAAAATCTTGTGGTTTTGCCGTTGACGGGCCTCTGCGCGGGTCGATAAATTCTCAATCGCAACGGGCTGTGGGAACTCACGCCGATACCGGCGCCGGCACCAGGATGGTGAAGGCGTCCGGACTCGCGTGAGGGAGGCCTTCCGCTGCGACATTTCCGTGTGCGTCGGCCGACGTTCGCGGTCCCAAAGAGAAGAGCAGGTCAGGTGGCTCTTCCGACGCCGAAGTACTCAGTACGCCGGTGTCGGAGGGGTCCAGGTGTCCCCGTGCGCGGGGGCAGAGGAGGAACCCGGACGCTGTCCCCCGCAGCGTCCATCGCCGCGCCCCCCCGCGGCGTCGCCCAGGAGTCGAGTACATAATGCAGCGCTGCTTCACCACCTCTCCCGACAACCCGTACGAGGGCCTCGCCTTCGTCCCTCGGCGGTCGGAGATCCGCAACCCCGACGGCTCGGTCGTCTTCCTCCAGGAAGACGTGATGGTCCCGGAGGGCTGGTCGCAGGTGGCCACCGACATCATGGCGCAGAAGTACTTCCGCCGGGCGGGGGTCCCGGCGGCGCTGAAGCCCGTCGCCGAGAAGGGGGTCCCGGCGTGGCTGCAGCGACGCGAGGCGGACGAAGCGGCGCTGGGGAAGCTGCCCGAAGACGAGCGGATCATCCGCGAGCGCGACAGCCGCCAGGTGTTCGAGCGGCTCGCCGGCTGCTGGACCTACTGGGGGTGGAAGAGCGGCCACTTCGCCGACGAGGACGAGGCCCGCGTCTTCTTCGACGATCTGCGCGCCATGATGGCGACGCAGTCCTGCGCGCCGAACTCGCCGCAGTGGTTCAACACCGGCCTCCACTGGGCCTACGGCATCGACGGCCCCGCCCAGGGTCACTTCTACGTGGACGAGACCACCGCGCGCGTCCGCAAGAGCCGCAGCGCCTACGAGCGCCCGCAGCCGCACGCGTGCTTCATCCAGTCCGTGAGCGACGACCTCGTCTCCCCCGGCGGGATCATGGACCTGTGGACGCGCGAGGCGCGCCTGTTCAAGTACGGCTCGGGGACCGGCTCGAACTTCTCCCACCTGCGCGGCGAAGGGGAGCCGCTGTCGGGCGGCGGGCGGTCCTCCGGGCTCATGTCCTGGCTCAAGATCGGCGACCGGGCCGCGGGCGCGATCAAGTCCGGCGGCACCACGCGCCGGGCCGCCAAGATGGTGACGCTCGACATCGACCACCCGGACATCGAGACCTACATCAACTGGAAGGTCACCGAGGAGCAGAAGGTGGCGTCGCTCGTCACCGGGTCGGTGCTCAACCAGAAGCACCTCAACGCGATCCTCGCGGCGACGGTGGAGAAGGACGGGCGCAACGGCAGCGACCGGTTCGACCCCCGCCGCAACCCCGACCTCGCCGCGGCGATCCGCGAAGCGCGCCGCGCGCACGTGCCCGACAACTACGTGTTCCGCATGATCCAGTACGCCCAGCAGGGCTACACGAGCATCCGGTTCCCCGTCTTCGACACCGACTGGGACAGCGACGCGTACGGCACCGTCGCCGGCCAGAACTCGAACAACTCCGTCCGCGTCAACAACCGCTTCATGCAGGCGGTCACGCGCGACGAGGACTGGGCCCTGCTGCGCCGCACCGACGGCGGCGTGAGCAAGCGCATCCGCGCGCGCGACCTGTGGAGCCAGGTCTGCTACGCGGCGTGGGCCTGCGCCGACCCGGGTCTGCAGTTCCACTCCACGATCAACGAGTGGCACACCTGCCCCGTGGACGGCGAGATCCGCGCGAGCAACCCCTGCTCGGAGTACATGTTCCTCGACGACACGGCCTGCAACCTCGCGTCGCTGAACCTGATGAAGTTCTACGACGCCGACACGGGCGTCTTCGACATCGAGCGATACCGCGCGGGCATCCGCCTGTGGACGCGGGTCCTCGAGATCTCCGTGACCATGGCGCAGTTCCCGAGCGAGGCGATCGCGCGCCTGTCCTACGAGTTCCGCACGCTCGGCCTCGGCTTCGCCAACCTCGGCGCCCTGCTGATGGTCATGGGCGTGCCCTACGACAGCAGCCGCGGTCGCGCCATCTGCGGAAGCCTCACGGCGATCCTGTGCGGCGAAGCGTACGCCCAGTCCGCTCGCATGGCCGCCCAGCTCGGCCCGTTCGCGGGCTTCGATCGCAACAAGGACGCGATGCTGCGGGTCATCCGCAACCACCGTCGCGCCGCCTACAACGTCAAGCCGGACGAGTACGAAGGCCTCACGGTCCTGCCCGTGGGCATCCGCGAAGACGCCGCCCCGGACGACCTCCTCGCCGCGGGCCGAAGCGCCTGGGACGAGGCCCTGGAGCTCGGGATCGAGCACGGCTACCGCAACGCCCAGGTCACCGTCATCGCGCCCACGGGCACGATCGGCCTGCTGATGGACTGCGACACGACGGGCGTGGAGCCCGACTTCGCGCTCGTGAAGTTCAAGAAGCTCGCGGGCGGCGGCTACTTCAAGATCATCAACGGCTCGGTCCCCCCCGCCCTGCGCAAGCTCGGCTACACCGAGGAGCAGATCCAGGCGGTCGTCGACCACAGCCGCGGCCACGGCACGCTGCGCGGCGCCCCCGGGGTGAACCACGATGCGCTCGCCGCCCGCGGCTTCAGCGAGTCCGTGCTCGCGCGCATCGAGCAGGGACTCGCGGCGGCGTTCGACATCAAGTTCGCGTTCAACCGGTTCACGCTGGGCGACGCTTTCTGCCGCGACGTCCTCGGTCTGAACGACGCGCAGCTCGCGATCCCCACGTTCAACATCCTCGCCCACCTCGGCTTCTCCACGGACGAGATCGCGGCCGCCAACCGCTACGCCTGCGGCACGATGACGGTCGAAGGCGCCCCCTTCCTGCGGGCCGAGCACCTCCCCGTGTTCGACTGCGCCACCAAGTGCGGCCGGGACGGCGTGCGGTTCATCCGCTACGAGGCCCACATCCGCATGATGGCGGCCTGCCAGCCGTTCATCTCGGGCGCGATCAGCAAGACGATCAACATGCCCAACGAGGCCCTCATCTCGGACGTGGACGAGGCCTACATGCTGTCCTGGCGCCTCGGCCTGAAGGCCAACGCGCTGTACCGCGACGGCAGCAAGCTCAGCCAGCCGCTCAGCTCGCTGTACGCCCAGGAGCTGCTGTTCGACGAGGCCGTCCTGCCCGCCAACGACACCGAGCGCATGGATGCGCCCGGCCGGGCGGCCCGCGCGATCGCCGAGAAGGTCGTGGTCCGGTACCTGGCCAAGCGGCGGCGGCTCCCCGATCGGCGCGGCGGCTACACCCAGAAGGCCGTCATCGGCGGCCACAAGGTGTTCCTGCGCACCGGCGAGTACTCCGACGGCAGCCTCGGCGAGATCTTCGTGGACATGCACAAGGAGGGCGCGGCGTTCCGGTCGCTGATCAACGCGTTCGCCATCGCGGTCAGCGTGGGCCTGCAGCACGGCGTGCCCCTCGAGAAGTTCGTGGACCTGTTCCTGTTCAGCCGCTTCGAGCCCAACGGACCGGTCCAGGGCAACAACCGCATCAAGATGGTGACGTCGATCATCGACTACATCTTCCGGGAGCTCGCGATCACGTACCTCGATCGCAACGAGCTGGCCCACGTGAGCGAAGAGGACCTCCGGCACGACGCGCTGCACAACGCCGACGAGCCGGACTGGGAGGAGGAGGAGCTCATCCAGGAGCGCATCTTCTTCCCCACGGCGGTGGACGTGGACGCCCCGCCCAACTTCGCGGCGTTCGATCGAGCGATGTCCCAGGACACCGGCAACTTCCTCGCCGCCGTGCCCCGGCGACGGTCGGCGCCCAAGGCCACCCCCCTCGTGGCGGCCGAGAACACGACGGAGGCGTACCGGGTGGTGACGAGCCACTCGAAGATCGCCGCGATTCGAGATGCCCGCGCACAGGGCTACACGGGAGACCCCTGCGACGAGTGCGGACAGATGACGATGGTGCGGAACGGTGCCTGCATGAAGTGCACGACGTGCGGCGCCACCAGCGGTTGCAGCTAGCAGAAGTGGAACCCCCGCCGCCGGTGACGTCATCGGCGGCGGAGGCAAGCATGGGCCGGTAGGCGGCGGGGATCCCCCGCGGTCTCGCCGTCTATACGACTCCCGGGGACGCCGGGGGGGGGGGGGGGGGGGCCCCCCCCCCCCCCCCCCTCGTTTTCCTTCCGGAGCAGGCGACGCAAGGCGAACGCGGCGCCCGTCGCGACGACCACGTCCAGGGCGGCGGGGCCCCAGCTCCCGAGCAGGAGGTGCCCGGGGGCGAACATCGCCCCGATGAGGGCGGCCGCCCCGAGCGCCCACGCCGCGGCCATCCGGGCCAGGGGGAGCCCTTCGGCGTCGCCGTCCCCCGCCCCGTCCGCCACCGGTCCCCAGAAGCCGGGCGGTCGCACGCGCCGATGGAACGCCTCCAGGACCGCCTGCTCCGGGGGGCCGAATACGAAGACCGCCGCCAACGAGCACGCCCCGCCCGTGAGGACCGCGGCTCCGAGCAGGAACTCGTACTGCAGGTCCGGCGCCTGCAGACTCAGGACGCACGTCACGGCGAGCGACCCCACCGCGCCCGCGATCTCGGCCTGGGCGTTCACCCGCCACCAGACCCAACGCAGCAGCACCGGCAGTCCCAACCCGGAGCCGAGCGCGGCCACGAACTTCCAGGCGGACTCGACGGACGAGATCCGGGTCGCCATCAACACCGCCGCGAACGCGAACACGACCGACATCACGCGCCCGACCAGCACGACCTCTCGCTCGCTGCAGTGGGGGCGAAACCGCGCGCGCCACAGGTCGTGGGCGACGTACGAGACCCCCCAATTGAGGTGCGTATCGATCGTGGACATGAACGCCGCCAGCAGGGACGCCAGCAGGATCCCGAGGAGGCCGGGCGGGAGCGTGAGCGCGGCGAGCAGCGGGTAGGCCATCTCCCGGTCGGCCGCGACGGACGCGCCGACGGCGTGGAGGGTCGTCTCGGCCCCGGGCGGGAAGACGACGAGCCCCGCCAACCCCACGAGGATCCACGGCCAGGGGCGGACGATGTAGTGCATGAGGACGAAGACGCCCGCGGCGGTGCGCGCGTCGTCGTCGCTCTTCGTGGCGAGCAGCCGCTGGGCGATGTATCCGCCGCCGTCCCCCAGCGGGTGAGCCCACCAGCGCACCAGCAGGTACACCCCGAACGCCTGGATCGGCAGGTAGGAGAGCTCCCCCGAGATCGGCGGCGTGAACGCCAGAACCTCGGCCGCGCGTTCGGGGCCCAGGACGTCGACGAGCGAGGGGACCAGCCCGCCCAGCCCCCCCGCGGCGCGGACGGCGAACCAGGCGAGCCCGAACGCACCGATCAGGGCCAGGCCGAACTGCACGAGGTCGGTCAGGACGACGCCGCGGAGCCCCCCCAGGGTCGAGTAGAGGGTCGCGAGCGCCACGAGCGCGACGATCGTCAAGCCCTCTTCGGGGCCCCCGAGCGCCCCCTCGGGCCACGCCGTCACGAACGCCGTCCACAGGCCGTCCGGCAGCCACTCGCCCCACCGCGCGAAGGGCTCGGAGATCTTCTGCATCGCCCGGATCACCCAGCCGAGCACGAAGGCGTTGTAGAGCAGGGCGAAGAAGACGGCCTTGCCCGAGCGGAGGCCCCGCCCCGCCGCGCCGCCGTAGCGGAGCTCCACGAACTCGGCGTCGGTCACCGCCCCCGATCGTCGCCAGAGCCGGGACCAGAACAGGAACATCCCCACGTGGGCGATGCCCATGGACCACCAGAACCAGTTGGCGGCGATGCCCTTGCCCGCGACCATCCCCGAGATCGCCAGGGGGGTGTCGGCCGCGAAGGTGGTGGCCGCGATCGAGATGCCCACGAGCCAGCCCGGCAGGCTGCGCCCGGCGAGGAAGTAGTCCTCGCCCGAGGCGCCTGCCCGCCGGGACGCCCACAGCCCGACGGCCGCCGCGCCGCACAGGTAGAGGACGACGACGGTGACGTCGAGCGGATGCAGGGGGGTCGTCACGCGGGGATGTTATCGGCCCACGGGAGACCCGGGACAGGCGCCCCCCGCCGGGGGATACTCGCGCCGTGCGTCCCCTGCCCCGATCGTGGATCGTCGCGACGGCCGTCGCCGCCGGCCTGGTGGCCTGCGACCTCGGCTTCGAGGACCCGCCCCCGGACGCGTACCTGCCCGACGACGACGACTCGTCCGGGGACGACGACGACGACGTGACCGACGACGACGACGGCGCGGGGGGCGATCGTCACGCCGTGGGCGCGCTCGTCGAGGTCCGCGAGGGCGCGGGCGACCGCTGGTTCGGCGAACTGACCTTCCACGACGACGAAGGAGAGCCCTACGCCGAGTTCGCGGACGCCGAGTCCCGGCCCCTCCCCGGGGCGACGCTCCACCCCGCGACGCTCCCCACCGGCGCCCCCGAGTGCGAGGTCCTCTCCTCGGACGCTCCGCCCCCCGACCTGCCGGCCGGCGATCCCGTGGGCGGCATCGCGACCTGGGTGTCGAGCGAGGGGACGGAGCACACCCTCGAGTCCGGCGCGGGCCGCTACTTCGGCGAAGGCGAGGGCGTCGTCGCCACGGGCTCGTCCTGGGACGTCGAGGTGAAGGGAGGCGCGGGCTGGCCGTCGGGCGGGCTCAAGGCCGACCTGCAGTCGCCGCCGTTCATCGAAGACATCCTCCCCGGCGCGGGCCTGCTCGGGAGCCTCTCGGAGATCGCCTTCACCTGGTCGAACCCCACCGCCGGTCACGTCGAGCTGGTCCTGCTGCGGTCCACGGGCGGCGACGACTGGATCGCGGTCCGCTGCACCGGCGCCGACGCGGGGGAGCTGCGCGTCCGGGCCGACGCGCTCGCCCCCGCCACCGGCCCCGTCCTGGTGTGGGCGTCCCGCGCGGACTGGACCGACCGGACCGCGGACGCCGAGGACGCCCGGCTCGATCTCGGCGTGGTGCGGACGCTCCACTACGAGCTCTCGCTCCAGTAAGCCCCCGATCGGGCGCCGTTCGCCCCGTGCGCCCCCGCCGCCGCGACCCCAGGTTCGAGGAGGAAGGAACAGACCGCGGTGCTCCGGGGTCCAAGTACGTAGACAGGGGCTCTCCGGCGACGGAGCGCCGAGAAAAGAAGTAAAGAAAACCCCAGGGGTTCCGTAGAGAGGGAGACACGGAAACGCAGGAGGAACGAGCCGAGGAGCCGAGAATGACCAAGACGCTTCGACACCGAATGACCGCCCCCCGCACCTTCGAGCGTGCCCTGGGCGTCCTCCTGGTCCTCAACCTCCTCGACGCCGCCTTCACCCTCGCCTGGATCTACTCCGGCGTCGCGACCGAAGCGAACCCCGTCATGGCCGGAGCCATGGTCCTCGGCCCCGGCTTCTTCATCGCCACCAAGGTCGCGCTCGTGACCCTCGCCGCCGCGCTCCTGTGGCGCAACCGCGAGCACCTGACCGCGCGCTGGGCGGTCGTCCCCGTCGCCCTGCTCTACGCGTTCGTGGCGGGCGGGCACATCGGCTTCGCCATCCTCAGCACCATGCACGGTGGGCCGATCCCCGTCGCCATGATGTGACGACGCGTCGGGTCGACTCCTACAGGGTCGGCCCGACGTACTCGAGGCCCTCGATCTTCCGCGCCCCCGAGAACCGCGCCTGCACGCCCGCCTGGGCCGTCGCCGCGGCCTCCGCGAGGTCCCGCGCGATCACGATGTAGCGCTCGTCGGCGCCCGCCACGCGCACCAGGTACGCCTCGGCGCCGCGGCGCACGGTCTTCGGGGCGCGGGGCTTCGGCGTCGCGGCCGCCGGCGCGCCCCCACCCCGCACCGACGCGATCCCCCGCTTCTTGCGGTACTGGGCCACGGCGTAGCGGGAGACCCGCGCCCGGGCCGCGATCTCGGCGTCGGCGACCACCCCGAGCAGATCCTTGTGAGCCGCCAACTTGCGGGACGCCCGCTGCGCCTGTCGGTTGCCCTTCGCGCCGCGCTGAGACCGCCGGGTGACGCCCGTGCGTCGCATCGCGCGTTGCAACGTGATCTCGGCGACGCCGTAGCGCTTCGCCAACGCAGCCAAGCTCTGCTTGTCTTTGCGGTCCAGGAAGTCCGGCCACCAATCGCGCGCCTCGATGCTGCGCGGATCCGGAGCCGCCTGCGCGGCCGGCGTGGCCCCCGGGGCGCCGCGTCGAACCGGGGCGCGATCGACCCCCGCTCGCTTGAGAGCGCGGCTGAGCCCGTTCACGCTCACGCCGTATTTCTTCGACAGCTCGCGCAAGGAGAGGGAGTCCTTCTCCGCGAGGAGGTCCGACCACCACGGGCTGCTCTCGAGCCGAGGTCTGGGCATGTCTTCTCTCCAACCTCCCCCTGGGGCCGAGCTTAGATCGGACGCCATCCGAACGGAACCAAGTGACCGGATCTGGTCATTTCCAGGGTCCGCGGGGCGGCGGAGCGCGCCCCCCCTCGCCCTCGCGTATGCTCGCGCCCATGCTGACGGAGGAAGCCGCCGCCTTCGCCCGGGCGGCCCACGACCTGGGGCTGCTGGACGCGGCTGAGCTCGTGCGCGTCACGCTCGAGTGGAGCCGCTTCGCACCCGGGAGTTCGTTCCAGCGTTACCTCGTCGACACGGCGGAGCTCACCGAAGAGGAGGTGCTTCGGGCGGCGCGGGCGGCGGGCACCACGGAGCTGGAGCCGCGGCTGCGCGGGCCTCGATACATGTTGGGAGGCGAACTCGGCCGCGGCGCCAACGGCGTGGTCCTCGCCGCCACCGACAGCCGGCTGGGCCGGACCGTGGCCATGAAGCTGCACGGCAAGGGCCTGGAGGCGGACTCCGTCGAGTTCCAGCGCTTCACCCACGAAGCGCAGGTCACGGGCCAATTGGCACACCCCGGTGTCGTCCCGGTTCACGACCTCGGCGTCCTTCCGGACGGACGCTGCTACTACACGATGAAGCGCATCGAGGGAGACACCCTGCGGGAGGTCTTCTCGGCCCGCCGTCGGGGGGAAGAGGAGGCGCTGGACGCGTGGCCCGCGGCGCGGTTCGCGGTCGTGCTCCTGCGCGTCGCCCAAGCGTTGGCATTCGCCCACGATCGCGGCGTGGTGCACCGCGACGTCAAGCCCGCCAACATCATGGTCGGCGACTACGGCGAGGTGCTGCTCCTCGACTGGGGGGTCGCGCGGGTCCTGGGCTCGGCCACGGTGGCCAACGAACCCGTGTCCACCTGGCGGTGGGAGGCGGGCTCCGACCTCACGATGCAGGGGACGGTCGCGGGCACGCCCGCGTACATGCCCCCCGAGCAGGCCAACGGAGACATCGCTGCGATCGGACCGGCGTCCGATGTGTACGCCGTCGGGGTCGTCCTGTACGAGTTCCTGGCCCACAGCCGCCCGTTCCGGGGCAAGACGATCCGCGAGGTGCTCAAGGCCGTGATCGAGGACGTGGTGGAGCCGCCGAGCGCGCGACGCCCGCGGGACTGGATCCCCCCCGAGCTCGAGGCCCTGTGCCTCAAGTGCATGGAGCGGGACCCCGCGAAGCGTTACCCCGACGGCCGGGCGCTCGCCGCCGCCCTCGAGCAGTTCCTCGACGGCTCCCGTCGCCGCGAGGAGGCGCGCAACCTGGGCAGGCGCGGGCTCGCCAACTCGGAGGCGTACGTGCGCGCCGCGGAGGCCACGGCCGCGGCCGAGGACCGCATGCGCGCCCAGCGCGAGGGCCTGGCCCCGTGGGCCGAAGCGACCCAACGGGAGCGGGTCTGGGCGTCCGAGGAGGGCTTCCGGGAGCTTCGGCAGCTGCGGGACGACACGTACGACGAGGCCGTGGCGCTGCTCCAGGCCGCGGTGGAGCGGGACGCCCGCCTGCCGGAGGCGCGGGCGGGCCTCGCGAGCCTGTATCTGCGGCGCATGGAGGAGGCCGAGGCGCGGGGCGAGCACGGGGCGGCGCGGTTCTTCCGGCGCCAGGTCGTGCGCTACGACTCGGGCGCCCTCAAGCGCGTGCTTCAGGGACCGTCGGAGCTGGCCGTGCAGGTCGAACCGCCGGACGCGACGGTGCGCGTCGCCCGCCTCAAGGAGGAGGCCCGGGTGCTCACCCCGGGCGCGGGCAAGCGGATCGAGGCCGATCCCTCGGCCCCGCTCACCCTCGGGCCGGGCGTCTACCTGATCACCGCCTCCGCCCCCGGCCGGGCGCCGGTGCAGACGTCGGTCGCCGTCGACCGCCCCGCTCGCGTCGCCCCCACCCTGCGGCTCCCCGTGGGCGAGGCCGTGGCCGACGGCTTTGTGGTGGTGGCCGGGGGCCGCTTCGACACCGGCGGCGATCCCCTGGCGGTGGACGGCGCCGCGCGACGCACCGTCGAGGTCGACGACTTCGCGATCGGTGAACACCCCGTGACCCAGGCGGAGTACCGCGCCTGGCTCGTGGCCGAAGGCGCCGCCGCGGGGCACTCGGGCTGGAGCGGCCCCGACCCCGACCCGGACGCGCAGACCGACCTGCCCGCGCTCGGCGTCTCCTACGACGCGGCCGTGGCCTACGCCGACTGGCGCTCCCGCACCGAAGGCCGTCGCTTCACCCTCCCCACGCACGAACAGTGGGAGCGGGCCGCCCGCGGAGGCGACCGGCGGGTCTTTCCCTGGGGGGACTCCTGGGAGCCTCCCTACTGCAACGGCCCCGACGCCGAGGAGGGCGACGCCCGCCCCCTGCCCGTGGGCAGCGTGACCGAGGATCGCGGCCCCACCGGGATGATGGACGTCGCGGGCGGGGTGCACGAGTGGGTGCTCGGCGACGTCCCCCACCGACCCAAGCAGGCGTGGCTCCGGGGCGGCAGCTGGAACGGTCACCCCCGGCAGGCTCGGGTCTGCAGTCGCCTCGCGCGGCCGCGCACCAGCCGCGGCGGGACCCTCGGCGTGCGGCTCGTCCAGCTCCTCGACTGAGCGGCGTTACCGGACCCGCACCTCGATCGGTCGGTTGGCGCTGCCCAGGCGCACGTCCCCCGGCTCGGCGACGAACCACACCTGCAGGCGGTCCTGCCTCAGCTCCCGCGCGGGCAGGGACAGCGTGAAGTCTCCCCCCGCCCCCTGGAGCGTCCGCTTGCGTCGCCCCGACGCGCCCTCCGAACGCCACTGGTAGTACACGGACACCTTCTGGGCGTCGAAGCCCGCCGGGCGCACGCGGAGGTCGAGCGGGGCCCCCATGGGCTGCTCCCGCGCCGAGACGAGCTTGAGCGCGGCCCCGATGCGCTCGTCGGCGGCGGGGGTCGCCTCGGCCGGGGGGGTGCGGCCCACGCGCCGGTACTCGCCGAGGTCGTCCACGGGATCCCGACCGATGATCTGCCCCTCGACCATGGGCGCGGGGGTGGGCGCGGGCGTGTCTTCGGCCGCGGCGGGCGTGGGGCGCTCGACCTCCGACGGCGTCGGCTCGACCACCAGGGCCACCGCCGTGGGGATCGCTCGGTCGGTCGGGGACAGCTCGACGGGAGTCTCGGCGTCGGCGGTCTCGGGATCGAGGATCTCGGCGTCGGCGGGCGTCTCTTCCGCGACGACCGCCGGCTCGGGGGTGGACTCGTCGAGGTCGAACTCGAGCTGCCCCGGGGCCGACGCGTCGGGCACCTCGACCACGTCGGGGGACGGATCCTCGGCGACCGCGCCCACGACGTCGGTCTTCAGGACGGCCCGGGTCGTGGCGGCGAGGGCCCCGAGCAGGAGCAGGGCGACCAGCCCCGTGACCCACTTGGAGCCGAACAGCGACTCGGCGGGCGCGGGCTTCTTCCTGCGTCGCCGCGGGCGGCCGCCGGGGGGGACGGGCCGTCGCGGCGGACCGGTGGGGACGGACGGGGTGGGGAGCGGGGGCGGCCCCGCCTGCGCGGGCGGACTCGGAGGGACCCGGAGCGCGGGGGGCGAAGCCGCGGGGGGTCGCGGAGCGGGGACGAGGGCGCCCGCCTTCGACGGCAGGGGGAGCGTCGCGTCGAGGGGGACGGCCTCGACGACGGCCTCCGCCGGCGCCGCGGCCGCCTCGGGATCGCCGAGATCGATGTCGGGGATGCCCATGCCCGCGGCGAGGGGCAGCGTGCGGGCGGGGTCGGCGTCGCCCAGCCGGGCCGCGAGCTCCTCTTCGGACAGGAAGAGCGCGGGCGTGGGCGTCACCTGCACGGGGGGATCGAGCTCCAGGTCTTCGGGCAGGATCTCGGGGTCGACGCTGCCCTGGTCCTGGACCACCCCCGGGGTCAGCGACACCGACGCGGGGGGCCCCGACGTCTCGGACGGCAGCCCGTGCCACGAGTCGGACGCGCCGCCGGACGACGACGGCCCGCCGGTGTTGTCCCCGGTCCACGAGGGCACGCCCTCGGGGCCGAGCGTATCCACGGACGAGAGCCCGTCCAGCTCCGCCGCGGCGAAGTTCGCGAGGGCGGGCGGGGTCCCGAGCTGGGCGCGCTGCACCCGGAGGGCGTGGGCGGCGGCCGCGGCGTCCGGGTACCGCTCGCCCGGGGCGGGCTGGAGCATCCGCACGAGGATGGGGGCGATCGGATCCGTCGCGTCGAGCCGCAGCATCGCCTGGGACACGTCCCCGGCCACGACCCGCGCGAGCACGCCCGCGGCGCGACCGTCGCCCCACGCGCGCTGCCCCGTGGCCATCTCGAGGATCAGCAGCCCCGTCGCGAACTGGTCGGTGGCCGCGCTCACGGGCTCGCCGCGCGCCTGCTCGGGGGCCATGTAGGCGATCGTCCCCCGGAGCTCGCCCGCGACCGTGCGCGCCTCGTCCTCCAGCCGCGCCACGCCGAAGTCCATGACCTTGAGCTGCCCCTGGCGCGTGAGCATCACGTTGCCCGGCTTCACGTCGCGGTGGATGAACCCCTGGGCGTTGCCCTCCGGGTCCGTGAGCGTGTGGATGTAGTGCAGCGCCTCGAGCACGCCCGCGCCGACCTCGAGCACGACGTCCCGCGGCAGCTCGAGGCCCTGGCGACGGCGCAGGATGCGACGCAGCGTGATCCCGTCGACGTAGTCCATCACGAGGGCGATCTCGCCGCGGTGGCGGAGCACCTCGTGGATGCGCACGAGCGACGGATGATTGACGAGCCCGCCGAGCCGCGCCTCGCGGTTCAGGTACTCCTCGACGTCGCTGCCCGCCTCGTGCGCCACGCGCAGGCGCTTGAGCGCGTAGTAGGCCTTGAAGCCCGAGTCCGCGTCCTTGCGGGCCAGGTACACCTTGCCGAAGGCACCCTCGCCGAGCTTGCGCAGGATCTGATAGCCGCCGACGTTCAGGGCTCGCTCCGAAGCACGGGAGGGAGGGACGAGGCGGCGCTCACCGCCGGGTGGGCGCGGGGGGCGTCACGGACACGGCGAAGCGGAAGGTCATGGGCGGCGGGCCCCCGGAGAGGCGCCACGGGCCGGGCAGCCACGCCTGCATTCCCCCGAGGCGGGCCTGGGCGCCGAGGGTCACGGCCCCCCCGCCGAAGGTCAGGCCGCCGCCCACGCCCGCGAGCACGAACCCCGCGGTCTGGACGTTCTGGGTGGTGCGCTCGCGCCCGTCCGCGGTGTCCGCGGCGTAGCTGCCGAAGGCGATCCCGATGCCGGTCAGGACCGCCACCACGCCCCCGCCGAGGGTGGCGAGGCCGACGTTGCGGGCGGTAGTCGTGCGCTCCCAGACGAGCCCGACGGGGGGCAGATCGAGGTCCGCCCGGATCGAGTCCAGCAGCTCGGCCGTGCGGACGTGCTCGACCGTCGCGAGCTCCTCCTGCATGAGCGTGAGCAGGGTCTCCTCGGCGATGCCGGGCTCGCCGTCGACCTGCTGGAGCCGGGCGCGCTCGTAGCGGATGCGGGGATAGCCGGGCTCGATCTCCTCGGCCTGGTCCAGGAACCGCTCCGCCGCCGTGAGCGAGCGATCGCGATCGGTCATCCGCCCCTCTTCGACGTGGCGACGGGCGTCGTCGATGGCGTCCGCGGCGTCGTAGACCAGGTCCGCGGCGGTGGCCGACACGCCCTCCGCCGAAGCGCTCCCGGCGCCCGCGGCGAGCACGAACACAGCCGCCAGCGCGACGCGCGCGAGGCGCACCCGGGACGGGACCGGTCGTCGATTTCCGAGGGCCATGAGGGCGGAATCCTACCACGCACCCCGTCCCGCTCCGTCCGCGACGGTCGCGTCCGCGGGACGGGTGCCGTAGCATGGGCGCCGCTCACCGACGGAGCGAGGAGGACCCGATGTCGGACGCCGCGGCCGCCCTGGCGGACAACCCGAACTTCACCACGTTGACTCCCGAACAGGCCGGTCGACTGCTCGCACGCGCGCAGCACCGGTCCTTCACGGCCGGGAGCGTGCTCATGACGGAGGGCCGATCCGGGACCTCCATGCTCGTGCTCGAGGAGGGCTCGATCGACGTGCAGCGCGGCGACAAGGTCATCGCGACGCTCACCCCGGGGCAGACGCTCGGCGAGATGGCCCTGCTGGACCCGGCGCCGCGATCGGCCACCGCCGTCGCCACGACGGACGGGAGCTTCTTCGAGCTGGACCGCGGCGACCTCTGGGGGATGCTCGCGGAGGGCGACGACGCCGCCGTGTCGGTCCTGCAGGGCCTCACGTCCACCGTCTGCGCGCGGCTCGGCGGGGTGAACAGCCTCGTCCAGCAGGAGGTGCTGGCGCCGAAGGGCAACGTCTTCTCCCGGCTCTGGGCGAAGGTCGGCAAGCTGGGGAGGAAGTAGTCATGGCCATCGATCCGCGCATCCTCGAGCAATTCGAAGACCTCGCCGCGCTCTCCGAGACCGACCGCAAGATGATGGCGGCGGCGCTGAAGGAGTCCCGCTTCAAGGGGGGCTCCCAGATCTGCCGCGAGGGCGACGTCGGCGACTGCTGCTGGTTCCTCGTGGACGGCAACGTCGAGGTCATCAAGGTCCTGCCCGACGGGCGCCGGGTGAAGCTCGCGTCCCTCGGGGCGGGGGTCACGTTCGGGCAGTCGGGCCTCGTGCCCGGCCAGGCACGCACCGCCGAGGTCCGGGCCACCGAGGGCGTCTACATCCTGGCGCTGACCCAGAACTCGCTCCGGTGGGCGCTGGGTCGCGGGGAGCAGTGGGCCGTCGCCGTGCAGGCGATCGTGGCCATCAACCTCGTGCGGCAGCTCCGCTCGGCGCTCTCGCGGCTCTCCGAGCTGGCCGCCGCCGAGGACGCGTCGGTCGCGGTGACGGGCCGGTCTCGCGACCAGATCGTGCAGCCCAAGAGCGTCAGCGCCGACTTCTCGAAGGTCCGGGCCAAGCAGGCGGCGGCCGCCGCCGAGCCCGACGCCCCCGCCGACTACTCGAACGCGGCCGAGGAGCTCGCCGAAGAGCTCGCCGAGTTCGAGGACACCGTGGGCGTGACCCCGGTGGAGAGCCTCAACGACCAGGGCCTGCTGAACCTGCTGCGGGACACCGAGGCGGCCCTGTCGGGCTTCAACCTGGCGCTCGACGACGTGGAGTTCGTGGTGGACGAGGACATGCGCCGCACCGCCGAGGCGCGACGCCACTGACCGATCAGCCCGCGGGCTTCGCGGGCGGGGCCTTCTTCGTCCTCTTCTTGCGCTCGACGTACTCCGGGTGGTTCAGCGCGTAGCGGACCTGCTTGGGCAGCAGCGGCTTGACCTTCTTGCCGAAGCCACGGTCCTGCACGAGCACCTCCCCGATCGCATTGACGATGAAGAAGTGCGGGACGTTCTTGCGCGACCCCTTGTAGGCGCGCATCACCTCGGCCGTGGGCTCCAGGACCACGGCGTCGAGCCCGGCCTTGCGGACGTGATCGGCCTCCTTGAGCCGCCCCTCCCGGTCGTCGTCGGTCGCGAGCAGGACGATCTCGAGGTCGTCGCCGTGCTCGGCCTTCAGCTCTGCGAGCGTGGGCAGCGACGCCCTGCACGGCCCGCACCACGACGCCACGAAGCCGATGACGGCGGCCCGCGCGGGCGTCGTCGCGGCCGGGCCGAGGTGGTCGGAGAGGCGGTACGGGTCGCCTCCGAGCAGGTCCGTCAGCGCGAGCTCGGGGGCGTAGTCCCCGTTCTCGAGTCCCTTGGGTCGGAACGGGACGCTCCTCGGCTGCGGGAGGGGGACCCCGTCGGTCGCGGCGGGGGCGGGGGCGGGCACCTCGACCACGGGCGCCGGCGTCGCCGCCTCCCGGACGCCCGTGTCGGTGGGCACGGCCGGGGCGGACGGGGCGGACGGGGCGGACGGGGCGGGCACGGGGGTGGGCTCGTCGCCCGCGCAGGCGGCGCAGAGGGCGAGCGCGAGGACCGCCGCCCGGCGCATCACAGCAGCCCGTCGATGACGGGCGTGACCTGGTTCCAGGTCTTGTCGTCCACGTTGGTCCAGCCCACGTGCTTCTTCCGGACGATCCCCTGCTTGTCGATGATGTAGGTCGTCGGCATCGAGGTCACGTCGAAGAGCCCGAGGATCTTGTTGTGGGGGTCCACCGCCACCGGGAACTTCGCGTTCCAGGCCTGCGCGGCCGCCTTCGACTTGGCCGCGTTGGTATCGACGCCGACCGCGAGGATCCGGAAGTCCTTGCCCTCGTAGTGGGTCATCATCCGGTTCAGCCCCTCGAACTCGGCCTTGCAGGGGCTGCACCAAGACGCGAAGAAGCTGAGGTAGGTGACCTTGCCCCGCAGGGATCCGCTGTCGACGACCGTGCCGTCGAGCATGTCGGCGGTGAACTCCGGTAGGCGCTTGCCCTCGAAGCCCTCGGGCGCGGCCTTCGCCACCGCCGTGGAGGACGGGTTGGCCACCGACTCGTCCGCGCAGCAGCGAAAGCCCATCGTCTTGTTCCGGTGCCCGGCGCCGAAGGTCTGGACGGGGCGGAAGCAGGCCGCCTTCTCCTTCGCGTAGAAGTGGCCGCCGAGGAGCCGCGCCGCGTCCTGGTCCGGGCCGACCCACTCCGAGAGGTTCCCGGCCAGGTCGTAGACGCCGGTGGGGGTCTTGCAGCGGGGGCGGATGCCGGTCGCGGCGGCCGAGCCGCCGTCGCGCGGGCCCTTGCTCTGGTCGTTGCACCAGCCGCGCTCGTAGTAGTCCGCGTAGGGGAACTGGTTGCCCTCCACGTAGTCGTCGGCGAACTGCCCGTTGCCGTCGTCGTCGACCGCCGCCGTGCCCTGGCAGGCCGTGACCCACTCCTCGCTCGTGCATACGCGCTTGCCCGCCGCCTCGCACGCGGCCGCGGCGTCGTACCAGTTGACGTTGGCGGGCATCGCCCCCTGGAGCGAGAGGGCGCGACCCTTCGCGTCGATGCTCGCCTCGAACGTATCGATCCAGAAGGGCTTCGCCCCGACCGTGATCTCGACCATCGGGGGCGCGGACTTCGCCGCCTCCGCGTCCACCGGGACCGGGGCCTTGCGCTGGGGCTTGGTGCCGTCCGCGCGCCCGAGCTCGCGCTCGATGAAGTGCTCCAGGGTCTCCAGGGCCACGATCCCCTTGAACAGTCGCCCGTTGATGAAGGTCCGCGGCGTGCCGTTCAGGCCCATCTTCGTGCCGTGCTCGGTGTCCTGCTTCAGGGCCGTGCGCGCGGACGACCCCTTCTTCATGCAGCTCCGCCACTTCCCCATGTTCACGCCCGACTCCTGCGCGTAGTACGCGAGGTCCTTGGACTTGAGCTTGTGCTGGTTCTTGAAGAGCAGGTCGTGCATGGGCCAGAAGCGGTCCTGCTCCGCGGCGCACTGGGCCGCGACCGCCGCCTCGCACGCGTACCGGTGCCGGTTGTTCTTCACGCCGGCGTTGCACGTGGGGCTCATGGGGAAGTGCTTGAAGACGAACTTCACCTCGTCCTTGTACTTCTCCTTCAGAGGGTTCAAGGAATAGAAGAGCTTTTTGCAGTAACCACACTGGAAATCAGCGAATTCGACGACCGTCACCTTGGCGTCGATGGGGCCGACGAAGGGGTCGTCCACGTCGATGGGCACGTCCCAGACGTTCTTGCCGATCTCCTCGCCCGTGCCCACGACGCCCTTCCCCAGCGGCCCGACGTACTCGGGATCGACGGCCGTCGACGACGACGCGGCGGGCGCCTCCTCCCCTCCCCCGTCTTCGATCTGGGCGTCGGCGAGCTCGATCTGCTGCTTCACCAAGCTGCTCTTCCACGTCGAGTGCACGCCGAGGAGGACGACGAAGAGCGCGAGGCCCGCGATCACGGCCGTCCTGGCGGGGGCCCCGAACGCGTTCGCGCCCGCGCCGCCGGGGCCGCGCAGGGCGAGCACCGAGACCACGAGCGTGACGACGGCGGCGGCGTCCATGGCGATGCAGAAGGGGCAGTACACCTCCTCGACGAAGCGCATGACGTAGAGGAGCTGGAGGCCGTAGAGCACCGACAGGCCCGAGCCGATCGCGATGAGGCGCAGGGCGGCGCGGCCCTCGTCCCCGCCCCGGCGGGCGATCATCGTGAGCAGCCCCAGCCCCAGGTAGGCGGCGAGGGCGAAGAGCGTGATCGGGATGTCGCTGAGGGCGCGCACGCCGGTGAGCAGTGTGATCTTCCCGTGCTCGGACGTATTGAGCCGGTCGCAGTCGAACGTCTCGCTCCACGAACACGCGGACTCGAAGCCCGCCGGCCCATAGCTCTTGAGCATGAAGCCGTAGAAGAGGTACAGCGCGGCCGCGCTCGCCACCACCAGGGAGGCGCCGATGATGGCCGCTCCCGCCTTCGAGAGGACCTCGGGGGCCCCGTCCTTGCTCTCGTCCGACATCACGTCTCCAGAAGACCCGCTCGCCGCGGCGGCGGGGAAGATATCAGGTAGCGTCCGGACCGATGAACGCGCCGTCCCGCCCCATCCCGGCTCGTCTCCTCGGGGCCGGGATCGCGGGCCTCACGCTCGCCGCGCTGGTCACCGGTCCTACAACCGCCGAAGCCGCTCCGGTAGTCCTCTTCGCGCGCACGGCGGACGCGCCCGCGCCCGGGCCGGCCGACGCCGCGGCCGTCGCCAAGGAGGTTCTGGGGGACGGCGAGGTCATCCTCGGCGCCGCGGCGACGCTGCTCGACCTGGACGCCCACCCCGCCCGGCTGCCGAGCTCGCCGCCGGTCGGCTGCGCGGGCGAAGCGGCGAGCATCGCGGACCTCGACGCGCTCCTCGCCGCCGCCGTCGACGGCCTCGACTCCCTGGAGTACGCGGGCAGCCTGCGCGCCGCCACCGAGGCCCGGGACCTGCTGCCCTGCGTGGGGGACGTCGTCCCCACCGAGTCGCTGTACCAGCTGTACTTCACCGAGGGGCTCGCGGCCTTCTACAACGACGACGCGACCAGCGCCGCCGCCGCCTTCCGCGCGGCCGCCGCCGTGGACTCGACACGGCCGTGGAACGACGACTACGCCCCCGAGCCCCAGGGCGTCTTCCTCGCCGCGCTCCAGGGCGTGCTCAAGACCCCGGGCGCCCCCCTCGACGTCGACGCGACCCTCGAGAACGCCCACATCGACGGGCGCCCCGCGAGCGGCGTCCTCCGCGGGCTGCCCGCGGGCCCTCACCTCGTCCAGACCGGCGCCGCGGGGGCGATGCGGGGGGTCGTGGTGCACGTGCCCGGGGGGGAGGACGTGGTGCCCCTGATGGGCCCCGAGGGCCTCGAGGTGCGGCTCGCGGGCGGCGAAGCCGCCGTGGCGCCCGTCCTGGCGGCGGCGGCGCGCACGAACGGCTGGGCCGAGAGCATCCTCGTGGTCTCGCGGACCGGGTGGGTGCGCTTCGAGCCGTCCACGGGGGCCTTCGGGGACCGCGGCGGCGGCCCGGCGCCGGCCGAGTCGGTCGGCCGACCCCCGATCGCGGCGGGCGTGGCCCTGATCGCGGCCGGGGCGGGCGTGGCCGCGGGCGGGTTCGCGGCGAACCGGACCGAGTACACGAAGGGGCTCGACTCGACGGACCTCGACGACTATCGAATGCGGTACCGGAATCACCTCGGCGGGTTCGGGGTCGGGGTCGCGGGGGTCGTGATGGCGGGCGTCGGCGTCGCCCTCACGGTGGCGGCGGCGACGGCGACCGACGACGGGAGCGCGACCGCCGTGCGGATCCTGCCGTTCGGCTTCGCGGGGCCGAGCGCGGCGGTCCTCGGACTGGTCGGGAGCTTCTGATGCGCGTCCTCATCGCCGTCCTGCTCCTCCTCCCGGCGGCGGGCTGCTTCCTCACCCACCCGGACGACTGGGTCCCGCCCGTCGACGACGACGACGACGACGCAGTGGACGACGACGACGCGGTGGACGACGACGACGCAGTGGACGACGACGACGCAGTGGACGACGACGACGCCGCCCCGTGCGCCGGGGGGACGGACGCCGACGAGGACGGCTGGCAGACCGGCGAGGGCCGCTGCGACTGCGACGATACGAACCCCTGGACGTACCCCGGCGCACCCGAGGTCTGGGACCTCGCGGTGAACGACTGCGACGCCCCGGCGACCCGGGAGGAGCTCCGCGCGGCCGAGGGCTTCGGATCGGGGGGCCCGGCCCGGATCGGGGGCGTCGTGGACGAGGACGACCGGTTCGGCGAGCGGTACTCGGTGGGCGACCTCGACGGGGACGGGTCGCCCGATCTGTGCGCGCGGTCCGCGGGCCCGAGCTCGGACATCTTCATCTTCTTCGACTTCGAGGCGAGCCTGCGGGGCGCGGTCGAGGGGTTCGCGACCACCCGCCAGGCCGACACGGTGATCCCCGACGTCGGCGGCGACGGCTTCGTCTCCTGCAGCGAGGACCTGGACGGGGATCTGCAGACGGACCTCGTCTTCACCACCTTCAACTCCGACATCCTGTGGAACACGGGGCTGGAGGACCTGTCCGGCGTGGGCGTGGTGCTCGGCGCCGATCGGGAGACGTGGCCCGCGCTGATGGACGGGGCGGGCATCCAGTGGCTGCAGTCGCCGACCACCGATCAGCTCGTCGGCCAGTGCGTGGGCGTGGGCGCGATGCACGCGCCGTCGGGCGATCCGGTCGTCGCGTTCTCGTACCGCAACAACGACGCGGACCAACACCGCGTGCTGGTGATGGACCACCTGGGCAGCTACCTCGCCGAGGTCGTGGTGCCCGGCACCGCCGACGGCGACCTGTTCTGCGCCGTCGTGGACGACGTGAGCGGCGACGGCGTGGCCGAGCTGATCGCAGCGACCGGGAACGACACCCACCTCTTCCTCTCCCAGGACGCGGACTGGGACGGGGGCGGGCCGAGCTTCGACCCTTGGAACCTCCTGGGGCCGGTGACCCTCGCGGGGGTCGCGGCCCGGGACGCGGTGGCGGGCGACTTCGCGGGGGGCGACGGCAACGAGCTGGTGCTCGCCGACCAGTGGTTCCCCGCCGACGGGGTGGACGGCGCCGGGGAGGTGCTCCTGATCTATAGCCGCGCGAGCGCGGCCGAGTGGACGACGCCCGTGTTCGAGGACGGCGGGGTGGATCCCGCCGAGGGGGCCGTCCTGATCGGCTGGGAGGAGAACGTCAACTTCGGGAGCCGGATCTGCGACCTCGGAGACGTCGACGGCGACGGCATCCCCGACCTGGGCGTGGGGGCGGCGGCGTTCAACCAGACGTCCGCGACCGGGCAGTTCCTCGTCTTCCGCGGCCGCACGACCGACGACTGGATCGGGGACCAGCCGATCGAGCAGGTCGAGGCGGCGTCGTGGTTCGAGCCCATCCCGGACGACGTCTTCTTCGCGGGCACGCCGCAGTGCGGCCCCGCCTGGGCGCCCGTGGACGATCGGCCGACCGGCGTCGTGCTGTCGTCCTGGGGGCTGGACGGCGAGGGGCTGCTGTACTGGTGGCCCAACGCGTGGGTCACGCCCGTCGGTCCGCTGTAGGCGCCGCTCCCCGGCGAGCCTCCGCGGGCGCGCGCAACCAACGGCTGCACTGCACGCCCCGGCGTCTCCGTGTTATTCGAGCGGCCGTGTCCGCCGTCGCCCCCGCCGTCTCCGCCTCCGCGCTCGGCCGCGCCTTCCGTGGCCGGTGGGCCCTGGCGGACGTGCACATCGAGCTCGCGCCGGGCCGCTCCCTGCTGCTCGCGGGACCGAACGGAGCGGGCAAGACCACGCTGCTGCGCCTCCTCGCCACGGCGCTCCGGCCCACCACCGGCAAGCTCGCCATCCACGGCCTGGACGCCCGGCGCGACCCCGTGGCCGCGCGCCGGCGCCTCGCCCTGCTGTCCCACCGCGGGCACCTCTACTCGGAGCTGTCCGCCTTCGAGAACCTGAGCACCGCCGCCGCCATCTCCGGCCGGGACGCCGACCTGATGGGGCTCCTCGACCGCGTCGGGCTGCACGCCCGCGCGCACGACGCGGTGCGCACCTTCTCCGCGGGGATGCGCAAGCGCCTCGCGTTCGCCCGCCTGCTCCTCCAGGAGCCCGAGGTCGTGCTCCTCGACGAGCCCTTCGGCCAGCTGGACCCCGCGGGCTTCGCCCTCGTGGACCGGCTCATCGGCGAGCTGCAGGACGAGGGCCGGACGCTCGTCCTGTCGACCCACCTCGTGGAACGGGGGGCCGGTCTCCTGCGCTCCGGGATGGTGCTGGTGGACGGGCGCGTCGTATGGGTCGGGCCGGCGAGCGAGACCCCCGCGGCCATGGCGGAGCTCGCGTGATCGGCGTCCTGGGCCAGACCGTCGCGGTGTTCCGCAAGGACGTCCTGCTCGAGTGGCGGGGACGCTCGCGGGCGTCCGCGGTGATCTTCTTCTCGGCGATGACGCTGCTCCTGTTCTCCTTCGCGGTCGGCCCCGGGCGCGAGACCCTGTCGAAGCACGCCGCGGGATACCTCTGGCTCGCGCTGCTGCTGTCGTCGGTCCTCTCCCTGGGCGAGTCCTTCCGGGTGGAGACCGAGGACGAGGCCCTGGAGGGGATGCGGCTGCTGCCGGTGGACCCGCGGGCGCTCTTCTTCGGCAAGGCGTTCAGCAACTTCGGGCTGCTGCTCGGGCTCGGGGTGCTGCTCGTGCCGGGGTGTCTCGTGCTCTACAGCGCCGAGATCGAGGGCTCGATGGGGCTGCTGCTCGCCACCCTCGCGCTGGGCACGGGGGGACTCGCCGCGCCGGGCACGCTGTATGCAGCCATGACCGCGCGGGCGCGGGGCCGCGACGTCCTCCTGCCGCTGCTGCTCTTTCCCCTGGTGGTCCCCGTGCTGCTCGCCTCCGTGAAGGCGACGAGCCTGGCGATGACCGGCGACCCCATGAACCAGGGCCTTTCGTGGCTCGGCGTCCTAGTGTGTTTCGACGTCGTGTACTGGACGCTGCCGGCCATCCTGTTCGGCCGCGTCATCGAGGATTGACCATGGATCGAGAACACTGGGTGGGGATCGCGGGGCTGCTGCTGCTGATCGGCGGCAGCGTGTTCGGCCTCGCGATCGCTCCGCCCGAGAAGTACATGGGCGACGTCGGCCGCATCCTCTACATCCACGTGCCCACCGCGTGGAACGCGCTGCTCATCGCCACCGCCGCCTTCGTGATCGCCATCGGCTCGCTCGTGAAGCGGTCGCCGAAGTGGGACGCCGCGCTGCACGGGACCCTCGCCACCACGGCGCTCCTCACGGTGATGCTGCTCGTTCAGGGGTCGATCTGGGCGAAGCCGACCTGGGGCGTCTTCTGGGACTGGGACCCGCGGCTCACGACGTCCGCGATCATGGGCGTGTCGTTCGCGGGCCTGCTCGCCCTGCGCGGCTCCCTCGACGACCCGGAGCGCCGCGCGACCTGGACCGCCGTGGGCACGATCATCGCCTACGTGGACGTGCCGATCGTCTACATGTCCATCAAGTGGTGGCGCACGCTCCACCAGAACTTCAGCACGCCCGAGACCGTGAACGAGATGATGGTCATCCCGCTCCGGATCAACGCGTTCGCGATGCTGTTCATCGGGATCTGGCTGTCGGTGCGCATGGCCCGGCTCTCGCTGCTGGACCGCGGGGTGGCGGCGCCGGCCGCGCCCGCGCAGGCCGAGCCGATGATCGCGGGGAGGGCCTGAGCCGTGGATGGAGTCATCGTCGGCGGATGGGGCTACGTTGCCGCGGCGTGGGGAATCTCCCTGGGCCTGTTGCTGGGGTGGGCGGTCGTACTTAACGTCCGGCTCGCGGCGGCCCGGGAGGCCGCGCAGTCGCGTGAAGGAGCGTCGGATGCCCGGTAAGACCTGGATCGGAGCGATGGTCGCGATCGCGGGCGTCGCCCTCGCGGTGCTCGCGTTCGGGAACCTCGGCGACAACCTCGTCTACTACTGGACCCCGTCCGAGCTGCAGGCGGCGGGGGACGACGCCTACGGGGCGACGGTCCGGCTGTCGGGGATGGTGGTCGCGGACTCGGTGGACTTCGACAACGACAGCACGGACCTGGCGTTCACGATCACGGACGGAGAGGCCACGACGCGCGTCGAAGGCAAGGGCATGCCGCCGCAGATGTTCCGCGAGGGCATCGGGGTCGTGGTCGAGGGCGAGCTGGGCAAGGACGGCGTGTTCGAGGTGCGCGAGCTCATGGTCAAGCACAACAACGAGTACCAGGCCCCCGAGGACGGCGAGAAGCCGTCGCTCGACACGCTGGACGGAGCCGAGACCTCGTGATCGCCCTGATCGGACGGCTCCTGGTGCTCGCCGCGCTGGGGGCCGCGGCGGCCGGTGCCGTCGTCGGGATCACCGCGGGGAGGACCCGCAGCGAGGCCGCGCTGCGCTGGTCGAGGCGGCTGGTCTACGCGTTCTCCGCCGCCCTGATCGGCGCGAACCTGCTCATGGAGTACGCGCTGCTCACTAAGGAGTACGGGGTCTCCTACGTGGCGCAGGTGGGCGGAAACGCCGTCCCCACGCACATCGCGATCGTGTCGCTGTGGTCCTCGCTGGAGGGATCGATCCTGTTCTGGGGGCTCGTCCTGGGGGCCTACTGCGCCGCGTTCGCCTGGCGCACCCGCGGCCGCTTCACCGACGTCATGCCGTGGACGCTCGCGGTCATCCACCTCGTGGCGATCTTCTTCGCGTTCCTGATCGCGGGCCCCGCCAACCCGTTCCTGGACACCCCCGCCCCGATCCCCACGGACGGGCCCGGGCCCAACGCGCTGCTCCAGAACCACGCCCTGATGATCGTGCACCCGCCCATGCTGTACCTCGGGTACGTGGGCATGACCGTGCCCTTCGCGATGGGGGTGGGGGCGCTGATCGAGGGACGGCTCGGCGCGGCGTGGATGAAGGCGACCCGCACCTGGATGCTCGCGCCCTGGGGCTTCCTGTCCGTGGGCATCGTGCTCGGCGGCTGGTGGGCCTACGAGGTGCTGGGCTGGGGCGGCTACTGGGCGTGGGACCCGGTGGAGAACGCGTCCTTCCTGCCCTGGCTCACGGCCACCGCGTTCCTGCACGCGGCGATGCTCCGGGAGCGCCGAGGCATCCTCAAGGGCTGGACGATCGTCCTCCTCGTGGCCACCTTCGCCCTCACGATCCTGGGCACGTTCATGACGCGGTCCGGGGTCTTCAACTCCGTCCACAGCTTCACGCAGTCGGCGATCGGCCCGACCTTCCTCGTCTTCCTGGCGATCGTGCTCATCGCCTCGACCGTCCTGCTCGCCCTGCGCGTCCACCTCCTGGAGGGCGAGGGCGAGATCCGGTCGGCGGCGAGCCGGGAGTCGATGTTCGTCCTGAACAACCTGCTGTTCGTGGCGTTCACCTTCACCGTGCTCGTAGGCACCGTGTTCCCGCTCCTGGCCGAGGCCGTCCGGGGCGTCAAGGTCTCGGTGGGCGGCCCCTTCTTCAACCGGATGTCCGTGCCGATCGGGGTCGCGATCGTCTTCCTCATGGGCGTCGGGCCCGCGCTGCCCTGGGGGCGGGCCGAGAAGCAGGAGCTCGTGGACGCGCTCTCGGTGCCCGTGGGCGTGGGGCTGCTGCTCACGGGCCTGGGGGCGGCCCTGGGCGTGAGGTCCCCGTGGCCCGCGATCACGCTGTTCGCCGGGGGGTTCGCGGGCGCCGTGGCGCTGCGGGACATGGCGGTGCCGGTGCGCGTCCTCATGGCGAAGGGCCGCGGCCTCGGGGACGCCGTCGCGTCCGCGTTCCGCCGCGGTCGGCGCCGGTACGGGGGGCAGATCGTGCACCTCGGCATCGCGATCATCGCGGTGGCCATCGCCGTGTCGCAGAGCTACCAGCTCAGCGAGGAGACGGTGCTGAGAGAGGGCGAGGCGGTCACCGTCGGCGACTGGACCGTGCGCTATCGGGGCACGCACGAAGAGGTCACGCCCAACCGTCGATCGACGATCGCGACGTTCGGCGTGGAGCGGGACGGGGCCGAGGTCGGCACGCTCGAGCCGCGCATGAACGTCTTCCGCGGGAGCATGCAGCCGATCGGCACCCCCGGCGTGCGCTCCACGGCCACGCAGGACCTGTACCTGTCGGTGATGAACATCGACTCCGAGGCCGGCGTCGTGGGCCTGCGCGCGTTCGTGAACCCGCTCGTGTACTGGATCTGGATCGGGATGTTCATCATCGCGGGGGGCTGCCTCGTGGCGGCCTGGCCCGCGCGCTCGACCGCGGCCCGGCAGGCGTCGGCGTGACGGGCGAGCGGCGCGTGTCGTGGAAGGTCCTGGCGGTCGGGGGCGCGCTCCTGATCCCGCTCCTCGTGGTGCTGGGCTACGGCTTCTTCATGGACCCCCACGCCATGCCGTCCCCGCTCGTGGAGAAGGAGGCCCCCGGCTTCGACCTGGCGCGCTACGACACGGGCGAGCGCATCGCGCTGGCGGACCTCGCGGGCAAGCCCGTCGTGCTGAACTTCTGGGCGACGTGGTGCATGACCTGCCGATACGAGCACCCGCTCCTGGTCCAGGCCGAGCGGCTGTACGGCGACCGCGTCCAGTTCGTCGGCATCGCCTACCAGGACAAGTTCGAAGAGATCGATCGCTGGCTGAAGAAGCACGGCGGCTCGACGTACCCGACGGTCGTGGACGTGGGCGGCAAGACGTCGATCGCGTACGGCATCTACGCCGTGCCGGAGACGTTCTTCATCACCGCCGAGGGCGTCATCCAGTACAAGCAGACGGGCGCGATCGACGGGGCGACCCTCGAGCGCGAGCTGGAGCGGCTGCTGTGATGCGTCTCGTCGGCATGCTGATGGCGCTCTGTGCCCTGCTCACGGCGACTCACGCGGGGGCCCAGGACACCGGAGAGCAGGCGTCCGAGGAGCAGCTGCTGGCGCTGGGACCGGACGTGGAGGCGACGGTCGGGGTGCCCGCGCTCGCGGCCCCGCCGCCGGGCGACATCGAGCGCCTCACGGACGACATCGCCGCGCTCATCCGGTGCCCCACCTGCCAGGGGATGTCCGTGGCGGAGTCGCCGTCGGAGTCGGCGCGCAACATGAAGCACCAGGTGCGGGCGCTCGTCGCGGCGGGGTACGACGAGGCCCAGATCCTCGCGTACTTCGAGGCTTCGTACGGCGAGTTCATCCGGCTCGTGCCGCGGGCCGCGGGCTTCAACCTGCTCGTGTGGATCCTGCCGATCGCGATGTTCGCGGTCGGGCTGCTGTTCGTGGTCGGGTTCGTCAAGAGCATGCGGGGCGCCGAGCCGCCCGCGGCCGCGTCCACCAGCGCCGAACCGACCGGGGCGGAGCCGACCGGGGCCGCCCCGGGTGCCCCGACCGAGGACGAAGACGAGGACCCCTGGATCGCGCAGGTACGACGGGAGTTGGCAGATGGGTGAGGTCGACTGGCTCCCCGGGATCGTGGTCGCGCTCGTGGGCATCGTCGGCGGCGTGGTGCTCGCGCTGCGGGCGGGGGCTCAGGCGGCCGTCGCGCCCGCCCCCCCGTCGGGCCGGCGCGCCGACCTCCTGGCCCGCAAGGCGGAGCTCTACGAGCAGCTTCGCGATCTGGACGACATGGGCGAGCGTCGTCCCGAGGCGGCGGCCGAGCGGGCCGTCTTGGAGCGGCGCGCGGCGGACGTCCTGAAGGCGCTGGCGGCCCTGGACTCCGGCGACGTGGAGCCGGCCCCCGGCCCGTCGGCGTCCGCGACCCCGGCGCCCGCGACGCCCGCGCCCGACGAGGCCGCGGCGGCGACGAGGGGCGGCTTCCTCACCCCGGAGCTGCGCGGCGGGCTGGTGGGCGCGGCCGTGGTCGCGCTCCTGGCGGCGGTCGTGTGGGGCCTCCAGCAGGACTCGGGGCTGCGACCCGAGGGGGGCGTCGCCACCGGCGGCGCGGTCCTGCCTTGGGACGCGACCCGGGGCTCGGCGGTCCCCGACGGCGCGACCCCCGGGCCCGGCCAGGCAGGAGGGGCGGTCCCCGGCGTGCCGCCGTCGCTGCAGCCCAAGCCGAGCAAGGCCGTGGACGCCGCCCGCGCGATGGTCGCGTCGAACCCCCGCAGCGTCGAGGCGCACGTATCCCTCGGGTGGGCGCTGATCGACGCCGAGGGCTGGATCGACGCCTACCGCGTGGGCGAGCAGGTGCTCCAGATCGATCCGACGAGCCCCGACGGGCGCGTGATCACGGCCGCGGTCCGCATCGTCATGGGCATGGACGGCGTGGCCCGGGAGCTGATCGACGAGGCGCTGTCCTACGACGCCACGCACATCCAGGCGCTCAGCTACTCGGGGATGCTGCACCTGCGGTCGGGCGACCGGGCGGCGGCGGAGGCGGCCTGGACCACCGCGAAAGAAGCGGGCGGCGATCCCGAGTCGTTCGATCGCCTGATCGCGCTGGCCCGGAGCGACGCACCCCTGCCCCCCGCCCTGGGCGGCGAGCGCCCGCCCGGCCACCCCGGCGGCGACCCTCACGCGGGCGGCGATCCCCACGCGGGCGGCGATCCTCACGCAGGGCACGATCACGGGGACGGCGCCGGTGACGGCCTCTTCGGCGAGGGGACGAAGGCGCTCGCCGCGGAGATCGGCTCCCCCGCGTTCCAGGCCGCCCTCCCCGGCGGGGACGCCGCCGCCGCCGCGGACGCCGCCGAGAACCTCGGCAAGAAGCAGCCGGACGAGGACAAGCGCGTCGTCCAGGCGGGCGCGGGCGAGGTCGGGGACAAGTCCGACGCCCCCGCGCGCACGCAGGAGGACAACCCCGCGCCGTGCAAGTCCTGGGACCCGGACGTGGCCTACTGGGGCTGCAAGGGGTCGATCGTGAACCTCGTCTTCGGCGGCGTGGGCGTCGGCCTCCTCATCGGCGGCGACCAGTGGGCGCGATCCCTCGGCGAGGCGCGCCTCGGCACGGACCTGCCCGTGGTGATGTCCACGATGACCTCGGTGGCGCACCTGCCCCCGAGCGAGAACCCGGACGCCGAGCCGCTCGACGTGGTCCAGGGCTACGCCTCGGAGCTGCTCTTCCTCTACGGCATGCAGTTCGTCGTCCCCTCGTTCGGCGTCGGCATCCCGGGCATCGTCATGGGCGCCGCGGGCGCCGACATCCAGACCATGAAGGCCGCGGGCGGGATCCTCTCGGCCCCGACGATGATCCCCACGGGCGTCGCGCACATCGCCCGCTTCGCGAACCTCTACGTGCCCGAGTTCCAGCGGACCGAAGAGGACCGGCTCTGGCACGTGCCCATGGGCGTCGCGTCCCTCGCCGCGGGCATCGCCGACATCACGGTGGGCACCATCCACCTCATCGGCGGGATCCTCTACGCGACCGGCACCTGGGAGGCCAGCGCGGAGGATCCGGGGATCATGCCGCCCCTCGCGGGCAGCGAGCGGAACCTCAAGAACCGCTCCGCGATCGTCGTCCCGTACGTAGCACCGAACGACCGAGGCGGCGTCTCGCTCGGCCTCGTCGGGACCTGGTAGCCCGTCACGTCGGGTCGTCGGGCTCCTCCAGGAGCCGGGCGACCCGGGCGGCGGCGTCCGACCGCCCCACCGCCTCCCACTGGTCCCGGGCGATCCGCCGCACGTCCCGCGCCCGACGCAGGTGCCCCGCCGCCGCCGCGAGCTCCCCTGCCCCCTCCATCGCCTCCGCCACCTCGGCGTGGACCTCGCTCCGGCCCCGCAGCAAACGCCCCGCGAGGGCGAACTGTTCGTCCCACCCGCGCCAGTCCCCCCGACGCGCCGCGCAGGGCAGCATCAGGAGCCGGACGACCCCCTCCTTGGCGGTCAGCTCGCGCTTCGCGAACGCCTCGGCGACCCCCTCCAGCGCCGTCCACGCCTCCTCGAGTCGGCCCCGCTCGAGCTGCACGAGCCCGAGGTTGAGGGTCGGGTAGATCGCGTTGCGGCCGCTCCTCCCGAGGATGTCGGCCGCCGCCCGGTAGTGGGCCTCGGCGGCGTCGAGATCGCCGCTCATGCGGGCGATCTCGCCCAGGTTCATGCGGTTCAGCCCCACGTTCTGGCGGATCCCGTGCCGCTCGGCGAGGACGAGGGACTCTTCGATGAACGTCCGCGCCTCGTCGAGCCGGCCGTCGCGGATCGCCACGAGGCCGCGCAGGTTGAGCGCGTTGCAGAAGGCGACGACGTCGACTTCGGGGTCCTGGTCCTCCATCGACGCGGCCAACACGGCGTCGGCGGAGGCCGTCTCGCCCAGGTTCATGTAGGCCGCCGCCAGGGCCTCGCGTGCGAACTGGCGGATGTTGAAGTTGCCGTCCTCGGTCGCGGTCCGCTCCGAGGCCCGGAACTCGGCGATGGACTCGCGAGACAGGCCCTCGCGCTCCAGCTCGTAGCCCCGCCACAGGTGAACCGCGGGGCGGAGCGACGACCCCGGGCGGGCCGCCATGGCCTCGGCTCGGGCCAGGACCCGCCGAAACTCCGGCAGCAGACCGAGCGTCCACAGGGCCTCGCCGCGGACGCGCACCCCCTCCTCCCGCCGGGGATCGTCGGGATCGGCGCCCGCGCGATCCAGCGCCTCGTCGAGGTCGTCGAGGACCGAGCAGGCGGCGGCCGCGTCGCCCGCGATCCGGCACCCGATCGCGCCTTCCAGCAGCAGGTCGACGGCCTCCGAGGACGACCCCGCGGCGGCGAGGTGGCGGCCGACGCGGTGAGCCGCCGCCCGGCCCTTCAGCGCCTCCGCGCACGCCCGATGGTGCGCTCGCGCGCGACCTCGGTCGACGGCCTCCTGCACGAGGGCCTCGCGGAGCATCCCGTGCACGAAGGACCAGCGCGCTCCCCCGGGCTCGGGGCGCGCGAGGCGCCGAGCGACGAGCTCGTCCACGAGGCCCGGCGGACTCTCGAGCCCCGCGCTCCGGCAGGCGCGCGCCCACTCCGCGCCGTCGACGTCGACCCCCAGGACGGCCGCGATCTCGAGCGCGCGCGCCTCCCCCTCGCCCCCGAGGTCGTGCAGGTAGGACGCCCACAGCGCCCGCACGTCCGGGGGCAGGGAGGTCTCGGTCGCGGCGGCGAGCCGCAGGCCCCCGTCGCCCGCCTCGAGGACGCCCCGCTCCACCCAGTCCGATACGAGCTGCACCGCGAACAGCGGGTTCCCCGACGTGCGCTCCGCGAGCCGCCGCACCAGGGGGAGATCGAGGCCGAGGATCGCCCGCACGAGGTCCTCCGACTCGTCGTCGCCCAGGGGGGCGAGGGCCAGCTCATCGCACCGATCGGACGCGCGCAGCCGCTCCAGGGCCTGCGTGGCCGCGGCGGCTCGGGCCAGCGCCTCGTCCTGGACCACCACCAGGTAGAGGACGGCCGGGGCGTCGGGGTCGGCCAGAGCGGCGCGCGCGAAGTCGATCGCGGGCACGCCCCACTGCGCGTCGTCGACCACCACCACCGCGGGCCTGCCCCGCGCCATCGCCGCGAGCCTGCCGCGCAGCAGATCCCGCCCTCGGGCGCCGGACCGGAGCGCCGGGGGCAGGCTGCCGGTGGGGATGAGGAGGCTCCCCAGGAGCCGGCGCTCGGTCGCGGACGCCGGGTCGTCCCCGGGCAGCTCCATCCGCAGGCGCTCGTCGAGCTGCTCGGCGGTGCCTCCCAGGCACCCCAGCCGGCGGGCGACCATCGCGAACAGCCCGTCGCCGGGGCCGGGCGATCGGGCGTGCCGCGCCGTGGCCACCTCCGCGGCGCCCAGCTCCCGCGCGCGGCGAGCGAACCACTCCGCGAGGCGGCTCTTGCCGGTCCCCGAGGGCCCGGAGATCAGGAGCGCGCGGGGCCTCCCTTCGGCGCGGACCCGGCCCAGCGCGGCCGCGGCGGCGGTCACCTCGGCCGCCCGACCCACGAACGGCACCGGCCGCAGCCCGAAGAGCCCCAGCCCGGCGTCGCGCAGGCGATCGCGGGGGTCGTCGCGCTCGGCGAGGTGCGCGAGATCGGCGGGGGACGCGGGGGGGAAGGCCCGGCCGCCGCCCGGCGGGGTCCGGCCGCCGACGGCGATCCGAGGCTCGGGCGTGGCGGCGATGGTCTCGGTGGGCTCGTCGTCGGCGACCGCGGTTCCCTCCCCCGAGCCCCGGGCGGCGCCCAGCCTCCGGAGAGCGTCGGCCGCGTCGGCTGCGAAGGCGGGGCGCTCGGCCGGGGCCTTCGCGAGGAGCCGCAGCGTCCAGGCCTCGAAGCCCGCGGGCACCGGCACCGACGGCAGCAGCGGGCGGGGGCGGGCCTGGCGGTGGGCGACGGCGGCGGCGGCGATGTCCCGGGTGGGGAACGGAGGTCGCCCGGTCACCAGCCAGACGGCGAGGCACCCCACGGCGTACAGGTCCGTCCACGGCCCCTCGAGCCAGGGCCTGCCCAGGAACTGCTCCGGCGCCATGAACGCGGGGGTCCCCCGCACGGTCCCGGCGGGGTCGGTCGAGCCCCCTACGTAGGCGATCCCGAAGTCCGCCAACCGCAGGACGTCGGGGTCGGAGCCGCGCCCGAAGAGGACGTTGGCGGGCTTGATGTCCCGGTGCAGGACCCCCGCGGCGTGGGCGTGGCCCAGGGCCGCGAGGAGGTCCAGGAGGATGCGCCGGATCGCGGGCCAGTCCAGGCGACTGCGACGGTCGCCCAGGCTGCCGCCCGGGGCCAGCTCCATCGCCATCCAGGGGGTCCCGACCGCCCACTGCCCGCCGGACCGCTCGGCCGCCGCGGCGTCCACGACGCCGCGATCCAGCGGGGGGACGATGTGGGGGTGGCTCAGCCCCGCGACGGCCCGGACTTCATCGCGGAAGGCGGCGATCGCGCCGGGCTCGAGCCCGCGCTTCGGGGAGAGGAGCTTGATCGCGACCCGCAGCCCGGAGCGGCGGTGCACCCCCCTCCAAACGACGCCCATCCCGCCCGCGCCCAGAGGCTCCAGAGCCTCGAAGGCGCCCAGCGGGATGGGCAGGGGGCGGCGGCTCGACGTGGCGGGCTCGTCGAGGCGTCAGGGGTTCTCGGCCCGGTACTCCTTGATCGCGTCCGCGACCTTGCTCGGGTCGATGCCGCCCTTGTCGTCGTGCATCGTCCCGATCATGTCCTTGGCCTGCCGCAGCGTGGCGATCGCCTGGGCGCGGGACTCGACGCGCTTGCTCTCGAGGGAGTCGGTCATCAGCGGGATGACCACGGCCTCGTACCGGTGGACCATGAGGTGGGTGAACCCGTCCTTGATGTCCCAGGGCAGCGAAGTCTTGTAGTGGGCCATCATCTCGTCGACGAGGGCCGGGGACAGCTGCGCTCGGTAGCCCGCGATCTTCTCGAAGTCGCCGGACTTGAACGCGCCGAACGCGCCGTCGATGAGGTCGTCGTTCTCACCGCGGGGGCTGTCTTCGCCCAGCTTCGCGGAGACCTCGGCGGCGGCGCCGGCCGTCTCGCCCGGATCGCCGGCGGTGGCCGGAGCCTCGTCGGTGGCCGGGGCGGCCTCCGTCGTCTCGCCGGTCGCCTCGCCCGAGTCGGCCGCGGGCGCCTCGTCGGCGGCCCCGGCGGGGGCGGCCCAAGCCGCGGCCGGGGCGGCCCCACGCGGCGCGGTGGCTTCCCGAGCGGCCCGCGCGGCGCACCCCCCCCCCCGGTCGG
>CAZEKB010000002.1:0-150836 GCA_964512225.1 uncultured Rickettsiales bacterium | reverse complement strand
CTCGCCCCGGGCGCCTGGGCCCGGCCCAGACGCCGGGGATGACCATCGTTTCTCGCCCCCGGCACCTGGGCCCGGCCCAGACGCCGGGCACGACGATCGTTTCTCGCCCCGGGCGCCTGGGCCCGGCCCACACGCCGGGTATGACGATCGATTCTCAAACCTCGGGGGTGGGCGCGGGGACCCCGTCCCGGCGAGCTCTCCCGCCCCGCCCCGCTCGCCCCTGGGGGGAGGGCCCCTCACGGCTCCGCTCGCTGCGCTCGCTCCCTGACGCCGTGGAGGGCCCTCCCCCCAGGCGCGGGGCTCCCTGTTCGCTCCCCCGTTCACCCCGGTTGCGGGGTGGATCGCCACGTCATGGGCGCTTCGCGGGGGGAGGGACGACGATCGTTTCTCGTGCCCGGCATCTGGGCCCGGCCGGGTATGACGATCGTTTCTCGCCCCGGGCGCCTGGGCCCGGCCCACACGCCGGGTATGACGATCGATTCTCAAACCTCGGGGGTGGGCGCGGGGACCCCGTCCCGGCGAGCTCTCCCGCCCCGCCCCGCTCGCCCCTGGGGGGAGGGCCCCTCACGGCTCCGCTCGCTGCGCTCGCTCCCTGACGCCGTGGAGGGCCCTCCCCCCAGGCGCGGGGCTCCCTGTTCGCTCCCCCGTTCACCCCGGTTGCGGGGTGGATCGCCACGTCATGGGCGCTTCGCGGGGGGAGGGACGACGATCGTTTCTCGTGCCCGGCATCTGGGCCCGGCCGGGTATGACGATCGTTTCTCGCCCCGGGCGCCTGGGCCCGGCCCAGACGCCGGGGATGACCATCGTTTCTCGTGCCCGGCACCTGGGCCCGGCCCAGACTCCGGGTACGACGATCGTTTCTCGCCCCGGGCACCTGGGCCCGGCCCAGACGCCGGGTACGACGATCGTTTCTCGCCCCGGGCGCCTGGGCCCGGCCCAGACGCCGGGCATGACGATCGTTTCTCGCCCCGGGCACCTGGGCCCGGCCCAGACGCCGGGCATGACGATCGTTTCTCAAACCCCGACCGTGCGCCCGCCCCCCACGCCCGGCCCTCTCGTCAGGGCTCCACGGGCAGGGCGTAGGCGCAGCCGGAGTCGACCGTGTCGCCGTCGCAGCTGGGGGAGCCCACGACGATCCAGGGGGCGCCTCCTCGGGTCCCGGCGGCGACGAAGGTCCCGACGCGGGAGCCGATGTGGTCGCTCTCGCCGCTCACTACCAGCACGGGCTCGGGCTCGATGCCCACGATGTCGCCCAGGTCCGCGAGCACGTAGACGCGCGCGCCGCCCGTGTTCGGCACGCCGCTCTGCCCCCCGCCGGGCGTGCCCGCGACGATCCCGGCGTAGGGCGGCGCCAGGTCGGGGACGAAGGCCACGTCCCGGCCCAGGTCCTCTTCGTCGATGCGCCCGTTCACCCGCAGGCGCGGGTCCAGATCGGGGGCCGCGTACGTCGACAGCGGCTCCGCCCCCTCGATCAGCGGCTCCGGGGTCAGCGTCGCCAGGAACGCCCCCGGCACGAAGTAGGCGCGCCCGACCTGGGGCCCGCCCACCGTCTGGTTGTCGGCGCCCATCAGGAGGTCGGGGAGCCCGTCGTCGTCGGCGTCCACGCCCCCGTCGAGCCCGCGGCCGAGGTTCGAGTTGGACGCCCCGCCCCGGAACACCACCACCTCGGGCTCGCTGCGCGCGCAGGCGCCGCCCCACCCGAACACCACCCGCACCGTCCCCTGGTTGGACACGCCCAGGTCCTCGCGCCAGGCGCCCACCGCGAACTCGTCGCAGCCGTCGCCGTCCACGTCCCCCAGGGGCGAGGCGGCGTCGCCGAGGTTGTCGTCCTGCACCCGCCCGACGTGCACCCACGGGTCGCACACGACGTCCACCCCGTCTCCGCTGTGAGCCCGGCCGAAGGCCACGGCGAACCCGCCCGCGTTGTTCTCCTCGGGGGCGTCCCACGCGTTCCCCGTGAACACGACGTCGTCGAACCCGTCGCCGTTCACGTCCCCCCGGGCGAGTCGGTGGATCGACTGGTTCGTCTGCGGCCCGTAGACCACGAAGGAGGGCGCCGTGGGGAAGGTCCCCCCCTCGCCCCGGAAGATCCACACGGCGCCGGTGTCGTTGCGGCCCCCCGGGCACTCGTCCGGGTTGCTGAAGACGTCGCCCGCGAAGGTGCCCGGGTGGTGCTCGTCGAACGCGACGACCGCGAAGTCCTCGAGCCCGTCGCCGTCGAAGTCCCCGACCCCGTCCACGTCCCGTCCGAAGCGGTCGCCGCTGCCCAGCGTCGGGAACGCCGCGATCTCGTGAGCCGGGGCCGCCTCCGGGTCCGAGTAGAAGACCGCCCGCCCCACCCGGCGGACCTCGGGGAGCACCGGGGACTCGTCGCTGCCCACGACCAGCTCGTCGTCGCCGTCGCCGTCGAGGTCGGGCAGGAACGCCAGCGCCGAGGCGAAGTCGTGGTTCGACGGCGCCACCGGCATCTCCAGCCGCTCGAGCGCGCCGTCGACGGTCCCCATCAGGTAGGGCAGCCCCACCTCGATCCCCGCGACGTTGCTCCGGTTGGCGAACACCCCCAGGTCCGCGAGCCCGTCGCCGTCGTGGTCGTCCACGGCCGCCATCCACGCCCCGAACCAGTCCCCCGCGACCTCGCCGGGCCACTCGAAGTCCGGCGTCGCCGCGGGCACGGCCCCGTCGACCCCCAGGAACGCGGCCACGGTGCCGGGCGAGGACTCGCCGCCCTCGACCTCGTCCGCCGGGGAGCCCACGACCAGGTCGTCGATGCCGTCCCCGTCCAGGTCGGCCACCAGCAGGCCCCGCCCCGTCACGTCCGAGCTGCTGTCGCCGTCGTGGATCCAGTCGGCGTCGTTGACGTCGGTCAGGCCCCCGGACAGGCCCGCGATCGTCGACCCCGTGAACAGGTACACCCGGCCCTCCCGGGAGCTGGAGACGTCCGGCACCGACGCGGCCGAGCCCCCGAAGGCGAGGTCGTCGAGGCCGTCGCCGTCCACGTCCCCGAAGGCGACGCGGCGCCCGAGTTGAGCGCTGTGGGAGTCCGTCGGGTCGAGCTGCGTGAACGCACGCCACGGAGTGGACGCGAGCCCCACCGCGTCGCCGTGGAACAGGACCACCAGGCCCTGGTCGTCGAACAGCTCGCCGTCGTAGAGGTGCGTGGCCGCCGCGAGCTCGCATCGGTCGTCGCCGTCGACGTCCCCCGCCGCGAGATAGAGGCCCAGGAACTGCCCGGGGTCGTCGATCCAAGCCCCGTCGAAGTCGCGGCCCCACAGGATCTGGTCGGGCAGCGGGGGGAAGCCGGTGGCCGTGCCCCGGTGGATGTAGACGGCGCCCTGGTCGGGCGCGTCCACCGTCTGGTTCTCCGTCGAGTAGGCCCCGACGGCGAGGTCCACGAGGCCGTCGCCGTCGTAGTCGCAGGCGGCCACGGCGCGCCCGAACCGCGCGTTGGAGCGGGGACCGAGCAGCGTCGACGTGGGGGCGGGGGTGAAGAACCCGTCGACGACCCCCGAGAAGACGTGCACCGCGCCGGAGTTGCTCCCGGCGTCGTCGTCCTCCTCCGCGCCCACGAGCAGGTCGAGCTCCCCGTCGCCGTCGACGTCCGCGAGGTCGAGGCCGTACCCCCACTCGTCGCTGCGCTCCCCCCCGAAGACCTGGACCGGCGTCGCGTCGAGGCCGTCGGCCGTCCCCGCGTACACGAACACGCCCCCGCCCTGGAAGCCCTGCACGCTCACGGCGGGCGCGGAGATCACGAGGTCGACGTGGCCGTCCCCGTTCAGGTCGGCCGAGCGAGCCTTGCCCGGCATCAGCAGGTCCGCCCAGGCGACCCGGTCCACGGTCAGCGGGGCCACGACGTCGACCCGGATCGGAGCCTCCTGCCCCGTGAACTCGTCCACCAGGACGACCTCGGCCCGCCCCGGCGCGTGCGCCTCCAGGTGCGCGCCGTCGCCGGTGATCACCGTCGGGTCCGGCGAGCTGATGGTGAGGAAGCCGCTCCCCCCGAGCGGGCGCAGCCGGTAGGTCGAGTCCACGGGCATCGCGAGGCGGGCGGGGTCGTGGGCGAGGGCCGCGGTGGGATCCACGACGACCTCGCGGAGCAGGAACTCGCCGGTCTCGAGGTCCTCGATGCGGACCAGGTCCCGACCGATCGCGCTCCCCGCGCTGTAGCGGCAGTCCTCCTCCACGAGCGCGCCGGACCCGTCCGAGCTGAGGGAGCAGGCGTAGGACCCCGAGCCCTGGGAGACGCGGTACGTCAGGGTCGTGCCGGGGGGGACCGACAGCGCGTCGGGCTCCACCTGCAGGGGCGCGAGCACATCGACCCGAGCCGTCGCCTCCCCGACGCACGCGCGGTCCGTGAGGCGGACGACGTCGGACACCTCGGCGGCCTCGCCGCTCAGGTACGCGCCGGTGCGGTCGTTGATGATGCCCCCCGAGCCGTTCTCGACGAGCTCCCAGAGGTGGTCGCCGGTGCCGCCCTCGCCGTCGAACACCACGAGGTCCAGGGGGAGGACGCGGGCCTCGGCGGGCGAGACCGAGAGGGGCGGCTCGCAGGTGTCGTCGCCGCCGTCGTCGTCGTCCCCGCCCGGCGTCGCGTCGTCGTCGTCGACGGGGTCCATGGGGCAGCCGCTCAGCAGCAAGAAAACGAGCGCGAGCGGGCGAGAGCGCATGCGGTATGGTCGCACAACCCAAAGGGGTGGACTCGTCTTGAGGTATCTCGTCGGCATCGCATTCAGCTTCGTCCTGGCGCTCCCGAGCGGGGCGGCGGCGGATCCGATCTGCACCGACGAGCCCGAGATGATGGACAAGCACCGCTACCTGCGGACGCTCAGCCTCGACCTCCGGGGCACGATCCCGACGGTCGAAGAACACGCCCTCATCGAGTCCATGGACGACGTGCCGGACGCCTGGATCGACGAGTGGCTCGCGGGCGACGCGTTCGCCGATCGCGCGATCCGCCTCCACACGTCGCTCCTCTGGCTGCCGATCATCGACGACGAGACCACCAACCGGCGGGGTCGACTGAACCGCTCCGGGGACCGCTACTGGCGGTCCGACCGCGCGCGCCGGCTCCGGGGCAACGAGGACCGCGTGCCCTGCGCCGACGAGCCTGCTCAGTACGACGAGCACGGCGACCCGATCCTGTTCTTCCGGGACGACGAGACGTGGCGTGAGGGCTGGGAGATGGTCGTGCCCTACTGGGCCCCCACGACCGAGGTGAAGGTCTGCGCGCTCGACGCCCGCACGACCGTCGAGTACAGCGACGACGGCGAGTTCTGCGGCACCCACAGCGGCCTCGCCGACCCCGGCTGCGGGTGCGGTCCCGACCTGAACTGGTGCGTGCCCCCGGGCGGGGAGGACGCCGTCGAAGGTTGGCTGGTCGAAGACATCGAGCGTCGCATCCGCGACATCGTGCTCGAGGACCGGCCCTACACCGAGCTGTTCACCGGCACGACGGGGTGGGTGAACGGGCCGCTGGTCCACTACTGGACCCACCTCGCGCCCATCGCCCGCAACGTCTCGATGCAGCCGGTCCCGATCCCCATGGCGGGGCTTCCGGACCTCGAGTACACGGACGTGGACACCTGGGTCCCCGTCGAGCTCGGCCCCCAGCACGCCGGGGTGCTCACCAGCGTGCCGTACCTGCTGCGGTTCAACAGCAACCGCGCCCGCGCCAACCGCTTCTTCGAGCGGTTCCTGTGTCGGCCCTTCGTGCCCCCCGTGGGCGGCATCCCCACGACCGGCGACGAGGTCGTCACCCTCGACCTGCAGCAGCGCGACGGCTGCCTGTATTGCCACGCGATGCTCGAGCCCGCGGCGGCCCACTGGGGTCGCTGGCCGACCGGCGGCGCCTCCTACCTCGACCCCGCGGAGTACCCCCCCACGCGCGAAGACTGCTTCACCTGCGCCACCACCAACGCGTCGTGCTCGGCGGACTGCCGCCGGTACTACGTCACCGAGACGATCGCGCCGGAGCAGGAGCCGTACCTCGGCAAGCTCGCGGCCTACGAGTTCCGAGACCCGGCCCACGAGGCGGGCGTGGAGGAGGGCCCGATCCTGCTCGTCAACGAGGGGATCGTGGACGGGAGCCTGCCCGCGTGCTCGTCCCGCACGGCCGCCGAGTGGCTGCTCGGCGAGGTCGCCTACGACGCCGACGCCGCCTGGTACGACGGGCTGGGCGAGACCTTCGTGGGCGACGACTTCAGCTGGCGGTCGCTCGTGCGCGCCGTCGTCACCAGCGACGTCTACCGGAGGGTCCGCTGATGGCCCGCCTGGTCCTGCCCGTCCTGGCGTTCGCGCTCCTGCTGCCCGCGTGTGCCGCCGAGGAGTCCTCCGGCCCGGTCCCCGTCACCACGACCGTGCTCGGCGAGGGCGACGTCGTGGGCGCGCAGCCGCTCGAGCCGGACGATCGCGACCGGCGCAGGCTCGACCTGGACCAGATCAACGCGTCGATCCGCGCGGCCACCGGGTTCGGCTGGGTCGACGACGACGGCGACGACCGCTTCGTCCAGCTGGCCGCCACGCTCGGCAAGGCCGACTACCGCAACAACACGGTAGAGGACCGGTCCGCCTCGCTCGTCTTCCAGAAGTTCCTGGGCGACGCGGCCCACTCGGTGTGCGGCAAGCTCGTCCAGAACGACCTGGGGCGCCCGTCGGCCGACCGGATCTTCTTCGTGCACGCCGGCGTGGACGATCTCGTCTCCACCGCCCCCGAGGCCGTGGAGGCGAACATCCGCCACCTCCTGCTGCGGTTCCACAGCCGCGTGGTCGAGGTCGGCTCGGACGAGCTCGAGCCCTGGATGTGGCTGCACGAGAGCGCCGGGTTCGTCTCGGCCAACCCCCGCCTGGCCTGGAACGCGGTGTGCGTCGGCCTCATCACCCACCCCGACTTCTACTCGTACTGAGGAGGCCGACGTGACTACCTGGACACGACGCGGCCTCCTCGGGGGCGGACTGGTGGGCCTGGGCGCGATCGGGCTGGGCCTGCATCGCTTCCCCGTGGCGCTCGCCACCGGCGAAGGGGACCGCTACTTCATCTTCTGCTACTTCAGCGGCGGCTGGGACATCGTGCTGGGGCTCGACCCCCGGGACCCCGCGGTGTTCACCGACGACGTGGTCGGCGATACGCGGATCAACGTCGGCTACGACCGACTCGTGGACAACGATCGCGAGTTCTCGGAGGACCCGCGGGTCCAGGTGTCGGACGACATGATCTTCGGGCCCTACATCGGCGATCTGGCCCTGCACTGGGAGGACCTGGCGGTCGTCCGCGGGATGTCGATGGAGACCCTCGCGCACGGGGGCGGCCGGCGGCGCTTCCTCACCGGCAAGTCCACGAGCGGCAACTCGGTGCGCGGCTCCGCGGCCCCCACGCACATGGCCGCCCTCTTCGGCCGGGACAACGACATCCCGAACCTCGCGGTGAACGTCGAGTCGTTCAACCTCGACCAGCCCGCCTTCGCCTCGGCGCTGCGGGTGGCGGGCGTGCCCGACCTGCTGCAGGCACTGCGCCCCGCCAACACGGTCCTCAACGAGGACGCGAAGCGCCAGATCGCCCAGCTCCTGGCCGACGCCGCCACGTGCCCCGACGCCCAGCGATCGCGGCTCCTGCGCGAGGCCGAGGCCGCGCGGGCGGGCGTCGACGAGCTGATCCAGGCGGGGCTCGACGCGCAGTTCGACTTCGGCGACTCCGGCGCGGGCATGGAGGCCGTGCGCGCCCACTACGGCATCACCGGGACCAACGACGGCGCGCTGCGCAGCGTGGAGGCGCAGGGGGCCCTCGCCGTGACCGCCATCACCGCGGGGATGAGCCGCTGCGTGAGCGTGCGGGTCGCGGGCGGCCTCGATACCCACCGCGGCAACTGGGCGACGGACCAGGGCCCCCGCCAGGAGCGCGGCTTCAACGTGATGGCTCGCATGATCGAGGACCTGAAGGCCCGCGAGTACCGCCAGACCGGGACGAGCTGGTTCGACCACACGACGATCGTCGGGTTCAGCGAGTTCAGCCGCACCAGTCGCATCAACGGCAACGGCGGCCGCGATCACGCCCTCACGAACGCGTGCGTCGTAGCGGGCGGGAACATCAACGGCGGCAAGGTCATCGGACGCAGCTCCGACGTGGGCCTCGCCCCGTTCCCCGCCGACCTCGCGACCGGGCTGCCGGACGAAGACGGCGAGGTCATCCACCCCGAGCACATCCACCGCGCCCTGCTCCAGGACGCGGGCATCACCGAGGACGTGATGGACGTGCGGGTGAACCCGCTGACGGCGCTGCTGCGCGACCCGTAGTCAGCTGCGGCTGCCGATGAGGCTCCGCAGGACCAGGCCCCCCACCGCGAGCGCGAGCAGGTAACCGATCGTCGCGGGGAAGGGCAGCCCGAGCAGCGGCGCGGCGGCCGAGTCGAGCGCGAGCGACGACCCCACCACGAGCCCGCAGAACACGAGCGCGAGCGTCAGGCGGTTCGTCTGCCGCTCCTGCCGAGACCGATCCTCGGCCGTCATCTCGGCGATGACGCGCCCCCGGAGCTTGCCCTCCTGCAGATCCGAGCTGAGCCGCCCCACGATGATCGGGAGCCGCCGGATGCTGAAGCGGAAGCTGTTGAGGAAGTAGACCAGCTCCTCCTGGAGGCGCTCCCGGCTGTACTGCGCGCGGGCCATGCGCTGCACGTACGGCATCATCTCCTGGATCGGATCCACCTCCGGAATGAGCATCTTCGCGAGGCCCTCCGTGGTGATGAGGGCCTTGAAGAACATGGTGTAGGACGGCGTCATGCGCACGCGGTGCCGGTTGGCGCGGACCATGACGTCCTGGATGAAGTCGGCGACGTGGATGTCGGCCATGGACTTGCCCACGAACTGCCGCTCCATCAGCTCCTGCACGTCCGCCTCCCAGGCGGTGTAGTCGACCGCCTCGGGCTTGATCGCGAGCTCCCAGTAGATGCGCGCCATCGTCCGGAAGTCCCGGCGGTTGATCGCGAAGAACATCCCCACCAGGTTCTCGCGCATCTCCTGCGTGAGCCGCCCCACCATCCCGAAGTCCAGCAGGCCCAGGCGGTTGCCCGGGAGCACGAGCACGTTGCCGGGGTGCAGGTCGCCGTGGAAGTAGCCGTCCTCGAGCAGCATCTGGAACGAAGACCCCAGGTACCGCTGGCCGACGAGGCGCATGTCCATGCCCGCCTCCCGCGCCCGGCTGATCTTCACGCCGTCCAGGAACTGGATCGTGAGGACGTCCTGGGTGGAGAAGGTGCGGAAGACCTCGGGGATGACCACGACCGTCGACTTGGCGAAGTTCTCCGCGAAGCGCTCCATGTTCGAGGCCTCGACGCGGAAGTCCGTCTCCTCGCTGATCGAGCGACGGAAGACCCGAACCACGCCCAACGGGTCCATCGCGGCCGCCACCGGCAGCTGCGCCTCGATCTGGCGGGCGAGGAACTGCAGGATCGACAGGTCGGTCGCGATCGTCTGGCGGATGCCCGGGCGCTGGATCTTGACGGCCACGTCTTCGCCGGTGGGCAGCATCGCGCGGTGCACCTGGGCGATGGACGCGGTGGCGAGCGGCTCCCGGTCGAAGCGCTTGAACAAGCGATCCGGAGGCGCGCCGAGCGCCGCCTCGACCTGGGCCTCGATCGCCTCGTAGGGCACCGGTCCGACGTCGTCCTGGAGCTTCGAGAGGGCGGTCGTGTACTCCGCCGGGAGCAGGTCTCCGCGGGTGGAGAGGACCTGCCCGAGCTTCACGAACGTGGGTCCGAGGTCGCGCATGGCGGCGGTGACGCGCTCCGGCGTGGCGTCGCGCCGCTCGGCTTCCCCGATGATCTTGCGCAGCAGACCGATGCCCGGGACCTCGATGTTGGCGACGATCCAGCCGAGCCCGTGGCGGGCCAGGATCTGCACGATCTCCTGCAGGCGACCCAGGTCCTTGACGACCTGGCGGGCGCCCAGGGCGGTCCTGGCGGCGGTTTCGACGATCGGCATCGACGCATCCTACTCGCGTCGAGGCGACGGGTTCTCCCCCCGAGGACTGGAAGCGACCTGTGGGGGGTCGTACCCTGCGACCGGTGCTCGCGTCCCTCCTCCCGCTGCTCAAGATGGTCTTCGGGTTCGGCCTCGTGGTGTTCGTCCACGAGTTCGGGCACTTCCTCATGGCGAGGAAGCACGGGGTCTTCGTGGAGCGCTTCGCCATCGGCTTCGACTTCTTCGGGCTCCGTCTGGCCACCTGGGAGCGGGGGGGCACCGAGTACGTGATCGGGGCGTTCCCCTTCGGGGGCTACGTGAAGATGCTCGGCCAGCACGAGCTCCCGGCCGACGCCGCTCGATCGGCGCTCGATCCCGCGTCCTTCCAGGCCAAGTCCATCCGCGCGCGGGCCTGGATCATGTCCGGGGGCGTGCTGGCGAACTTCGCGTCGGCCTTCGTCCTGTGCTTCCTCGCGCTGCTCCTCGGCTACCACGAGAGCGCCCCCGTCGTGGGCGACGTGGGTTACCGCTCCCTGGAGGCGGGGATCCGACCGGGGGACGAGGTCACGTCCGTCGCGGGCCGGAAGATCACGAACTGGCAGGGGCTCTACGTCAGCTACGCGACGCAGGAGCAGGGGGTCACGATCGACTTCGAGGTCCGTCGCGGCGACGAGGAGCTGACCATCCCGCTGACGGTCCACCGCGACCCCGACGACGACTTCAACCTCCCCGACTTCAACCGCCCCGCGGAGCCCCGCATCGAGACGCTCGTGGCGAAGTCCCGGGCGGTGGACGCGGGCCTGGCCCTCGGGGACCGCCTCGTGGCCGTGGACGGCGAGGTGATCGAAGGGTGGAGCCACTTCGCGGACATGATCCGTCGGCGGGCCGAGACCGACACCGTCGTCACGGTCGATCGGGAGCGGGACGACGGCACCCTGGAGCGGATCGATCTGGACGCTCGACCGAAGTCGAAGCGGCCGGACTACACCCCGAAGCGCGTGCTCGGCGTGGCGCCCCAGGGGGCGGCGACCGTCGACTTCGTGGCCCCGGAGTCCACCGCCTACGCCGCGGGCGTGCGGGTCGGCGACGTGGTCCTGGGGGCCGGGGACCGCGACGTCGCGTCCTGGTACGAGCTGTGGAAGCACGTGACCTGGCGGCACCCCGAGGGGACCGCCGTGCCCCTGCGCCTCGAGCGGGACGGCGCCCCGATCGAGCTCTCGGTGCCCCAGGGCCCCGCGCAGTCCTGGGCGCTGGGGACGCGCGGCCTCTCGACGCTGGGGATCGCGGGCAGCCCCGACGAGGTCCTCAGGCTGGGCGCGCCGGAGGCGGGCGGCCCGGCCGCGACCGCGGGGCTGAAGGCGGGGGACGTGGTCGTGGCCATGGAGGCCGACGTCGGCAATACCAAGGACTCCGCCATCGGCGGAGAGGTCCCCGACCTGTGGGTCGTCGACGACCCGTCCTGGGAGCACCTGCTCGTGGCCCAGGCCAACCTGGTGACGGACACGTACCGACTCACCGTGGAGCGGGCCGGGGCGGGCGAACCCCCGAAGACGGTGGAGGTCGAGGTCCGGCCCGAGGAGGACCCCGAGGAGATCCTCGTGGGCTTCATCGGGGTCGGCCCCAAGGTGCAGAAGCGCGTGGTCCGGAAGAACTTCGTGGGCGCGATCGTGCCCGCGCTCGTCGCCCCCTGGGTGATGCTCGAGGAGCAGATCACAGGCATGCGGGCGATGTTCATCGGGCGCCTGTCCGCGAAGCTGGTGAGCGGCCCCGTCGGCATCCTGGAGGCGACCTACCGCTTCGCCGAGCAGTCGACGGGAGACCTGCTGCGGTTCCTCGCGCTGCTGAGCGTGAACCTCGCGGTCGTGAACTTCCTGCCCATCCCGATCACCGACGGCGGGCACTTCATGTTCCTCATGTACGAGCACTTCAAGGGGGGACGGATGGACGAGGAGATCGAGGCGCGCTTCCAATGGGCGGGGCTGATCTTCATCCTGATGGTCTTCGTGTTCGCGACCTTCAACGACATCTCACGGCTGCTCGGACTGGACTGAGCGGCGGGTCCGGGGAGGATCCATGGCCAAGAATTCGAACGACGCACCGGAGCTGCCCGGCTGGGCGGAGCGCCTGCGCGACCGCTACGTCGCGGGCGCGTCCAGCCTGTTCGTGCTCCACGGCAACGTGCACGACCTCGTGGCCTACGAGGGCAAGTACATCCCCCTGCGCACGTTCCTGAGCCGCATGCTCGGCCGCACGAAGGAGATCATCGCCTTCTACGACGTGGCCAACGGGCTCACCTTCGCCAAGCGCCCCATGGCCGACGCGTTCCGCATGGCCGTCGACGCCCGGCGCAAGGTCACCGGGGGCGTCGAGCTGCCCCTCGCCCTGCCCCGCGACGCCTACCGGCTGTTCCCCTGGGTCGAGACCTTCCTGAGCGACCCGTCCCAGCACGGGGCCTTCGTGATCGAGTACGCCGAGACCGTCGTCCCGGACGGCGACGTGTCGTTCAAGGGCGACGCCGACCGGGCGATGCGCGTCACCCTGCAGCGATGGGCGGCGGATCCGTCCGTCAGCTCGACCGACAACATCATCATCCTCGTGACCGAGAACCTCGCGGACCTCGACCGCACCGTGCGCTCGGCTCCCCGGCTCACGCCGATCGAGATCCCGATCCCCGACCCCGAGACTCGTCTCGAGTACATCGAGCACAGCTTCGACGAGGAGGGGAAGGTCGGCATGTCCGCGAAGCGCGTCGCCGAGGCCACGGCGGGGCTGACCAACTTCCAGATCGAGAACCTGTTCCGAGAGGCCCGGACGGGCGACTCGAAGCTCACCGCCGAGCGCATCCGCGAGGTGAAGCGGCGGATCATCGAGCAGGAGTGCTTCGGCCTCGTGGAGTTCGTGGACAGCAACCACGACTTCAGCGTCGTGGGTGGGCACGAGTCGCTGAAGGAGGCGCTGCGCCGCGTGGTGAAGTCCATCAAGCGGGGCGACAAGGGCCGCGTCCCCATGGGCATCCTCCTGGTGGGGGCGATGGGCACCGGCAAGTCGTTCCTCATGGAGGCGTTCGCCAACGAGGTCGGCATGACGACCCTCAAGTTCAAGAACTTCCGAGACAAGTGGGTGGGGTCGACCGAAGGCAACCTCGAGAAGATCCTCACGGTCGTGAAGGCCATGGGGAACGTCCTCGTGGTCATCGACGAAGGCGACCGCTCGATCGGGGGCGAGAGCGGCGGCGGGGACGGCGGCGTGGACTCCCGAGTGACCGCGCGCCTCAAGGAGTTCATGTCGGATACGAACCACCGAGGCTCGATCATCTTCGCGATGATGACCAACCGTCCGGACAAGTTGGACGCGGACATGAAGCGCCCCGGTCGGTTCGATCTCAAGCTCCCCTTCTTCCCGCCCCAGGACGAAGCGACGCGGATCGCGATCATCCGGGCCCTCATCCGCAAGAACAAGATCAAGGCCCGCCTGTCCGACTACCCCGCCCTCGCGCAGTCGGTCGAAGGCATGACCGGCGCCGAGATCGAGGCGGTGCTGCTGGGCGCGATCGGGTTCGCGGAGAACCGGGGCTCGTCGACCGTCACGGACGAGGACATGCTCGCCGCGGGCGAGGACTTCATCCCGTCGCGAGACGCCGCGATGATGCGGTACATGGAGCTGCTGGCCGTGTTCGAGTGCAGCAGCCGCCGGATGCTCCCGGAGCGGTACCGCGCGATGACGAGCTCCGAGCTCAACGCCGAGGTTCGGGACCAGCAGCGTCGACTGCTGCGGCCCTGACGGCTACGCTGACGGGTCATGAAGTCGCTCCCTTTTGTGCTCTGCGCCGTGCTGGTGTCCGCGCCGGCATCGCTCGCCGGGGGGGACGATCTCGTCGCGTGGACGTCGTTCGAGGACGGTGACGGGGATCGTCGAGTGGGCGTGTTCGAGGTCACCGATCGCGACTGTGCCTACCGGTTCATGGCGGACGTCGATCTGCTGACGGGCTCGCTGGAGCACCTCGAGCGCGTGGAGGTGCACGAGGATCGGGGCACGTGGCAGGACGCGACCTACCACGAGCGCTTCTTCCTCGTCGGTCTGGTCCAGTCTCGATATCACCGCACGCTCAGCAACCCCGACGAGGTGGGTTGGGTCCTGGTCGACGGGCGACAGAAGCGCCACGACGGCACCTGGACGGTGACCCCCACGAAGGCCGGGGCGTCCATTCGGTTCAACAACGTGATCGAGGCGAAGAGCCGCCTCCACAACGGGCTGCTGCGCCGGATTCAGAAGAGGACGATGTCGGACATCGCGAACTCCGCGCTGCGGGTCTGCGGAGCCGTTCGCTGAGTCGTCAGGCTTCGGGGAGCTCGACCGTCTTCACCCAGTAGGTCTCCAGCCCCTGCATCAGGGCGGTGAGGCCGCCGATGCCGACCGGCTTGCGGATGTAGCCCGAGCAGTGCAGCTCGTAGCTCCGAGCGATGTCCTCGGGGTGGTCGCTGGACGTGAGGATCACCACCGGGATCATCTTGAACTGTGCGTCGGTCTTCACGGTCCCCAGGAACTCGTGCCCGTCCATCCCGGGCATGTTCAGGTCGAGCAGGATCAGATCGGGCCGCAGGCCTCCCCGCAGCAGATCGAGCGCCTCCCCGCCTTCGGTGGCCTCGGACAGCTCGTTGCTGACCTTCGCCGAGCGGAGCGCGATCCGGAGCAGGCTCCGATCGGCTCCGTTGTCGTCGACCAGCAGCAACCGGATCATCTTCGACTGTGGCGACATGTCCCGAGCCTCCCGACGGGTCGCACAATCCCCCTGCAACGAGCGTATTGGGGCGGCACACCCCGGTCAAGTGATCGAATCGCCCCCCGAAGGCGTTCGTGCAGAGGACTCGATTCTCGCCTACCTTGAGTGCTCGATCGGTACCGCGATGTGGGAGGACCAGGGATGGCAGCGGTGGAACACGAAACAGAGGGGCAAGAACCCCGACTCCCCGGACGTCATCCTGATGGACCTGGCCCTGCCCGACTCCGACGGCCCGGCCGGGCTGCGCGTCGTCCGAGAGCGGGCCCCCGGCTCCGCGCTCGTCGCCTACAGCGGAGTCGACGACGACGGCCTGGGTCTGGAGGCCGTCCGGCACGGAGCCCAGGACTTCCTGAGCAAACGTCGGATGGAGCGGGAGGTCCTCCGGCGCCCGATCAAGTACGCGATCGAGCGGCGCCGGACGGAGCTGCGGCTGGAGGCGATGGCGCTCACGGATCCCCTCACGGGGCTGCGAAACCGGGCGTTCTTCGACGGCACGCTCCGCGGGGGGAGGACGTCCTCTGTCGGGTGGGCGGCGACGAGTTCGGGGTCCTCGCCGAGGTCCAGGGCTCGCGGGGGGCGGGGTTGCTGGCGACGAAGCTCGCGCGGGTCCTCAACGAGTCCTTCGCGGTGGGAGGGCGATCAGTCGCTCAGGCCGCCAGCGTGGGGGTGGCGCTGCTGTCGACCGTCGAGGGGGACCTGGAGGTCTTCACGCGGGCGGCGGACTCCGCGATGTACGCCGCCAAGGCGCACGGTCGGCAGCAGGTTCGGTTCCACACCGAAGACATGGAGCGCGAGCTGCGCGACCGGCTGCGGCTCGAAGAGCTGCTCGCCGGGGCCCTGGGCCGGGACGAGCTGGCGGCGCACTACCAGCCGATCTTCAGTCTGCGACGGGACTGCTGCACCGGGTACGAGGCCCTGATGCGGTGGACGTGTCCGGAGCTGCAGCTGGACGTCGTGGCCGAGGGCGTGGAGACACGCGCCCAGCTCGACTTCCTCAAGGGATCCGACTGCGCGCGGGCCCAGGGCTACTTCCTGGGTCGCCCCGTCGCCGAGTCCGACCTCTGAGCGAGGTCTACTTCTCGACCGGGTAGCGCTTCGCCGACCAGGCGTTCATCCCCCCCGCGACGTCGGAGACCCGGCTGTAGCCCTCGGCCTCGAGGAGCGCGACGGCCTCGGCGGTCTGCTCGTCGGTGCCCGAGACGACGTAGATCGTCTGCGACTTGTCGGCGTCGACCCGGTCGATCCTGGTCGCGAGGTTCTTGAGGGGGACGTTCACCGCGCCCGCGATGTGGCCGCTGTCGTACTCGCGGAGCGTCCGCACGTCGAGCACGCGCGACGTCTTGTCCTGCCCGAGGGTCTGGTACAGGTCCTTGACGGTGATCGAGCCGCCGTCGGTGCCGGCCGAGGCCGAGCAGCCCACCGATCCGAGCGCGATCAGCAGGCCGAGGACGACGCAGGAGAGGAGCGAATTCGTGCGGGGAGTCTTCTGGTGGATATGGATCATGTGGCGGACCCTACAGATCGCTTCCGGAATCGCCCAAGCGCTGTTCTGCGGGATTGACCAGAACCTTGCTTCTCGGCGGTGAGGCCGCGGGTCAGCCGCGCTGTCGACGTCGGCGCCTGCTCACTCGACGGCGCCCCACCCGGGGTAGGGCCGGGCCTGCTTGACGTACAGCTCGCTGCCGTTGCCCGCGCTGGAGTCGAACTTGAACTCCGTGTCCATGCCGTAGAACCCGTCCCCGGAGCCGTACACGGGCGCGAAGTAGGCGTGGATCGCCTCCAGCGCCTGCCCCAGGTCGTACGCCTGGGCCGCGGTCAGGACGGTCTCGCCGTCGGGCACCTGGTTGCTGTGGTTCAGGTACACGATCGGCTGCCCCGACTGCGCGTAGTAGTAGATGAACTGGTCCGTCGTGACCCCCGGCTCGGGCAGGACGACCGACTCGCCGCCCTCCTGGACGTTCACGTAGAAGCCGGGCTGCAGCCCCGCCGGGTCGAAGATGTTGGCGGTGATGGCCACGCCGTTGGCGTCTTCGTCCGGGAACGAGCGGTGGCACAGCAGCGCCATGCCGATGTTGCGGTGGTCGATGCCGTAGTACTCGCGCTCGCTGAAGGCCCGATCCGTGTACACGCTGGCCCACACCGCGCGGACGGCGTCGAGCACCGGCTTGTCGGGGTCGCTCAGGTCGCCGGTCTTGCTCGTGTACAGGCCCGCGCCGTTGAAGCCGCCGATGTCCTCGGCGTTCGTGCTCGAGCGGAACCGCATCCGCACCCCGGGGAAGTCGGCGTTCATCTTCGCCACGAGCCGCTCCTCGAAGCCGGGCACGACCGCGCCGCCTTCGATCGCCGCGCGGAGGTCGGCGAGCGTCTCCCGGCGCACGTCCGGGTCGTTCACGAACGCCTCGTCGACGAGCATCGCCTCGACGCGGTCCCAGAAGCCGTTCGCCTCCATGTACTCGTCGAAGAAGTGCACGGGCACCACGAACGCGTCGGGCGCGGGGACCTCGGGGATGGCGACGAGCCCCGCGTAGTGCGAGGCCTTGCCGCCGAACGCGGGCACCGCCGCGTCGAGGGCCTCGGCGAGGCTCAGCTCGTCGAGGTCGAGCACGTCTTCGATGTCGACGAGCTCCCGGATCGACGTGTCCATGGGGCCCACGTCGATCGGCTCCGGGCGGTTCTCCTCCCACCAGGCGTCGGCCTCTTCGGCGGTCACCTCGCGGATGCTCCACTCGAAGGCGTCGACCGTGAGCTCGACCCACGTCCCCTCGAGCGCTCGCAGCGCGTCGTCGCTCCACGCCCCCCGCAGGCCCATGTTCGGGGTCCCGCGGTTCTGGCTGAGGACGTTGACGTGGGAGAGCGGCGTCTGGAACGCCTCGGTGATCAGGCCCTGGACCGCGGAGATGTCGTTGGGCACGACCTCGAGCACCACGATGTCCCGGAACTCCACCGCCTCCACGTCGTCCTCGTCCACGAAGGACAGCCGGCCCATGGACCGCGCGAGGTTCAGGGGCTGGTAGTCGATCCCGGCGAAGAGATCGTCGGTGGTGACGACGGGGATGTCGTCGGGCAGGCCCGCGGCGACCTCCAGGAGGGCCTCGGACGTGGGGTGGAAGGCCAGGTCGTCGCCGAACCAGGCGCGGTCCCGCACCGAGTAGAAGGCCCCCGCGATCATCTCGGCGTCCGCGGTGTCGTAGGGCGACAGCTCCCACACGAACACGTCGGGCCCGTCGTACTGCGTGACCGCGCCGAGGACGAACCGCCGCGAGGGGCTGAAGTACTCGGTGGTGTTGAAGTCGGCCAGCTGGGGCACGGGCGCGTGGTCCGGCGCGGACAGGTGCGCCGACGCGAACTCCCAGTGGATCGGGTAGCGGGTGCTGTTCTGGAAGTACTGCGCGTCGTCCTCGGTGCGGTCGAGGACCGTCTTGACCGACCGAGCGCCGGGGATGGACGCGTCGAGGGGGAGGGACGCGAGGAAGTCGAAGTCGGCCTGGCAGCCGACCCGCCGCGTGTAGTCGGCGTCTTCGTCGGCCGCGAGCTCGCAGGTCCAGACGACCTCGGGCTCGGGCTCGACCCCCTCGCACGCCGCGAGCAGGCCCGCGACGGCGAGGAGGAGCGCGGTGCGGAGCGTCATCGGCTCAGTCCGCCGCGAAGCAGTAGATGGCCCCGTAGCCGCCCGCGCAGCCGATGCACGAGGTGCCCTCGCCGCCGCCGTTCTGCACCAGGTTCGCGCCCTTGTCGCAGCCGGGCACCGCGTGGTCGCTCAGCCACTCTTCGCCGCTCGCGCCGCCGCCGCCGGGACCGCCGCCCTGGCGGGGGAAGGAGTGGCCGCAGAGCACGCCCTCGGAGGAGCCGCCGCCGCCCGCGCGCAGGCCGACCCCGCCGCTGTCCGCCGTCCAGTCGTTGCAGGTGTACTGGGGGTCGGTGCTCGCGAGGCGCCCGTCTTCGTCCGACGCCGTGATGACGTCGTGGGCGTCGCCGAGGGCGGAGATCGGGACCCCGCACTCGTCCGGCAGGTCCTCGACGGTCTGCGCGTCGCCGTCGGGTCGAGCGTCTCTCAGCAGGCCGTCGACGCCGCCCGCGACGAGGCGTCCGTTGGCGTCCGTCCAGGGGCCGTCCCCGATGCGGTCGATCGCGTGCACGGCGCTGCCGCTGCCGTCGTCGGTGGCGCTCAGGAAGGCGCGCCAGTCGCGGTCGCCGTGGCCGGTCGCCGCGCCGATGGCGGAGCAGATCGCGTCGGCGCCCTCGATGCCGCCGAAGTTGCCCCCGAACCCGCCGCTCATGTCGTCGATGTCGTCGCCGGACAGGGCCCACAGGGCGGCCATGCTCGTGACGAAGAAGCTGAAGTCCGCTTCGTCGACGGCGCACCAGCCGTCGAGCACGGTGGGGTCGACCACCGGGGGCTCGGACGCGGTCGTCCCGCAGCCGAGGGCCGCGGGCAGCCCGAAGGAGAGGAGGGTGAGGACGGCGCGAAGTTGCATGGCGGCTCCCGGCACGGGGTGTTGGGTCGTGATCCGCTTCCAACGTGCCGCCGAGCCGCATGACGAACCACGGCGTCCCTGTGAGGGTTTGTAAACTCGGGGAATGCCGAAGAAGAAGCGCGAGAACCCGGCCCTCGGGCTGGCGGCCCGGATCCGCACGGCGGCGACCAAGCGGGCGGCCTTGCGCCGCGCCGAGGAGAAGCAGCGAGAGGCCCGCCGCGCCGCGATCGAGGCCGCGCTGGACCGGCTCTTCGATCACCTCGAGGAGGCCGGGAAGGCGGCCGAGGTTCTCCAGGTGAAGCGGAAGGGGAAGACGATCCGCCTCACGCTCGAGGGCCGGTCCATTCACGTCGCCTCGAAGCCGACGGACGAGCGCCCCGACCACCTGGAGGTCGTGGCGACGGGGATCGACGCCCGCCTCACCGGGTTCCACCAGGAGGAGCTCGACCGGTGGGCCCTGCGGATCGAGCGTCCCGCCCCCGAGGAGGGCAAGCCCGCTCCTCGACCCGAGGTCCACATCCTCCTCGGGTCCGGCCTGGAGACTCTGGTGGAAGAGGCGCTGCTGCTCCCCCTCGACGGCGAATAGGCGCCCCCGCATGCACCCGCTCGACTGGGCCGTCGTCGCGACGTACCTCGTGGGCATCGTCGGTCTCGGGATCGTCCTGTCCCGCCGGGCGAGCGCCTCCGCCGAGGCCTACCTGGTGGCCGATCGCAAGCTCCCCTGGTGGGTGATCGGGTTCTCCGACGTCGCCTCGTCGGCGGGGGGCGACGCCTTCTGGGTCCTCGTCGTCTTCAGCGGCGCGTTCATCGGCCTCCACCGCTTCTTCTGGCTGTCCGCCCTGTTCGCGCTCCCGCTCGGCGTGCTCTGGGCCCGGTACTGGCGTCGCCTCCGCCTCGTGAGCCCGGCCCAGATCTACGAGGAGCGCTACGGGGGCGAGGCGGCCGCCCGCTACCGGGGCTTCGTCGTGGTGTACGGGGCCCTCGTCACGAGCGCGATCGTGCTCGCGTACGTGCTCCAGGCCTTCGCCCAGATCATGGCGCCCTTCCTCGGCTGGCCGCCGGACACGGTCCTCGCGGTCTTCTGCGGCGTCTCGGTGCTGTACACGATGATGTCCGGGCTGCTGGGCGTGGCCTACAGCGACGTCCCCCAGTTCGTGCTGCTGATGCTCGGGCGGGTCGGCCTCGCGGTCGTGCTCGTGGGCGCCGCGGGGGGCCTGGGCGCGATGCTCGACGCGGTGGAGGTCGCCCGCGGGGCAGAGTTCCTCAAGCCCTTCCCGCCGGGCACCGGGGAGCTGTACGGGAAGTGGGCGGTCGAGCCGGGGACGGCCGCGGCCCTGGCCGCCCTGGGGCTGTTCGGGATCGCGGGGACCGGATCCGCCGCCGTCCAGCGCTCCCTCGCGGCGCGCAGCGAGCTCGACGCCGCCCTGGGGCAGATGCTCCACGCCGTCCTCACCCTCGCCGTGCGGGTCCTCCCCCTGGTCGTCATCGGCCTCGCCACGATCGCGCTCCTGCCGAACCCCGAGGGGACCGACGCCTGGGCCGAGCTGGTGAAGACGTACGCGGGCCCCGGGCTGCTGGGGCTGATCCTCGTGGGGGTGGTGTCGGGCTACATGTCGACGATCGATACGTTCCTGAACTTCCTCACGGCGGGCCTCTTCAACGACTTCTACCGCCGCCACATCGCCCCCGACGCCGACCAGAGGAGGCAGCTGCTCTTCTGCCGGCTCGCGACGCTCGGGGTCACCGCCGTGGGGTTCCTGTGGGCGAAGGTCCTGATCGACGTCATCGACGCCGACTGGATCAACTTCATCAACTCGGTGGTCGGGCTGTTCATTCTCCCGCTCGCGCTGCTGCGCTGGACCTGGTGGCGACTGAACATCTGGGGCGAGATCGCGGGCTTCGTGGTGGGCGTGCCCCTGGCCTGGGTCGTGTGGTTCCCCCTGGGCTTCAAGGACCAGCCCTACTGGCAGTCCTTCTGCGTGCTCTTCGGCCTGGGCTGGGCGCTGATCGTGAGCGTGACCCTGCTCACCCGCCCCGAAGCGGACGGCGTGCTGCGGGACTTCTACCGCCGGGTCCGGCCGCCCGGGTTCTGGGGGCCCGTCGCCGCCGCGCTGCGCGCGGAGCAGGACGCCGCGACGGTGGCGGCCGCCCGGCGCGAGCTCCGCCTGGACGCGGTCGTCGCGGCCACGGGGTTCGGCTTCTGCGTCGCCCTGGTGGCGGCCGTGACGGCGCCGTTCCTGCGGTCCTGGGGGATCGGCGCGGGGGCGGCGGCGGGGCTGCTCCTGTGCGGCGGCGGCTTCTACGTCGCCTCGGTGGCGGCCGAGCGCGCGCGGGCTCCCGGCGATGGCTGACGCGCCCTTCCCCCGCGACGTCCGTCCCTGGGCCGACGCCGTCGATCCCGCGAGCTCGTGGGGGGCCCTCTACTCGGCGGTCGAGCCCGCCGCGCCGATGCACTCGCACGGGGATCATCGGTCGCCCGACGACGTCTCGCGCGTCCACCGGGCGGGGGTGCGGTGGGCCGGGACGTGCGCGCTGGAGGCGGTGCGGGTGCGCTTCGCCGACGGCTGTGTCCCTCGCCGGGCGTCGCTGTGGGTCGACGGCGATCCCCCGCGCCGGCTGGCGGACCTGGCGACGCGGGACCGGACCGTGCCCGTGGGGGCGTCGGTGAGCGGGGTGTTCGTGCGGCAGGAGGCGGGGGGCGGGAGCGACCGGCACCCGGGTCGCCTTCGACTGGAGCGGCTGAGCCCGATCCCGAGCGCGCGGCCGCCCTTGGAGATCGCCTTGCATCGGGCGGACGGGGGGATCGAGACCCCCGCGATCCCCGTCGCCCAGGACGGCGACCCGAGGACCGTCCTGGACCTCTCGGATGCGTCGCGGATCGACGTGCGCTCGCCCACCCCCGTCGTCGGCCTCCGGCTGGTGGTGCCGCGCGTCGGCACCTGCGGCAGCCCCGCCTGGCTTCGGCGCTGGCTCCGGCTCGACGCGCTCCTCCTGGACGCGGGCGACGCCCCGATCCCCTGCCGCCGGCTGCTGGACGCGCGGGGCGCCGGCGTCGTGGGGGGGACCTCCGTCGTGCGCCTGATCCCCGAGCGGGCGCTCCCGGCGGTGAGCGTCGTCCTCCCCACCGCCCGGCCGTTCGTGCTGGCCCTGGTGGAGGTGGCCGTCGACGGGTCGGCCCCGGACGTCGAGGAGGTCCTCCCCGCGCCGGGCCTCGCGCCCGTCCCCCGCCGCGCGCGGGGCCCCGATCCGACCGACGCGTGGCGGGCGGCGGGGGGGACCCTCGAGGCCGCCGAGGCGCTCTTCGCGCCGGTGCGCCTCGCGGCGAGCCTCGGCCTGCCCGGGACCGACGCCCGCCTGGGGATCGCGCCGGACGGTGGCCTGCTGTTCCGCCGCGGCCCCGGCGAATACGCGTGCGTCGCCTTCGCCGTGGACGGCGTCCGCCCCGGCGACGAGGCGCCGTGGCGCGCGCGCTGGGCGGTCCCCGGTCGCTCGCTCGTTCGGGAGCACGACGAAGGCGGGCTGCGCATCGAGCAGCGGTTCACCGTCGCCGCGGGGAGGGTCGACCTCGTCGTCCGCCTGCGCGCCCCCCGCCGCGAGCGCCGCGTGAAGCTGACCGCGGCGTCGGCGGACTTCGCGTGGACGACCCCGCGCCCCCCGGGACCCTGGCCGCTCTCGCCCGTCGAGCCCTCGGCATGGGAGCGGTCGCTGCGGGCCGGGGAACGGACGCTGACGCGGGAGCTGTCGGTCGGGCGCGAGGGCGTCGAGGTCCGGTTCACCATCCCCCTGGGCCCGGCACGAGACCCCGACGAGGCCTTCGCGCGAGTCCTCGGGGCCCGGGTCGCCTGCCGCCTGCCGGGTCGCGCGGGGTGGGTCGACTCGTTGCTCGCCCAGGCGGCGACGTTCGTACGCGGCAACGACCGGGTGCGCTACGGGACCTTCCCGTCGCTCTACGACCCCGACGTCTTCGGCCTGGAGGAGGAGACGCTCCTCGCGGGGCTCGCCCTGTGGGGCTGCACCGACGCCGCGCTCCGATCGTTCCGCGCGACCTACCTGACGGCGGAGCACCTCGATCCCGCGCACTACCTGCACGACCTCCGCTTCGGGATCGTCGCGTGGCAGGCCGAGCGCCTCCTGACGCTGTGCGGCCTCGGTTGGAGCGACCTCGACGCGCGCGAGCAGGCCCTGATCGAGCGCGCGGCGGCGTGGGTCCGGGAGCGTCGCGCGGGCACGGCGGGCGGAGCGTGGGAGGGCGAGCCCGTGCTGCCCGGGCTCCTGCCCCCCCATCGGTACGGCGGGGACGTCGGCTTTCGGACGCAGAGCCTGTCGCTCGACGCCGTGGCGGCGATGGGCCTGCGCGCCCTGGCGGATCTGCGCGCCGACCCCGATCTGCGCGCCGAGGCCGCGGCCTACCGCGTCCGGGTGCTCGAGGTGCTCGACCACCTGTTCGACGGGGAGCGCCAGGCGCTGCACACGGGACGGGAGGATCCGGGCGATTACTTCCAGCTCCTGGCCTGCGGGGTCCTCGCGCCGCTCGACCTCTTCGGGCCGGGGGACGCGCACCTCCCCCGGCTGCTGGAGCAGCTCGAGGGGGAAGGGCGCATGGCGCTGGGCATGCCGCGCTTCGACGGCTGGGGTCCCGGGGAGAGCGTCGACGCGGTGTACGGCCTGGGGAGCGCGCTGTTCGCCCTGCGGATCGGCGACCTCGGCCGGTTCGAGGTCGCGCTCGCGGGCCTGGCGGCGGTGGCCATGGATCGCGACCTGCACACGTTCCGCGAGGTCGGACCGCTCGGGGCGGCGCGGGACCGCCTGCCGCAGTGCTGGCTGCCCGGCCGTCGCCTGGACCGCACCGAACCCTGCCTCGGCGCCCTCGGCGTGCTGCTGCAGCTGCTGCGCAGCGCGGTCGTGACCGAGCTCCCGGACGCCGACGGTCGCCTCGGACGTCGACTGCTCGTGCTCGGGGGCGTGCCCGCGTCCTCCTGGGGGGACGGACCGCTCGAGCTCCACGGCGCCCCCACCCGGGCGGGCCGGGTCACCGTCGTCGCGCGGCCGTCGGCGGGGGGCCTGCGGGTCTTCGTGGACGCGCCGGGGGCCGAGGCGGTGGTGATTCGCGGCCCGGACGGAGCCCTCACCGAGGTCGCCGGCGGGCGCCACGAGGTGACCCTGTGAGGCTCGGCGTGGTCATCCCCGCAGCGGGGCTCGGGACCCGCCTCGAGGGGCTCGCCCGGGGGCGGAGCAAGGAGATGCTCCCCCTCGGGGGGCGGCCCGCGCTCGAGGGCGCCTTGCTGGAGGCGGAGGCGGCGGGCGCCGCCGAGACGGTCGTCGTGGTCGCGCCCGGCAAGGAGGACCTGCGTCGTCGGCTGGTGGGTCGGGGCGTACGCGTCGTGGAGCAGCCCGCGCCGGTGGGCACCCTCGACGCCGTCGCGCGGGGGCGGGCCGCGATCGCGTGCGACCGGGTCGCCGTCCTCTACCCGGACATGCTGCACCTGCCCGACCAGACCGGCCTGCGCCGGGTCGCCGAGGCCGCGGGGACGAGCGAGGCCACCTGGTACGCGCTCGTGCGGAGGACGCCCGAGCGCGCCGCCCGCATGGGTCGCAGCGCGCGGGTGGACACCGAGCCGCGGGGCGGCGGTCGTCACCGGATCCTGGCGGTGCACGCCGATCCCGGGGATCGCCCCGGCGCCCTGCACACCGTGCTCGTCGAGCTCCGGGGGCCCCGGGAGGAGGCGCTGCTGGCGGACCGCCGAGGAGCCGGCGACGCGGCGCTGCTGCCCGTCCTGCGACGGCTCGCGGAGGAGGGCCTGCTCTTCGGCCTGGAGCTGCCCGGCGACGTGCTCGACGTGGGCATCCCGGCGGGGTACCTCGACGGCGTCGACCGCTTCGACCGCGGCCGGGCGAGGTGGCGCGCGTGAACCGCGTCCTCATCACGGTGGACAACTGGCGGCACGACTTCGTGGACGAGTACGCGGGCGTGCCCCTGACCCCCACGCTGCGGGAGCTCGCGGGGTGCACGGTCCGCTTCGACAACGCCTACGCCGACGGCCCCTGGACGACCCCGGGGCTGGTGAGCGTCTTCACGGGCCGCGCGGCTCTGCACCACGGGATCCACCACGCGTGGTCGGTCCCCGCGGTGGACACGGACGCGCTCGTGAAGCGACTGCGCCGCGGGGGCGTTCACTGCCCGAACCTCTGCTACCTCACGCAGGTGCCCAACTACCACCACCTCGGCTACGACCCCGCCGGGGCCCCGCCGTACCCCGACTCGGTCGCCGACGACACCCTCCCGGCCGCCATCGCCGCGACCCCCGAGCCGTTCTTCCTCTGGTTTCACTACAAGTGGCTGCACCTGCCCTACCGGGCCGGAGTGTCCTTCCGCGACCGGCTCGGTGTCCGCGACGCCCCGCCGCACCTGCTCGAGTCCGTGGGGACCGGGTTCGTGGTGAAGAAGCACGAGCACGCCCGCACCTTCGACCCGATCCGGGACGCGGACGCGGTGCGCCGGATGTACGCCGCGGGCGTCCTCGAGCTGGACGGGCGGCTCGCGCGGGTCTTCGACGCCCTCGATCAGCGCGGCGTACGCGATCGGACGAGCGTCGTGCTCACGGCCGACCACGGCGAGGAGCTCCTGGACCACGGCTTCGTCGGCCACGCGTCCACGTCCGAGCACGCCGCGCTGCACGAGGAGCTGATCCGGGTCCCGCTGCTGGTCGTGGATCCCCGCCTGCAGGGGCGCCGCGAGGCTCGCCGGATCCAGGGCAACGAGCTGTTCGAGGGGCTGCAGGACATCGACGCGCTGGTCGCCCCGCGCCCCCCGCGTCCGCCCCCCGTGTTCACGTTCCACAGCGCGCGGCGGGGTTACTGCACCCCCCGCTCCGAGGCCGACCACGACGTGCGCGGGATCAGCGACGGGCGGTGGAAGCTGGTCGAAGAGCGCTTCGGCGGGCTCGACACGACGCTCTACGACCTGGCCGCCGACCCCCACGAGCGGAGCCCCGTCGACGACCCCGAGCGCGCGGCGGAGTGGGCCGCCCGCCTCGCCGAGGCGGCCGGGGTCGCGGGCTGATCCGAGTCGTCGGGCCGGCTCAGCAGCCGGTGTCGGTGTCGGCGACGCTCCCGGGTCCGCAGCTGCAGGCCCCGGCGAAGGCGCCCACGGAGCTGTCGCACAGGACCGGGTTCCCGAGGATCTCGAACGAGCCGTTCACCGTCGTGCCGATCAGCGCGTCCATCTCGGTGAGCACGGGGTTGTCGCGCAGGTACAGCGACCCGCCGACCGTGACGAGGGCCTCGAGGCCGTCGAGCGAGGTCAGCCCCGGGTTGCCGCGGACGTAGAGGTTGCCCGCGACGGTGGTGAGGTTCGCGAGGGCGCCGAGGTCGGCGAGCGCGCCGTTGGAGTCGATCTGCAGGTAGCTCCCCACCGACGTGAGGGCCTCGAGGCCGGACAGGTCCACGAGCGAGTCGTTGTTCACGATGCGGAGCCGGTTGCCGATGGACACGACGTCGGAGAGCCCGTCGAGGTTGGTGAGCGCCGGGTTGTTCACGAGGTACAGCGTCCCCGCCATGGAGACGAGGTTGGAGAGCCCGTCGATGTTCTGCAGGGCGGCGTTCGAGGACAGGACCAGCGCGCCCCCGGGCGAGACCAGGTTGGAGAGCCCGTCCACGTTCGTGAGGATGTTGTTGTAGTAGATCCACAGGCCCTCGGTCACCGACGTGAGGCTGCTCAAGCCGTCGACGTTCTGCATGGCGTCGTTGTCGTCGATCGTGAGCGCGCCCCCGACGGCGGTCAGGTTGGAGAGCCCGTCTACGTTCGTCAGCGCGTTGTTCCCGGAGATGCGGATGCTCGCCGCCGCCGACGTGATGTTCGACATCGCGTCCACCGACCCCAGGGCGTCGTTGTTGCCGAGCCAGAAGTAGCGTCCGAGGGCCTCGTGGCCCAGGAGGAAGTCGATGCTCGTCAGCGCCGGGTTGTCGCCCACGCGGATCTCGGGCAGCGAGACGAGGCCGGACAGCCCGTCCAGGTCGCCGAGGAGGGCGTTGCCCTGCACGTTGACCGCCCCGCCGACGAAGGTGAGGTTCGACAGCGCGTCGACGTCGCCGAGGAGGAGGTGCCCGCCGACGATCAGGTCGGCCCCGATCGTGGCCAGCTGTTCGAGGCCGGCGAGGCTGGTGAGCGAGTCGTTGGCGGACAGCCACAAGGTGTCCCCCACCGACCTGAGGTTGCCCAGCCACTCCAGGCCGGACAGCAGGCGGTTGTGGCCGACCTTGGCGAGCTCCCCGACCGTGGTCAGCGCGGCGAGTCCCTCGGCGGCGGTGAGGGCGTCGTTCTCCGTGATCTCGAGGATGCCCCGCACGGTCGTCAGCGCCGACAGCGCCTCGATCCTCGTCAGGGCGGAGTTGCCGTGCACGAAGACCGTCTGCAGCGACTCGATCTCGGTCCATCCGCCGAGCCGGGTCAGCGAGTCGTTGTCGTTGATGATCAGGGCCTCGCCGAGGGCGCTGACGCCCGCGGCTCCGTCGAGGCTCTCCAGTCGCGGGTTGTCCCACACCACGAGATCGGTCCCGACGAAGGTCAACGCCGCGAGCGCGTCCACCTCCTCGAGCAGGGCGTTGGTCTGCAGCTGCAGGGTGCCGCCGACCGACTCCAGCGCGTCGAGGCCCGCGAGGCTCACCAGGAGCGCGTTGCGGTCGATGAGGAGGTCCCCGCCCACCGCCGTGAGCGCGGCGAGCGGCGCCAGCGTCGTGACGGGCGTCTCGGTGATGCGGAGCATCCCCCCGATGGCCTCGCAGTCGGCGAGGGCCTCGAGCTCGGCGGCGGTGCGGACCTCGTGGTCCGCCGTGCAGTCGACGGGCTCGACGTCTCCCGTGTCGTCGTCGTCCACCGCGTCGTCGTCGTCGTCCACGACGTCGTCGGGCGGCGGGCGCTCGCCCATGCCGGGGTCGAGGTTGCCCCCGCCGGCGCACCCCGCGATCCCCCCCGAGAGAAGCAGACAAATGCAAAACGATCGAAGGTCGAACATGACGACTCCTTCGATCAGGGTACTCCCGCGGGCTCCTCGGGAGGGGGGTGATCCGGGCCCGGGTCCCGCCCCGACGATCCCGCCGCGGTGGGGTGATCCGGCAGCACCCAGATCCGCCAGTTGCTGGTCTTCCCCACCTCGACGAGGCCGAAGTGGGCGCGCGGGCGCCCGTCGTTTCGGTGCTGGAGGACGAACCCGTCCGGATGGGCCTGGAGCCACAGCCGGGCGCGCGTCTCCCGGGTCCACCAGACCGGGTGGTTGGTACGGAAGGCCGGGGCGAAGTACCGGCGCCGCTTGCCGTGGCGCTGGCGGACGAGGACCCCGAGCGGCGCCTCGGGGTGCTCCTGCAGGATCGGCGCGCGGAGCACGGCGGACAGCGGCAGCGGCCCGAACCCCCGGCCCGCCCACTTGCCGGGGACGTGGGCGGTCAGCAGCGAGCCCACGAGGACCGCTCCGCCCACCGCGGTCAGCCCGCCGTAGCGGCCCCCCAGCAGCAGCGCGGTGACGACCCCGAGCACGACCAGCGTCGCCAGAAGGAACAGCCACGGGGCAGCCGACTCGAGGGGGCCCCCCGCGAACCAGTCGATCCCGGGCAGTCGTCCGCCCCGGGGTCGCGTCATGCGCCCGGCGGCGATCGCGCAGCCCGCGAAGAACGCGGTCCAGGGCAGGACCTCGCGGACGCCCAGCCGGCGCCCCCCCGAGAAGGCCCAGGCGGCGGCGGCGACCGCGGTCAGGACCAGCGGCGTCTCGACCGGGTCGAGGTACCTCGGGTACACGTCGAAGCCGCTCCCCCGCGAAAACTCGAAGCGGAGCATGTGCAGGGAGCTCATGGCGCCCAGGCCGAGCGCCAGCAGCCAGGCGAAGCCGACGGTTCGCCGCAAGGGGTGGGGCGGGCCGTCTCCGTCGCCCCCGCGGGACAGGACCGCGGCCGCCACGAGGGGGGCTCCGAAGGCCGCCAGGACCGGGTACACGACCTGGCGGGCCCCGTTGGTGATCGCGAGCCGCAGCGCCCCTCCCCCCTCGAGCATCTCGCGCAGCGGAGCCAGGTGGCTGCGCGTCACGCCCTCGTGGTAGGTGGCGATCACGTCGCCGCGCAGGCGGGTGACGACGATCTCGGGCATCAGCCCCACGCCGAGCCCCACGGCCGCGGCGAGGACGGCGCCGATCGGCGGACGCCGCCGCCGTCCGAGGGCCGCGACGACGTCGGCCGCGAGCAGGAGCCCCACGGCCGTGGGTACGACCAGCCCCATGCGCCGGCAGGCGACCGCCGCCCCCGCGCAGACCCCCACCGCGAACCACGCCCGCGCGCGCCCGCTGCGGTAGGCCGACCACAGAGCCCCGCAGGCGGCGACGAGGAGAGCCTGGAACAGCGTCTCGGATTGCAGGTTCAGGGCGTGGAAGTTCGCCCCCGGCAGCCAGCACGCCGCGGCGAGGCAGAGCCACGCGCGACGGCGGCCCAGGTGCTCCACGAGCATCGGCAACAGCGCGAGGCTCGCGACCCCGAGGAGCAGCCCGTGGGCCGCGTACATCGCCGCGAACCGGGTCGCGTTGTCCGGGATCGCGAAGAAGGGGGCGAAGAACATCGGCGTCAGCGGCGGGTAGACCGCGGACACGTGGCTGCCGTACCAGCCCTCCCGCCACAGGTTCAGCGCCAGCTCGAGGTACACGTTGACGTCCGAGCCGTAGCCCGGCGGGCTCGGCAGGCCCAGGCGGACCAGCGCGGCGATCCGGGCCGTCAACGCGAGCACGAAGACCCAGGGGGCGAACCCGGATCCGGGTGCTGAGGGGGGCGTGGTCATCCTCGCGGGTCAGCTCCGGCGCTTCGCGAGGAGGTACTCGGCGGTGCTCCGCGCGAGGGCGGTCCGCGGCAGGGATCGAGCGACGCCGCCGCCGCTCACGCCGAGATCCTCCACGTAGGGGCGGTCGAGCTCCCGCCCGTCCCGCTTGCGGCCGATCATGCGCCCAGTCCACGCCATGTCCCCTCCGGTGAGCTCGGCCGACATCCTACCGCCGGGCGAGGACGCGCGGGATGGACCCGACCGGGGGAGATCTCCACCGCGTCTCCACGACTCCACCACGAGTCCCTGGTCCCCTGGTCTCGCGGCTGATCGCCGACCGGAGGAGCCATGGACCGAACCGCTTCCCTCATCTTCGCGGGCCTGCTCGCGCTCCCCGCGACCGCAGCCGCGCAGACCGTCCTGGTGGACGACGAAGACGGCGCCCCGACCTTCACGACCACGGGGAACGACTGGACCACCTGGGCCACCAACGGCGAGGGCTGGTCGGGCAGCGACTCGAGCTACCACTACCTGTCCCACACCGTCGGCGGCAGCGACCGGCGCGGCACCGCGACCTGGTCGCCGGACCTCCCCGCGGCGGGCAGCTGGCGGGTGGAGACGTGGTTCCGGCGCACGGAGAACCGAACCCACGACGCCGACCACTTCGTCTACGACGCGGCGGGCGGGGTCACCCACATCGTCCTCGACCAGCGCGGCGCGGGGGGCAGCGGGTGGATCGACCTGGGCACCTACCCCTGCGACGCGGGGCCGGGCGGGTGCTGGGTCGTGCTCGACGGCACGGACGACGACCACTCGGACGAGGCCGACGCGATGCGGTTCGTGCTCGTCGCCGAGGAGCCGCCGGGGGACGACGACGACGACGAGCCGCCCGTCGAGGACCCGGACCCGTGCGCGGAGTTCCCCGGGCTGGGGCGCCACGTGCAGGAGGCGGCCGCCGAGGTGGTGACCGCCGAAGGATGGGACGGCGCCCTCGCGGCCGCGGGACCCCCGGACGGCGACGAGGCGACGACCCCCAACGCCGACGCGGGCGAGTACCTGGAGGGCGCCGGGTTCGCGGTGTGCGATCCCCCCGGGGAAGAGACGATCGAGTCCGTGGAGGTGTCGCTGCTGGGCCGCACCCAGTACGAAGACGGCCCCTACGTCGTGCGAATGCAGCTGTCCGCGGGGGGCCAGGCGTCCGTGCCCTGGAACGGCACGGCCACCGCGTGGCACGGGCTCGACGCGACGTCGGACCGGGCCGCGTGGAGCTGGGCGGACGTGGCCGAGGTGACGGCGCGCACGGAGCTGCTGGACCACCCGGGCGGCAACCGCGACTCGGACGTGTGGGTCGACGCGCTGCGGTTGACGGTCACGTACACGACCACGGAGGCCCCGGAGCAGCCGGGTGACGACGACGACTCGGCGGACGACGAGGAGCCCGAGCCGACGGACGACGACGACGCCGAGCCGGAGGAGCCCACGCCCGAAGACCCGGGCCCGGCGGACATCGACGAGGGCGTCGCCCCCGCCGCTCAGGACGACGCCTGCGGCTGCGCTCAGACGCTCGACGGAGGGGTCGGGCTCGCGCTGCTCGTGGCCCCGGTGCTCGGCCTGCGCCGCCGACCCAGCAGGAGCAGGGCCCACAGCGGGAGGGTCCCCCCCGAGGCGGCGTCGCAGTTGCACCCGTAGGTCGGCTCGAAGGGCGAGCCGGTCCGGTCCTCGGGAGTCGGCTCCTCCGGAGGCTCCCCGGCGTCGTCGTCGTCCTCTTCGACGGGGGGCGGCTCGGCGTCGTCGTCGTCGGTCTCCGGCGGGGCCCCGTCGTCGTCGTCGTCGTCGTCGCCCTCGGGCGGCTCGGCGTCGTCGTCGTCCACGGCGTCGTCGTCGTCGCCCTCGGGGGGCGGAGGCTCGGCGCAGTCCCCGATCGTGGCGATGGCGTCCGCGTACGCGGTCCACGCGGGCTTGGTCCCGCCCCACTCGTCCAGGAGGCCCCAGGAGTGCCCGGAGGGGTCGTCCCGGAGGTCGTACCAGAAGAGCTTGGCGAGCTCGGGCCAGGGCTGGTTGCTCGCCCCGGCGTACGTGCCCGCGATCGCCTGGTCCAGGCCGAACACCATCGCGTCGAGCTGCCCCTCGACGTAGGCGTTGCTGTAGGACCCGTAGGGCTCCGACTCCCACCCCAGCTCGGTGATCCAGACCGGCCTGCCCGGCGCGTACAGGTCCGTCACCTCCTTGATCCCGTTCACGTACTGCACGCCGAGGAGCCACTCGCCGTCCAGGGCCTCGCCCCACCACTCGAGGGCCGGGTCGGCGTACTTGTGGTGGGTGACGATGTCGATCCAGCCCCCGGCGTCCTGGAGGATCTCGATCAGGGAGTGGTTCCAGCCGTTGAAGAGGCACTCCCCGAAGACGCACAGCCCCTCGTCCGCGTCCCAGGCCGCGCCGCCCCGCAGGTGGGCGAGCTCGGGGCCCGCGACGTCGCAGTCGGGGCAAGCCGCGTGCACGGCGTCGCTCCCGGGGATCAGGATCCCGTAGGTGTAGTCGTCGCGGCTGCCCGCGTAGAACTGCGCGAGGTTCGGCTCGTTCCACATGCCCCACGTCTTGACCTGGGCGCCGTAGCGGGTGACGGCCGCGGTCACGAAGTCGATCCAGTCGGCGGAGTTCGTGGGGTGGCGGTTGCGACACCAGTCGACGGGGTCGGCCGCCGCGTCGTTGCAGGGCTGGGGGGCGGCCCACGGCGGGGTGTAGGCGACGGTCGCGAAGACGTGCAGGCCGAGCGAGGCCGCGTGGTTCATGAAGCGATCCGGCACGGACCAGTCGAAGGTCGCCTTCGAGGGCTCGATCTGGAACCAGTTGAAGTCGAAGCGCACCCAGCCGATCCCGGCCGCCGCCGCGTCGTCGAGCGTGGCGTTGGACGCCTGGTGAGCGTTGACTCCGTACCGGCAGTCCTCGGTGAAGGCCTCCGCCCGCGCCCCCGCGAGGAGGATACAAGCCGCCACACAGGCGGCGGGGGTTCGAGCTCGAGACATGGCGCACTCCTCCGTCGGCGCGCCGGAAACTAGGAGAGGGGTGCGACGAAGATGTTGAGATGATGTTGAGAATCTTGGCCGGTCACAGCAGTGACCGCCATCGTCGTGCCCGGCGCCTCGGCCGGGCCCACCCCGCGGGTTCGAGGATTGGTCGTTGTGCCTCACACAAGGACCTCCCCCGAGCTGTGCCGCCCGACACAGCCCGGGGCATCCCGACCGACCGAGCCCTCGCTACGTGCGCCGACGCAGGTAGATCGCCCAGTAGACGAGCCCCACCAGACCGGCCCCGCCCACGATGTTGCCGAGGGTGACCGGGAGCAGGTTGTCCACGAGGAAGGCCTGCATGGTCAGGGCTTCGTAGCTGCCCGGCGACGAGGAGATCGCGCTCCAGAAGCCGTCGTCGGCGCCCGCTCGAATCAGCAGGGCCTGGGGCACGAAGTACATGTTGGCGACCGAGTGCTCGAACCCCGCCGCCACGAAGGCGGCGATGGGGGGCACGATCGCGGCGACCTTGCCCGCGACGGTCCGCGCGCTCAGGGTCAGCCACACGGCGAGGCATACGAGGGCGTTGCACAGGACGCCCAGGGCGATCGCCTGCACGAACCCGAGGTCCAGCTTCGCCTCCGCGATCCCGAGGGCGACCCGGCCCACCTCGCCGCCGCCGAAGGAGTGGTGCCCCCCTACGAATACCAGCACCGCGGTCCCGACCGAGCCGACGAAGTTCCCCACGTAGACGATCGCCCAGTTCTTCAGCAGCGCGCCGGTGTCGACGCGACGCGCGGCCCAGGCCATGACGATCAGGTTGTTCCCCGTGAACAGCTCCGCGCCCCCCACCACGACGAGCACGAGGCCGAGGCTGAAGACGGTGCCGACGAGGAGGCGCCCGACGCCCCAGGGCAGGTCGCCGGCGCCCGCGCCGACGGTCGTGGCGAACACCGCGCCGAGGCCGATGAAGGCGCCCGCGAGGACCGCCAGCAGGAAGGTGGAGTAGGCATCGAGCGAGGCCTTTCGGACCCCGACGTCCTCGGCCTTGGCCGCCATCTCCGCGGGTAGGAGGGCGTCGAGCGACGCCTCCCCCCGGGTCATCGGAGGACCAGCACCGGGCAGTGGGCGCGACGCATGACCTCCTCGGCGACCGACCCCAGGAACAGCCGCTGCAGGCCCGCCCTCCCGTGGGATCCGAGGACGATGAGGTGGCAGTCGCGCTCCACGGCGACGCGAGCGATCGCCTCGGCGGGCTCCCCGTCGACGACGAGGGCCGACCACGTGTCGTAGTCCTCCCCGAAGGCGTTCATCTCCTTCGTGAGGCGGGCGCGGACCGAGACGTTGCGAGCCTCGACCAGCTCCATCATCCGCCCCTGCGTGGGGGACGCGCCGGGGGGCAGCTCCGGCGCCACCGGGTCGGCGACGTGCACCAGGATCAGCTCGGCGTCCGCGGCGCGCGCGAGGCCTGCGCCATAGGCGAGGGCGTTGCGGGAGAGGGTGGAGAAGTCGAGGGCGGCGAGGATTCTCGAGGGGGGGTAGCCGTGGGACATGGTCGCTCCCTTCCACCCCACGAAGCAGCAAGGGGCGTGCCGGCCGTCAACGGCCTCCGGCCAGGATGTCGGCGCCCTCGGTGCCGGGTCGTGTGACCCAGGCGAAGACGAAGTTGATGCCGAGGAGGTCCAGGGCGATGATCTCGTACATCCGATCGGGCCACAGCGCCGTGGCGAGCAGGGCGGCCACGGCGATCGCGAAGGCGGCGAAGAGCGCCCGGTGGATCAGGGCCGCGAGGAAGCCCACGAAGGCCACCAGGATCGCGTGGTCGGCGAGGATGAGGTCGGTGAGGGGCATGTCCCGGATGAACCCGACGAGGTGGTTCAGGTCGAAGACGCCCACGTAGACGGCGAAGGCGGCCGTGAACCGCCGGCGGATGCGGTTGTCGAGCATCAGCCCCCGCACCTGGTAGAGCGACAGCGCGATCGCGGCGGTCCCCGCCACCGCGAGCAGGAGGCTCTCCTGCGGCGTATTGCGGATCAGCCCCGCCCGCACCGCGAGCCCCCACAGCAGCGCGAGGCCCGACCAGCACACGCCGTTGAGCGCGAAGCCGAGGCTGCGCCGCGTGTCCTCCCCGGCGAAGTCGAAGTCGAACTCGATCTTCTTGAGCCGGGCCGTCGCGTCGCCCCGGGCCCGGACCTCCTCGACGAGCGCGTCCGCCCGCGCGGCGAGGTCGGGGCGCGGGCGCGGCAGCTTCACGACCAGCGCCCGCGCGGCCTCGGGGAGCCCGCGGTCCAGCTCGAGCTCGATCGACAGCTCCAACGCCCGCTGCAGACCGTCGATCACGTCCTGGTTGTCCGGCCAGTCGCTCAGGGCGTGCTCGAAGCCGAAGCGGACCGCCGTCGCCAGCGCCATCTGCCGCTCCTGGTGCGCGCCCGGCCGCCAGGCGTCCGTGGGCTCGCCCGCGGCCAGCATCTCGAGCTCCGCGAGCTGGGCCTTGGCGGACCGGATGATGCGCACCGCGCCCCGGTGCCGGACGTACGCCTCCACCGCCTCCCGCAGGGCCCGGACGCTCGCGAACCGCCGCTCCGCCCGGCGGCTGCACGCGGTGTTGCAGATCGCACCCAGCTCCGGGGGGACGTCGGCGTCGTACGCGACAGGCCGACTCAGGAGCGCCCGCTCGAACCGCTCTCCGAGCTTCGCGCCGTGGTTCCGCACGCGCCCGGTGAGCACGCGATGGAGGGTCGAGCCGAGCAGGTAGATGTCGCTCGCGAGCGTCGAGAACCGGCGGCCCTCCACCATCTCGGGGGCCATGTACGACGGCGTCCCCGTGACGAGCTCGGGGTCCTCGCCGGGCAGGTCCGCCGCGCGCCCTCCGATGCCCCAGTCCATCAGGTACACCTCGCCGTACTGGCCCACCATCACGTTGCCGGGCTTGATGTCGAGGTGGACGATGCCCCGGCTGTGGGCGTACTCCACGGCCCGGCAGACCCGGGCCAGGATCTCGAGGTGGGCGACGAGCCGATCGGCGGGGCGGCCCTCCCAGGCGGGGTGGTCCGGGTCGGCGATGAGCTCGTGCCAGCTCACGCCCTCGACCCGCTTCATGACCATCAGCGGGAGCCCGTCGCGGCGGACGAGGAGGTGCACGGGGATGACATTCGGGTGCTCGAGCGCGCCCGTGAGCCGCGCCTCGTTCAGCAGCCCCTCACGCGCCTCCGGGCCCGCCATCCCCAGGGGCCGCTTGACCGCGACCTCCCGGCTCAGCGCCGTCTGCACCACCGCGTCCACCGTGGCTTGACCGCCCTGTCCGATCCGCTCGACGTAGACCAGGTCGTCGGCGCCGACGGCGGGCAGCGCCGCGAGCCCGGTTCGGGGGGCGCCGGGCGCGGGCTCCGGGGGCGTCGGGTAGGAGTGCGTGCTGGGGAGGTCGATCGTGGTGCCGACGGGCAGATCGTCGTCGACGCCCTGCCTGCGCGCGGCGTCCAGGGCCCGGTCCAATCCCTCCATGCGGGGATGTTCGCACAGGCCCCCGCCGCGACCGCTCACATCGGGTTCGGCTCGACGAACGCCAGCTGATCGAGGGAGGCGAGGGCGAGCGTCGGCGCGGGCGCGCTCATGCCGCCGTCGCCGGTCACGAGGTAGGCGACCGGATCGTTCGACGTCTGTACGACGACCGTCCCGCCCGCGTCCTCGATCTGGAGGCGGGCGTACTCGTCCGTGGTGCCGGGCTGGAAGGTCGCTCGGACCTCGCCCGCGACGTAGTCGACCCCCGCGCAGCGCATGAAGCTGCCGGGGATCCAGTGGTCCGGAACGGGGGCGTCGTTCGACCAGATGTTCATCGAGTAGTAGCAGTCGCTGGTGAGCACCATCGTCTCGGTGGGGAACAGGCCCCACTCGTCGCAGGTCGCCGCGGGGGCGTCGTTCAGGTCCAGGTGGTAGCTGCGGCCCGCCTCGACGACCGCGCCGAACGCGTCGCCCGCGCGGACCACCGAGATGTTCTCGATGCCCAGACCGTCCTGCTCGATCTGGAAGCTCAGGTTCGACCAGGTGCAGCCGTCGTCGAGCATGTTCTGCACGACGACCGCCGAGGTCTCCGCGGCCGCGTCGTCGTCGTCCGTGGCGTCGTCGTCGTCCGTGGCGTCGTCGTCGTCCGTGGCGTCGTCGTCGTCCGTGTCGATCGTGCCGTTCCCGACGCACGCCGCCCCGACCAGGACGAAGCCCGCGATCCAAGCCGAACCGATGCGCATGTCACCACCTCCGGGACGAGCCTACCCGCACGAATCGGCTGCGGCACCCGCGGACGACCTCGATCCTGAGGGCGTGCGGGTCTTCTGGTTCGTCTGCTGGGTCGTCGTGATCCAGGACTGCGTGCAGCTCGAGTGGAGCAGCCCGGCCTGCGTCCGGCCGTCCCGGGACGGACCGTTCGACGCGGTCTTCGGGTTCCCGTTCCCGTTCCTGCAGTGGACGGGTGTGAGCAGCCTCGAGTACCACGCGATCCTCCCGCTGTACTTCGCCGACCCGTGGGCGGCTCGCGGCCCGGTGGGTCGGCCGCGCGCTGCTGGTCGGCTGGACGGCCCTGGTCGCCTGGTTCGCGGTCTCGTTCCGGCACCCGGCGACCTACGAGGACATCGGCGTGGGGTACGGCAGCTACGAGGAGCTCGTGCCCGGGGGGCTGAGCCTCGGCGCGCACTACGAGCGCACGCCCCTCAGACGAGGACCTCGATCGTCCCCCCGCTGAGCCGCCACTCGCGGGGCGGGGTGTCGACGCGCGACAGCGTCCCCGGCGGGTTGGTGGGCCGGTTCCCGAGGCACTCGCCGCGGGAGTTGAAGTAGAAGTGGTGGAACGGGCATCGGATGCAGCCGTCGTCCACCCGGCTCTCGTGGCCGAGGTGAGCCCCGTGGTGCGGGCAGAAGGCGTCCAGCACGACGACCTCCCCGTCGGCGTCGCGGTAGGCGACCAGCTCCTCGCCCGACACGTTGTAGGTGTTCACCTCGCCCGCGGGGATGTTCGCGGCCGCGTCGAGGTGCCTCCACTGCATGGTGGCGACGTCCTTCGGCGCCGGGGCCGGGTACTCGAACCCCGACGGGTAGAACCCCTCGACCCACCGGCGGATCGCGGTCACGTTGCTCTCCACCGGGAGCAGCGCGGGATCGGTGAGGAACTTCCGCTTCGACCAGATCCGGTAGTCGCCGGAGAGGTCGTCGATCACGGCGTGGGTGAAGACGAACGCCAGCAGGTCGTGGGCGGACTTCCAGGGCGGCAGCGCGCGCACGAGCGCACGCAGGGGCCGGGGGATCCAGGACACGTCGACGTTCAGGACCACGTAGATGCGAGTCCCGTTCGGTCCGCTCGGGGTGATGGTCACCAGCGCGTTCAGGCGGAGCCCGCGGATCGTGACCGCCCGGCTCTCCACGAACCCCGGGCCGATGAAGTTCACCTCGGTGCGGGTCGGCACCTGCGGGAGCACGACCCCGGCGATGCGCTTGTCCCACCGCGTCGCGCTCCGGGCGTATCGCAGCTCGCCCACGAGCAGGTATCTCATCGCGTGCTCGCCGTACTCGTACCACTCGATGTCGGCGGCGGCCCACTGGTGGGTGGTCTTGAAGTGCAGGACGTCGCCGGAGTTCTCCAGGAAGTCCAGGAGGTGCGTGTCGGGGTAGTCGCGGCGACCGCCGAGGTAGTACTCGTCGCCGGCGGGCTCGGCGAAGAGCTCCGGCGGCGGCCGGTCGGGACGGGCGAGGTCGGGGCCGTGCCACACGATCACCAGGCCGAACCGCACGAGCACGACCATCTCGTCGCGCGCCTCGAACAGCACGCGCAGGCCGTCGGGTCCGGAGACCAGGGTGACGAAGGTGTCCAGGAACGACAGCTGCTCCCCGGGGGCCGCCGCGTCCGCTTCGTCCACCGAGAGGACGACGAACCACGCGTTCATCCGCTGGGGCCGGGGATCGTCGCGCACGTAGGCCACGACTCAGCTTCCCACGACCGGCGCCCGACCAGAAGGCCGACCCGACCCGGAGGTCCGGGAGGCGGCGCCCGGGCGGGGGTTCGGGGGGTAGGCTGACGGACGATGGCTGGTGTCCACGGCGAATCACCGAGCCCGCCCCCGGAGTCCGTGCGGACGCTGCGCGGCGTGCTCGACCAGCTCCACGTGGCGTACGGGCACGCGCGCCTCTACGGCGGGGGACACGCCGAGACGGCGCGGGCGCTGGCCCTCGCCGCGAAGGACCTCGAGACCCTCCTCGCCCACACCGGCCCCGTCGAGCTGCGCACGGCGTCGGGCGGGCTCTACTGGAGCGGCGAGCTGGTTCGGCCCGAAGCGGACGACGTCAACGGCCTCGGGAGCCTGCTCCACCGCGAGGGGATCGCGGGGCTCACGCTGGAGCCGGGCATCACCCCGGACGAGCTGGCCCGCCTCGTCGATCTGCTGCGCACGAACCTGTCGTTGGCGATCTACGAAGAGGAGACCCTGGAGTCCCTGCTGTGGCAGGAGGGGCTGAAGCACGTGGGCGTGGAGGGGGTGGCCGAGCTGATGGAGGCCGAGGCGCTCAGCGGTCGCGCGGCGGACGGCGAGGACGGATCGACGATCGAGCCGCTCGCGGCCCTGCTGGGCTTCTCCGGAGCCCTGGGCGACCGGCCGGTGTTGTCCGACGACCCCGGCGCCCCGGACGCGGACGGCGACGCGGTCGCCGCGGGCAGCGAGGGCGGCTCCGCTCCGGGGTCCAGCCGGGGCGCGGTCGAGCTGATGGACGGGGCCGAGTCCGGGCCGCTGGACGGCGTGGACGACATCCTCGAGCCCGGCGACGTGGCCACGCGGCTCTTCTACCTCCTCCTCCGGCTCGCGGTGGCGGATCGCCCGGAGCTGCCCCTGGCCCGCGCGCTGGAGCTGGCGGACCGGGTGGCGGCGGACCTCGCGGAGCGGAACGACTACCACGGCCTCGACCGGCTCGTCGGCGACCGGCACCGCTTCCTCGGCGACCCCGAGGTCACCTCCAGCGGCAGCTTCCCGGCCGTAGTCGGCTTCATCGGGCGCGCCTACGAGCCGGGGCGGATCGTCAAGACCGTGCTCGCGGTCGACCCCGCCGCCGAGCCGGACGTGAAGGCGCTCTCGTCGCTCGTGCAGCGGCTCCCCGACCCGGCGGTCTGGTCGATGATCGACGCCGTGCAGGCCTCGCCGCCTTCGCCCCGCCGAGATCTGCTGACCGCGGTGCTCTGCGAAGCGGGCGCCCCCCGCATCCGGCGCTGGCTCGCGGCCGCGACGAGCCTCCGGCCGAGTCGGATCCTCGCGCTCCTGGCCCTCACCGCGGGCGCGGGCGACGGGCTGCCCCCCGAGACCGCGGAGGGCCTGCTGCACCACCCCGACGCCCGGGTGCGGGCCGCGGCCCTGCGGTCCTACGGCAACGTCCTGCCCCGCGCCGCCACGCCCGTCGTGCTCGGGCTGCTCCTGGATCACTCTCGCCTGGTGCGGGGGGCGGCCGCGGATCTGCTCGCGGTGGGCATGCCGTCGGGGGCGCCGCAGTGGTTCGAGGCCAACCTCGCCCGCGCGCCGGCCCTCGACGCGAAGGCCCGCCGCGACCTGTGCGTGGCCTGCGGGCGCATCCTGGGCGACGACGCCTTCGAGCTGCTGAGCCCGCTCCTGCAGGCGCGCAGCGGCGTCTTCGGCCGCGACGCAGACGCGGAGACCACCCTCTCCGCCGCCGCGCACGGCCTCGCCGCGGCGGGCTCGGTGCGCGCGCTGCAGGCCCTCCGCAAGGGCGCGGCGGGCTGGAACCGTGCCCGGAAGGCGGCTTGCGTCGAGGCCCTGCGCACGGTCGAGGGGGGCGACCCGTGACGCGGGCTCCCCTCCCCGACCGGGAGCGCCGGCGCGTCGTGCTCCAGGGCGTGCGCGACCTCCTCGTACACCAGGACGCCCTCGCCCGGCAGCTCGCGTTCCACAGCCCCGCGAACTCGGCCGTGCAGGCGGCGATGGGGGAGGTGGTGAAGGACGTGACCGCCCTCCACGAGACCGGGGACCTGTCCCTCGTATTCGCGTCCGGGCACGCCTTCGCCAACGGGGTCTGGATCCGGGCGGGCCGGCGCGTGTGGGAGGCGTCCGTGACCCTCGGCCGCCGCCTGGCGGCGCTGAGCAGCCGGGGGATGGTCCTCCGCCGCGGCATCACGCCCCGGACGCTCCTCGAGCTGGTCCAGGCCCTGCGCACCGCCGTCGACCAACCGGAGGCGGCGGCCGCTCGCGTCCGCGCCCTGGCCGGGGCGGGCGTGGATCTCCTGACCGGGGACCAGGCCGAGACCGAGGCCGACGCCGACGACCGCCTCGTCGCGCTCAGCGCCTTCGAGCAGGGGCTCGCGTCCCTCGATCGTCGGTCGGCGTCGCGCATGGACGTGTACGCCCGTCGCCGACGCCGGTCGCTGCTCCTGACCCTCGTTCGGCTCGTCGAGGAGCATCCTCGGTGGTTCCTGGCCCTGACCGCGATCCGCGACCAGCGGCTGCCGGAGGCGGCGGGGCCGCTCCGTGTCTGCGTGTGGTCGCTCGCCCTGGGCCGGAGCCTGGGCCTGGGCCGGGCGAGCCTGCTCGAGCTCGGGCTGTCTGCCCTGCTGCACGACGTCGGCCAGGCCGCGCAGCCGGCCGACCTGGTGAGCCGACCCGGCCCCCTCACGGACGAAGAGCGCGCGCAGATGCAGGAGCACCCCCTGCGCGGGATGATCCGGCTGCTGGCCGAGGGCGGTATGACCGGGGGCAGCCTCCACCACGCGATCGTGGCGGCCGAGCACCACCTCCGCTTCGACGGAGGCGAGGGCAGCTACCCCTACCTCGGGCGCCCCCTGCACCCGTTCAGCCGCATCGTGGCCGTGGCCGATACCTTCGACGCGCTCACGTCGGCCCGGCCCCACCGCCCGGCGTTCGACCCCCCGCGGGCCCTGGAGCTGCTCGTCGAGGACGCCGGGCGGCGACTCGATCCCGCGGTGGTCGGGCGACTCGTGCGGATCGCGGGACGTCGCCCGCCCGGGACGGTCGTCGAGCTGGTATCTCGCCGCGTCGCCATCACGCTGGGTCCCGGAGACACGCCCGAGGGCGGCGAGCGCCCCCGCGTGCTCGTCCTCGCGGGGTCCGCCTTCAAGACCGACGTGTCCGTCTACGGCGCGCGGGACCTCGCGGGCGGCCAGCAGGAGTTCTGCGGCGACGGGCAGTACGGCACGAACGCTCGCCTGCGGCCGACGCGCGGGGGGACCTGGACCAGCGACGCCATGCGGTGCCGACTCACCTGGCGGGCGGGCTACCGACCCACGGTCGTGAAGGTCGTGACGGGCTTCCGCCTCGTCCGCTCCGCCTAGGCTCGTGGGAGGATGGGTCCGTGCGTAGCCGTCGCGACTTCCTGAAGTTCGGAGCCGCCTTCTCGGCCGTCGCGGTCGTGGGCTGGCAGGTCTGGGGGCGTCGCCCGCGGGCCGTAGACGAGGACGGGGGCGAGGGCCCGCGGGCCCTCACGGCTCCCCAGTTCGCGACGCTGGCGGCCGCGTGCGCGGCCTTCCTCGAGGATCCGGCCGCGGGGCGGGCCGCGGCCCTCGGGATCGACGGCTACCTCGCGGACGCGGGACGGGACCAGGCCCCGGACATGGCCCTCGCGCTCACGGTGCTCGAGATGCTGCCCGGGGGACCCGCCCGGCCCACGCGCTTCTCTCGGCTCGCTCCCGACGCGCAGTTCGCGGTCCTGCGTTCCTGGGAGCGCTCGGGGTGGGTCGTGCGACGCCAGATCGCGGCGGCGCTGCGCAAGGGCGCGCGGTTCACCCACTTCTGTCGCCCCGACACCTGGGACGCCATGGGCTACGAGGGCCCGTGGGTCGGTCGCGAGCCCGCGGGGACGTCGCCGTGAAGGGCGAGACGACCCAGGACTGCATCGTCGGCTCCGGCGCCGCGGGCGGCGTCCTCGCCATGCGGCTCGCCCGGGCCGGGCGGGACGTGGTGGTCCTGGAGGAGGGCCCGGAGGTCGACAAGAGCTCGTTCACCCAGGTCGAGGGCGAGATGTTCCCCCTCCTGTTCCGGGACGGCGGCGACCAGACGACGGCGGACGGGGCGGTGTCCGTGCTCCAGGGCCGCTGCCTCGGGGGGTCCACCACCATCAACATGGGCGACTGCTGCCCCATCGAGCCCGAGGTCCTCGAGCACTGGCGCGGGCACTTCGGCTGGTCGGATTGGGGCGGGATCTCCAACGGGGACGTCGACGCCGCGGCGGAGCGGGCGCTGCGCGAGATGGGCGCCTCGCGGATCCCGGACGCCCAGATCAACCGCAACAACGCCCTGCTGCGCGACGGCGCGAAGAAGCTCGGCCTGGGCGGAGAGCCGTTCCTGCACAACCGCGTGGACTGCCCCGGCTCCGGCTACTGCCTGATCGGCTGCGCCTACGACGCCAAGCGCGGCGCGCTGGTGGCGCACCTGCCCGTCGCGCGGGCCGCCGGGGCGAGGATCCGCGGGTCGTCCCGCGTCCACGGCGTGATGCGGCGGACCGACGGACGCCTCGACGTGCTTGTGGACGGCGGGCCGACGGTCACCGCCGAGCGCGTGTTCGTATGCGCGGGCGCCGTCCACACCCCGGGCGTGCTCGTGCGCAGCGGGCTGAAGCACCGCGCCCTCGGTCGCAACCTGACGCTCCAGCCGCAGGTGCCCATCGCCGGCTTCTTCGCCGACGAGGTGCGCTTCCATCGGGGGATCCCCCAGAGCTGGGCCCTCACGAGCACCCTGTCCTGCACCCCCGAGGACGGCCTGGGCGGCTACGCGGTCGAGGCCATCTCCACCGGCCCCTCCATGACGGCGTCGCTCATGCCGGTGACCTTCAGCGAGCTCCGCTCGATGGTGACGATGTACACGCGCATGGTCGCGGCGCTGTGCCTCGTCCCCGACCGCCCCTCGGGCCGCGTCGTGTGGGGGGACGGTCGTCGCCCGAAGATCCACTACACGATCGGGGACGACGTGCGGGACCGGCTCGTCGCGGCGATGAAGACGGCCGCCGAGTGCTGGCTCGCCTCGGGCGCGGAGGAGGTCCTCAGCCTCGCCGTCGACGCGCCCCGGTTCCGGTCGCCGGACGACCTCGCCTGGTTCGACTCCTACCGCCCGCGCCCGTGCGACATGCCCCTGATCTCGGCGCACCCCCAGGGCACCTGCCGGATGGGGCCCGACGAGGCCACGTCGGTCGTCGATCTGGACTTCGGCGTGCGCGGCATGGACGGGGTCTACACCTGCGACGCCTCGGTCTTTCCCACCACGTCGTCGACCCACACGATGGTCCCGGTGCAGTCCATGGCGCACCTGCTCGCGGACCTGCTGGGGGCCTGAACGCCGGCCTCCGCGGCGGTCACATGAGGACCGTCCACACGAGCGCGGGGACGGCGAGCATCCGGGCCACCTCGAGCGTCCGGGCCCGGCGATCGCCCTCCAGGAGCCAGCCGAGGCTCACGGTCGAGACGACCACGAACGCGGCCAGCGCGGGCTTGGCGAGCGCGGGGAGGTGGTCCTGCTCGAACAGGAGGAACAGCGTGGCGCCCGTGACGACGAGGAACTGGGCGAAGACGTACAGCTTCAGACCCGCGCCGCTCTCGCCCCCCGCGTCGTACTTCGAGCGTCCGGCCACGGCGGAGATCCCGGCCGTCAGCGCGCTGGGCGGCCCCCACCACGCCTTCAGCCGAGCGCCGAGCCCGTCGAGCCCGCGCGCGTGCCGGCGCATCCGGGCGATGTGCTCCACGTTCACCCACACGGGGTTCCAGCTCGTCGTCGGGTCGACCAGGCCGTACGTCGGCTCCTCTTCTTCGGCCTGCCAGGTCCCGAAGAGCCGATCCCAGAGGATGAACACGGCGCCGAAGTTCCGGTCGCGGTACTTCGGGTCGCAGCCGTGGTGCACGCGGTGGTGCGACGGCGTGTTCATGACCAGCTCGAGCGGCCCCAGCCGGTCGATCTCCCGGGTGTGGATGAAGAACTGGTACAGCATCAACACGCCGTGGGCCGTCGCGAACATCAGCGGCGGGAACCCGACGAGGGCGAGGCAGAGATAGAAGGGCCAGGTCACGAGCGGCTCGAACGCACCCTGGCGGAGACCCACGGAGAGGTTGTACTCGTGGGACTGGTGGTGGACCACGTGGGCCACCCACAGGAAGTTGTGCTCGTGAGAGAGCCGGTGATACCAGTAGTAGGCCAGGTCGGCGCCGACGAGGCACAGCAGCCACGCCCACGGCGATCCGACCCGCAGGTCCACCAGGTGGAAGACCTCGTACACGGCCGCGTACGGCAGCAGGATCGCGAAGGCCGTGAACACCGCGACCACGAGGTTCAGGAGCCCGCACGCGACGTCGGTGACCGAGTCGTTGAGGCGGTACGGCGAGTGTCCTCGGAGGCGGCCCACGAGGTACTCGATGAATACGCAGAGGAGCAGGACCGGGATCGTGTACGGGACCAAGTCCAGCATCGGCCGCTTGTAGCAAATGGGGACCCCTCCCCGAGGGGACCTGGTCATGCTCCCGAGCTGCGGGCGCCGTCCCCGCTCAGCGGCAGCCGACGAAGCGGACGGCGTTGCGCGTCTCCTCCAGGACGACCTCGAGCATTTGCACGGCGTAGTCGACGTCCTCGTCCGTGGTCTCGGCCCCCAGGGAGAGGCGGACCGCGCAGTGGGCGTCCTCCTCGGAGAGCCCCATCGCCAGCAGCGCCGCCGACGGCTTCGGGTTGCCGGACTTGCAGGCCGACCCGCTGCTGAACCAGACGCCGCGGCGGTCGAGGAACAGGACCAGGGACTCGCCGCGCAGCCCCGGCAGGGTGAGGTTCAGCGTATTCGGGAGGCGCTCGTCCCGCCGCCCGTTGAGTCGCGCCTCCGGAACGAGGCGCCTCAGCTCCGCTTCGAGCCGGTCCCGCTGCGCCCGCGTGCGGTCGGCAGAGCCGTCCAGCATCCGCCGAACCGCGAGCTCCGTCGCCTTGCCGAAGCCGACCACGCCCGCCACGTTCTCGGTGCCCGCGCGCAGGCCGTGTTCGTGGCCGCCGCCGTCGATGAGCGGCGCGAGCTCCACGCCTTTGCGCACGTACAGCGCCCCGACGCCCTTGGGCCCGTGCACCTTGTGCGCGGAGACGGACAGCAGGTCCACGCCCAGCGCGTCGACGTCCAGCGGGATCTTGCCCATCGCCTGGACCGCGTCGGTGTGGAAGAGCGCGCCGCGGGAGCGGGCGATCGCGGCCAGCTCGGCGATCGGCTGGATCGTGCCGGTCTCGTTGTTGGCGGTCATCACGCTCACGAGGACGGTGTCGTCGCGCAGCGCGTCCGTCAGGGACTCGGGCCGGACGCTGCCGGTGGAGTCGACGGGCAGCACGGTGAGCTCGAACCCCAGCCCCACCAACGCCCGGCAGCTGTTCAGGACCGCGGGGTGCTCGATCGCGCTGGTGACGACGTGCCCGGTCCGGCGTCCGCCCGCGAGCATCACGCCCTTGATGGCGAGGTTGTCCGCCTCGGAGCCGCCGCCGGTGAAGACGATCCGGCGCGCGGTACAGCCGAGCGCTCGCGCCACCCGCCGTCGCGCTGCCTCCACCGCCGCGCGGCCCGCGGCCCCCGGGGAGTGGATGCTCGACGGGTTGCCCCACTCGGCCTCCTGCCAGGGCCGCATCGCGGCGACGACCTCGGGGTCCATCGGGGTGGTCGCGTTGTGATCGAGGTACACGCGCCGGTCCGGCGCGACGTCCTGCTCGACCACGTCCTCCTCTTCGTCCGCGGTCGAGGCCCGGGGCCCGCCGCCGTCCACGCGACGCACCTCGCACAGCAGGGTCTTGTAGACGGGGAAGCCGCTGGTCACGTCGTAGCGCTCGGGGTCGGTCAGCTCGTTCACGTTGCAGGCCTGCCAGGCGGGGGAGCCCAGCGGACCGCCGCCGCCCATCTGCGCGTCCACCGCGCCGCGCACGATGTCGTTCGTCACCCGGGCTCGGTAGGGGACCCTCCCCCGCGGCGTCTCGACGATCACCGCGTCGCCGTCGCCGATCCCGCGCTCCGCCGCGTCCTGGGTGTTCAGGACGACGTCGGGCTCGGCCGCCCGCTCCCTGAGGCCGACCACCCCGTGGTGCTGGGAGCGGAAGTCCCACAGCGTGCGGGTCCCGGAGTTGAAGACCAGGGGGAAGCGCTTCGCCAGGTCGGGGCGGGCGAGCGGCCCCTCGCCCGGCTCGGTGTAGACGGGCAGCGGGTCGTAGCCGTGCTCGGCCAGGATCGACGACGCGATCTCCAGCTTGCCGCTCGGCGTGCGGAACCCGGGCTCGCCGTCGTCGCGCAGCAGCCCCTTTTCCCACTTGCGGTACTGGAGCATCGCCGACGGCAGCCGCACCTCCCCGCCCGCGGCGCGCACCTGCTCGAGCGTGACGCCGCTGCCGTCGAGGGCGTGGCGGAGGACGTCCTCCTCGGTCTTCGGGTAGAGGTGCCCGTACCCGAGGCGCTCCGCCAGGTCGGCGAAGATCAGGTAGTCGTTGCGGGCCTCTCCGACCGGCTCGACCAGGCGCTCGCGGATGGCGAACATCGGCCCCACGCGCATGTACGACGTGATCTCGTACCCGGTCGTCGCGGGCAGGACGATGTCCGCGTACGCCGAATCGGCCGTGTGGTAGCGGTCGATCGTGACCAGGAACTCGAGCCCGCTCAGCGTGCGCTTCCACAGGTCCGGGTCCGGCCACGACGTGATCAGCGACCCGCCCTGCACGATGAGCCCGCGGATGCGGTACGGCTCGCCGTTCAGGACCGACTCGGGCAGCGCGATGGCGTGGGACTCGGCCCGGTACGAGCTGTAGACGGGGAAGCGGTCGCGCCCGAGCGCCTTGCGGGGCGCGGGGTTCGACTGGAGGCCGCGGCGGTTCTGCGGGAACTCGTTCTCGCGCATCCGCACCAGCAGCCCGCCCGGCACGTCGAGCTGCCCGGCGAGCGCCCACAGCGTGAGGACGGCCCGGATCGCCTGCACGCCCGAGTCGCTGTACTCGAGCCCGGAGTACATCACCGGGGCGGCGCCCCGGGCGGTCGCGATGCGACGAGCGAGGTCCCGGATCGTCTCCGCGGGCACGCCCGTGATCCCCTCGGCGACCTCCGGTCGGTAGTGTTGGGTCAGCTGGATGAGCTGCTCGAAGCCGACGGTCCACTCCTCGACGAACGCCTCGTCGTACAGCTCCTCCTGGATCAGGACCTCGATCATGGACAGCGCCAGCGCCCCGTCCGTGCCCGGCCTCACGGGGACCCACTGCGCGCTCGTCTGCCGCGCGGTGGCGTTGCGTCGGGGGTCGATGGAGACCACCTCGGCGCCCCGCTTGCGCGCCGCCAGGATCCGGCGATGGGCGAGCGGCGGGGAGTCGGTCGCGGGGTTCGCCCCCCACAGGACGACGAGCTCGGCCTGCTCGATGTCCGTGTCCATCGTGATGAGCATCTCGCCCAGCGTGGTGTCGGGCGCGATCATCGCGAAGGACACGTAACAGAGCGCCCCCACGCCGAGCGTGTTCGGCGACCCGAACGGGAACAGGACGCTCGACGCCGAGCTCACCGCCGCCTCGGCGGGCTGAAAGATGTCGCACAGCGACATGTCGAACGAGCCCCGCCCGGTGTAGATGGCCGTCGACTCGGGGCCGTGCCCCGCCTTGAGGGCCTGCAGCCGCGCGGCGATCTCGGTCATCGCCTCGTCCCAGGAGATCGGCTCGAAGTCCCAGGTCCCCTTGGGCCCCACGCGACGCAGCGGGGTCTGCAGCCGGTCGGGATCGTGCACGACGGCGGCCGAGTGCGTCCCGATCCGGCAGACCATGCCCAGGGGGTGGTCCGGTCGGGCCTCCACCGTCTCGAGCCGCCCGTCGCGCAGCCCCGCCCGGACGAAGCAGCCGGCGGGGCAGATCCCGCACATGCCGTCCTTGTATACGAGGGCGGTCTCGGTGGAGTCGGGCTGCGTTCGGGGCAGGTTCATGGGCGGTGTTCTAACCCGCCTCGGCGCCGTTCGGCGGATCTCAGCGCAGGCCGGGGCCCTCGTACCGCTCCCGGACCCACCGCTCGCGGATCGTGTCCGTGACCGCGCCCGCTCGGATCACGTCCTCGAAGGCGTCCGCGGAGCTCCGGCGGATGCGCGGCAGCTCGGGATCGTCGTAGTCGATCCCGAAGATCCCGAAGCGCTGGTCGATGCCGTGGGCCCACTCGAAGTTGTCGGTCATGCTCCAGTGGTAGTAGCCGCGTACGTCGGCGCCCGCGACGACGGCCCGCTGGAGCGCGTCCAGGTGCTCGACGATGTACATGGGCCGGTTCGTATCGCCGTCCTCGCCGAGCCCGTTCTCCGTGATGTAGAGGGGCAGGCCGTACCGGGCGAACCGCCCCAGGATCTCCTCGAAGCCCGCCGCGTCGATCGCGTAGCCCAGCGTGGAGCGCGGCAGCGTCGGGTCGTAGTCGGCGGCGTCGATGTACGGGAACCCGCCCAGCGCCCCGCCGGGCAGCCCCTCCACGCGGATGGGGCCGTAGTAATTGACGCCCATCCAGTCCAGCGTGCCGGCGAGCTCGGGGTAGTTCCCCTCGTCCATCGGCAGGTTGCTCTCGGCGGCGGTCGTGTCGAAGGCGCGGTCGAAGTCGAGGTCGACGTCCCCGGTGAGCAGCGCGGTGGGGGTGGCGTGGTTGTAGATCCAGTCGATCCGCTCCGCCCCGGCGATGTCCTCGGGGTCGCCGTCCACGAGGGGGCGCACGACGTTGTTGGAGGCGGCGTTGCCGCACAGGACGGCCGCTCCGTCACCGTCCGCGTCGTCGACGTCGAGCGCTCGCAGCGCGCGGCAGCCCTCGGCGTGGGCGAACAGCAGGTTGGAGTGGACCGTCCGCGAGGACGCGATCGAGAGCGCGCCCGGGGGGAAGGCCCCGCTCCCGCAGCCGCCCACGAGGTAGCCGCCGGAGATCACCGAGAACGGCTCGTTCACGATCGAGTAGAGGTCGACCCAGGGGCCCAGCGCGGGCGCGACGTGCTCCACGAACTCCCGGAACTGCACCGCGAAGGGCGCGTCGACCCCGAGCGACGGGTCGCCCAGCAGCAGATCGACGGCGTCGTCCTCGGCCGGGTCCTGGATGAAGGTGGGCGCCACGAAGTGGTGGAGCGTGACCATCGGCTCCAGGCCCGCCGCGCGCGCGGCCCGCAGCACGTCGACGTAGTGGTCGAGCTCGGCGTCGTTCCAGCGGTCGTCCTCGGGCTCGATCCGCGTCCAGTCCACGCCCAGCCGGACGGTGTTCATGCCCATCGCGGCCATGGTGGCGAAGTCGGCCTCGTAGCGGGTGTAGAAGCCCGACCCCTCGGGGTTGGTCTGGCCCCGCTCGACGCACCCGCGCTCGGTCCAGACCGTCCAGTTCGACCGCACCGCGAAGTCGTCGGTCGGGTCGGGGTCGTAGTCCCCCTCGACCTGCCAGGGTGCCGACGCCGTGCCCCACAGGAACCCGTCGATGAACCCCGTCGGGGGCTCTTCTTCGGCCGGACAGCCGCTCGCGAGGAGCGCGCCCGCCGACGCGAGCGCGAGGGGGATGGACCGCACGGGCGTGTCCCGGCTCACCGACCCCGGCCTACTCGCCCTCCGGCTCGGGCTGCGGCCCCGCCCACTCGGCGAGCGTCGCGGTGACCACGGCCGCGACCCGCGTGGTGAACGGCATGTGCAGGGTGTCGATCGTGTCCGTCCAGCGGTGGTAGTGCGGCGTCTCTTCGCCCGACGCGGGCACGTTGTGCGCCTCCACGCAGTCCATCGGCGTCAGCGCGGGCAGGCCCGCGTCCTGGTAGCGGGTGTGGTCGTCGCCCCAGCAGTAGTCGTGACGGATCCAGGTCTTGTAGGCGACCCCCATGCGGTCGGCCATGTCGGCCATGCCCTCCACGAGGTGCTCGGAGCTCTCGTCCCCGAGGATGTCGAACGCGTCGCCGTCGCCCAACGGCCAGTACCCGATCATGTCCGGGGCGATGACGCCGCCCACCGTCACCGGCTCCGCCGCCAGCTGCGCGGCCAGGTGCTCGCTGCCGAGGCTGCCCTGCTCCTCGGCGGCCGTGAAGACGAACCGGATCTCGTCGCGGAACCGGTGACGACTCAGGATGCGGGCCGCCTCCAGGACCGCGGCGACGCCGCTGGCGTTGTCGTCCGCGCCCGGCGCCGCGAAGGTCGGCTCGTTGGACGTCGAGTCGTAGTGCGCGCTGTAGATCCACACGGCCTGCGGGTCCACGCCGGGGTGGACGACGACGAGGTTCGTGGCCGTCTCCCCGGCCGCGTCGAACGGGTCGAGCTCCGCCACGAACCCCAGCGCCTCGACCTCGTCGACCAGCCACGCCAGCGCGAGCTCGTCGCCCTCGCCGAACGTGTACCGGGTGCCGAGGTCCTCGAGCCCTTGGATCTTCTGCGTCAGGTTCTCGAGCGACACCTCGTTGCCGAGGTCGATCGGGTCGACCCCCACGGGGCCGGCGGCATCGTCGTCGTCGTCGTCGGAGACCGGGTCGGGGCTCGGGCAGGCCGTCAAGGCGGCGACGGAGAGGGCGATCACGAGCGGGGAGCGGTACATCCCGCGAGGGTAGACCGGCGCGGGCGACCGCGGCAGCCCGACTGCCGACCCCTCACCCGCGTCGGACGGGTTGGTCACGAGTCAGCGGAAGGGACCGGTGAGGGTCCCCCCCGGGTCCCCCCCCGGGCGTATCGACCCCGCGCAGCCGCGCCGACCTCGATAACGTGAGAGCGTGCGTCGGTTCCTCCCGTGGGTGCTCGCCTTCGTCGCCTCCGCGTGCGTGGAGGTCGCCGGCGGTCCGGATCCGACGCCGGAGCCCGAGCCGACGCCCGCCTGGGCCGAGCCGAGCGTCGTCATCCACGAGTTGATCCGACGCCGAGAGCAGTCCCGGGCGGACTGGGTCGAGCTCCACAACCCCACCGACGCCGACGTCGCCCTCGAGGGCTGGTCGCTGGAGGAGGCAGACGGGCCGGACGTGCACGTCTTCGGGACCGACGTGATCCCGGCCGGAGGCTTCCTCTGGGGGGCGAGCGGGTCCGGCGCCGACTTCGAGTACCCCTTCTTCCTGGGCGCCGACGACGTGCTCACGCTGCGGAACGCGGAGGGAGAGACAGTCGATCGGCACGCGTGGCAGGGGTACAGGGCGGGGTGGATCTATGGACGCCCCGACGACGCGGGTCCGATCGTTCGCCTGGAGTTCCCTACGCAAGGCGGCCCCAACGCTCCCGCGTGCGAAGACGAGGTCGGCGAGCGGGAGAGCTTCGTCCCCTCCTTCGGGGAGCCCCGGGTCGTGGGGGAGCCCGCGCGGGGTCCCTTGCAGACCGGGTGGGCGCGGACGCTGCACGCCGGAGGCACGTCCGCGCTGCTGAACCTGCACGTCAACGGGGGGCGACTCAGCCGTCTGGGACCGGACGCAGAGACCCTGGAGCCCTTCCAACCAGTAGCCGTACTCGAGCGGCCACGTCAGCACCAAGCCGCCGACGGGCGGGTCCACGGCGTCGTCGTCATCGCCGCCACCGCCTCCTCCACGGCTCCCCCCGCAGGCGGGCCCGAGGAGCAGAGGACGAGCAGGATCGGGGCGAGGCTCGACCGCATCGCCGGAGCCTCCTCGAGGTCGGGAGAGGCGATCGGGCGGAGTCGCGAGCCCCCGTTGCGACGGGATCGCTTGACATCTCGTCGACCTGACCGCATTACTACCCCCGGCGATCACTTCGCCCCGGTTTCGACGAAGCGTGCCCCGGCTCCCGACCAACGGTGAGACGGCCCTTCGAGACCGCCTCTTCCTTCCGAGAGCCTCGCCCCCCAGCGCGCGTTGCAGGCCTCATCCGACCCGGACTCCCAAGAGGGGAGACGACTCCCAATCAGGGAGCCGAGGGTCGGCGCATTCCATCCAGAAAACGGAACCCATGCAGAACACCACCTTCGCCGAGCTTCGGCTCGACCCCTCGATCCTCTCGGCCGTCACCGCCGCGGGGTTCGTCCACCCCACCCCCATCCAGGAGCAGGCGATCCCGCCCCTCCTCGAAGGCCGAGACGTCCTCGGCGTCGCCCAGACGGGCACCGGCAAGACGGCCGCCTTCGCCCTCCCCATCCTCCAGCGCCTCGCCCGGGCCCGACGTCCGTCGAAGGGCCGCGCCCGGGTGCTCATCCTCACCCCGACGCGCGAGCTGGCGATCCAGATCGACGAGCAGTTCGCCGGTTTCGGCGCGGAGCTCGACGTGTCCCACACCGTCATCTTCGGAGGCGTCGGCCAGAACCCGCAGGTTCGGGCCATGTCCCGCGGCGTCGACGTGCTCACGGCCACCCCCGGGCGGCTCCTCGACCTCATCGGCCAGGGCCACATCCGCCTCGACGAGGTCGGCATCCTCGTGCTCGACGAGGCCGACCGGATGCTGGACATGGGCTTCGTGCACGACGTTCGACGCGTCGTCGCGCTGCTGCCGGACGAGCGGCAGACCCTGCTCTTCTCGGCGACGATGCCCGAGGCCATCACGAAGCTGTCCCGCACGCTGCTCACCGACCCCGTGCGCGTGGAGGTCACCCCCCCGGCCACCACCGTCGAGCGGATCGAGCAGTCGGTCCTGATGGTGGAGAAGAGCAACAAGACGAAGCTGCTCGCTTCGGTCCTCGAGCGGCCCGGCATCGACCGCGCGCTCGTATTCAGCCGCACCAAGCACGGCGCCAACCGCATCGTGAAGCAGCTGGACCGGGTCGGCATCGCCGCCGACGCGATCCACGGCAACAAGTCGCAGTCCGCCCGCCAGCGCGCCCTCGCCGCGTTCAAGGACGGCCGCACGCGGGTGCTCATCGCCACCGACATCGCCGCTCGCGGCATCGACGTCGACGGGATCAGCCACGTCGTGAACTACGACCTCCCGAACATCCCCGAGAGCTACGTGCACCGCATCGGCCGCACCGCCCGGGCCGGGCGCGCCGGCGTCGCGATCTCCTTCTGCGCGGCCGACGAGCGGCCGTACCTGCGGGACATCGAGAAGCTCACGGGGCAGCGGCTGGAGCGCGTCGTCGGGCATCCGTTCGAGTCGACCGAGCCGGACGCTCGGCCCGCGAAGCCCGCGCGTCGCAAGTCCGGCGGGTCCCGGTCGCGCCGCCCCGCGACCCGCGCGTCGAGTCCGTCCCGGAGCCGCTCGCGGAACCCGAACCGGAGCGCCGCGCTCCTCGGGTTCTGAGCCTCCCCGCGTCGCGATATCCTGGGCCGGATGCAGGTCACCGTCGACGCGCAGACCATGAGCCACATGCTCCTGCAGTACACCGCCGTGCTGCTGCTGCTCTGGTTCATCGGGCACGAGGGCGTCCTGCGCCGTCGGCTCGCGCGCCCGGGATCGATCCTGATGGTCCTGTTCCTGGCGGGGCAGGTCGCCAAGTGCACCACCAAGTACTTCAAGATGGAGGCCTACCCCCGGATGTCCGAGGGCGGGCAGGCGGGCGTGAACCTGGCGTTCGGCGTCGTGGGCGTCTACATGGCGACCTGCCTCGTGGTGTTGGCCTTCCTGTTCTACTGGGCGGGCCGCGACGACTACCGGGGCTTCGTGCGGCGGGGCCTGCGGGTCGGGCTCCCGATCACGGCCGGGGGCCTGGTCGCCCTCGCGGTCGCCTGGCACGGGGCGGGCCTGGGGTTCGAGCCGCTGTCGAACCTGCTGCTCTTCGGGGCGCTGTGGCTGAGCTGGGGCGCCCTGGCCACGGCGGCCCGGCGACGCGGCTGGTTCGACGACCGCCTCGTGCGGTTCGGGACCCGGGCTGCGCTGGGCGCGCTCGTGGTCCTGTCCGGCGTCTTCGTGGCCGTCCTCAGCGGGGTCGGGGTCCAGGTCGGGGTGCTGGCGATCCCGCCGATCGTGGCGCTGTACTACTCGGTCCTGGCGGCGACGGTGGCCCACCTCGCCCAGCGCCCCGAGCTCCGTCCCCCCCTGCAGCCGTCGGGAGCGCCGGGCGCGGGATGATCGAAGTCGAGTTCATCGGCGCCGCGCGCACGGTCACCGGATCGAAGCACCTCGTGCGCACGTCCCGGGCCGCGGTGCTGCTCGACTGCGGGCTCTACCAGGGTCGGCGGGCCGAGGCGAACCTGCGCAACCGCAAACTCGTGGTCCCCGTCCGGGAGCTGAGCGCGGTCGTCCTCTCGCACGCCCACATCGACCACTCCGGCGCTCTGCCCCGCCTCCACAAGAACGGCTACCGCGGGCAGGTCCACCTCACGCCCGCCACCCGCGACCTCTGCGCGCCGATGCTCGCCGACGCGGCCATGATCCAGGCCGCCGACGCGCGCTTCATCGCTCGCCTCATCGAGGAAGGGCGAGCCGACCCGAGCCTGCTGCCCGTGGAGCCCCTGTACGACATCGAGGACGTCCGCGGCGTCCTGGGGCGGATGGTCCCGCTGCCCTATCGGGTCCCCCGCGTGATCGCGCCGGGGATCAGGCTCCGATTCCTCGACGCGGGGCACGTCCTCGGGAGCGCCATCGCCGTCCTCGACATCGAAGACGAGGGGCGCACCACCCGGCTCGCGTTCACCGGCGACCTGGGGCGGCGCGGCATCCCGCTCCTGCGCGACCCCGAGGTCCCCGACGGCGTACACACCCTGCTGCTGGAGAGCACGTACGGCGATCGGCTGCACGACGGCGTCGAGCGCATGGACGAAGCCCTGCTCGACACCGTCCTGCGCACCGCGAAGCGAGGGGGCAAGGTGCTCATCCCGTCGTTCGCGCTGGAGCGTGCGCAGGAGGTGGTGTACTCGCTCAAGCGACTGCATCGCAGCGGACGCCTGCCGCAGATGCCGGTGTACGTCGACTCTCCGCTCACGGTGAAGATCACCGAAGTCTTCAAGCTCCACCCCGACTGCTACGACGACGAGGTCTTCGCGACGCTGCACGGGGACGACTCGCCCTTCGCCTTCCCGGGGCTCCGCTACGTGCGCGGCGTGGAGGAGTCCATGGCGGTCACGGCGGACCCTCGACCCTCGATCGTCATCTCGGCGAGCGGGATGTGCGAGGGGGGCCGCATCCTCCATCACCTCAAGTCGCTCGTATCCCATCCGCGAAACACGGTCCTGTTCGTGGGCTTCCAGGCCGAACACACGCTGGGCCGGCGCATCGTCGAGCAGGCGAGCGAGGTCCGCATCTTCGGGTTGATGACGCCCCGGCGAGCAGAGGTCGTGAGCCTCCAGGGCTTCAGCGCCCACGCGGACCAGGCGGGCCTGCTGGAGTTCGCCGAGGAGACCCGCGAGCGCGGCCGCCTGCGCCGGATCGCCCTCGTGCACGGCGAGCCCGCGGCGCAGGCCGCGCTCGAAGGAGAGCTGCTGGCGCGCGGATTCCCGACCGTCGTCGTGCCCTCGGCGGGGGACCGACTGCGGATCTGAGGCCGGCCGGCACGGTGTTTGCGCCGCGGAGGGGCAGGAGACCACCCATGGAACACCCCCTCGATCTGACCTGGCGGCACCTCGAACCCACCCCCGAGCTGATGGAGGCGGTCGAAGACGGCGTCGACCGGCTCGAGGAGGTCGGCGCCAAGCTGCAGCGATGCCGCGTCGTCGTGGAGGGCCCGCCGCGTCGCCGCAAGCACGGCGGCCTCTTCCACGTGACCGTCGATCTGGTCGTGCCGGGCCACACCTTCGTCGTGCGACGCGCGCCCCAGGAACACCACGAGCACGAAGACGGCCGCGTCGCCATCCGGGACGCGTTCGAAGCCGCCCGCCGCCAGCTCACGGACCGCATCCACCGCGCTCAGGACCAACGGCGGGGACGGGGTCCGGCCCGCGGGGGCTAGCCGCGGCGGAGCGTCACATGGCACAGGCCCCCTGGGCCTTCCGGCACTCGTCGCGACGGAGTGAACATGCGCCAGAAACGAAACGACAAGCGGCTGACCGAGGAAGTCCACGATCCCTACCGCGAGCGCGGGAAGCGGGTGGAGCCGTGCTCGTGTCCCGGCTGCGGAGCCGTCGTCTCCAAGGGGCGTTGGAGTTGGCGGAAGACGGACATGGACGGGGTCGCCCAGGGAGCGCCGTGCCCCGCCTGCCGGCGGATCGAGGACGACTACCCCGCGGGGCTGGTGCACCTCGGCGGAGCCTTCCTCGCGGAGCATCGCGAGGAGATCCTCGGGCTGGTGCGCAACATCGAAGCGAGGGAGTCCGCCGATCACCCCCTGAAGCGGCTCATGGGCATCGAGGAGGACGGTGATGGTCTGCTCGTCAAGACCACGGACGTCCACCTCGCCCGCGCGGTCGGGGACGCGCTGAAGCGGGCCTACGGGGGCACCCTCGAGGGGGGCTACGCAGGCAGCGCGCCGCTCCGGATGCGGTGGTCGAGATAGCCGCCCGCCCCCGGCACCCGGCGCACGCGACGGTCGCGCTGGAGATCCTGACCCTCAACGTGTGGGGCCTGCCGTGGCCCATCGCGAAGCACCGACGCCGCCGGTTCGCGGACATCGCGCGCAGCTTCGCGGGCCGCACGGACCACCTCGTCGGCCTCCAGGAGCTCTGGGCGGACGCCGTCCCCCATCTACGCCTGGAAGGCCTGCGCCGAGGTCGTCGGAGCCGCGACTCCGGGCTCGCCCTCGGAGGCACGCTCGCGTCGGGGGCCGCGGCCGACGTCCACCACTTCCGCGCCGCGCGGGGGACCGACGTGTTCAAGGCCAAGGGCGTCCTGGAGGGCGAGCTGAACATCCCCACCCTGGGGCGCGTGCGGGTCCTCGTGACTCACCTGCAGGCCCACCGCGAGCACGCGAAGGTGCGGGCGTCGCAGGTCGACGAGATCCTGGAGCGGAACGACAGCCGACCCGTCGTCCTCATGGGGGACTTCAACTTCTACGACGACCACCCCGAGGACCGGGCCAGCGAGCGGCGGCTCGAGGAGGCGGGGTTCGTGGACGTCGCGGTCGAGGTGGGGCGGCCGGAGCCGACGTACGACCCCGAGAACCCGTACGTCCGGGGCAGCCGAGGGCAGCGCTTCGATCGAATCCTCGTGCGGGGCGGGCAGGGCGTGAGCTTCCGGTCCGCCGACAGCCGGGTGCTGCAGCACGAGACGCCGCTGTCGGACCACCACCCCCTGTGGGCGCGAGTCGAGGCCCGCCGGGACCCATCCCCGGGGTCGTGATCCCGTGACGGCGACGCTCTTCCTGGTCGTGGACGCGATCCCGTTGGGCCTCGCGGCGAAGGCCTTCGACGAGGGTCTCCTGCCCGGCTTCTCCGCGCCCGCGCCGATGATCTCGGTCTTCCCGTCCCTCACCAACGTCGCGGTGCCCGCGCTGCTCGGCGGGGTCCTGGAGGTGCGGCCGCCGGGCTACGAGGCGCGGCACTACCACCCGCCGTCCGGCGAGATCCGGGGCGGGTTCTCGGATCCGTCGTCCGAGTCCGGCATGCACATGTACCGGGGCCACCCCAGCGGGACGTTGGAGCACTTCGCGGTCTACGCCCTCCGACGTCGACTCGCCTGGCAGCAGATCCGCTGGATCGGCTACCGCTTCCGGCGCGACGGGGGAGCGTGGCTGGGCTACCTGGGCGCCACCGACGGGGTCGGCCACTTCGGGGGGGAGACGGCGCTGTGGGAGGCGTTCGCGGACATCTGCGAGCAGGTCCGGGCGATGGTCCGCCGCTTCGAGGAGCAGCACGGCGAGACGCCGCGGGTCGTCCTGTGCAGCGACCACGGGCTCGCCTTCGGGCGCCTCGACCACCTCGACGCGGCGGAGGTCGAAGAGCGCCTCCGCCTCGTCGGCTTCCACCCCGGCAAGCCCGCGGGGACGGGGTTCGTCCTGTGCCCCATGGGCGACGTCTCCGGCGGCGCGGCGTGGTGTGCCCCCGGCGCCGCGCCGGAGCTCGCCCAGGCCCTCGTGGAGCTGCCCGGGGTCGACGTCGCCGCCTGCCGCACGCCCACGGGGGCGCGCGTATTCCGGGTCGACGCGGGGGGGCTCGCCGTGGCCAACGTGAAGGTGCGCGACGGGCGATACCGCTACGAGCCCGTGACCGGCGACCCCCTGGGCGTCCTGGGCTGCGGAGTCGCCGACCTCGAGGCCGAGGGGGCCACCCCCGCGGATCTCCTCGCCCGCACCTGGGACCACCCGTACCCCGACGCGCTCGTCCGCGTCGTGGAGGGCCTCACCGACCTCGTGCAGCACCCCGCGACCGTGTTGTTCTCCATGGCCGACGGGTGGACCTACGGCCCCCGCCTGACCCACCTCGCCGCCGCCACCATGGGAGGCCAGGTCGGGACCCACGGCGGGCTCAGCCGGGCCCAGTCCACCGGGTTCGTGACCGCCTTCGGCGCGGGAGACGCCGTCGACGTCCTCCGGGCCCGGCGCGTATTCCGTGCGAGAGACGTCTTCCGCCCGTTCGCCCCGGAGATCCGGGCGACGTACGGCGACCACGCCGCGGGGCCGTGAGCCCGTCCCGGTGAGAACGGGACTGACCAGAGCATCGACTACAGTCAAGTGGTCATTGACCTGATGACCGAAAGGGCGTATCCAGTCAGTGATGCACTGGACGGTCGAGGAGCTCACCGCGCTCACCCTGCGCTACGCCGTGCCCGCCGAGGGCCTGCGCACGAAGCAGGAGCGCCGGGAGCGCAAGGTCCTCGAGGCCGCGACCGCCCGGTTCGTGGCCCAGGGCTACCGCAAGACGAGCGTGGACGAGGTGGCTCGGGACGCCGGCGTCGGCAAGGGCACGGTGTTCCTGTACTTCGGCAGCAAGGCCGAGCTCCTCGTCCACTGCCTCCTGCTGGAGAAGGCGGCGCCGGGCCTCGAGATGCTCCGCCGGCTGCAGGCGGTGAGCTCCCCGGTGGAGATCCTCCGCACGATCATCCACAGCAGCATGCGGCTCATGTACGAGCTGCCGCTCACGGCCCGCGTGGCGGGCGGCGACCACGAGCTGCGGGTCGTTCTGGAGGATCTCGGCCCCGAGGCCCGGGAGTTCCTCAACGCCTCGCGGGCGGCCCGACTCGAGGCCCTGCTCGCGCCGCTGTCCCGCGTCGACGGGGCCACCCTCTCGGCGGTCGCCCGGAGCCTCGGCGCGGTGCTGCAGTCGATCCCCGACGTGGTGGACCAGGCTCGCCTGCTGGGCATCGAGCGGGAGCAGCACGCCCGCGTCACCACCGATGTGCTCGTCGCCGGGGTCCTCGCGGTCCTCGACACGGACCCGGAGCAGGTCGAGCCCCTCGACATCGGCCGGGTGTTCGGGCTCCCGCCGCGCGATCCGGAGCCGACGTCGTGAGGTTCGCGCCCTGGGTGCCGGCGGCCGTGGTCCTCGCGGTCCTCCCGCTCCCCGCCTCGGCGGCGGGCCCGTCGGGCTCGGTGGGCGGCTTCGGCGAGGTGCGCTTCTCGGCCTTGCCCGGCGTCGACGGCCGCTGGTGGAACCTCACCGAGCGTCTCCGCCCGCGGCTGGTCGGCTCCCTGCACGACCGGATCAGCCTCACCGTCGAGGTCGAGCTGCTCCTGCGCCAGGGACGCAATACCACCCGGGAGTTCCAGCGCACGATGGAGGAGTCGGACTTCGGCCCCCTCCTCGAAGCCGCCGACGTTCAGTGGCCCACTCGCCGCAACGAGGTGCTCTGGATCGACGGCATCGCCGACGTCCTGGAGGTGGCTCGCCTCTACGCGGACTTCTACCTGCCGGTCGTGGACATCCGGATCGGTCGCCAGGCCTTGTTCTGGGGCTCCGCGGTGATGCTCAACCCCACCGATCCATTCCCGGAGTTCCTCCTCGCCGAGCCCTGGCGCCAGCGCGCCGGGACCAACGCCGTCCGGGCGACCGCGACCCTGAACGACGACTCGGACCTCACCGCGGTGCTGGCCACCAACGACACCTTCACCCGGATCCGCGCCGCCGGGCGGCTCCGGATGCTGTTCCCGTTCGCGGAGATCGCGCTGGTCGGCGCCTACCGGGAGGACGACAACGACGGACTGGTCGGCCTGGACGTGCGCGGCGAGCTGGGCGTGGGCTGGTGGTTCGAGGGGGCCCTGCACATCGACGAGTTCGTGACGTCGGAGCTCGCCATCGGCATCGACTACAGCTTCCCGGTGCTCGACGGGCTCTTCGTGATCGTCCAGTACTACCGCAACGGCTACGGCGCGGGTCGGCGGCACGAGCCCGTCTCGGGCACCGCGCGCCTCGCGTCCACGCTGCCCGACGAGCTGACCGACCTCCTCGCCGGGCAGGCGCCGTCCCCGCCGGGGGCGGAGGAGGAGGAGCCTCCCGAGCCCGAGGTCTTCGCGCCGCTCCTGACCGGCCGCGACTACCTCCTGGTGACCCTCAACCAGGTGTTCGCCCCCGAGGTCTCGCTGTCCCTCACGGCCCTGCAGAACCTCTCGGACGGCACCGGGTTCGTTCAGCCCTCCCTCGTCGTCTCCCCGACGGGCTGGCTCCAGCTCGCCCTCGACGCCCAGATCCCCTACCGCCTCTGGGGGGACGGCGGCGAGTTCAAGCCCGACCCCGACTCCCTCGTCATCCGCCAGGACGTCCTCGGCCGAGAGCTGACGGCCGACCTCTCGGGCCTCGTGCCCGCCGCGACCATCACCTTCTGGACCCGCGCCTCGTTCTGACCGCGAGCCGCGCTGCCACTGGAGCCTCGATGCCCATCTGCGAAGTGAAGAACCTGACCAAGACCTACGGGGAAGGCGTCGCCGCCGTCCACGCCGTCGACGACGTGAGCCTGACGATCGAGCCGGGCGAGTTCACCGCGTTCGTGGGCCCCTCCGGGTCCGGCAAGACGACCCTGCTGAACCAGATCGGATGCCTCGACAAGCCGACCTCCGGGCAGGTCCTCCTCGAGGGCACGTCGACCGAGGGCCTCGGCGACAAGGCGCTGTCGGCGCTGCGGGCGAACAAGATCGGGTTCATCTTCCAGTCGTTCAACCTCATCCCGGTGCTCACGGCGGTCGAGAACGTGGAGCTGGCGATGAACCTGGCGGGGGCCGAGGGGGGTCGGGACGCCGCCGTGAAGCTGCTCGCCGACGTCGGGCTGGAGGGCCTCGAGCACCGGCGGCCCAATCAGCTCTCGGGCGGCCAGCAGCAGCGCGTCGCCGTCGCCCGGGCGCTGGTCAAGCGGCCCTCGCTCGTCATCGCCGACGAGCCCACGGCCAACCTCGACAGCGAGTCGGGGAGCCGCGCCCTCGACCTGATGAAGGAGCTCAACGAGAAGCTGGGCGTGACCTTCCTGTTCTCGACCCACGACCAGCTCGTGATGGACCGCGCGCGACGGATCGTCGTGCTCCGCGACGGTCGGGTGGTCGAAGACCGGACCGGGGGCGACTCGTCGGCCGCGGGCTCCGGAGTCGCCCACGCCGGTTCGGACGGAGCGGGCTGATGTTCACCCTCCGGCTCGCCTTCAAGAACCTCCTGCGGAGCAAGCGGCGGACCATCCTGTCCTCGGCGGCGGTGGTCGTCGGCATCTTCTATCTCATCGTCGGCCGCGCCTTCATCGGCGGCATCGAGGAGTCGATCGTCTACATGGCGATCAACGGCCACACCGGCCACGTGACCCTGCGGGGCGCCGACTACCCCACCCAGGGCATGACGTATCCGCTGGACAAGCGCCCGCCGCGCGCGGCCGCCCTCCAGGAGTGGGCGGGGGCGCAGAAGGCGACCGCGGGCCGGCAGATCTACATGCTGACCGCGGTGTCGGGCGCCGACTCGCTGCGCGCTCGGGCGATCGCGGTGGACTGGGAGACCGACGCCCGGGTCTTCTCCCAGGACACCTGGAAGGTGGACGGGATCCTCCCCCGGACCCCCGAGGACGGCGTCCTCCTCGCCCACGGGCTGGCGGACCTGCTCGAGGTGGGGCCGGGCGACCAGCTCGTGCTCAAGGCGCGCACCGATCAGGGGGCGCTCAACGCCATGTCCGTCCCGGTCGCGGGCCGGGTCAACACCGGCAACATGGGGCAAGCGAGCAATACGCTGTTCCTGCCGAGGTCGCTGTCGGCGGAGCTGGTACGCACCACCGAGCCCACCCACGTGACGGTCCTGCTGGCCGACCGAGACGCCGCGCCGGAGGCCGCGGAGGCGATGGTCGCCGCGGCGGGCGGGGGCGAGACCATCACCTGGATCACCGAGACCGAAGACCTCATCCGCTTGCAGAACGTCCGCAAGACGGCCCTGAACGTCCTGGTGGGGATGCTGCTGCTCATGAGCAGCTTCGCCATCGCCAACACCATCCTGATGGCGGCTCACGAGCGCGTCGCGGAGGTCGGCACCCTGCGGGCAATGGGCATGAGCCGGCGCGGGGTCCTGCGGCTGTTCCTGGCCGAGGGAGCGATGATGGGCACCCTCGCCGGGGGCCTGGGCACCGCGCTCGGGGCCGCCCTCGCCATCTACCTGAGCAGGAACCCCATCGACCTCAGCAGCATGGCCGAGGGGGTCGACTACAACTTCGACTTCAGCTCCTACATCTACGCCACGTTCTCGGGCGAGCTGGTCGTCGTCCCGCTGCTGATCTCGGTGGCGGTGGCGATGGTGGCGTCCGTGTACCCGGCGATCACGGCGAGCCGCCTGGAGCCCGCCGACGCAGTGAGGGCCGAGTGATGAATCACCTCATCCGACTGGCGGGCATGAACGCGACCCGCAAACCCATGCGCACCGCGCTGACGGCGGGGATGGTCGTCGCCGCCGTGGCCATGCTCATCATCGCCATGTCCTGGCTCGACGGGATCTGGGGCGGGATGATGAAGGACACCGCGGACGCCACCGGCCACGTCGTGCTCGTCACCGAGGCCTACGCCGAGCGCGAGTCGATGATGCCCCTGCACGAGAACATCGCCGACGTCGGCCCGGTCTTGTCCGCGGTCCGGTCCGTCCCGGGTGTGGTGGCCGCCTTCCCCGTGATCGACAACGGCGCGACGATGGCCGTGGGCGAGGAGATCGGCGACGTCTTCGGGCTCGTGGCGGGCGCTCCGGCCGAGTACTTCACGCGGTGGATGGGGGCGGAGGACAAGCTCGTCGAGGGGCGGTGGTGGACCGACGACGCCCGTGGCGAGCTGGTCGTCGGCGCCACGGTGGCCGAACAGACCGGCGCGAAGATCGGCGACGAGCTGGTGGCCTTGGGCGCGACCCAGGACGGCGCCATGTCCCCGATCAAGGGCACGGTCGTCGGGATCGTGCGCGGGTCGAACCCCACCTACGACCGCCGCGTCTACGTCCCCCTGGCCACCGCCCAGTACATGGCGGACATGGACGGGGGCGCCGTCTCCGTCCTGGCCTTCGGCGAGGGGTACGGCGAGGGCGCCGCCCTGGCGAGCGCGGTCTCCGCGACGCCCGGGGTGGAGGGCCTGGTCGTCGAGTCGTGGGACCAGCGACCGCCCTGGGACCAGATGATGGGCACGATGATGGCCATCCGGGCCCTCATCTACTTCATCGTCGTCTTCCTGGCGGCGCTCGGGGTCTGGAATACGATGATGATGTCGGTCCTGGAGCGCACGAACGAGATCGGCGTCCTGCGCGCCATGGGCCTGACCCGCCTCGGCTCGGTCCTGCTCTTCGTCGGTGAAGCGGCGGCCATCGGGCTGATCGGCGGCGCAGTCGGCGCCCTCGCGGGCGTGCTGCCCATGCTCTGGATGGAGAAGAACCCCATCGTCTTCGGCGAGGACCTGACCCAGAACATGGGCGAGTCGTTCGTGATCGCGGCGGAGGTCTACGCGGACCTCACGCCCGAGATCGTGCTCGTGGGCTTCGTCATGGGGGTGGTGACCGCGGTGGTGGGGAGCCTCCTGCCCGCCCTGCACGCGGCGTCGATCCAGCCGGTCGTCGCCATGAGGAGAAAGTGATGCGCTGTGTTCGGTTCACCCTCGCCCTCCTGCCGCTCGTTCTGGTCGCGGTCGGTCCCGCCGCCGCCGAAGATACGAAGGAGGAGGCCCCGGCGGAGCAGTCGGCGCTGCCGACGCCGGCGGAGATCCTGGCCGGCATCGACCGGAACATGATCTTCGAGAGCCGGACCAGCACGGTGAAGATGACGGTGCAGGGCAAGCGTCGGACCCGGACCTTCGAGATGATCAGCTACGGGCGCGGCGAGTCCGACACGGCCATGGAGTACCTGGCGCCGTCCCGCGAGAAGGGCACCAAGATGCTCAAGCTGGGCGACGACCTGTGGATGTACATGCCCAGCGTCGAGCGGACCCAGAAGATCTCGGGCCACATGCTGCGCGAGGGGATGATGGGCTCGGACCTGTCCTACGAGGACATGATGCAGAGCAACCGGCTCGAGGAGACGTACGCCGGGGCGGTGACGGGCAGCGAGACGGTCGACGGCCGCGACTGCTGGAAGCTCGAGCTGACCGCCAAGGACGAGTCCGTCAGCTACCCCAAGCGCGTCTCCTGGATCGACAAGGAGCTGTTCATCCCGCTCAAGTCGGAGATGTACGCGCTGTCGGGGATGCTCCTGAAGACCTGGACGATGAGCGACATCGTCGAGTTCGAGGGCGGGCGGAAGTTCCCCACGAAGATGGTGATCACCGACGCGCTGAAGCCCGACAGCAAGACGTCGCTCGAGTTCTCCGACCTCTCCTTCGGCGTCGAGCTGGAGGACGAGGTCTTCTCGAAGCGGTGGCTCGAGCGCCAGTAGCCGGGCCGGCGCCCCTCCCTCAGCGTCGGTCGCGGGCGCAGGAGAGGAGGGCGCTGGACTCGAGCCACGCGGCGTCGTCCGCGTAGACGAACAGGGGCGAGCCGCCCGCGATGCGGTCGATCACGCCGTCGCTGACGTCGCGGCTCACGGCGGGGCAGCCCCACGACCGACCGAGTCGTCCCACCTGCTCGATGAAGGACTCGGACACGTAGTCGGCCCCGTGCAGGACGATGGCCCGCTCGCGGGCCCGGTCGTTGAACCCCGGCTCCAGCCCGTCGAGGCGCAGCGACCGGCCGTGCTTGCCCACGTACGGCTCCGCGGTGCGGAACAGCCCGACGCTCGACTGGAGGCTGCCCGGCACGTTGGAGAACGTCCGCGCGGCGTCTCCGCCGGTGTTCTTGCCGTGAGCCACGCGCTCGTGGAAGAGGACCTCTCCGGAGGCCTCGTCGACGATCCAGAGACGACGCTCGGTCGACGGGAGCCGATAGTCGATGATCGTCAGCGCCCCGGGCGCGCCCGCGGGCACCTCGAGCAGCCCCTCCGCGCGGGCGCAGGCCACCACGTCCCCGGCGAGCTCGATCAGGTCCGACGGCGGTCGGTCGACGGCCGTCGTGGCGAGCAGGAGGGGGACCACCGGCAGCAGGGATGCGGCGAGTCGCAGCATCCGCCCACAGTAGTCACGATCCGGCGTGTGTCACACCCCCACCGTCCAGTGCGTACACGTCGTCGAACAGAACGAGGCGGCCGGCTTGGTCCACGCGCGCCGTCCAGTACACGAGGTGCACCGGGATGTCGGCGCGCACCGGGATCGATCGCTCCCGACCCGACGACTGGGCCTCCCGCAGTCGCTCGACGTCCCAGTCCTCGCCGAGCACGGCGGCCGCGAGGCCGAAGGGGTCCTCCAGCCGCACGCAGCCCGAGCTGAACGTGCGCACCTCCCGCTCGAAGAGGGAGCGCTGCGGCGTGTCGTGCGCGTAGACGGCGAGCGGGTTGGGGAACAGCAGCTTGAGGCGACCGAGGGCGTTCCGCGCGCCGGGGGCCTGCTCGACGCGGAGGCCGGCCGTCGAGCGGGGGTCGGAGAAGTCCACGTCGGCCGCGTCCACCACCTCGGCGTCGCGCCCCCAGCCGCGCAGCAAGCGCATGCCGCGGTCGGCGAGGAACGCGGGGTCCTCCCGCGCGGACGGGAGCACGTCCTCCCGGAGGATGGTGGGCGGCACGACCCAGCGGGGGTTGAGCACGACGCTGCGCACGCGATCGGAGAGCCGCGGCGTCGGTCGGTCCTCGCGTCCCACGATCGCCGCCATCTCCAGGACGGTGACGCCGCCGCTGCGCAGCTCGGCGCGGAACTCGGGGATGTTGACCAGGATGTGCGCGTCGCCGAGGTCCCGGGGGAGGCCCCGCAGCCGGTGCAGCGTCGCGACCACGGCGGGGCGGTCCTCGGCGGAGGCGCCCGGCAGGTGATCGCGCAGCGCCACGTAGTCGCGGCTCGTCGGCAGGAGCGACGCGAGGGCGGCGGCGGGGTCGTCGTCGGCGGCCTCACCGACGGCGGCGAGCGGGTCGGGGAGGCCGGGGAGCTGCGGGTCGAGGGTGCGCCGGTCCACGGCGTGCGGACCAAGGCCGACGTAGGTCGAGGCCGTCGCGAGCAGCGCGTCGGTCAGCAGGAGCTCGAGGGCCACCGCCTCGGAGAAGGACCACCCGTCCCCCCGGAGCCCGCGGAGGGCGTCCTGGTGGAACGGCTCGACGCCCTCTGCCGCCGCGGAGGCCAGGGCATCGGCGACGGCGTCGACGGAGGTCCGAGAGCCCACCCAAGCGGGCCGGTGGTCGCGCCGCTCGTAGAAGGCCGAGAGGTCGGCCGGGTGGTGCAGCTCGACGCCGTGGACGGCGATCGCGGGGCCGTGGGAGAGGCTCGAGACTTCGTCCTCGAGGGCATCCGGCGTCGGGACGAGCTCCTCCAGCGGGGTCTCCGCCTGCCACCAGACCCAGAGCCCGAGGCTCGTGGCGGCGGCGATGACGACTCGACGAACGGGAGGCACGGATCGCTCCTTCGGCATCCCGACACGGACGCCTCGGCCCACTCTGGGGCACGGCCGGGCCGGCGAGCCCTGATCACCGTCAGTCGCCCCCTCCCTGTCACGGGGGGCGACTCTGCGGAGGGCGCGGTAGCGTCCCCCCTCGGGAGGTCCCATGACGCTTCGCTACGCTCCGAACAAGATCCTCGTCGCGCTCGACGGCTCGGCTCCGGCCCGGTTCGCGCTCGCCTACGCGGCCGGTCTCGCGGCCCGCGCGGGGACGGCGCGGATGATCGCCATCCAGGTGCGCCGCAGCCTGCGCGAGATGCCCGCGGTCCCCGGATCGGGTCCCGACGCGGCCGACCTGCTCAAGGAGCAGCAGCGTCGGGACCTCGGGTTGCGCGAGGCGATGACGGCGGACGTCGCTCCGTACGCCGCCCGGTTCGAGTGGGAGATCGCGCTGGCCGAGGGCAGGGGAGGCAAGACCTTGGCCGACGAGGCCGAGCGTCGGGGCGCCCACCTCGTCGTCGTAGGCTCGCGCGGGGTGACGGGGGCGGCGCGCGTCCTCCTGGGGTCCTTCGCCGAGGCCGTCGCCCGGCACAGCAAGGTCCCCGTCCTGATCATCCGACAGCCGACCGGCGGCTCGCCCGAAGCGCCGGACAAGGCTCCTCCGCCGTTCCCTCCCGCGCGGGTCCTGGCGGCGACGGACTTCTCCGAGCCGGCCGCCGCGGGGGTGGAGTACGCGTCGATGATGGCGGAGGCCTGGGGTGTCGGCTTCGAGGTCGTGCACGCGGTGCGACCGGAGGTGGGTGCGGCGGGCGCGGCCGAGCGCGCGCACGCGGAGGAGATGCGCCGACTCCGTCGATACGGAGACGTCCCGCTGCACATCGAGGTCGGGGACGCCGCCGAGCGCATCTCCGCGCGGGCCGGCGACGGTCGCGGGGCCCTGATCGTGCTGTCGTCGAAGGGCCGCACCGGCGCGGCCCGCATGCTGCTGGGCTCGGTCGCCGAGAAGACGGCGCGCATCGCGCCCTGTCCGGTGCTCATCGTGAAGTAGCGGCCCGGCCGGCCGGCAGCGTTCCGGCGGCTGCTCCGCATCCCCACTCCCGGTCGATGCCCCACTTTTGTCACCGGCGGTCCGTGGAGGCCATCCAGCGGGCTCTGGTGACCGGTTCGAGACACTTCGCTGACGGGGCCGACTCCGTCAGAGCACGCATATGGGCCCTTCCAGCTCGGGGAGCACGCGGTGCCACAGGAGGGCTCCGCCCGGGGCGGAGGCGAGCTCGGCGACGAGACAGCCGGCGCCTCCTCCGTAGTCGTACTCCAGGTGGGCCTCCAGCGTTCCGTCCCCACCGCTGTCCAAACGCGCCTCGGTGAGTCGTCCCTGGCCGTCGGCGCTGTGGGTGATTACGTCCGACCCCGTCACCACCGACTGCAGGCAGCCGTCCTCGCCCCAGGAGTACTCGGCGACCGTCGTCCCCAGGGCGGTGGTGGTGATCCCCGTTCGGACCATGCCGCGCTCGTAGGTGAACTCCAGCGACCCGCCCGGCGGCTCGTCCCCGATTCCGGTGTCCATCCCTTCCACGGAGCCGTCCGGGTTCCACCGGTAGTCGAGGTACGTGGACACGGTGCCGGGGAACTCCTTGCGAGCGATGCGTCCGTCGTCGTCCCAGCCGAGGCTGAGGTAGGGCTCGCCGTCGACCGACACGAGCACCACCCGCCCGTCCGCGTCCTCCTCGTGGGAGTACACGACCCAGGCGTCGTCCTCAGCCGCCCGCTTCCCGGTCAATCGCCCGTCCGCGTCGTACGAGTGGAACTCGCTCGGGTCGCCGTCGCGGTCGACCCTCACCACGCAATCGTCGGCGGAATCGACGACGTCGTCGTCGTCGGGCGTCTCCCCGGTCGCGGCGCACCCCGATGCGAGGAGAAGGGCGCCTGCGACGATGCGACTCCGAGTCGCTCGCTCGACTGCCTGCGGACTCCTGCGCACCATCCCGCCTCCCTCGGACCTCGCCACCCTCGGACCTCGCCACCTTCGCACGGGAGCCCTCCTCGTTTCCATCAGTCCGTGTCGCCGACGTGGAGAGCGTCTCCCGGAGCACGTCCATCCGGGGAGGGTCGGCGCTATCGTCGTGGCGTGCGATGGCCGGCTTCGATGGTGTTGGTTCTCTGGCTCGGCTGCCCGAGTCCCTCGACGCCGTGCGAGGTGTCCGACAATTGCCCGTCAGGCTCCCACTGCGACCCGGACGGGTGGTGCGCGGAGTCGACGTGTTCGAGTTCGACCGAGTGCGCGCCGGGGACGTGGTGCGACCCGGAGTTCGGCTCCTGTCGCGAAGGGTGCCTCCTCGACCGAGACTGCCTCCCCGTGGACCGCTGTGACCGGGAGACCGGCGCGTGCGTCTCCCGGCCCTGTCGCTCCACGGCCCTCGACTGCAACCTCGGCGAGGTGTGCGATCGAGAGCTCGCGGTCTGTGTCGAGGTCGAGGGCTTCTGCGAGCCCTGCGACCCCGGCGTCTGTCCCGAGAACCTCGGGTGCGTTCGCGACGGCGCGGGAGAGTCGTGGTGCCAGGCGCTGGACTGCTCCGCCGGCGCCGAGTGCCCCTATGGGACGGACTGCGCTCGCATGACGTCTCTCGGGGACGTCACCGTCGGGTTCGGCTGCATCGGGCAGTGCGGGCTCTGGCCCTAGCAGCCGGCGCATGCGGAGGTCGCACGCTCGCATCGAACGTCCCGCTCGGCACCCGCCGCGAGAGTGGCGCAGAGCGTGATGCAGGCCCACCTGGACGTGTTCGCCGTCACCGTTGGAAGTCCTCCGCGTGCTCAACAGATGGTGGGTGATGGAGAAAGACCCCGAGGCAGGTCGGGCTCTCTGCATCGAGCTTCTCGAGATCCAGCTTCGTGAGCTCGACACGTCCGTGCTCATCCTCCGGCAGCCCATGCCCGACGATTCGCGCCGCATCCTCCTTGCAGCCCCGGATCCGAACCCAGGCGGTGCCCTCGGCGTCGATCCGCCACCTCACCTGGGGATCGAGCAGGAAGGTCGGGGGCGGTCGCGGACGGGGAAGGAAGTAGCCCGCCTGGTGCGCCAGGCCCCGCCGGCGCAGGCTCGACTCCGTGTCGGCGACGACCACGGAGACACGAAGCGGCAAGTCGGGAGCGAGCTGCTCCACGAGCTTCCCCTCATCGTAGTGAACGACCGTCAGTGTTCTCCCATCCTCCGAAGCCCTGGCCCTTCCTTTGAACCACGACGAGGGGTGGCCGCGAAACCCGGCCCACCAACGGGTCGGAACCGACACCCTCCAGGTCCAGGTCGCGGGGCCGGGGTACGGGCGTCCCTCGTAGAGCCAGAGACGCAAGACGGTCCCTCTGTCCAATCGCACGAGCTTGGGCTGCGCTCCGGGAAGACGCAGCTGCTTCGGCGAGGTCTCGACAGCGAGCCACCTACGCAGCCCCGAGGCCACCCTCGTCTGGTGATCGCCCGGGTGGTTGATCCTGAGCGGGAGAGTCCGCCGGATGGCGCAGCGACCGTCCTGGACCCAGCAGTACTCCAGCGCCATTCGCGGGAGCCCGTTGCCATGGAAGGACGTGGTGCGTCCGCTTCCGCCAGGCGTCGCGCACGCAACGAGGCCCGGAGCGTGGAGGAGCAGCGCAACCACGAGGGCGCGATGGGATCGACACACGACCAGACGTTACCCGCGAGAAGGCTCCGTCGATGAACTACGACCATCAGCGCCTCCCCGTCCGCGGGGTGGTCCGCGAGCGGTCCTATGTATGGTCCTGCGGACCAGGAGCGGCACGGCGAGGGGCACGCTCAGCGCGAGCCCCGAACCTCACTCCCGGCCGGGTTCAATGCCGGGTGTCGGCCGGCAGTTCCGCCGAGATGCGCCGGCCGTCCTCCTCACGGGCGTGAGAGACGGTGGTCAGGTCGTCTTCGCCGCAGACCCGCTCGCGCGTCGACCCCTGCGCAGAGTCCATCCAGAAGTACCCCGAGACGAAGCGGAGCGCGCGGTCCACGATCCGTTGTCGGGCTCGGGCTCGCCGGCGTAGAAGACAGCCCAGACGTCGGTCGCGCCGTCAACCGACGACGTGCAGACCCATCCTCTGCAGGTCCCACGCTCGGGACGGCTCGTCCGGGGCCCAAGGCTGCAGGTACCGAATCGCTTCTTCGGCCGGCAAGGGCCGAGAGAAGTGGTAGCCCTGCCCTTCCTCGACGCCTCCGTCGCGGAGGATTCGGTACTGCGCTCGGGTCTCGATTCCCTCGGCGACGATGGCGAGTTCGAGCTGCTGCGCCATGAAGATGATCGTCGAGGCGAGCTCGCCGCCCCCGGTCTCGGTGATCGGGGAGACGAAGCTCCGATCGATCTTGACGACGTCGAGAGGGTACTGCTGGACGTACATGAGGGACGAATAGCCGGTGCCGAAGTCGTCGAGGGCGAGGACGACCCCCAGTCCTTTCAGCTCGGAGAGGAGCTCCTGGGTCCGCCGGACGTCCGCCGTCAGGCCGCTCTCCGTCAACTCGAGATGGAGGCGCCCCGGGGCGATCCCGCTGTCGCGCAGCACGTCGCGGACGGCATCGACGAGATCGTCGGTAGCGAACTGCGCTGCGGACAGGTTCACGCTGATCCACGGCTCCGCTCCGGGGTAGAGCCGGTCCCACGCGACGACCTGAGAGCAGGCCTGGCGAAGAACCAGGCGGTCGATCGCGACGATCGCGCCGGTCGCCTCGGCGCGGGGGATGAAGTCGCCGGGAGAGACGAAGCGGTCGCCTCGCTTCCATCGAACGAGGGCTTCGAACCCCTGGAGACGCCCGTCCGCCAAGGACACGATCGGCTGGTAGAAGGGCTGGAGTTGCTCCTGGGCGATGGCCTCCGCGAGCTGGTCGTCGAGCTCGAGGTCTCTCCTCGCCCGCGCGACCATCGCGCCGTCGTAGATCCCGATGGGGGTTCCCCCCATGCTCTGCGCGGAGGCGAGCGCGGCGTGCCCGTCCCTCAAGACATCGTCCGAGGACTCGTGGTGGTGCGCCAACAGGACCACGCCGACCCGGACTCTCAGGGAGACCCGGCGGTCGCCCACCGTCACCGGACTCTGGATGTGTTCGGCGAGATGCCGCGCCCGGCTCTCCGCTTCGGCGAGGCCCCCGAGGTTCCGGGCCAGGACGGCGAACTCGTCGCCGGCGACACGACCGACCTTGCACTTCGGGCTGATCAGCTCGCCGAGGCGGTCGGCCGCGGCTCGAAGCATCTGATCCTGCGCGCGGGGTCCGAGGCCCCGACGGATCAAGCCCCCGCGGTCCAGCGCGACCAGGAGCAAGGCGACCGCGTCCCCGGGGCGCTTCCCCTCGAGCACATCGTCGATCTCGCGCCGCACCGCCGCCCGGGAGAGCACGCCCGAAACGGCGTCGGTGTCCTGGACCTCGGTGAGCCGCGACCGGGTCCGACGCTCCTTGATGCTCACGTGATCGAACGCATGCTGCCCCATGCGGAAGATCAGGACGATCATCACGATGTTCCCGATCACCCCCCCCGCTGCCATGGTGGGCGTGTTCGGAGCGAGAGAGTCCGGCAGCCGACCTGCAGAGGCCGCCCAGGCCACGACCAAGGACGCCACCCCTCCGAGGGCGGCCGCCCCGTACAGGGCCCGCGACCCCAACAAGACGCCACACAGCGCGACGGCGGAGACCACGGCGACGGGCGCAGACGTCTGGACACCCCCGAACAGCACCATCCCCGTGAGGGCGGCGCCGAGGAAGGTGAACGCGAAGATTCGCGACGCCGCCAGGCCGTGTCCCCGGACCGCCGCGACCGCCGCGGCCCACCCGGCCACGATCAGCAGGAGCAGCAAGACCAGCGTCTCCACCGGAGCCGACTCGCTGGCTGCCAGCAGCGCGAGGGCGCCGGCGCACAGAGCGCCGCCCAGGCCGAATACGCGCACGGTGCGCGGGGTAAAGATCTCGCGGGCCGTGGGCTCGATCAGGGCGATCCCGACACGGTCGGAGGGCGGGTCGGGAGCTTCGGGGCGTCGCATGGGCCGTCTCCATCGGTAGACGCACGCGGGTCCGGAGTCCCGGGCGGGTCTTTCTGCGGATCGGCGACTCGCGTCGCCCCAGGGACCAGGACTCCAAGCACGAGCCGTGCCGACTGGGACGCTTCCCACGGGCAGGGCGTCGTCGGGAGATCGGTCACGCCGGCCGGGCCGCGAACTGCGCAAGAACTCGTAGGACTCCGCAATCCTTGCGGAGCGCAGTCGGCTGCCGCCGTCGGTGCTGCCGACCCGGGCCTTCTCCGGCATCACCGACGTGACGAGCGACTGCTGCGACGACTTCGACCGCTGGATGCGCCGGGCGCAACTCGAAACGGGTCGCTCCGACCCGTTTGACCGCGCGTGTGGGAGACTGGCGTTCATGGGGCTCGGCGACTCCCACCCTTCGGAACGCCCGGACTGAGGCTGCGGGTGGTCGCTTGTAGACGTTCGTCCACAAACCGGAGGCGCGCCTGCGGCGCAGTAGGCTTGCAACCGGAGGTGACGGATGCACTCCCCCGGTGATGGTCTTCCACTTCGAACCCTCGGCCTGCTCCTCGCTGGGTCGTGGACGGCGCTCCTCGCGGGCTGCCCCCCCACGGAGAGCGACCCGCCGACCGGCGACGACGACACCACCGAGCTCTACGGCCCCGACAACCGGTGGTACCACGCCCCCGTCGATGCGGTCCCCACCGAGGTCGACCCACCGTCCCTGACCGTCGGAACGACGCTCGGCGACCTCCCGCTCGTGGATCAGTTCGGAGACCCCGTCGCGTTCCACCAGTTCTCGGGGCGGCTCCTCTACGTCGATCTCATCACCGAGTGGTGCGGGCCATGCCAAGCGGCGGCGCCCGATCTCGAGCGGTACTGGGCGACTCAAGACCCCGATCGCGGCACCCAGGTGATCGCGCTGATGCTGCAGAACGACGAGGGCGGCCCGCCGGAGGTGAGCTCGCTGACCGCCTGGGCCGAGGAGTACGGGCTGAGCTACCCCGTGCTCGCGATCACCGACGACGAGGTTCGTGCGGGGGTCGGTTCGCTGCTGGCGGCCTACCCGACGGCGATCGTCGTGGACCACACCATGCGAGTCGCGGCCTACAAGGAGGGCGCCGTGCCGCCGCGCTGGGACCTGTTGGACGACGCAGTCGGAGGTCGGCCCGACCGAGCCGAGGACTGCGGCAACGGGCAGGACGACGACGCGGACTTGGCGTCCGACTGCGCCGACGACGACTGCGCGAGCGACCCCGCCTGCGCCGTCGTGGGCCGGACGGAGACGATCGAGCCCTGCTCACGGGTGGGCCTCGACCTGGCGATCGACGTGTGGCGGGTGGAGTCCGACCGAGGCTTGGGGTTCGAGGTCGATACGGTCGCGGCGGGCAGCGCGTTCGAGCCGGTCGTGTGGCTCCTCGACGCGCCGTGGGCCCACGAGGCCTGGGAGCCGGGAGACCGCCCGAACCAGCTGGGGATCGCGGACGACGAGATCCCGTGCACCTTCGAGCCGACGGCGTTCCGGTGCGCGCGAGGCGTCCTCGCGGCGGGCGAGTGGACGCTCGGCGTGAGCGCGGGGCGAGGCACTGGGGGCGACGGCGGCTGCGTCGATTCACAGAGCGGTGAGTACGAGCTTCGGATCCGGGGGCCTGCCACCGTGACGCTGGTCGAAGACGACCTGCTCACGGACGCGCCGTGGTAGGCCGAGCGCGTCGATGCCCGCCACTGTCCGACACGCAAGTGCCCGAAAACCCTCGAGACGCGTGCTCGAAACTCGAAACTCGAAACTCGAAATCGAAACGCTTGACACCGCTTCGCGGCTCCGTATCCTTCGCCACCGCTCAAGACGGACCTGCGTCTTCGCAGCAATGGAGCAGACAGCATGTACGCCGTGATTCAGGCCGGTGGCCGCCAGTACAAGGTGGCTGAAGGCGACACCATCTCCGTGGACTACTTCGAGGCCCCCGTGGACGCCGAGGTCACGTTCGACCAGGTGCTCATGACGGGCGGCGAGGCGTCGAACGTCGGCAAGCCCATCCTGGACGGCGCGTCCGTCGTGGGCACGGTGGTCGAGCAGACCCGCGGCCCGAAGCACATCATCTTCAAGCGACGTCGGCGCAAGGACAGCCGGGTCAAGCGGGGCTTCCGGGCCTACCTGACCAACGTCCGCATCGACAAGATCATCGCCTGAGAGGGACGAAACAATGGCGCACAAAAAGGGCCAGGGCTCTACTCGGAACGGCCGCGACACCATCGGCAAGCGCCTCGGCGTGAAGCGGGGTGACGGCCAGCTCGTGACCGCGGGCTCCATCCTCGTCCGCCAGCGCGGCACCACCTTCCACCCCGGCGACAACGTCGGCTGCGGCAGCGACTACACGCTGTTCGCCAAGCTCGACGGCCACGTGTCCTTCGGGCACGACCGGTACGCGCGGAAGACCATCTCGGTCATCCCCGTCGCCACCGGCACCACCGCCGAGGCGTAACCCGAGCAGCTCGAGGCGTTCGCCTCCCGTCGCCGCTCCGCGCGCATCGCCGGAGCGGCGTCGCTGCTTGGGCCCCGAGGGTCCCCATGTCGACTCCCTCCTTCATCGACGAGGTCCGAGTCTTCGCCCGCTCCGGCGCGGGGGGGACGGGCATGGTGTCGTTCCGGAGGGAGAAGTTCGTCCACAAGGGCGGCCCCAGCGGCGGCGACGGGGGCCGCGGCGGCGACGTCGTGTTCGTGGCCACGACCGGCCGCACCACGTTGCTGCACCTCCGGTACCACCCGCACCTGCGCGCGAAGCCGGGCGTCAACGGCAGGAGCTCCAACAAGCACGGGGCCCGCGGCGCCGACAAGGTCGTCGAGGTGCCCGTGGGCACCGTCATCTCCACCCTCGCGGGCGAGCGCCTCGCGGATCTGGACGCCGACGGAGCCCGGTTCGTCGCCGTCGAGGGCGGCATCGGCGGGAAGGGGAACGCCCGGTTCGCCACGTCGACGCGCCAGGCGCCGGACTTCGCCCTGCCCCCGGGCCCCGCGGTGGAGGTCGAGCTCCGCCTCGAGCTCAAGCTGCTGGCGGACGTGGGTCTGCTGGGCTTCCCCAACGCCGGCAAGTCGACCCTGATCTCGCGACTCAGCGGCGCGAAGCCCAAGGTGGCCGCGTACCCGTTCACGACCTTGACCCCGAAGCTCGGCGTCGTGCAGGTGCCGGGCGAGTACCGGACCTTCGTCATGGCCGACATCCCGGGGCTGATCGAAGGCGCGTCCGAGGGCGCCGGCCTGGGCCTGCAGTTCCTCCGACACGTCGAGCGGTGCAGCGTTCTCCTCCACCTCGTATCGCTGGATCCGATGGAGGACGACATCCACGGGGACGCGGAGGCACGGTTTGATAAGATCAACGCGGAGTTGCGGAAGTTCGATCCCGGTCTCGCCGAACGCCCCCAGGTCGTCCTCTTGAGCAAGATGGACCTGGCTGAACCCGGCCGACTCCGCGCTGCGACCGCCGTCTTCGAAGCCCGGGGCCTCCCCACCTTCGCCGCCAGCTCCGTGACGGGCCGGGGCCTCGACCGCGTCGTGCACGCCGTCGCCGCCGCCATCGACGCCGCCCCCGCCCCCGAGGTCCCGGCGTGAGGCACCCCACGCCCGCGTCGGCGTCCCTGGTCTCTCTGCTGTGTCTGCTCGTGCTCCTCGTGTCCGCCTGCGACCGGGGCGACGACTCCGGGGACGGCGAAGTGGCCGCGGACGACGCCCCCCGGGAGCTGCCGCCGGCGATGTCGCCCGGCACGCTGCGCGGCCTCGGCCCGCACATCTTCGAGGCGACGATCGACCAGGCCGGGGACCGACAGGGTGCCTTCGGCGCCCGCGACGCCGGCGTCCGGCTCGCGTGGTCGGACCTCGACGCCTACTCGTTCCGGGAGGTGGACGGCGGGCGGCTCGTGCGCGAGGAGCGCAGGGTCGGCGCCGACGTGTACCGCCGGGGCTCCGAGGAGGCGCCGTTCCAGTACTTCGTGGGACGCCCGGGAGACTCGATCATCCTGCAGCGCACGATCGAGCTCTGGATGTCCGCGCTCGCCCCGTTCGCGCACCAGGTCGCCTTCGACCCCCAGCCGGACTCCACGATCGAGGGGCGACCGGTGAAGGTCTGGCGCCTGACCCTGGCCCCCGCGTCCTCCCCCGTGACCGACCTCCCCATGTCGCCCGACGCCGCGGCGCGGCTCCTCGGTCGCACCACCACCCCCGTCTCGCTGGACGGCCTGATCTCCGTCGACGTGGAGACCGGCAACCGCCTGCTCGCCGAGCTGGAGGGGCGCTTCGTCCCCCGCGCCGACATGGGGGGGGCGGAGGTCACCGACGAGGTGCACATCACCTACCGCGAGCGGCGCATCCTCCTGGACGTGCCCGAGCAGGTGCGCGCGCCCGACCCCAGCGACGTGCGCAAGCGCCGCACCGTGCCCGCCGGCTTCCCGGCCGTGAGCCCCATTCCCCCGCGCCCGGACGGACGAGGATGACCTCGACCGCCCCCGCGCTTCCCCGCGACGTGCGCCCGCCCGGCGTTCGCCGCATCCCCCGGAGCACCCCATAGACACCCTGCAGTTCTCGCTTCGCATGGCGGCCGCGGCCCTCGACAAGAAGGCCTTGGACCCCATCCTCCTGCGCGTCGAGGAGCTCGTCTCCTACGCGGACTACGTGCTGATCCTGACGACGACGTCGCCGCCCCACTCGGACGCGGTGGTGCAGTCGTGTATCCAGCGCGCGAAGGCCGAGGGCGTCAAGCCCCTCGCCGTCGAAGGGAAGGGGAAGTCCTGGTGCCTCGTGGACTTCGGCGACATCGTGGTCCACGTATTCCTCCAGGAGTACCGGGGCTACTACGACCTCGAGGGGCTGTGGCACGACGCCCAGCGGGTCGAGATCCCGGGCGTCGATCCCGTCCGCGAGCCGCTGCCCTTCCGGATGTGAGGCCGTGAAGCTCGCGGTCGTCGCGGTCGGCAAGGTCCGCGACCGGGGGCTCGCTCGCCTCGCCGACGACTACGCGACGCGCATCGCGAAGTTCACCCCCTTCGTCGTCCACGAGGTCAAGGACGGGCGGGCCAAGACCGCCGACCTGCGCAAGCGCCTCGAGGGCGACCGGCTCCTCGGAAAGCTCCCCCCCAAGGCCCGCGTCGTGCTGCTGGACGAGCGCGGCGACGACCTCACCAGCGTGCAACTCAGCGCCCGGCTCGACGGCTGGACCCGGCGCCGCGTCCGCGACGTCCGGTTCGTGGTCGGCGGCCCCGACGGCTTCGATCCCCGCGTCCGGGAGCGCGCCGACGAGCGGTGGCGCCTGTCGTCCCTGACGCTCCCCCACGAGGTCGCGCGCGTGGTCCTCTTCGAACAGCTCTACCGCGCCTGGACCATCCTGCGCGGCATCCCGTACCACAAGGACTGACGGCCCATGGCCCTCCGCGATCTCGGCCGCGACCTGCTCGACGTCCTCGCCCCCCCGACCTGTCCGGGGTGCGGCGCGCGTCGCCCCGGCGGGGGGTTCTGCGACGGCTGCCTCGCCTCGGTGGATCGGCTCGAGGAGCCGTGGTGCGCGGCGTGCGGGCTCCCCCGACCCGAGGGCTCCACCGCCGATCGGTGCGACCGGTGCCGCGGGGGGCGTCCGTTCCGTCGGGCTCGGGCCTTCGCGCGCTTCGAGGGCGTGCTCCCCGAATGGGTGGCCCGCCTCAAGTACCGGGGCGAGCGGCGACTCGCGCCCGCGCTCGGCGAGCTGGCCCTCGAGGGCGCTCGGCGGACCCTCGACCTCTCCGGCTACGACGCCCTCGTGCCCGTCCCCCTGCACCCCGATCGCCTCGTGGAGCGGGGGTTCAACCAGTCGTTCCTGATCGCCCGCGTGGTGAGCGAGGCGGTGGGCGTCCCGGTCGTGGTCGCCCTCGCTCGCACCCGGTCCGGCCCCGCCCAGGTGGGCCTCGCGGACGACGCGCGTCGGGACAACGTCGCGGGCGTGTTCGCCGCCGCCTCCGGGGCCGAGGCGGACGTCGCGGGCCTCACCCTGTTGCTCGTGGACGACGTGCTCACCACCGGCGCCACCGCCGAGGCCTGCGCGACCGTCCTGCTCGAAGCCGGGGCCGCGGCCGTGGACGTGCTCACGGTGGCGCGCACCCCCTGAGGACACGCGCGGTCGCCGCGCCGTATACTGGTCCGCCGGTCGACGCGACCGGTCCCGACTCACCCGCCACGCGAGCCCCAGACCCCCCATGCCCTACGCAATCGGCATCGACCTCGGCACCTCGAACTCGGTCGTCTCGGTGGTCCGCGACGGCAACCCGCTCGTCGTCGCGGACGAAGGCGGGAACCGCACTCACCCGTCGATCGTCTGCTTCGGCCACGGCCAGAGCGTCATGGTGGGCGAGAAGGCGCGCGACCAGATGGTCTTCAACCCGTCGGGCACGATCTACTCGGCGAAGCGACTCATCGGCCGGACGATGGGCAGCGAAGAGGTCACGCTGGCCAAGCGCGTGGTGCCCTACGAGATCGTGCCGGGCCCCCACGACGATCCCCGCATCCAGGTTCACGACCGCGTCTACACGCTGCAGGAGATCTCCGCGCACATCCTGCGGTGGATGAAGCAGCTCGCCGAGAGCTACCTGCAGGAGGAGATCGAGTACGCGGTCATCACCGTCCCCGCCTACTTCAACGACAACCAGCGTCAGGCCACCCGGGACGCGGGCACCATCGCGGGGCTCGAGGTCCTGCGCATCATCAACGAGCCCACGGCCGCCGCCCTCGCCTACGGGCTGGGCAAGGCGAAGAACGAGTACATCGCGGTCTACGACCTCGGCGGCGGCACGTTCGACGTATCGGTGCTGCACATCATGGGGGACGTCTTCGAGGTCGTCTCCACCGGCGGCGACACCTTCCTGGGGGGCGACGACTTCGACAACGTGCTCATGGAGTACCTGCTGTCGCAGCTCAACAAGGACGAGCGGGCGGGCGTCAGCCGGTCCCCGTCGGCGCGGCTCAAGCTCAAGCAGGCCGCCGAGTACGCGAAGCGCGAGCTGTCCGAGGTCGAGGAGACCACGATCGTGGTGCCGGGCATCATCCGGGACGAGCGAGGCCTGGAGAAGGACTACACGTCCGTCCTCAACCGCACCCAGTACAACCAGCTGGTCTTCCCCCTGGTGAAGCGCACGTTCGAGGTGTGCGACGAGGTGCTCAACGCCGCCAAGCTGCACCCCCGGGACATCGCGGGCGTGGTCCTCGTGGGCGGCATGACCAAGTCGCTCATCATCCAGGAGGCGGTGGAGAACTACTTCAACCGCATCCCCGAGGCGGGCGTGAACCCGGACGAGGTGGTCGCGGTGGGGGCGGCGATCCAGGCGGGCAACCTGGTCGCGGCCATGGGCGGCACGGCCACGGGGAACGACTCGCTGCTGATCGACGTCACGCCCCAGAGCCTCGGCATCATCACGGTCGGCGGCTACATGGACACGCTGATCGAGCGGAACACCGCGATCCCCGTGAGCCACACGAAGATGTTCAGCACGTCGGTCGACGACCAGACCGAGGTGAAGATCGAGGTCTATCAGGGCGAGGGCCGCATGGCCTTCGACAACGAGAAGCTGGGCGAGTTCATCCTCGAGGGGCTGCGACCCGCGCCCCGGGGCGAGGTGCGCATCGCCGTGAGCTTCGACATCGACGCGAACGGCATCGTCAACGTGTCGGCCGAAGATCCGGACACCGGGCAGGACGCGAGCATTCGGCTCGAGGCCAGCTCGGGCCTGACCCAGGACGAGGTCGAAGATCTTCGGTTCGACGGCGAGGACGATCTGGAATTCTGAGCGGAGCCCGCGCCCGCGGGTGACGAGCGAAGGAGGCCGACATGGCTTTGGACTTGAGACAGCGCGTGGAGGTAGAGGTCGTCGCCGGGATGCTGGAGGACCTCGACTACTACCGGATCCTCAAGCTCAAGCCGGGCGCCCCCGTGGGCGACGTCGAGCGGGCGTTCACGGACCAGAGCAAGGCCTTCCACCCCGACCGCTTCTTCGGAGTGCGCGACCCCAAGTTCATGCGCATGGTCACGGCCGTCTTCAAGAAGGTCCAGGAGAGCTACCAGGTGCTCCGGGACCCCGAGCTCAAGAAGATGTACGACCAGAAGATGGGCTTCCGGAAGGGCAAGGACGGCAAGGCCTCCCGCAAGGTCGGCCATGTGGGCAAGGCGGACCTGGAGAAGGAGAAGGCGGCGCTGGACAGCGAAGAGCTCGTCGAGGACAAGCGCGCCCGCAAGTACTTCGACCTCGCCCAGATCGCGATGATGAACCGGGACTGGAACGGCGTCGTCATGAACCTGCAGTTCGCGATGACGTACGAAAAGGGCAACCCCGTCATCGAAGACCAGCTCGCCAAGGCCAAGGCCGAGCTCGAGAAGAAGAAGCAGCAGGAGATCAACCCCTACAAAATCAAGATTGTCTGATCTCGAGGGATCTGTAGCCGCGGTAGACGACATGCTTCGCACGATCGTCTACCGAGGTGTCCGGGGGCTTCGGGTCTCGAGTTCGGCGTCTCGAGAGCATGGTCGTCCGGTTGTGGGTTCTCGAACTCGGCGTTTCGAGATCGGGGTCGTCCGGGGTCTACGGGGCGGGTGACGCTTCGATTCGACCGGGTCGGGCTGGTCGGGGCGCTGGCCTTGGGGGCTTGGGCGCGGGTCACGGCGTGGCCGAAGGTGTTCGTGGCGGGGGAGGTCTTCCCCCAGGGCGGGGACTCGGCGTACCACCTGCGGCGGAGCTTGCTGACGGCGGAGTCGTGGCCGACCGTCCCCGTGCACGATCCCTGGATGAACTGGCCGGACGGCGGGCCCTGCCACTGGGCGCCGGGGCTGGACTTCCTCGTGGGGACGCTCGTTCGCGGCCTGGGGCTCGACGCGGCCGCCGGGTCGGTCCTCGCCATGTTCGTGCCCGTCGCGCTCGGCCTGCTCGCGGTCCTCGCGGGGTGGACCGTCGCCCGACGTCTGTGGCCGAGCGGCCCGGGCGCGGTGTTCGTGCCCACGGCCGCGGCCGTCGCGCTCGCGCTCATCCCTCAATCCGAGGCCGTCGGCCGCGTGGGGCGGCTCGACCACCACGTCGCCGAGGTGCTCTGCATGGCCCTGCTGGGGCTGTGGGTCCTGGCCGCCCCCACCGTGAAGCGGCGGGCGCTCTGGGAGGGCGCCGGGGCCGCCATCCTGGCGGGCGGCCTGGCCTTCTTCGCGGGGTCCGTCCTGTACGCCGCCGTCGCCGGCGCCATGCTGCTGGCGGTCGCCTGGACCCGCCGGGACCCCGGGCCGGTCGGGCTCGGAGCCCCCGCGTTCGGCGTCGCGGCCGGCGCCTGCGCGGCGCTGTACAGCGACCCCGTCGGGGGAGCGTTCAGCTACGTCTTCCCGTCGCGACTGCAGCCCCTGCTGCTGCTCCTCGGGGCCGTGGTGCTCGCGCTCGTCCCCGTCCTGCGCCGGGCCGGGAGGCGGGGGCTCGTGGGCGTGCTCCTCCTGCCCCTCGCCGTCTTCGCCCTGCCCGGCGCCCGCGACGAGCTCGCCGCGGGGCTCGTGGGGTGGCTCGGGCGACAGGACCCCTGGCTGGCGGCGATCAGCGAGTTCCAGCCCATCCTCACCGAGGGCCCCGGTGTGCGCGCCCTGCTCGCGTCGCCGGGGTTGCTGGCGGTGGTGACCGTCCCCCTGGCCCTGCGGGAGCTCGTCCGGCGCGATCGCACGTCGGGGCTGCTCTTCGCGGGCTGGACCGTCGCGATGGTCGCCCTCACGCTGTGGCAGCTCCGCTTCGGGCGGCTGTTCGCGGTCAACCTCGCGATCTGCACCGCGATCGCCCTGTGGGTGATCGCCGCCCGGGCCGACCGTCGCGCCGCCGTCGCGACCGGGCTGCTCGTCCTCCTCGTGGCGCTCTCGCCCGGCCTGCGCAAGCCGCTCGTGCTCGCCGAGGCCCGCGCGCTCGCGCCCATCGAGGAGGCCTCCCTCGCGCTGCGCCCGGCCCCGGGAGAGGGGGCGGTCCCCGGCACCGGCGCGGGGGTGTTCGTCCCCTGGCACTTCGGCCACCCCATCCTGCAGTTCGCGAAGCGGCCGGTCGTGGCCACCGGCTTCGGCACCTACCTCGACGTCGACGGGTTTCGAGAGGTCGCCGAGGCCCCCTACGGCAGCGAGGCGGAGCTCGTCGCGTGGATGGCGCGTCGGGACCTGGGCTTCGCGGTCGCCGGGGCGGCGACGATCCTGCAGCAGGTCCGGGACTCGCGGGGCCGCGGGCCGCTGGTGCGGGGCGCCGACGGGGCGGGGCGGCTCGACCCCGCGTACTTCGCGGAGATCCCGCTCGGGACCCTCCTGATCGGGGGATCCGCGGTGCCCGGCGTCGCCCCGCACCTGGAGCGCCTACGCCCCGTCTTCGCCTCCACCGCCGCCGTCGCCGGGACCGCCCTGCTCGTCCCCAACCTGTGGGCCTACGAGCGGGTCCCCGGCCGGATCCTGGAGGGGACCGGGCCCCCGGGCGCTCCCGTGCTCGCCCGCATCGAGCTGACGGTCGGGGGGCGCACCGTCCCCTGGTTCGCCACCGGGACCGTGGGCGCGGACGGCGCGTGGAGGCTCCGCGTGCCCGTCGAGCCCGGGGCCCACGCTCGGGGGGTCCGGGTCGGCCCCGAGTTCGTCGTCGCGGTGGGCGACTCCGCGCCCGCGCCGCACCCGCTCTGAGGGTTCGAGCCAGGCGAACAACCGGGCCGCGTCGTCGTCGGCCAGGTCGCGCGCGCTGAACGTCCGCCCCAGCGCTCCCGACGCCACCACGACCGACGCCGTCGCCAGCCTGCGGCGCCTCTGGAAGGGCCCCGCCACCACGTCCGCGGTCTGTACGCGGCGACGCGGGAAGAGCACCGTCGTGCGACGCAGGCCCCGACTCACGATCCGCCCGATCGCCCCGCGGTGGCCGATCCCCGTCTCCTGGAACGATCGGAGGGCCACCCACATCGCGGGGATCAGCGCCGCGATCAGCCAGGCGCCCGCCGGGCGTACGAACCACGCCGCCGCCGCGAGCGCCGTCCAGAACAGGGCCGGCTTGAGGAAGAACCGGATCGCGGCGCGCCGCGGCGGCTTCACGAGCTCGGCGTCCAGCGCGGGGAGCAGCTCCGGGGCGATCTCGGCCAGGAACGGCCGCAGGGACGTGCGCTTCAGGATCGGGTGCAGGCACGTGGAGACGCCCTGCTCCTCCTGGTGGCCGACGCTCTCGACGTACACCGCCGCGTAGCCGAGGCGGAGGAAGAACGGGCCCTCCACCAGGCGGATCGCCTGCAGGCGGTCGGCCGACAGCGAGACGCGTCGCTCCTCCAGCAGGCCGCGACGGACGGTGATGCGGTCCGCCGTGCGATGCACGTCGAAGCGTCCCCACCGCACGAGGGTGTCGAGGATCGACAGCGCCCACGACGCCAGGAGCGCGCACAGGCCCAGGGCGATCCACAGGGCGGGCCCCGAGGAGTCGGCCAGCGCGGGCGCGTTCTCGGTGACCCGGGCGGCCCACTCCGTCACCCGCTCCATCGCCGTCTCGACCACCTGCCCGAACACGTAGGCGAGGCCGCCCAGGAGGATGCCCAGTCGCTTGCTCAGGGCCCCCAGCAGCAGCAGGCGTCCCGGCGTGAGCGTCCACGTGCGGGACACGGCCCCGGACGCCCGCCGCACAGTCCTCCCGTCGTCCACGACGCGCCCCTCGCCGTCCTCCGCGGCCGCGGGCCGCAGCGCCGTGATCAGGCGCTCGGCCTCGGCCTTGGTGACCGCGCTCAGGTCGACCTGCGTGCCCGCGGCGCCGCTCTTGACCTGCACCCGGACCACCCCGAAGAGGCGGTGCAGGATGCCCGCGGTGACGTCGATCGCCTGGATCCGCTCCCGCGACAGGAAGACCTGGCGACGCAGGAGGAAGCCCTGGGAGACGCGCAGCTCGTCGCCCTCGATCCAGTACCGGGTGCGCCACCATCGCCCCACGCCGAAGACGGCGCCCAGGGGGAAGAACGCCGCGAACGCAGCGGTCTGCCACTTGCTGCCCCCGCCCCCGACGACGGCCACGATCAGCAGCCAGATCATCTCCCGCAGGCCCGCGAGGGTGGCGTGCACGGCCGCGAGCCCGTGCTGTCGGCGCGGCTCAGTCGTCGTCACGGGCCAGGCGGGCGAGCTCCGCGATGCGGTCCCGCAGGTCCTCCGCGACGTCGTCGGCGAGGGCGGGGATGGTGGTCGTATTGGCGGCCGTGGAGACGGCCACCTCGCTCAGGCCGAACCGGCGGGCGATCGGGCCCTGGACCGTGTCCACGTTCTGGACGCGCACGAGGGGGATCAGGGTGCGCCGCACGACGAACAGGCCGCGCTGGATGAACAGCTGATCCTCCGTCACCCGGTAGCGCCAGACCCGCCACCAGATCGGGGGCGCGACGCCGACCCGGAAGAACGTGTACACGAGCACCACCACGAGGCCGGTGGCGGCGAGTCCGGCGGGCGCGAGGTCCGCGGCGGCCGCGATCGCCACCGCCGGGGCGCTCAGGAGGCCGCCCGCGATGAGCCCGGCGGGGAGCCCCGAGATCCGCCAATAGCCGACGGCGCGGGGATCGAGACGCTGCAGGGGGTCGTCCAAGAGGGGGTGCTCCGAGGAGCGCGATTGGCCCGCGCTCCTCGGAGCCTACGTCGTGCGGCGCTCAGAGGCTCTTGAGGAAGGCCTCGAGATCGTCGAGCTCCGCGCCGCTGAGCATGCCGGTGTCGCCCATCTCGCCGTCGTTCACGGCTTCGAGGAGCGCCCGCAGGGTGGGCACGCTGCCGTCGTGGAGGTACGGCGCCGTCGCGGAGATCCCGACCAAGCCTCGGGTGAGCACGAAGTCGAGCCCGAACATCGCGTACGGGGCGTTGTCGGTGTAGGCGTCGCCCGAGTGGCAGTCGGCGCAGCCCACGTCCTCGCGGTTGAAGATCGCCTCACCGCGCGCGATCGCCTCGTCGTCGGACCCCTTCAGGACGCTGTCGACCTCGGGGGTGGAGTCGATGAACGCCGCGATCCGCTCGGCCGCGCTGCGACCCAGGGCCGAGCCGCCCATCCGGGTGGACGACGTGATGAGCGCCTCGTCGGCGACGGTCGCCACCGCGTCGGTCCACGTCACCGGCTCGGTGAGGGACACCCGGCCCGCGAGGGACGGCGTCTGGCGCGGACCGTTCTCGAGCGGCCAGGAGAGGCCGTCGTTGCGCCCCTCGAAGTGGCACGTGCTGCACGACACGCCCGCTCCGGCGGCGGCCATGCGCGTGTCCGTGGACGAGAAGAAGAGCTCGCGGCCGGCGACCTCATCGGCGCCGAGGGCGGCCTCGGCCACCACGACGGCCGACGTGGCGGACGGCGGGCTGTTGATGTCGTAGGTCGCCTCGCCGGTGCCGGACGGCGCGAGCGCCTCGTGGGCGCGCTCCGCGTTCACCCGCTGCAGGGTGCGCTCCAGGAAGCTGTGGACCCAGGCCCGGCCGTCGGTCGTGAAGACCATGCCCGTGGGGCCGTCGTCGACGCCGATCGGCAGCACGGCCCGCATCGTGGCGGTGCTCCCCCCGGACACCGGGACCATGCCCCGGTCGACCGCGGACGTGGGGCCCTGGGACGAGCTGCCCGCCGTGCGGGTGAGCCGGAAGGCCACGACGGTCGAGGCCGTCTCCATCGTCGCGTACACCGTCTCCCCGTCGGGGGACACGGTCATCGAGGTGACGTAGCTGTTCACGACCGTGCGGTTGCTGGTCTGCGTCGCGAGGTCGATCGCCTCGGTCTCGGATACGACCGGGGCGCCGCCGTCGCCCAGCGGGATCACCGTGGCGACGGGGTTGAAGCGGGTGGAGCTGCCGCCCGCGCCCGCGTAGTACTGGACCGTGATGCCGCCGTTGCCGGCCGACGCGCGGGACTCGTTGTCCACGTGGAGCGTGGGCACGATCAGCGTCTTGCCGTTGGGGGAGACGGTGGGGTCGCCGGTGACGCGGGAGACGAGGTCGATCTCCTGGAAGTCGACGAGGTCGGTTCCCTGCAGCACGGGCAGATCGAGGCCGACGACGGCGTCGGTCTCGAGATCGATCCAGCTGAGCGTGCCGCCGTAGGCAGAGCCGACGTACAGCGACTCCCCGCTCGGGTGCAGGGCGAGCCACCGCGGCTGGTCCGGCACCGCCCACGTGCGCAGCTCCTCCCGCGTCGCGGCGTCGAGCTCGTGCACGGTGCCGGAGATGGAGGACGTGTAGTACACCCGGTCGCCGTCTTCGGACGCGACGACGCCGTACGGCTCGGCCCCGGTGGGGATGCGCTCGATCACGCTCAGCTCCCCGCCGAGGTCGGTCACCACCGCGATCTCGCGCCGGCCTCGCAGCGTGACGAGGAGGTCGTCGCCCGCCCGGGCGACCCGTGTGGGCCGGGCTCCGACGTCGACGGCGCGGACCTCGTCGGCCTCCACGTCGTAGGCGGCGAGGGTGCCGCCTTCGGTGTCGACCGAGTACACGATCCCGTAGTCCGCCGAAGCGGCCACCGTGGAGCTTCCGGTGTGGAAGCGACCGTCCTCGATCCCCGTCGTGCATCCGACGACCAGCAAGCAAGCTGCCGGCGCCAACGTCTTCTTGAACATGCGTCCCGTCCTTCCCCCGAGCGGTTGAGTCTTCAATCTAACGGACGTCGACGCGATCTCGGCCGGGCATCGGATTACGCGGGCGGACAGGAATGTCGCGGTGGGCGAGCGCGCGGGGCCCCGGCTGGAGACGGGGCGCCGCCGCGTCTTCGCCCAGCGTCTCGTCATCGAGGAGCGAACGCGGCAATACCACGGCCTGATGCAGGTGCTCCCGGCGCCCATCGCCGAGCGTCACGGGCTCGACAAGATCAAGACGATCGGCGACGCCTTCGAGTGCGAGGAGCGCGGCACCGTGGAGGTGAAGGGGAGGGGCCCGATGCGCACCTTCTGGTTGGTGGGCCGCGCCTAGCGAGGCGGTCGGGCCGCGTCGAGGGCGGCAGAAAGTCGCCCGGTTCTGCGAACCACCCCGGTTGTTGCCGCAAAGGCGGCAGAAAGTCGCCCGGTTCGGCGAACCACCCCGGTTGTTGCCGCAAAGGCGGCAGAAAGTCGCCCGGTTCGGCGAACCACCCGCGTTGTTGCCGCCGCCGCCGCGCTTGACGGCCTGCCTGCCGGGTTCAGTCGTCCCAGGCCATGACGCGCATGGCGATCATCGCGCTCACTCGGCCCGCGAACTCGCGCATGGACATCACCGAGTGTTCCTCGCGCAGGGCGCTGAAGGTCCGGGGCGACCGCACGGACTCGGCGAGCTTCGCGTCCCGGGGATCGGCGAACCCGGGGGGCTCGGCGGGGACGAGGCGGAGGACCCGATCGCTGCGCGCCTCCGGGAGGATGTCCGCGAGCACCTTGCGCTCGGCGAAGTCGACCCACGTGCGCAGCGCCGCGTTGCTCGGCTCCATGCGCAGGCCCATCTCCAGGATCGAGAGGGCGTCCTCGGCCTGCCCCTGCTCCAGCAGCTCGCTCCCCCGGCTCAAGGCGTCGTCCACCGTGAGCGTGGGGATGTCCGGATACGACATGTCGTGGGCCTGGAGCGACCCGCGGGTCTGGCCGCTTCGGGCCGGGGCGAACGGGTCGTGCGACTCGATGGGGCCCTCGTCGGCGAACCCGAGGGACGAAGCGCTGGTGTCGTCCCAGCCGGTGAGCCCCATGTCGGCCACGCTGTCGTGGGTGAAGCCCACGTCCACGTCGAAGTCGCTGGCCGCGCCCAGGAACTCGTCGCTGGGCTCCCGGGGCGAGACGGCCTGGACATCGAACAGGCTCTGTCCCTCGAACCGGGGGGGCGCGAAGCTGGAGTCCGCGCCCCGCTTCGACGAGCCCTCGACGGCGACGCTCACGTCGTCCGGCTCGCCCCAGAACGAGTCGGAGTCGAACCCTCCGCCTCCGGCGCCTCCGAGCCCGAGCCGCGGCTCGGACGCGGGAGCGGGCACCTCGTGGGACGAGCTCACGGGGTCCGGCGGGACAGGCGCCGGGGGAGGCAGCGACGCGGCGGCGTCGTAGGCCGCGCCCCCGGCCGACTTCGCCCAGGGGTCGTCGGTGTCGACGGCGGAGTGCTCCGTGCTGATCGCCGCGAGGCGCTCGACGGACTTCAAGCGGCCGACGCTCACGTCCGCGTCGGGCGTGCTCGCCCCCACGGCCTTCATGCGCGCCTTGGAGCCCGCGCGCGCCAGCCGGGGGGCCGTGGGGACGTTCCGGTCGTGCCGCGACGGGGCCACCGACTCGCCGATGTCCGTCTCGACCTCCCAGGGGGCCGGGTCCTGCTCTTCTTCGGCGGGCGCCCGCCCGAACAGGCCGCGGCGCTGCTTCTTGCCGGGCTCGCCGACATCGAAAGAGACGGTGCGGTCGCGGCCGTCGTCGTCGCCGGGGCTACGGGTGATTCGGAAACGAGGCATCGTTCGGGGAGGTGAAATCCATCAACGAAGAAACAGAGGGTTCAGAGCCCCAAGCCGAACTCCAGGGGCCAGTCTACCGCCCCGGGACAGAACGTCGTCTCGAAGGTTCCGGACACGCCCGCGTCCCCCGCCGCCTCCAGCCCGAACTCGACCCGCCCCCCCAGCTCCTCGTCTTCGGCGTGGCGCGTGACCTCGAGCAGCCCGCCCGTCGCGAGGTGGATCGTGGGCGTGTACTGGTCCGTCCCCTCGAACTCCTCGGCGCAGGCCCCGAACGTCGGCGCCGGATAGCGGGCGAGATCGGCGTCGAACACGGGCTCGTCGTTGAGCCGGTCGCGCGACAGCCACGGGTAGTCCCCGACCACGCCCGCGTCCGCGGGGCGCGGCTTCGCCCGCAGCGAGTACCGCGCCATCCAGAAGGGGTCGAGGCCGAGGTGCTCCGCCCAGACCCCCTCCCACCGCTCGCAGTAGACCTGCGGCTCGAGGCTCTCTTCGTCGATCGCGTCCCGCGCCGCCGCGAGGTCGGCGAGCAGGTCCGGGAACACCGAGCACGACCCCTCCATGGGCATGAGCCACACGACCAGGTCGTGCTGTTCGATCCCGTCCTCCGTGTAGCGCAGCTCGAAGTACACGCCGTCGGCGAACTCGCCCACGCTCAGGTCGTCCACCGTGCCGTTGATGCGATTGCCGCAGCCGGTCGCGAGGACGACCAGGGCGATGAGGGAGAGACGGTTCACGGCAGGGTCTCCAACGCGCGTCGGGTCGCCCAGTGGGCGGTGTCCGCGCGGTCCATGAACTCGAGGCGGAAGGCCGCGAGGTCGTCCGGGGTGTCGACGTCGAGGAAGGGGGCGAGGGCGGTCACCCGGAGCCCGCGGGCGCGAGCGCCGGCGCAGGTCTGCTCGTAGACCGACGCGGTGGACATCGCGCGCGGGAATACGCCGGGCCGGCGGGCGTCCATGCCCACGAGGTAGTAGCCGCCGTCGAGGTCCGGGCCCAGGACGACCGTGCCCGGGGCGGCCTCCACGGCTTCGAAGGCCTCGCGCAGGACCGTCAGGGGCAGGTGGGGGGAGTCCGAGTTCCGCATGACGACGGCGCGGTAGCCGCGATCGAACAGCGCCCCGAAGACGTTCTCCATGCGGTCGGTCAGGGATCCGCCCGTCTGGCGGACGAGCCGGAACGACTCGCCGAAGAGGCGGTGCAGCACCGGGGCGTCGCCGTCGTCGTCGGCCCAGGCGAGCCACAGGTCGCAGCCGCCGTCCCAGTCGGCCAGCTCCCGCGCGAGGTCCTCCAGGAACGCCGCGTACAGCCGCGCCGCCTGGTCGGGGGTCAACGCGGGGGTGAGTCGCGTCTTCACCCGCCCCGCGCGGGGTTCCTTGGCCATGACGACGAGCGCGCGCGGGAACATGCCGGCCTTTATATCCGACCGTGGTGGACGGTCCGCCTCCCGGCGTGTCGAATGCGCGCCATGTGCGGCTTCATCGGAATGGTCTCGAGCGGCCCCGTCGCGGGTGCGGTGTCCACCGGCCTGCAGGCCCTCCAGCACCGGGGGCAGGACTCCTGCGGGATCATCACGGCGGACGGCGGACGCTTCCCCATCCACCGGGGCGTCGGGCTCGTGCGCGACGTGTTCGACCGCGACGTGGTCCGGGCGCTCACGGGCCACGGGGGGATCGGCCACGTGCGGTACCCCACGATCGGGCGCGGCGTGCTCGCGGACGCTCAGCCCTTCTTCGACCGGCGCCCCGGCGTGATCATGGCGCACAACGGCAACGTCACGAACTACGACCGGCTCCGCTCCCGCCTCGCCGAGCACTCGATCCACCTGCTCTCCGCGTGCGACGTGGAGCCGGTGCTCTGCATCTTCACCGAGGCGCTGATGGAGCGGCGTCGGCGCAACCACACGATCGACGACGTGTGCGCCGCCCTGCGGGACACGGTGAGGATCGTGGAGGGCGCGTACACGCTGGCGATCCTCCTGGAGATCGACGACGTCCCGACGCTCGTGGGGCTCCGCGATCCCCACGGCATCCGCCCGGGCGTGTGGGGCCGCCGGGGCGACGACTGGATCCTCGCGTCCGAGTCGGTCTCGCTCGACGCCCTCGCCTTCGAGTCCCGGGGCGACCTGCCGCCGGGTCGGGCGGTGTTCCTGCGGGCGGGGGAGGAGCCCCTCATCCGCGACGTGGAGGTGCGCACGCCCACGCCGTGCATCTTCGAGTCGATCTACTTCAGCCGCCCGGACTCCGTCGTGGGGAACGGGACGGTCTACGAAGCCCGCCTCGCCATGGGTCGCCGGCTGGCCGCCGAGTGGAAGCTCAAGGGGTTCGAGGTCGACCGCGTGATCGCGGTCCCGGACACCTCGCGGCCCGCGGCGATCGCCTTCGCGGAGGAGCTCGGCGCGCCGTGTCGCGAGGGCTTCATCAAGAACCGCTACTCCGGCCGCACCTTCATCATGGGCTCCCAGGGGGCCCGGGACGCGGCCCTGCGCCTGAAGCTGAACCTGATCCGCAGCGAGTTCGAGGGCAAGCGGGTGGCGATCATCGACGACTCGATCGTCCGCGGCTCCACGATCCGCCGCCTGCTCGACATCGTCCGGGCTCAGGGGCCGACGGCCGTTCACTTCGCGATCCACGCGCCGCCGGTCCTGAACCCGTGCTTCTACGGCATCGACATGTCGACCAGAGCGGAGCTGGCCGCCCCCCGGTACCTCGACCCCGGCCGGGACGACGACGCCCCGCTGAGCCGGGAGGAGCAGCGCCGCATGGAAGCGCGCTGGGCCGACGACCTCGGCATCGACTCCCTCACGTTCCTGTCGGTCGAGGGGCTGGACCATGTCCGGCCCGGGACCCGCTGCGCGGCGTGCTTCGACGGCGCCTACCCGCTCCCGATCCCCCGGGCCCAGCGGGACGCGATCGTCGCCGACCGGAGCGCGCGCGCCTGATCCCGGGGATCGGCCCCGGGGCCGCGCGGAGCGGGTCTTTCGTCAAGTAGAGTGGTGAACGACCGACAGAGAGAGGCATGGCCGCCCGAGTCTCTTCTGCCGCCGTCGATGTCGAGCCCTCAGGAGGAGGAGGTGCGTCCCTGTACTCCTGCCCGATCTGCGCGGGAGAGCTGACCATCACCCCGGGTCCCCGGGGGGCGACGCGGAACTGCGCCGAGGGGTGCGGGCGCGCGGCCACGATGGAGGTGCTGCGACGCAACTGCAGACCTCAGGACGTCGGCCGCGGCTGGCAGGCGGCCTTCGCGGGCGACGTGGCCGAGGGCCGGCCGTGCACGTCCTGCGGCAACACCACGGCCCGGGTCGGGATCGGCGAGTCGGCCGAGGCGCAGGTGTCGCTGTGCACGTCGTGCCACCTCGCTTGGATCGACGCCGCCGCCTGGGACGCGCTCCCTCACCGCCCGCCCGATCCTCCGAAGCGCAGCCGCTTCGCCTCGCTCTCGCCCACCGCCGCCGTGGTCCCGGCCGCCCCGAAGTCGACCGAGACGCAGCCCTCCACCCGCGCGGTGGGAGCGGCGCCCAGGCGCGCCGCCCTGGGCGCGACCCATCCCGCTCCGGACCCGTCGCTGGACACGCCGCTGCCGCCGCTCCCCGAGGCCCGGCGCCGCAACGACCCGGCCACCCTGCGCGGCCACTCCAAGGCCTCGGACGAGGCGGACCTCTACTCCTTGGCGAACATCCCGGGCATCCCGGACACCCGCCGCGGGATGGTGACCTGGGGCGTGATCGCGTCGCTCGCCGTCGTGGGGGCAACGACCCTGCCGCTCCCCGGGGCGGCCGAGACCTTCGGGTTCAAGCCCGCGCGACCGCTCGCGGGCGCGGGCCTGCCCCTCGTGACGTCCTTCTACGTCCACGTCACGCTCGCGCACCTGCTCGTGAGCCTGTACTTCCTCGCCGCCCTCGGGGACCGGGTCGAGGCGATGCTCGGGACCCGTCGGTACCTGTCGACGCTGCTCGCGGGCACCGTGTTCGGCTCGCTGGCCTACGCGCTGGGCGGCCCCACGTCCGCGTCGCCTCTCGTGGGCGCGGGCGCCGGCATCACGGCCCTGATCGTGCTGTACGGCCTCTCCGTCCCCCGGGCCCGCGTGAGCTTCCTCGTCTTCCACGACAACCCGCGCCTGTCCGTGTGGTCGTTCCTGGGGCTGTGGACGCTCGTCCAGCTCGTGGGCGACTTCGCCATGTGGGGTGCGGGCAGCCCCACCCCCTACTCGCTGCAGCTCGCGGGCGGGTTCGTGGGGCTCGTCGCGTGGTTCGGCGTGCTCTTCGAGGGCCCCGCCCGACGCCCCCCGTCGGCGGGCGGGCCGCGCATGGTCACTCGACGACGACGTTGAGGTCGTAGCCCCAGGCGGGCGAGAACGTATCGAAGGGCGCCGCGAACAGGCCGACGGCGAGGTAGTAGCGCCCGGGCGCGGGCGGCGTCCACGCGTCGATGAGCTCCTCTTCTCCCGCCAGCCCCACGTCCGCCGACGCCTCTTCGATGCAGGAGGTCGCGTCCGCGCAGTCGGTCAGCACGAACAGCTGGAGGTCGTCCGCGGCGTCCGCGGTGTTGGCGGTGACGGTGAGCGCCTGGCCCGCCCCGATGTCCACGGGGAGGAAGACCTCGGGGCCGCCCGTCCCCCAGGTGAAGCAGCTCGCGTCGACCATGTCCGAGCCGGACCCCACCGCCCAGCCCGCGGCCTCGCCCGGCGTCACGGCGTCGGCGACCGTCGCCTCGGCGCAGGTGTCGAGCGACGGCCACGGCGTCACCCACAACCCGTCCGGGAACTCGGCCCGATCCCCGACGGTGGGGGAGATCACGACCTCCCGGGGTCCGCTCGCGGCGCCGGGGGCGGCCGTCGCGGTGACCTCCAGGAGCGTCGGGTCCGCCAGGATCTGCACCGCGTCGGCGGTCAGCCCCGCGCCGAGCTCCACGTTCGCGGGGGTCACGCCCTCCCACGGGGCGTCGGCGGCGATCGTCTGCACGGCGGTCGTCCCCGGCTCGATCCACCCGGGGTCCAGCAGGGTCGGCACCAGGTCGCCGAACAGGATCGTGAGCTCGTAGCTGATGTCCCGGGTCCCGTACCCGGCGACGGTGTAGGCGTCGACCACGAGGTACCAAGTGCCGTCTCGCGGGGCCTCGAAGACGATCTCCTCGAACTCGCCCGCGAAGCCGTCGTCGGCGCACATGACCGCGGTGGCGGGGTCCTCGCAGTCCTCGAGGAGCACGAGCGCGCCGTCCCCGGGCTCCGGCGCGTCCAACCACGCCACGAAGTCCTCGCCCTCGAACAGGTCGATGCGATACACGGCGTCGTTGCCGTTGAGGGTCCAGTCCAGGCAGGCGACGTCCGAGGCCAGGTCGTTCGCGAGCCCCTCCGTGGACGACGCGAACACCCCGCTGCCGAGGGGCCCGAGCGCGTCGGCCCCGGCGCAGTCGTCCACCGGCGGGAGGTTGTAGATCCAGAAGGCGACCTCCTGGGTGTGGAAGTCGTCGGCGTTGAAGATCTCCGCGGTGCGGGCCCCGACCTCGGCGTCCGGCAGGATCGTCAGGTTCACCTGGGCCCGCCCGGGCTCCTCCGCGTCCGGGAAGACGGCGCCCACGTTGACGCCCTCGCCGAAATCGAGCGACGTGCCCTCCAGCCACGTGCCGGTGAACCAGTCGATCGTGTACTGGCCGACGGTCCCGGGCTCGCCGAAGCCGGGCGTGATCACGAGGTCCGGCAGCAGCTCGACGGTGGCGCGCGCCTCCTCCCGCGTCCGCAGCACGATGTCCCCTTGGGGGTGGTCAAGGACGGCCTCCAGGTCCCGCGCGACGATGACGTCGTAGGAGCCCCCGGGGAGCTCGTCGTGCAGGACGGTCGAGGGGATGGTGTGCGTGCCCGTGTCCGCCACCGAGGCGACGTACGCCGGTCCGAGGTCCTGGACGAGCAGCACCATCACCGACGCGCCGTCGCCCGCGGGGGTCCACTCGACCTCGAGATCGTGGGCCGCGGGGGCTTGGATCGTGGTGCCCTCGGCGGGCTCGATCAGGTCCACCGCCGCGGGGAACGCGATCGCGTCGGGGAAGGCCGCCGCGACCACGTCGGGCCCGCCCGCGATCTCGAACCCGACCCGAGCCCCTGCCGTCCAGGCGGCCCCGCCGGGGCTCAGCGGATCGTCGACCGCGTAGGCCAGCACCGAGTCCGCGCCGTCGTCGCTGGTCCACAGGAACCGGGAGCTGAGGTAGTTGCCCGCCGCGACGGCGTTGCCCCCGTCCCACCACGTCTCGTCCGCGGGCACCCACGGCAGGTACTCGAGGAGGTCGACGACCTCGGCGGTGCCCGTCGCGGGGACGGGGTAGCCCCCCAGGTCGAAGCGGAACGTGCTGACGCCGAGGTCGAACCCGCCGAGGTAGCCGCCGGGGGCGAGGGTCGCCGTGTCGAGCCCGGCGAACGTGCCGAAGGCGCCGCTGAAGTCCACGTACGACGATCCGTCGGGCTGGACGACGTTGATGAGGTTGAAGACGCCGATCGTATCGGCGAGCGGGTCGGGCGTGGGCGTGGGGGTGTCGTCGTCGTCGGCGACGGGGGTGGTGTCGTCGTCGTCCGCCGTCGGACAGCCGACCGCGACGACGGTCGCGAGGCAGAGCAGGAGAGCCCGCGGGCCCATATGACTTCTCCTCACGATTGAGGTAGGCATGCGGCCACTCGCGGGCCGCGACTCCTGTCTACCGCGCGCGCCCCGCCATCCACAAGGTCCCCTCATGCCCTCCACTCGACCCTCGCGCTTCCTCCCGACCCTGCTGATCGCTGCCCTCGCCACGACCACGGTGTCGTGCAAGACCCCCGAGCAGCGGATGATCGAGCAGGTCGAGAAGTACCGGGAGCAGGGCAAGTACGACGCCGCCCTCGGCTACCTCGAGAAGTACCTGGGCAAGTACAGCGACAGCCTCGCCGGCTGGCGATTCCGCGTGCTCATCCGCCTCGACCAGGAGAAGCGCCCCGAAGCTGCCGCCGAGTACTCGGCCCTCAACGAGGCCCTCGCCCGCCACGAGCCGGAGATCCTCCGGGAGGTCGTGCTCGGGGCCGGGGGCCGATGGCTCGTCTCCGACTACGCGTCCCTGGCCCGCTGCGGCTCGGCGACGCTCGCCGGCCCAGCGTTCTTCCAGGACGTCCTCACCCCGAAGCACCTCGGCGAGGGCTCCATGACCAAGGTCGCCGTGCGGCCCGCGGAGATCGCGGCCGTCATCGACGCGCTCCCGGGCAATCTCGACCCGAACGCCACGTGGGACATCGTGGGCGGGTACGGCGGCGACCCCAGCCCCGACCTTCGGGCGCGGGCCGTGCGGGCGGCGGGGCGCCACATCGCCCGCGGCGACTTCGGCCAGGAGAAGGTCGCCGAGGCCCTGGCGATCATCGCCGAGGCCGCCGGATCGGACTCGGAGGAGCACCGGGAGGCCGCGCTGTTGGCCGCGATCAAGCTCCCCGAGGGGCCCGGTCGGGAGGACTTCCTCGGGGGGATCCTGTCGTCGCTGGCGGACGCGGGCGACGTGGGCCGTGCCACCGCCCTGGCCGTGATCGGGCCGAACTCCGAGGGCGTGACCGGCTGGTCGAACGAGCGCTTCCAGGGCTGGGCGGAGACCGCTCCCGGCCCCCTCCGCGTGCTCGGCGTGGCCGGGATCACGGCCGCGAAGGCCGACCGCAAGCGCATGAAGTTCCTGAAGAAGACGGCCGCCGACGGGAGCGCCGGCGAGCGCCTCGCCGTCACCGCCGCCCTGCAGCTGCTGCCCGACGGGGGCTGGGGCGACGTGAAGGCGGTGTGGAGCAAGCTCGACGTCGAGGAGCGCCGCGCCTGGGCGCCGACGTTCATCCGCAGCCGGGGCAAGGACCGGGCGGCCTGGGCGATGGCCGTCCTCGCCGACGACGACGCCCTCGTGACCCAGGCGGGCGCGGCGGCCCTCGCGATCCCCGGCGTGGGCGCGGACACCATGGTCGACCGCGCGCTCGAGCAGGCCCTGAGCGTCGAGGATCCGGCGACCCGCGCGGGCGCGGCCGCGGCGGCGGTCCTCCGGGGCTCCGACGGGCTCGGGCTCGCCGTCCAGGGCCTCTTCAGCCAGGGCGACGATCGCGTGATGAACGACGTGCTTCAGGCGATCGTGGCGGACGGCTCCGACGCCTGGAAGGGCGTCGTGGAGCTGGGGCTGAAGTCCGAGATCCCGACGGTGCGCGAGGTCGCGGTGGACGCCGCGGCCGCCACCTGCTCGACCGACAACAAGCCCCTGATGGAGGGGCTGCTGACGGACGAGGACCCGCACGTCGCGGTCCGGGCCGCGGCCGCGCTCTACCTGCTGGTGGGGACCGGGACGCCGTCGTCCTGATCGCGGCTACTGCCGCAGCGCGTTGATCCGGCCCTGGGCCGCCTCGACCAGCCGCCCGGCCTCTTCGAGCCGCCCGGTCCGCACGACCTTCGGCGTCACCCCCGAGTCGTGAGCGGCGGTGACGCCCGCGAGCTCCTTCTCGGCGTTCTTGAGCTGCTGGTAGATCGCCCCGACCTCCTCGGCCGCGAGCGGCGGGCGCTCGGGCCAGTCGACGGCCGCGAGCTTGCGCTCCCACGCCACGACCCACTCGTCCCACTCCGCCTTGATCGCCGTCGCCTCGGGCGAGTCCGGGGCCACGTCGCCGCCGATCTCCCCGAAGGTCTCGGCCTCGAGTCGGCCCTTCTCCAAGACCGAGGTCAGCTCGCCCGCGACCAGCGTGATGAGCGTCAACTGCATCGGATCGACGCCCCCGGACTTCGACTTCTGGAGGGAGTCCAGGTCGCCCGTCGCGGTCTTGAAGAACGGCTCGGGGCGGAAGTTCGCGTCCCGCAGCGTCTGCCAGGACTTGCGGGCGGCGGGCAAGTCCATCGCCACGTACCCGACTTCGCCGTGCACGTCGAACTTCGCGGCCCAGTCGCGCACGGCCGTCGCCGCCTTCTGGGACGGTCCCGGCGGGCGACCGGCGTCGAGGCTCCCCGCGAGCTTGGCCGAGATGTCCAGCACCCGCTGCGTCGTCTCCACCTGGGGCGGCTCCGGCGCGTACAGGATGTTCTCGAGCCCCTGGATCATGTCCCGGTGGGGCCGGGGGTCGAGGTCGAAGTCCTTCTGCTCCGGGCAGCCGGAGAGCAGGAACGCGATCGCCGCGAGGAAGACGAGGGGACGGGGCATCAGCGGACTCCGGGGAGGACGTTCAGGGAGGCGCCGAACATACCGCGCAGGGTCGGTCCGGCCGCCTCGAGATCGGCGGGGCTCTTGATGGGGAGGAAGCGACGCCGGGTCACCTCCACGAAGTCGGTGTCCAGCGCCCAGCTCGCCTGGCCCACGAGGCGCTCGAACTGGACCACGGGGAGGCCCGCGGCCGACTTGCGCACGCAGTACCAGCGCAGGGGCACGTCCCGGTCGATCGCGTCGGCGCGGAACCACAGGGTGTTGGTATTGAAGACCGGCAGGGTCGCGTGGTCGAAGCCGTCGGGGAACGCGAAGCCCTCGACGATCACCGTGCGGCCGTCCACGTCCGCGGGGGCGCCGCCCACGTCGTCGGGCAGCTTCGGCGCGGCCTCCACCATCATCTCGTGGCCGCCTGCCGCGAACGCCCCCAGCAGGCGGGGATCCAGGTCCGCGCCCAGGTTGTCGACGTTGGCCATCAGGAGCGTCTCGACGCCCCTCGCGCGCGCCCACGCGAGCGCGCCCGTCCTCCGCACGGACGGCAGCAGGTCGCCGTGGCCGGGTCCGTAGATCGAGATCGCCCCCGCGTCGTCCCGGTGCAGGGTGCCGTCGACGTTCAGGCGGGGGGCGCCGCTCTGCCGAAAGAGGAAGACCTGGTCCGGATCGAGGCCGAACCAGTCGTTCGCCTCGAGGTGCTCGCGAGTCGGCCCTTCGGTGGCGCGGGAGTTCATGACGAGGAGGGGGATCGGCGCCCCGAGGGCCTCGCCCATGCGTCGCAGCCGCTGCGCCTGCAGGGCCAGGAAGGACCGGCCGGGCAGCGCGTCCACGACCCCCTTCACGCGGCCTCCGAACCGCGTGGCCATGCCGCCGTTCAGCAGGAGCAGCCCGGCCCGCCCGGCCGCGAGCAGCTGGGTGCCGGCGTCCGGGAGGGCGTCCCCCTGCCACGTCCCCACCGGGGGCAGGCGTCGGATCGCGCCGGGGGCCGGCGGGCCCACGGGCACGTCGAGCGCGTTGGGGGGGAACCGGTCCTCGACCAGGCGCCGCGCCAGGTCGGCGAAGGTGGCGGCGTCGAAGTGCAGGTCCTCCAGCTCCGCCCGCTCCGCTGCGGTGAGCTCCGCGAGCGGCCCTTCGGACCAGGGATCGGTCACCGATCGCCTCGCCGCTGGGACTCGGTGCGGCGGAGCGCGGTCGCCGTGAACGACGCGCCGCAGGCCCCGCACCGGTTCGGGCGGTAGAGGGCGACCTCGATGGGCTCCTCGCACGCGGGGCAGGCGCCCGCCGTCAGCATCGCGGCGAGGGCCCGGTCGAAGGCCTCCCAGGCGACGTCCCGGCGGTCGGTGGTGAGATCGGGGTGGTCCTCCGAGGCTGCCAAGAACTCGAGGTGGCCGACGATCTCCGCCACCCGGACGTCCCCGGGGCGCGCCTCCGCGAGGGCCCGGAACGCCGCCAGACCGGGCTCGAGCCGGCCGTCGTTCAGGTGCGCGACGGCGACCTGGAACGGCGCGTGATCGACCCCCCGGCGGTCGGCGAGGCGGGGGTCGTCGGGGCTCCCGGTGTCCGGATGCACGACCGCCCGACGGTCGGGCCGCGCGGCTCGGTAGGCGATGCCCTGGTCGCGGAGGTAGGTCAGGATCCGGACGGCGCGGTCGGACGCCACGAGCACGCCCACGTCGGCCAGCGCGGCGCAGAACTCGCGCAGCTCGTCCCGGGGCATGTCCCGGCCCACGCGGTTGCGATAGGCGCCCCGGACCTCCTCCTCATCCGACACCCCGTCGAGGAGCGTGAGGAGGTGCCAGCCGTCCGCGGTGAGGCGGAACAGCTCCGTCCCGTCGGGCTCCGAGACCACGAACAGGGGGGCGCCGCCGTCGCTGATTCGGCGGACGGAGAGGGTGTCGCGGAGGCGGGGAACGACCGGCACGGGGCGGTATTGTAAGCAGGTTGCCGCCGCCTCCGCAGAAGCCCCCCGAGTCCTCGCGAACCGCCCTCGGCGCTGCCGTCGTCGCGATCCTGGCGGCGGCCCTGTGCGTCCCCGTCCTCGAGGCCCCGCTGCTGGTCGACGAGCGCGTCATGGCGTTCGAGGCGATCAAGTGGCTCGGCCTCGACCCCCTGGCGCCGTGGACGAACCCGCTGGGCGGCTCCGGCACCTGGCGGCCGCTCCTGCCCTACCTGTTCCGCCTCGACGCCGACGCTCCGGCCTTCGTCCGCCACCTCGGCTCGGCGGCGGGCTACGTCGCGCTCTGCCTCGGGATCTTCGTGTGGCTGCGGGGCCGCTTCGGGGCGACGGCCGCGACCCTGGGGGCCTCCTGGTTCGCGGTCCACGGGGCGCACGTGGCGGTGGCGGGCTGGGTCGGCGGCCGCGCGGACCTCGCGATGGGGCTGGCGGCCGTGATCGCCCTGATCGCGTGGGACCGCGAGCGCGTGGGGGTCGCCGCGGCGGCGACGGTCGCGGCCGTGCTCTTCAAGGAGACGGCGATCGTCCTCCCGCTCGTGGTCTTCGTGCTCCGCCCGGATCGTCGCGCTCGGCTCCTCGCGGCGGCGGCGGCCGTCCCCTTCGCCGTGGGGCTCCTCGTCCAGCAGGTGGACGCCGCCTACCTCCCGACGCCGGGGGCGTGGCTCCGGGCGCTGCCGCTGTGGCCGCTGTACGCCGCGGAGGCGATCGTCCCCACGTTCCGGCCCCTGGTGTTCTTCGTGCGGTACGACCTCGTCGGGCTGGTGGTCGCGCTGGGGGTCTTGGCTGCCGCCGCGGGCCCCGCCCGACGGGTCTCCCAGGCTCGGCTCGGCCTGGCCGCGGCCGCGGTCGCCGCCCTCCCGGTGCTGCACGTGCTCCCCAACGACGGCGGCGACTGGTACCTGCTGCTCCCCACGATCCCCCTGGCGGCGGCGTGGGCCTCGCTCGCGGAGCGGGGGCACGCGCGCGCCGTGGTGGCGGTGGTGGCGATCGTGGCGGTCGCGGGGATGCTGCGGGCGGGCGCCTGGGCCGAAGCGTCGGAGGTCGTGGGGGCCCGGATCGAGGCGGCCGACCCCGACGCGCCGCCGCCTCGCCAGGATCCGCGGGACTGGCCGCACGTGGGCCCGTCATTCTGCTGCGGTCTGCCGTATCAGCTGTTCGCGGATCCCCGCGCGGAGATCAGGCCGCCGGATCCCGAAGCGTCTCCAGCCGAGCCTCCGTGATCTCCTCCGTGCCTCGGACGGGGGGTCGCGTCTCGTGCACGCCGGACGCGTACTCGGCCTCGAGGGCCTCGAAGGAGCCGCTCACGCCGGGGTGATCCTCGATGTCGGTGAAGAGATCGCGCGCCGGGGGCTCGTGGTTCAGCACCGGCCCGCTCAGGCGTCGCGGCGTCGCGATGTCGGGCGTGGGCAGGTCCGTCTCGGAGTCCGCCACCGGCCCCTCCGCGCTGTAGATCGACGCCGGGGCCTCGCGCTCCTCGGGCAGCGTCCACCCCTTGCTCATCCACCCCTCGTCCGGCGTGACCGAGGCGCCGTGCCAGGGCTCCTCCTCCTCCTCGAGCGTCGCCGCGGGGGCGTCGAACCGCTCCTCCCCGGGGTCGGAGACCCGGAGCGCGTGCGGCGACGGGGGGGCGGGCGCGGCGCGCGGCGGTGCGGGTCGGGGCTCGGGCTCGATCTGCATCGTGGGGCCGTCCTCGCCGAAGTCCGGCGCGGGCATCGACCCGGTCTCCGTGCTGGTCAGCGGGAGGCCCCGCTCCAGCCGCGTGAGGTCGTCCATCCCGAGCGCGTCGTCGAGGTCCGCGTGGCGGAACATGCGGTCGACGAGACCGGAGAAGGCGTTCTTGATGGACATCGACGAGGACCTCGCGAGGGGTGACTCCCCCTCTCATCGGTGGGCACGCGGCCGGCTTGAGGCGAGGTATGCTGCCGTCGTGCGTTCACGCTCCCCGTACACCCTGTTCGTGCTCCTGATCGCGCCCACCTTCCTCGGGGCGGCGTGCGAGGCCTGGCCGCTGTTCGCCCACCTGCCCGAGGGGGGCGCGGTCGACGTGGAGCCGTCCGTGCTGTCGGTGTCCGAGGACGACCTCCCCGAGGGCACGATCCAGGGGATCGGCGCGCTCGACCCCCCGTCGATCATCACGGTCTCGGGCGGGACCGACGACTGCGGCTTCGACGAGGGCGAAGAGTGGCCGACGTGGCCCGAGCACCCCCTGGACATCGACGGCGACGGCGAGGCCGACACCACCCGCCCGCGGTTCTCGGGCTGGTTCACGGGCGAGACGGATCTCTACTCGCTGACCTCGGACGTGGACGTCTCCATCGAGGTGTCCCTGACCTGGGCCAACGCCCCCGCGGGCGACTTCAACGCGCCCTACCAGCCCACCGAGGAGGACGGGGAGTGGGCCGACGAGTCGGATCTCGACTGGGTCGTCTTCTCCGTCGCCGCCGCCGCGCCCGACGAGGTCGTGTCCGACGCGGGCTTCTCCACCGCCTATCCGCAGGTCGGCGCCCAGCGTCTGCTGCTCGCCGCGGGCACGCCCCGGGCGCTCTCGGTGGCCTGCCACCACGCGGTCGCGAGCGAGTACACCGTCGTCCTGGACGTCCGCGCCCGCTGAGTTCCGTTTTTTTCGGGGGCATCCGGCGGAGTCGGGCACGTCTTCGCATGTGGACGCTGGCGGGCGATGCGGGTTAGATTCCTGCGGATTCGGAAGTTCCCGTCCGGGGTGTCGTACCCCGCTGAGAGGTCGACGATGCGTAAGTCGATGGTCCTGTGCCTGCTCTCCTCCTTCGCCGTGGCCCTCGGGGGCTGCCCGTCCGAGGAAAACCCGGATGAATGCCCGGTCCCGATCGAGGACCCGGGGCTCACCTGCGAAGAGGCGCAGCAGCAGGCGCTCGCCAACGCCGTCATCGAGCTCGGCGACATCTTCATCCCCGAGCGTCTCATCGAGATCCCGGTGCTGCCGGGCGGGACGGAGCTGGTCAACGAGGTCCACATCCACAACGCCGGGGACCAGGATCTCGAGATCCTCGAGGTCGGCCTCAACTACCAGTCGGACGAGAACTGGGAGCTGAACGAGGAGTCGATCCCGTCGATCATCGGCCCCCACGACTTCGCGGTCATCGAGGTGCACTACACGGCCGTCGAGGGGCTCGACACCTTCGCCGCCCTGGACATCTACTCCGACGACGTCGACGAGGCCGAGAAGACCGTCGCGTTCGTCGGTCACTCCGCCACCAGCGGCCCGGACGCCCGCGTCAGCGAGACGATCGTGGACTTCGGCTTCCGGTTCACGGACACCGAGCACCGCCAAGTGATCGAGGTCCGCAACGAGGGCGACGACGACCTCTACATCACGGGCATCGAGCTCATCCAGTCCGACACCCAGCCCGCGTTCGCGCTGACCTGCCCCGGCGAGGGCCTGCCCGAGTACGACGAAGAGGACAACCGCGTCGGCGGCTGCAACTTCTGGGAGGACGGCTCCTACCAGGTGCTGCTCGACGAGCCGATCCTGCCGGGGTCCGCGTCGCTCCTCGAGGTCGCCTTCACCCCGCTGAACCTCCAGGGCGTCTCCGCGCAGCTGAAGATCCACACGTCGGATCCGATCCGCCCCGAGTTCACGATCTTCCTGCTGGGCAACGGCGAATCGGCCCTCAACTGCACCCCCCCGAGCATCACGGTCACGTCGCCCGCCACCGCGACCTTCTTCCACAGCTGGCAGCAGCTGCAGGTGAGCGCCCGGGTGCTGGACGCCGAGCAGCCGTCGGGCTCGCTGTACGTGCAGATGTTCCTGGGCGATCTCCTCATCGAGGACGAGTTCCCGGACGAGAACGGCCGCGTGACCTTCGACGTCGACATCGATGAGAACAACCCGCCGGTCCCCGGCGGTCTGCAGACGCTGACGCTCACCGTGAGCGACGGTTGCCCGCTGCACGCCTCGGACGTCTTCGTGGCCGCCATCGACTTCCCGCTGTCCCAGGCGGACACGGACGGCGACGGCTACGACCCGAACCAGGGCGACTGCGCCGAGGGCAACCCGGAGATCTTCCCCCAGGCCATCGAGACCGAGGACAACCTCGACAACGACTGCGACGGCACCGTCGACGAGAACACCGGCGTGTGGGACGACGACTGCGACGGCTACTGCGAGTCCGACTCCGTCTGCAACGGCCCCCTCGCCTGCATCGCCGGCGTGGCCGAGCCGTTCGGCGACTGCAACGACAGCGACGCCGACCTCGACGGCGACTTCGTCTTCGACGGCTTCCCGATCAACCCCGGCTCGGACGAAGGCCTCAACTTCATCGACGACGACTGCGACGGCACGGTCGACGAGGACACGACGTACTTCGACGACGACGGCGACGGCCAGACCGAGGCCACCGGCGACTGCGACGACGCGGATCCCGACGTGTTCCAGGGCGCGGTCGAGTGGTGCAACGGCGTCGACTCCAACTGCGACGACATCATCGACGGCAACGAGGACGGCTCGCAGTGCATCGACCCGTCCACGCCCCCGCGCATCATCGGCGGCGTGATCACGGACACGTTCCAGGTGCCGCTGGGCGGCTCGGTGTGGGCCGAGGTGCTGGTGGTGTCCCCGGACGACCAGCTGTCCTATACGTGGTCGACCGACCGCGGCAGCTACCCCGAGAACAGCATCAGCTCCCGCGTGCGCTGGCTCGCCCCCACCGAGGACGACCCGAACGTCTCCGAGCTGATCGGCTTCTTCCCCACGATCATGGTCACCGTCTCGGACAGCCTCGGCCAGAACGCGTACGGCTTCGCCAACGTGCTCATCGCCGACAACCTCGAGACGAGCTACTCGCCCATCACGTTCACGGGCAACCAGGGTGGTGGCGAGGGCTGCTCCAGCTCCGTCGCAGCGAGCGACGCCCCCTCCGCGGGGTGGTTGGCGAGCCTCCTCCTCCTCGGCTTCATCCGCCGCCGGAAGTAGTCGCCCTCAGTCGAGGATGCCGTACGCCTGCAGGGCGGCGCGGTACCCGTCGCAGTCCGAGGCCGCGTCCAGGTCGTCGGCCAGATCCCCGCACTGCGCGACCTCGTCCGCCCGGGCTTCGCTGTCGAGACCGTCCAGGTAGGTGTCCCAGGTCGTGGTGCACGTCTCTCGGTAGTCGTCCCGGTCGTCCGCTCCCAGGTCCCGCCACTCCTGGCCCCAGTCCCGCAGGCACGCGTCGTACGCGTTCGCTTCCGCCCGACAGGCGCGCTCGCACTGCGTGCAGCCCGCGAGGCCGAGGGTGACGAGGATGGCGGCGGTGCGGAGGATGCGCATCAGTCGAAGTATTTCTCGACGATGACGCGTCGGGTGCGGGGGTTGAGGCCCTTGGCCTTCATGAGCTCGACTCCGTCGGCGACCATCCGGCCGTTGCCGCAAAGGTAGATCTGCATGTCGTCCACCGGTAGGTCCCACTCCTGCAGGTGAGCGGTGACCCGGCCGACCGCGCCCTCCCAGCCGGGCCTGGGCCGCGACAGCGTGGGGACGAAGGTGAAGTTCGGGAAGTCGCGGGCGTAGCGCTCGAACTCGTCCACGGCGAAGAGGTCGTCCTGGGTGCGGACGCCGAACAGCAGCGTCGTCTTCACCCGGCGGAGCTCGCCGCTCGCGCGCATGTCCTGGAGCATCGACCGGAACGGGACCACGCCGGTGCCCGTCGCGACGAAGTAGATGTGCGAGTGCAGGGGGCGGCGCAGCACGAAGCCGCCGAGGGGGCCCAGGAACTTGAGGGGCGCGCCCACCGGGGCGTCCCTGAGCCACGTGGTGCAGCGCCCGCCGTCGACCATCTTGGCGACGGTCACGACGTACTGGAACTCCTCGGGGTGGTTCCACATGGAGTAGGGCCGCAGCTCGCGCTTGAGCCCCTGGGTCTCGTCGGCGTCGAGCACGATCGAGACGTACTGGCCGGGGTGGAAGTCGAACATCGAGCGGCCGACCGGCTCGAAGCCGATCTCCAGCGTGTCCGGAGTCACCCAGTCGCGTCGGACGACCCGGGCGTCGTACTCGACCGCCTTGAATCGCTCCGGCTTTTCGAACTCGAATCGCACGACGTCGGACATGGCGGCGCACTCTATACCGAACGTGGCAGACTCGCGCGCCATGCCCGACGCCCCCGATCTCGTCCTCGCGCTCGACTCCGGCTCCCAGTCATCGCGCGCCCTCCTCTTCGACCGTGACGGCGCCCTGGTCGCCAAGGCCGCGCGTCCGCACCAGCCGATGCGCCACCCCGAGGAGGGCGCCGTGGAGCAGGACCCGGCGGACATCCGCGACTGCCTCTTCGGGTCGGTGAAGGACTGCCTGGCGGTCTGGGGCGGCGACCCCGCGCGCATCGCCGCCGCCGCGCTCACCACGCAGCGCAGCGTGATCGTGGCCACCGACCCCCAGGGCGTACCCCTGCGGGACGCCGTCTCCTGGCTCGACCGTCGCCGCCCGACCATCGGCTCCGAGCCCTGGGCCCCCCTGCGGTTCGGCCTCAAGATGATGGGGGAGGACGGGCTGCTGCCGCGCCTCCTGGGGCGCTCCCTGCCCCGGCTGTGGCGGGAGCGGGCGCCGAAGCTGCTCGAGTCCGCGCACTGGATCGTCCCCATCGAGGCGTGGCTGCACCACGAGCTGTGCGGGAACATGGCCGTCGCCCCCGGGGGCCTGCCGGGCGCGTGGCCGTTCGACGTGAAGAAGCGCACGTGGTTCGACGGCGGGCCCATGTACCGGCTCCTCGGGTTCGAGCGACGGTGGCTCGCCGACGTGGTGGAGGCGGGGTCCGAGGTCGGCCGCGTGCACGCCGCGGGCAGCGAGGCGACCGGGTTGCCCGAGGGCCTCCCGATCTTCGCGTGTGGAGGCGACAAGCAGGCCGAAGCGCTGGGCGCGGGCGTCCGTCCGGGCACCGCGCCCGGGGCGGCGGCGGTGAGCCTGGGGACGGGGTCGTCGGTCTGCGTCGTGACCCGTCGGCCCCACGAGAGTCCCACCTACAAGTGGGTCTGCAACGCGTTCGTCGAGCCGGGGGCGTGGACCGAGGAGTACATGGTCTTCCTGGGCATGTGGACGGTCGGCTGGTTCGCGCGCGAGTTCGGCCGCGACCTCGCGGCCCGGGCCGAAGAGGAGGGCACGGTCGTGGAGGCGCTCCTGTGCCGCGAGGCCGAGGCCGTGCCGCCGGGCTCCGGCGGCGTGCGCAGCTGGCCTCGGTGGGCCCCCGGGCTGCAGAACGCGCACGAGTCGGGCTCCTGGGTGGGGCTCCGCCAGAACCACGGCCGCGCCCACATGTTCCGGGCGCTGCTCGAGGGCATCGTGTTCGACCTGCGTCGCGGCCTCGGGATCCTCGAGCGGGGGACCGGCGAGCGCGTGACGTCCCTGCGCGTCGGGGGGGGGGGATCGCGATCCGACCTGCTCGTCCGGATCCTCGCGGACGTGACCGGGCTGCCGGTGCATCGACCCCCGTCCGAGGAGCTCGCGGCCCGCGGAGCGGCGCTCGTGGCGGCGGTCGGCGGGGGAGTGCACCCGTCCATGGACGAGGCCTGCTCGGCGATGGTTCCGGAGGCTCCCGTCGTCACCCCCGATCCCGCCGCTCACGCTGTGTACGACCGGATTTACAAAGAAGTCTTCCGCCCCGGATTCGGGGACATGCGCCGCATCTGGAAGCGGGTCGGCCGGCGCGGGAGGTAGCCGACGCCGCGTCGGGGGGAACCTCCACGGGGAAGGGGAGTCTGTGGTTGACTGCCACTCGCTCGCCGTTGGGACGCGGGCTGGTGGCACCGCCACCCTGGAGGACCCCTCATGACCCGATCGCTCCTGGTGCTGCTCGTGCTCACGACGGCATCGACGACCCCCCGCGCCTGCCACGACGACCTCGAAGACACCGACGAGACGCCGGTCGCCGGCGAAGAGACCCCCGCGAAGCTCACGGCGAAGCCGAAGATCACGGGCGGCGATCCACCCGCGGGCGACCCGGGTGCCCCCGGCCCGCTCACCGCCGAGGTCCCCGCCGCCTGGACCGATCACGCGACCGCTCTGGGCTCCGCCGACGGCGCCGACGCGGCCGTGGCGGCGTTCGTGGAGGCGGGCGCCGAGACCTGCCCCGTCCTCGCCGGGATCGCCATGAACGACGGCGACCTCTCCCGCCGCGGGCGCGCGATCCAGGCCCTCACCGGCATCTCGGACGTGTGCGCCGAGGACGCCCTGCTCGAGCTTCACCGCGTGCGGTCCCTGCCGATGCTCGTGCGCACCTGGGCGGCGGCGGGCCGAGTGAACCGCGCGCAGACGATGGACGACCTCATCGCCGTCGCCACGCTCGTGGGCGAGTTCCCGGCCCTGCAGCGCCCCGTGGGCATGCGCGCCGAGGCGCTCCTGGACGGGGACGTGGCCGCGGGCCACCTGATCGCGCTGTCGATCGACGCCCCCCCGCTCGCCGGATCCGTCCTCCCCCTCATCCGCAATCGGCCCACGTCCGAGCTCACGGCCGTGATGCTCGAAGACGGTCGCGACGCGATCCGCCGCCAGGCCGCGGGCTACCTCGGCACCCTCGTGGGCGAAGACCCGACCCGCGCCGCCGACGTCATCGCCGCCTACCGCTTCCAGAAGGGGGCCACGAAGCCCCTGTGGGCGGGCGGGGCGCTCTACGTGCCCGCCGCGCGCTGGGACCGGACCCAGGCCCGCACGCTGTACCGCAACCTCCTGTCCTGGCAGATCTTCTGCGAAGAAGAGGGGCTCGACGGGGAGAAGCGGCAGATCGGCAACAACCTGCGCAGCGTCGGGATCTGGCGCGTCGCGGGCTACTCGGGCTACGACTACGACACGTTCAACGCGGTGCGGAACTACGGCCGCGACGAGAGCCCCGAGGCCCTGCGGTCCCTGCTCGCCGAGCACGGGCTCGTGGGCGATCCCCGCTACGGCGCGGGCCTCGAGGTGACCCGATGAGGGCGCTGCTCGCCGCGGGCCTCGCCGCGCTCCTGTCCGCCCCCACCGCCGCGCTCGCCGACCCCTGCGGGATGGTGCCGCCGATCCACCTGCCCGCGCAGATCACCGGACCCGCGATCCAGCGCACGGGGGTCCAGCGGACCTACGTCGCGTTCAAGGACGGGGTCCAGACCATGGCGCTGCGGCCCGAGTTCTCCGGGAAGGTCTCCGAGTTCGGGATGCTGATCCCGTTCCCCGCGGTGCCCGCCCTGCGCAAGGTCGACGACGCGCTCTTCTCCCACGTGGAGGGGGCGATCGACCCGCCGACCGTCCAGGTGACCGTCTACCAGAACCGCCCCTACCCCGCGGCCCTCGGGCGGGCCGGGTCGGGGGGCGCGCGGATGAAGAACTCCGAGTCGCGGGCGGCCGAAGGGCTCATGCTCGACCGCGACGAGGTCGTCGTCCTCAAAGAGGAGGCCGTCGGCATGTACGAGGTCGCCGTGCTCGCCGCGGGCGGCGCCGAGGCGCTGCAGAAGTGGATGGACGAGCACGAGTACCGCTACCCCGAGGGGATGGGCGACGTCGTCGAGGACTACGTGGGCCTGAAGTGGTGCTTCGTCGCCATCAAGACGAAGGTCGGCCAGGCCACCGGCGCGCACGCCAGCCCGGGGATGCGCACCGCGGACACGTCGTTCCCCGAAGGCTCCGCGTTCGACGGCGCCGTGCAGGGGATGGGTTTCCGGTTCCGCGTCGACTCCCCGGTGGTGCCGATGCGCCTGTCGGTCTTCAACGGCCGCGACCCCCACAACGTCGTCTACATGCTGAGCGACGAGCCCGCGCGCATCGTCGACATCCCCGAGGACCTGGTCGTGCGGCAGGTGGGCGGGGCCGAGCTGCTCGCGAACGTCACGGCGCCGCTGCCGGTGCAGTTCTCGCCGCCGGGCTCCGAGAGGAAGCTCGGTCCCAACGGCACGCGGCAGGTGGAGTCCGCCCGCGACGCGGACCCGATCAACGGGGTGGCGCGGGACCTCTTCGCGGCGGACCTGCTCGCCGTCTCCGGCGGCGGCCTCAGCCTCCCGTTCGAAGAGGAGGAGAAGGAGCTGCTGCGGATCAGCGAGGGGCTCGGGCTGCGCGGAGCGGCCGTCGACGCGCTCCACACCGACGCGATCGCCGCCCAGCGAGCCGACGCCCTGGAGGGTTCGCTCGGGTCCTTGGAGGCCATGACCATGACGGTGATGGACGGCGTCTTCCCCGGCGACGTGCTCGAGTCGACGAACCTCACGTTCGCGTCGTACCGGCTGCCCGCGTCCCGAAACGCGCGGCGCAACAGCCCGATCCGCCCGGCCGCGCCGTCGCTCATCCTGTACGAGGGGCAGTGATGCGGCTTCTCGCCATCGCCCTCGCGGCCGCCCTGATCGGGGTCCCCGGGCCGGCCGCGGCGGCGGACTGCTCCACGGACGGGTGCACCCCGGGCGACGAGAAGGGGCTCGACCCCGCGTCGTTCGACCGCCTCCTCGAGGACTGGAACGACGAAGCCATGACGGCGGCGTCCCTCCCCCTGGAGACCCTGCTGTTCCACGGCGAGCGCACGCGCGCGCTGCTGGCCACGGTGTCGGACGACGCGCTGTCCCCCGAGCGGCGCGCGTTCCTCGAGCGCGAGCTGGACCGGGACTCGGTGACGGTCGAGATGCGGCTCGTGGACGCCAAGGGTCGCGTGCGCGGTGAGGCCGGCGCCCAGGACATCCCCCTGGTGAAGGGCCGCCGCCTGGCGTTCGAGGGCACCGGCGACCTCGGCTTCTTGATCACCGGGGGCAAGGTGAAGAGGGTGGGCCTCGACCACCTGTGGTCCCGCTGGTGAATCGAGGGCCCGCACTTCGTGGCGGGGCCGTGGTTCACGGTGACGGAGACGACGGAAGACTGGATCGCGCTGGGCGAGGTCCAGCTCTCGAACGGGCGCGGGGGCGAGCGCGCGACGCTGCAGTACCGCGTGCGCCTGGAGGAACGACGATGAGACGAACGCTGAGCCTCGCGCTGGCCCTGACCCTGCTGCCCGCGGCGGCGTCGGCCGATCCCTGCGGCATGGTGCCGCCGATCTCGATCCCCGCGGGCATCACCGGCCCGGCCATCGAGCGGACCGGTGCCCAGCGCACCTGGGTGATGTTCAAGGACGGCGTCCAGACGATGGCGCTGCGCCCCGGCTTCGTGGGCAAGGTCGAGGAGTTCGGGATGCTGATCCCGTTCCCGGCGGTGCCCGCGCTCCGCAAGATCGACGACGAGACCTTCGCGCACGTCGAGGGTGCCGTGGACCCGCCGACGGTCACCGTGCAGTTCCAGGAGATGCACTACTACGACGTGATGGAGTCCGCGTCGATGCCCATGGAGGAGGCGGAAGACGGCGACGGGCTCGAGCTGCGGCGCAACGAGGTCGTGGTCCTCAAGGAAGAGGCCGTCGGCATGTACGAAGTCGCCGTCCTCGCCGCGGGCGGCGCGCAGGCCCTGCAGGGCTGGATGACGAAGCACGAGTACCGCTACCCCGACGGCATGGACGCCGTGGTGGAGGACTACGTCGCCCTGAAGTGGGTGTTCGTGGCGATCAAGACCAAGGTCGGGCAGTCGGGGGGGGCCCACGCCGCTCCCGGCATGCGGGAGGCCGACGTGTCCTTCCCGAGCGGCTCGGCCTTCGACGGCCACGTGCAGGGCATGGGCTTCCGCTTCCGGGTCGAGGCGCCGGTCGTGCCCATGCGGCTGTCCGTCTTCAACGGCGCGGACCCCCGCAACGTCGTGTACATGCTCGCCGGCGAGGGCGTGAACATCGAGGGTGTGGACGAGTCGCTGGTGGTGCGCCAGGTGGGCGGCGCCGAGCTGCACGCCAACGTCACCGCCCCGCTCCCCGTCCGCTACGTGAACGGGAAGGAGTCCGAGGTCTCCGCGGGGGAGAAGCCCCGCATCGACGCGGCCCGCGATCCGGCCCCCGTCAACGGCGTCGCCCGGGACCTGTTCGCGGCGGACCTGCTCGCGTCTTCGGGGGGCGCGCTGAGCCTCCCGTTCGAGGAGGAGGAGAAGGAGCTGCTGCGCATCAGCGAGGCCCTGGGCCTGCGGGGCGAGGACATCGACCGCCTGCACTCGACCAGCATCGAGGCGCAGCGTGCCGAGGCTCTCGCGGGCGCCCTGGACGGGCTGCGGAACATGACGCTGACGGTCATCGACGGCGTGCTGCCGGGCGAGCTGCTCTCGACCCGCAACCTCACGTTCGCGAGCTATCGGCTCCCGCCGAAGCGGAACGTCCCCCGGGCCGACCCGATCCGAAAGCCCGCTCCGACCGTTTGGGTGATGAAGCAGTAGCCCAGCCGTGGTAGGGCTGGGGAATGTCGAGCCACCTCCCCGGGACCTTCCTTCGTGCCTGCGTGATCACCGGCTGGTTCGCCCTGGGGGCGGCGCTCGGCGTGGCGACGCCCCCCGCCGACGCGGACGCGCGGCCCGGGCGGGGGAACGGCGGGCGGACGTGCGAGGACGACTACGACGTCTGGGACCTCGTGCTGGAGGGCGTGGAGGCCGACGCGAACTCCGACGCCGTGCCCGACCTGTCCTGGTCCGGCGCGGCCTGGTTGACCGCGCCCGGAGGAGACGACGAGCCCGTCTACTTCCGCTCGGAGGCGGCGAACCTCGACGCCGTGCGGGAGACCCGGTGAAGCCGCGGGCGTTCGCGGCGTGCTGCGTCGTCGCGCTGGGGGCGGGCCTCGTCGGCGGGACTGCGTGCCCTCGGCCCGAGCCGCCGTGTCCGGACCGGGTCCATCACCGCATGCCCGCGGCCACGTTCGTGGTGGAGCGGCCCGAGCTCTTCGACATGGCCTGGGGCGAGATCGAGACCGGCACCGCCGACGATCCGGTGCTCATCCGCTACGAGGAGGCCGAGACGGCCGAGGTCTTCGTGGTCACCTACGGCGTGCGCGACACCGACTGAAGGGGTGCCGCGACCCGTTGAGAATGAAAATGAGTCTCAAAGTCGAATTGAAGTTGAGACTCATTCTCAATGAGGCTACGTTGACTCCGATGATCGTCTGTCACTGCCACGCCGTCTCCGACCGCGCCATCCGCGCCTGTGTCCGCCGGGACGGGGCGGGGTGCGCGGACGAAGTGGGCGCCCTGTGCGAGGCGGGCACCGGCTGCGGAGGCTGCCTCCCGGTCGTGGAGGAGATCCTCGAGGCCGAGGGGGCGGGCCGACGCGCCGCGTCGCACGCTCCCGTCCGTCGCCGCGCCCGGAACGGCGTAGGGCGGGCCCTCCCGGCCGTCGTCCGATAGACTCCGCGCTTCAAACCGGAGCGCATTCCATGTCGAGCAAATCGCCCAAGGGCGACCCCAGGATCATCGAGGCCCTCAACGAGGTGCTGACCGCCGAGCTGACGGCGATCAACCAGTACTTCATCCACGCGAAGATGCTCGCGAACGACGGCTACAAGAAGCTCGCGAAGGACAAGCGCGAAGAGTCCATCGAGGAGATGAAGGACGCGGACAAGGTCATCGACCGCATCCTCTTCCTCGACGGCACCCCGAACATGCAGCGGCTCTTCCCGGTGCGCGTGGGCGAGACGATCACCGAGATGCACACGGTCGACCTCGCCCTCGAGGTCGGCGCGGTCGAGCGCCTCAACAAGGCGATCGCGGCCGCGCGCGACGCGGGCGACAACGGCACCCGCAAGATGCTCGAGGAGATCCTCACGGGCGAAGAGCACGCCGTGGACCACCTCGAGGCCCAGCTCGGGATCATCGAGAAGATCGGCGAGGCCGCGTACCTGGCCGAGCACATCCACGACTGACGCCGGGGCGGGATGCCGCGAATCGTCTACGTCGCGTCGCTCATGTCGGCGCTCCACGTCCTCGCGCTGGGCGTCGGACTGGGCGCGATCTGGTGGCGCGGACGGGCGCTGAGGGCGGGTGATCTCGGCGCCACCCTCAGGGCCGACAACGCCTGGGGTCTGGCCGCCCTCCTCTGGATCGGCACGGGGGTCGCGCGCCTGTGGACCGAGAAGGGCGTGGCCTTCTACATGGCCAGCACCATGTTCCACGTCAAGCTGGGGCTCTTCGGGGTCATCCTCGCGCTCGAGGTCTGGCCCATGGTCACGTTCCTGCGCTGGCGGTTTCAGCAGGCCCGTGGCGTGGCCCCGGATCCGTCTCGCATGCCGCTCTTCGCGAAGCTCAACACCGCGGAGGTGGTGGTCGTCCTCCTGATCCCGTTCGTCGCCGCGATGATGACCCGCGGCGTCGGCTGACGACGGGGACCAGGAGGGCGAGCGCGCCCGCGGGTCCGGCGGCGATCGCCGCGCGGCAATCGCAGCCTTCGCGATCGTCGTTGTCGTCGTCGTCGACGACATCCGAGTCGTCGTCGTCGGTCGGGGCGGAGTCGTCGTCGTCGCCCCCGAAGACCTCGTCGTAGTCGTTCGTGCCGTCGCCGTCCGTGTCGTACAGCGTGGGGTCGAGCTCGTACTCGCTGTAGGTCACGACCTCGTCGTAGTCCGAGAGCCCGTCGCCGTCCGTGTCCGGGTTGTTCGGGTCCGTCCCCAGCTCCTCCTCGGTGCTGTCGTCGAGGCCGTCGTCGTCGGAGTCCAGGTCGAGATCGACGACGCCGGGCTCGAAGATCATCAGGGAGACGGCCTCTCCGGCGTGGCTGCGTTCGGTGTCGGAGTGCCAGTCCTCGTTGATGGTGATCCCCACCTCGGCGGCGTCGATCGCGCAGATCCATGCCCAGCCGCCGTCGTCGTCGAGGCGGGAGTTGGTGGAGGCGACGGCGGGGGGCGTGGACGCGAACGCCGACGTCAGGGGGTGCAGGTCGCAGCCGTCGTCGAAGCCCATCGCGAACGCGGGCGGCGAGAACACGTGAGTCTCCCAGAGCAGCGTGCCGCCGGTCGTCGTCGTGAGGCTGCCCGACCGGTCCGCCGACGCCGCCACCCACCCGACGGTCTCGGGCTGCGTGACCTCTCCGGGCTCCACTTGGGCGCGCTCCAGCGCGATCTGGAACCCCTTGTCGTCCACGCCCGTCATCGCGAGCTCGAGAAACGGCACCGACTTCTGGATCGGCATCGTGTTCTGCTCGTTGACGATCGTCTGGACCTGGGCGACGACCGCGGGAGGCGAGCCGAAGGCCAGGGGGAACTGGAACGACTCCCAGGTCCCGGCCGGGCCCTGGGTCGGCGCGAACTGCTGCGCCGAGAGGTCCAGGAACCCGGCCTCGAGGCGGGTCCCGTCGGGCAGTCCGTGGATCCCCGGCTCGATCGCCAGGTACGTCATCTCCACGGCGAAGTGCTCGGGACCGTGGGGCCCCGTCGGCTCGACGGTCTGGGCCTCGAAGCCGCTCGTCGTGACGTTGCGGATCCGGATCGTGAACGGCTCGCCGCCGGTGCTCGGCCCGGGGGTCACGACGACGACGGGGAGGGTGCTGAACGGCGCGCCGAACTCGATCGTCTCCCAGGTCTTCAGCCCCTGAGCGACGGCCGGGTTCGTGGCGGGCAGGGTGAGGTAGCCCGAGTCGATCTCGAGGGCGGCGGCCGCTCCCGGGGTCAGCAGCGTCGCGAAGAGGACCGCGCAGGCCGCGTACCGCACCTCAGGCTCGGCGCACGACCTCGGTGACCAGCGCGTCGATGCCCTCCCATACGTCCGCCACCCAGGGGCCCATCATGTAGGCGCCCGTGCTCACGACGTTGTGGGCTTCGTCGACCGTGATCGAGCCGACGTCGGTCTCTTCGTGGGTCGCGCCCATCTGCTCGATGGCGCCCGCCGCGTCGCAGTTGGCCCCGAACGTCAACGTCGCGCCCGGGATCAGCTTCGCGGCCAGCGCGGGCGTGATGCAGATGAAGCCGATCGGCTTCCCGGCCGCCTGCATCTCGCCGACGATCCGCTCGACCTGGGGATCCACCGACATGGCCGTGCCGTCGAAGGCGAACGTGCACAGGTTCTTGGCGCCCCCGAAGCCGCCCGGGAAGACGAGCGCGTCCAGCTGGTCGGCCGATACGTCGGCCAGGTCCGAGATCTTCCCCCGGGCGATGCGCGCGGACTCCACGAGCACGTTGCGCGTCTCGTCCATCTCCTCGCCGGTGATGTGGTTGAGCACGTGCGCCTGGTCGCGGTTCGGGGCGGCCATGACCGCCTCGGCCCCGTTCTGCTGGACCGACAGCAGCGTCAGCACCGCTTCGTGGATTTCCGCGCCGTCGAACACGCCGCAACCGGACAGAACCACACCGATCTTCTTGCTCATTTCCGCTCCCGAAGGGGTTGAGGGCCGCGAGTATAAAACGACCCCGGTCCCCCGCGGACCGCGACCCTATCCTCGGCGTCGATGCGCCCCCTCACCCCGGCCCTCGCCGCCCTCGCTTGCGCCTGCGCGGCGTGCGTGCTCCCCACCCGGGTGGAGGACGTGGTCGCCCGCGACGGGACCGACCTCGCCACGAACGTCTACCTGCCGCCGGGGGAGGGTCCGTTCCCCGTGCTGCTCGTGCGGACCCCGTACGGCAAGGGCGCCGTCGCGCAGGGGTTCGGAGACCTGAGGGGCGAGGGCATCGCGCTCGTGACCCAGGACCTGCGCGGACGGGGGGCGAGCGGGGGCGTCTTCGACGTCTTCCTCGACGACGGCGACGGAGACAACCGCGACGGGGTCGACACCTTCGCGTGGATCGCGGACCAGGACTGGGCCGCGGGGCCCGTGATGACGACCGGCGCGTCGGCCAACGGGATCGTCCAGTACGTCCAGGCGTCCGCGCGGCCCGAGGGCCTGAGGGGCATGGCGGTCACGGTCGCCACCCCGTCCTTCCCCGACCACGCCGCTTTCCCCGGCGGCGCCTACCGGGAGGAGCTGGTGGACGGGTGGCTCGACGCGATCGGCGAGCCCGACGCCATCGACCGGGTGAAGTCGCTCGCTCACGATCCCGCCGCTTGGGACGCGGTGATGCTGTCGGACCGGTACGACGTGGTGGACGTGCCCGGGATGCACGTGGGCGGCTGGCACGACATCTTCGCCCAGGGCACAGTGGACGCGTTCGTGGGCCTGCAGGGCGGGGCCGAGGGCGCGCGGGGGCGCCAGAAGCTGATCATGGGGCCCTGGGCCCACGGCGTGGGGGCCACGAACGTCGGCGAGACGACGTTCCCGGGGCGGGCCGAGGACGCGCCCAACGGCATCGATCAGGTCGAGCGGGCCCTCGTCGGGGAGGCGCTCGGGGTCGATCTCGGCGCGGGCGTGGCCTTCGACGACGTCCCCGCGGTGCAGTACTACACGATGGGGGGCTCGGACCCCGGCGACCCCGGAAACGAGTGGCGCACGGCCGAGGCGTGGCCCGTTCCGTCCGTGCCCGTGCCCCACCACCTCGGCGCAGGCGGCCTCCTGACGTCCGCGTGTCCGGCCCCGGGCACGTCGTCGTGGGTCGCCGATCCCGACGATCCGTCCCCCACGGTCTGCGGGGCGAACCTGGGCATCGCGTCGGGGCCGTGCGACCAGGCCGAGGTGGAGGAACGCGGCGACGTCGTGTCGTTCTCCACCGCGCCGCTGGACGGGCCCCTGGAGATCACCGGCCGCCTCCGCGCCCGCCTGGCGGTCTCCCTGGACCAACCCGACGCCGACCTGGTCGTCCGCCTCACGGACGTGCACCCGGACGGACGCTCCATGCTGATCGTCGACGGGGTCGCCCGGGTCGCGATGGGCACCGGCGCGCTCGAGCCGGTCGCGCCGGGCGAGGTGGTGGCGGTCGACGTGGACCTGCACAGCACGAGCATCGTCCTCGCCGCGGGCCATCGACTGCGGGCCGTGCTCGGGTCCAGCAACCACCCGCGCTACGCCGTCAACCGCAACAACGGCCTGCCTCGCGCCGAACAGGCGGGGGGTCCGAGCAACGTCGCCACGGTCACGCTGCACCACGGCCCGGACAGCTGGATCGAGCTGCCGCTGCCCGTCGGTTCGCCCCCTCCGCCCGACTGTCGCTGACCGGCTGCTAGGGTCCGCGCGTGGCGACGCTCGGACTGCATTGGTTCCTGGAAGGCCGCGGCGCCGACGCGTCGAAGCTGTCCGACCCCCAGGCGCTCGCGGGGGTCCTCACGAACGTCCCCGAGACCCTCGGCCTCACGGTCCTGACGCCCCCCTCGATGCAGGCCTTCGACGGGGGCCGCGTGGGCATGGTCCTGCTCGCCGAGAGCCACTTCACGGTCCGCTGCCACGACGAAGACGGCGAGGTGTTCGCCGACCTCTTCTCCTGCCGTCGCGTCGACTTCCGCACCGCGCGCGACCAGCTCGTGGACGCCTTCGGGCTCTCCGAGGTCTCGGTGTCCACGGTGGAGCGGGAGTTCGATGAGTAGCGATCACGTGCTCGGCACCTTCGCGGGTCGCATCGGCGAGCCGGACGATCCGCCGCCGCACCCCGAGGAGGTGCTCGCGCGCATCGCCGCCCGCGTCGACCGCGCCCCCGGGGTGCGCCTCGACCACCGGTTCGAGCCCCAGGGACGCTCGACCGTGGCGTTCGGGCCCCGGTTCGTGGGGGTGCTGCACACCTGGCCGGAGCACGGGCGGCTCACGCTCGACGTCCGTCGGGACGGCCCCGGGCCCGACATCGAAGCCGCCCTGCGCGCGACCGCCGAGGAGCTGGGCTGGACCCCGGTCCGCGTCCGCCCGGCTCCCCACCTCCGGTTCGCCGCGCTCGCGCTCGCGGCGGCGGCGGCGGCCCTGCTCGCCTCGGCGCCGGGGACGGCCGCGGCGTACGTCGGTCCGGGGGCGGGCATCGCGCTCCTGACCGGGCTGGCGACGCTGATCTTCTCGATGTTGCTCGGCCTGCTGTCGCTGCTCCTCTACCCCCTGCGGCTGATCCATCGACGGGTCACGCGCAAGCGGCCTCCCCGCCCCGCCCGCATCAAGCGCGCGGTCCTCATCGGGCTCGACGGCCTCGACCCCGATCTCTGCCTGCGGTTCATGGAGGAGGGGAAGCTCCCGACCTTCTCGAAGCTCGCCGAGGACGGGATGTTCCGTCCCCTCGCGACGACCACGCCCGCCATGTCCCCGGTGGCCTGGTCCTCGTTCGCGACCGGCGTGCACCCGAGCAAGCACGGCATCTACGACTTCCTCACCCGCGACCGGCACACCTACCTGCCGGACCTGTCGTCGACCGACATCGGGCCCCCCACCCGCGTCCTCCGGCTCGGCCGGTGGTCGATCCCGCTGGGCAAGCCCCGCGTCAAGCTGCTGCGCAAGTCCACGCCGTTCTGGAAGATCCTCGGCGAGCACCAGATCCCGTCGGCGATCCTGCGGGTCCCGATCACGTTCCCGCCGGACCACTTCGACGGGATCATGCTCTCGGCGATGTGCGTCCCGGACCTGCAGGGCAGCCAGGGCACGTTCACCTACTGCTCGTGCGACGAGTCCGACGGGGACGCCATCGGCGGCCTGCACGTGAAGCTGACCGACGCGGACGGCGAGCGCGCGGGCGTCCTGCCGGGGCCCGAGCACCCGCTCAAGGCCGGGGAGCGGCTCGGGCTGCCCTTCCGCCTCGTCCGCGCCGACGGCGGCTGGGCCGTGCGCCTGAACGGCGGCGCCCCCGTGACGCTGCCGCTCGCGGAGTACACCGAGTGGGTCGAGGTCGCCTATCCGCTCGGCCTCGGCCTCAAGCTCCGGGGGATCTGCCGCTTCCGCTTGCTGGAGGGCGGCGACCGACCCCGCCTGTACGTCAGCCCCGTCAACATCGACCCGGCCCGTCCGGTGATGCCGATCAGCCAGCCGTTCGTGTTCTCGATCTTCCTCGCGAAGCTCATCGGGAAGTTCGCCACGCTCGGCCTCGCCGAAGACACCTGGGCGCTCAACGAGGGCGTGCTCGACGAAGAGGCCTTCCTCCAGCAGGCGTGGGCCAACCACGAAGAGCGGGAGGCGATGTTCTTCGAGATGCTCCAGCGGACCGACGAGGGCGTCATCACCTGCGTATTCGACGGCACCGACCGCATCCAGCACATGTTCATGCGCTACTTGGACGACGGCCACCCGGCCGGGCGCGACGCCCCGAACCACGACCGGTACCGCGGCGTGATCGAGGACACCTACGTGCGCATGGACGAGATGCTCGCCCGGGCCCTTCAGCAGGTGGACGCCACGGACCCCGAGCAGCTCTTCGTGGTGCTCTCGGACCACGGGTTCAAGACCTTCCGGCGGGGCGTGAACGTCAACTCCTGGCTCCTGCGCGAGGGGTACCTCGTGCTCGAAGAGGGCGCCGGCGCGTCCGGCGAGTGGTTCCGGAACGTCGACTGGACGAGGACGCGCGCGTTCGGTCTCGGCCTCGCCGGCCTCTTCCTGAACATCCGCGGGCGAGAGGGGCAGGGGTGCGTCGAGCCGGGCGAGGCGGCGGCGCTCGCGGCGGAGATCGCCCAGAAGCTCACGGGCCTCGTGGACGCCGACGTGGGGGAGGTCGCCGTGACCCGCGCGTGGGCCAAGGCCGAGCTCTTCCGCGGGCCCTACGCCGAGAAGTCCCCCGACGTCGTCGTCGGCTACGCGCCGGGGTGGCGCGCGTCCTGGCGGGGGGTGCGCGGCGTCGTGGACGACGTGGTGTTCGACGACAATACGAAGGCGTGGTCGGGCGATCACTGCATCGATCCGGCCCAGGTGCCCGGCGTCCTGTTCGCCAACCGCGGCCTCGGCGAGGGGCGCGAGGAGCTGTCGATCACGGACCTGGCCCCGACCCTCCTCGACCTGTTCGGCATCCCCGCCCCGCGCTGGATGGACGGGTCGTCGCTGGCGCCGCCCGCGTCCGCGGAGGCGGCCGGGTGATCGGCTCGGTGCGCGGGCTGTTCGAGCTCCTCCTGTTCCCCGTCGACGGCCTCCCCGAAGGCGTCGCCCTGGCCATCGTCTCGGTGGTCACCGGGGTCCTCGCGCTCTACGTCGTCAAGTGGACCACCGACCAGGCGCGCCTGGCCCAGGCGCGGGACCAGCTCGCGTCGGCCCTGCTCGAGGTGCGGCTGTTCCTCGACTCGCCGCGTCGGGTGTGGAAGGCCCAGGGCCGCGTCGTCGCGTGGACGGCCAGGTACATGGTCCGCGCCACGCCGGCCCTCCTCGTCATGATCGTCCCGTTCACGCTCCTCTTCCTGCACCTGTACGTGCGCCACGAGCTCGCGCCGCTGCCGGTGGGGGAAGATGTGCTCGTGAAGCTCGAGGGCGACATCGACGATCTCGCGCTGACGACCCCGCCCGGGGTCGAGCAGACGGCGCCCCTGTTCCGCGGCGTCGCGTCGGCCTGGTACGCGCGGGTGCGGCCCACCACCCCGGGGCGACATACGCTGCGCTTCGAGGTCGGCGGCGGCGTGGAGACGAAGCTGCTGGTGGTGGGGGACGGCCGGGTCGTCTCCCCGGAGACGCGGGCGGGCCTCGCCGGGCTGTGGGCCCTCACCGGCGAGCGCGCGCGGCCCTCGCTCGTTCGGCGGATCTCCGTGGAGCACCCCGCCGCGCGACGATCCTGGCTCGGGATGCCGTGGTGGCTGGTGTGGCTGCTCGCGTCGACGGCCGCCGCGCTCGGCCTGCGTCGGCCGCTGGGAGTGGTGATTTGAGGACCTCCATCGCCATCGTCTCGGGCCTCCCGCGCTCGGGCACGTCGCTGATGATGCGCATGCTCGAGGCGGGCGGGATCCCCCCCGTGAGCGACGGGGAGCGCCAGGCCGACGACGACAACCCCCGGGGCTACTACGAGTTCGAGCCGGTCAAGAAGCTGGCCGAGGACGACGCCTGGCTCGACGACGCGCCGGGCAAGGCCGTGAAGGTCATCTCGGCGCTGCTCCGGCACCTCCCCGATCGCCACCGCTACCGGGTGGTGTTCATGCGTCGGGACCTCGACGAGATCCTCGCTTCGCAGGCCCGGATGCTCGAGCGCCGCGGGGAGCCGCCGGGCGACGAGGCCCTGCTGCGACGCGCGTTCATCAAGCACGTCGAGGCCACCGAGCGCAGCCTCGGCGGGGCCGACAACGTGGACGTCCTCTACGTGAGCTATACGCGCCTCGTCACCGCCCCCGACCGCCAGCTCGACCGCATCGTCCGGTTCTTCGGCGGGGGTCTGGATCGCGCCGCCATGGCGGGCGTGATCGAGCCGGGGCTCTACCGGCAGCGCCGGGTGGAGGCGCCGTGAGGCTCGACGTCGCGGGCGAGAACCTGGCCGAGAAGATCGGCCTGCTGACCGGGCTCGTCCCGTACCCCCTCGTGCACGTGTCCATGGGCATGGGGTACGCCCGGGGCATCACGGCCGGGGTCCGTCTCGGCGTGTTCGAGGCCCTGGTCGACAGCGACGCGGACGCGCCGCAGCTGGCCGAGCGCACCTCGTGCCACCCCGACGGCATGCGGGCGCTCGCGAACACGCTGACCGGCTTCGGGCTGCTGCGACGTCGGGGCGGGCGCTACTCGCTGACGAAGCCGTCGCGCAAGTGGCTGCTGCGGTCCTCGAAGGACACGCTCGTCGACGCGGTGAAGTTCCTCGGTTTCTGCAACGACTACTCCGCGTCGCTGGAGCAGGACGTACGCACGGGGGAGGTCGTGCGCATCCACGACATGCAGCACCCGCCGGAGTTCTGGGACGCGTACATGCGCGCGCTGGCGAGCTTCGCCAAGGTGATGTGCAAGGAGATCTTCTTCCGCATGGGGGTCAAGAAGGCCTCGCGCATGCTCGACATCGGGGGCGGCCACGGGCTGTACGGGGGGCTGCTCGCCGCCAGGATCGACGGGCTCACGACCGAGGTCATCGACCTCCCCGAGGCGTGCGCCGTGGGGCGACGGATCGTCGAGGAGGAGGGCTGCGCCCACTGCGTCATCCACCGGGAGGGCGACTTCCGCGTCGTGGACTGGGGCACGGGCTACGACCTGGTGTTCGTCTCGAACGTGCTGCACAACGCCACCGCCGAGGAGGGGGCCGCGCTCGTGAAGCGCGCGAAGGCCGCGCTCTCGCCGGGGGGCAAGCTCGTGATCAGCGACGCCGCCCACCCCGGAGGCACCGGTCGAGTCGATGCCACGGCAGGCTGGAACGAGTTGTTCTTCTATCTTGTGAGCGGCGCGGGGGCTTGGCCGGAGGAGACGATGGTGGGTTGGATGCAGGACGCCGGGTTCACGGCGGTCGAGAACAAGCGCCTCATCTCCATCCCGCAAGTGCTGATCCTGGGGACCGCGTAGTGCCGAGATCGACCGAGAGCGACCCCCTGGACGCGTACCTCCGCGAGGTCCGCCGCCACCCCCTGCTCACGGTCGAGGAAGAGCGCGACCTCACCCGGCGATACGCCGAGAGCCAGGACCCCGAGATCGGGAAGAAGCTCGTGGAGTCGAACCTGCGCCTGGTGGTGAAGCTCGCTCGGGACTTCGCCCGCGGGCCCGTCCCCATGATCGACCTCGTCCAGGAGGGGAACCTGGGGCTCATGCACGCGGTCGAGAAGTTCGATCCCGGGAAGGAGGTCCGCTTCGCGACGTACGCCGTGTGGTGGATCCGCGCGCACCTGCTGCAGTACCTCATGGCCAACCAGTCGCTGCTCCGGTACGGCAACAGCAAGACCCAGCGCCGCCTCTTCTACAACCTCAAGAAGGAGCAGGCGCGGCTGGAGTCGAAGGGCATCCGCCCCACCGCCAAGGCCGTCGCGCGCGAGCTGCAGGTCGACACGATGGAGGTGCTGGCGGTCCAGGCTCGACTGAGCCCCCGGTCCCAGGTGTCGTTCGACGCGCCCGTGGGCGGGGACGAGGACGGGCGGGCCCTCGCGGACGTGCTGCCGGACGGCGGCCCGAACGTCGAGGAGGCGGCCGAGAAGGCGGAGATGACCGCGCAGCTGAACGCCGAGCTCGACCGCTTCGCCGAGACCCTGCAGGGCCGCGACCGCATCGTCTGGGACAAGCGCATTCGGGCGGAGACGCCCGTCACGCTGCGGGAGCTCGGCGAGGAGGTGGGCGTGAGCGGCGAGCGCGTGCGCACCGTCGAGCTGCGGATCCGCAACAACCTGAAGAAGTGGCTGCGGCGGCACCTCCCCGACATCACCCCTTGAGGATCTGCTCCACGAAGCGGGGGAGGAGCGCGGTCGCCTCGGGCGTCGGCTTGAGCGAGTCCAGCACCTCCTCGGCCTCCTCGGCGGCGCTGCCCTGGTACGCGCCCATGTAGGCCTCGAACCGGTGTCGGTTCCCGCGCTCGTCGAGCTCGGGGTGGAACTGGGTGGCGAAGATCGGCAGGTCGCGCACGCGCACCGCCTGGAACGGGACCCGCTCGGAGCCCGCGAGGTGCACGAGGTTGCCGGGGAGCCTCCGCGCGCGGTCCTTGTGGCCGAGCTGCGCGGGGAACCGCGGGGCCAGCGGTCCGAGCAGCGGGTCGGCGGCCCCCGCCTCCGTGAGGTGGATGTCGAAGGTCCCCACCTCGGCGCGCAGCGGGTCCCTGATCACCTCGCCCCCGCCCGCGACGACGAGCGCCTGGAAGCCGAAGCAGCTGGCGAACGTGGGGACCGACCTCGCGACCACCACGTCCGACAGGAAGTCGATGAACCGGTGGATGAAGGGCGCGTCGTCGAGGACGCCGTAGTCGCCGGACCCGCCCACCAGGAGGATGTCGACGGCCGCGAGCTCCGCTTCGGTCGGCGTCCCCCGCAGCAGATCGTGGATGGCGACCTCCTCCGCCCGCACGCCGAGCGCGTCGGCGAAGCACACGCGCTCGTGCGATGCCATCACGTCGCCCGGGTTGCGGGCCTGGAGGAGGAGGAACCGCGTCATTCCGGCGCGCTCGAGGTCCTCGCGGCGTCTCCGCTCACGCGGTCCAGACGTCGCCCTGGTGGAAGAGGTCGTGCAGGTTCGGGGCGGCGCCTCCGGTGGGGGCGCGGGCGGCGTCGATCTGGGCGTTCATCGACTCTTCGTAGGCGGGCGCCTCGACCTTGCGGAACACGCCGACCGGCACCGGATGCTCGGGGCTCTTCATCGTCGCCAGGAGCGACGCGAGGCCGTGGTTGTCCCGGTGCGCGTCGTATACGAGGCAGTCCGCTTCGGTGAAGCCGTCCGAGAACTCGATCACCTCGGGGACGAAGTCCGCCCCGACGCGCACGCCGCGGTCCCGGTCCTTGCCGAAGACGAGCGGCTCGCCGTGGGCAAGCTCGACCGTCCGGTCCAGCTTCACCTGCTTGGCCACGTCCTCCTGGAAGGCGCCGTCGTTGTAGATGATGCAGTTCTGGAAGATCTCGACCAGCGCGGCCCCCTTGTGGGCGTGGGCCTGGGCCACGATGTCTTCGAGGTGCTTGCTCCACAGATCGACGGACCGCGCCACGAACGTCGCCCCCGCGCCCAGGGCCAGCTCCACCGGGTCGAACGCCCGATCGATCGACCCCATCGGCGACGACTTCGTACGCTTGCCCACGCCCGACGTGGGCGAGAACTGGCCCTTGGTCAGGCCGTAGATGCGGTTGTTGAGGATCAGGATCGTGATGTCGACGTTGCGTCGCATCGCGTGGATGAGGTGGTTGCCGCCGATGGACAGCATGTCGCCGTCGCCGCCGACCACGAACAGGGAGAGGTCGGGGTTGACCATCTTGGCCGCGGTGGCGAAGGCGGGGGACCGGCCGTGGATCGTGTGGAACCCGTAGCAGTTCATGTAGTACGGGAAGCGGGCCGCGCACCCGATGCCGGACATGACGACGAGCTCGTGCTTCGGCTTGCCGAGCTTCGCCAGGGACGACTGCACGGCCTTGAGGATCGCGTAGTCCCCGCAGCCCGGGCACCACCGCACCTCCTGGTCGCTCTGCAGGTCCTTGCGCTTCAGCTGGATGACGGGAAGGTGATTCATGGTTCAGGCCTCCCCGTACAGGGTGTCGTCGATCGCCGCGAGCAGCTCGGTCACCGCCATCGGCTGGCCCTCGCACTTCGCGTAGGACTTCGCGTCCACCAGGTACTTCGCCCGCAGCACGTTCACGAGCTGGCCGAGGTTCAGCTCGGGGACGAGGACCTTGTCGAAGCGCCCGAGGATGTCGCCGAGGTCCGGCGGCAGCGGGTGCAGGTGCCGGAGGTGCACGGCGGAGACGTTCTTGCCGTTCGCTCGCGCCCGCTCGACCGCGGTGGTGATCGACCCGTACGTCGACCCCCAGCCGACCAGCAGGAGGTCCCCGCCGGTGGCGTCGCCGACCACCTGGGTGGGCGGGATCTCGCGGATCATGCCGTCGACCTTGTCCCGCCGGTACTCGCCCATCTTGTGGTGGTTCTTCGGGTCGTAGCTGACGTTGCCCGTGCCGTCCTGCTTCTCCAGCCCGCCGATGCGGTGCTCCATGTCCGGCGTGCCCGCGGGGGCCCAGGGGACGGCCAGGGTGTCCGGGTCCCGGGCATACCGCAGGAACCCGTCCGGCTCGGTGGCGAAGTCCGGGTCGATCGAGGGCAGCGCGTCCGGGTCGGGGATGAGCCAGGGCTCGGAGCCGTTGGCGAGGTAGGCGTCGCTCAGCACGACCACGGGCGTGCGGTACTTGATCGTCCAGCGCACGGCCTCGAACGCGATGTTGAAGCAGTCCGCGGGCGTGGCGGCCGCGAGGATCGGCAGCGGCGACTCGCCGTTGCGCCCGAACAGCGCGATGTTCAGGTCCGACTGCTCGACCTTCGTGGGGAGCCCGGTGGAGGGCCCGCCCCGCTGAACGTCGACGATGACCATGGGCAGCTCGGTCATCAGCGCCAGGCCGATCGCCTCGCCCTTGAGCGCGAGGCCGGGGCCGGACGTGGTGCACATGCCCAGGTGCCCGGCGTAGGAGGCTCCGATCGCGGCGCAGGCGGCGGCGATCTCGTCCTCGGCCTGCAGCGTGCGCACGCCGTGGGCGCGCATGCTCGACAGGTGGTGGAGGATGTCCGAGGCGGGGGTGATGGGGTAGCTGCCGAGGAAGAGGTCGATCCCGGCCTTGCGCGCGCCCGCGACGCACCCGAGGGCGAGGGCCATGTTGCCCGTCACGTTGCGGTACACGCCGGGCTTGATGTCGGCCGACGGCACGCGGAACTGGGAGTGGAAGACCTCGGCCGTCTCGGCGTAATAGAAGCCCGCCTTGAGCACGGCGACGTTGGCGTCGAGCACCTCGGGCTTCTTGCCGAACTTCGCGGTCAGCCACTCGAGCGTGGGCTCGAGCTCGCGATCGTACAGCCAGTACACCATCCCGAGCGCGAAGAAGTTCTTGCAGCGCCCCTTGTCCTTCGACGACAGGGGCGACTCCTTGAGCGCCTCCCGGGTCAGCATCGTCATGTCGACGGATACGAGCTGGTACCGCTCGAGGGTGCCGTCCTCCAGGGGGTTGGACTCGTAGCCCGCCTTTTGCAGGTTCCGGTTGTTGAACGACGCGCTGTTGACGATGACGAGGTTCCCGGCGGCCATCAGCTCGATGTTGCGGGCGAGGGCGGCGGGGTTGAAGGCCACGAGGACGTCGGGCTTGTCCCCGGGCGTCCGCACGGTCGTGCCGCCGAACTGCAGCTGGAAGCCCGAGACGCCGAACAGCGAGCCCGCGGGCGCCCGGATCTCGGCCGGGTAGTCGGGGAGCGTGGCGATGTCGTTGCCCGCGAGCGCGGTCGTGCGCGTGAACTGGCCGCCGGTCAGCTGGATGCCGTCGCCGGAGTCTCCGGCGAAGCGGATGACCGCGCGGGTGAGGTCCACGGGCGCCGACGGGGTCGGGGTCTGGGTCGTGACGCTCAAAGTCTTCTCCGAAGAGCGGCCTCGGAGGCCGAAGGTGGGTGCCGTCGGGCGACGACGGCGGCAACGTAGCAGGGGATCGAGGCGCCGGCGCCCGAAATGAGCCGGTATTCAGGAGGCGGCGCCGACCGGATTCGGGCCGCTGGGGAAGCAGGCGTAGCGGCCCGTCCCGATCGCCATCGTGGGGCCGCCGTCCAGGGGTGAGAGCAGGATGCGGGGGACGTCGTCGCGGGTGTCGGCGGCGAGCGCGGACGTGGCGCTCACCACCGGATCGGACGGCCGCCCCGCCCACACCACGCTCGAGCCGTCCGGCGACAGGAACGAGCGGCCCCGGGTCACCTGGTCGAAGAAGTGCAGTGAGACCAGCGTCTCCTGGGACGGCGAGAAGGCGGGCCCGACGGGGCGCGCGCTGCCCGCTTCGTCCACCCGGACCCACCGGAGGCGGCCGCTGTCCGAGTCCGCGGCGCAGACGAGCCAACCCCGGTCCTCGGGCAGCCAGGTCATCGCCAGGAACGGCTGGTCGTAGATCGTCCGGGACGTGCCGCGGTCGATGTCCAGGACCTCGAGGGCCAGGAACGCGCCGGTCCCCTCAGGGGAGATGGGGACGGCGAGCCGGCGGCCGTCGGGGCTCCACAGGAAGGCCGCCCGGCCCGGGTATCCGATGAGCTCGGACAGGGCGTGGCCGTCCGGGGCCGCGAGCACGATGCGGTCCTCCCGGTCGCCCGCGGAGCCGTATACGAACGAGCTGCCGTCGGGGCGCCAGGCGGGCGCGTAGAAGGAGCCCGCTTCGTCCACGACGCGGACCGTGTCGTTCTCGAGCGGCCGGGCGATGCGGAGCGTCGGGGCCCCGCCTCCGGGCTCGACCACGCGCAGGGCGAGCCGCGGCCCGTCGGGCTGCCAGGCCCAGAACAGCGGGGCCCCCGACGCGATGAGCTTGGGCTCCTCCTCGCCGGGGTCGAGGAGCCGCAGGTCCAGGGTCTCGCCGCTCTGGTGCAGGACGAGCACCTGCTCCCCCGAGGGCGCCCAGTCCAGGTGGATCGGGCCGCCGTCGTCGAACCCCCAGGCCTCCCACACGCGCACGCCGTCCCGGTGCAGGACGTAGACGCGCGCGCCCGGCCAGTAGCTCGTCTCCTCGGGGTCCTCCGGCTCCACGACCGCGCCCACGGGGACGGCCACGACCTCCCCTTCGGGCAGGGAGACGGGCAGCAGGCCGGGGCCCGCGACGTCGTCCTCGTCGCCGTCGGCGGGCACCCACAGCGGCTCCTCGTAGTCCTCGTCGTCGCCCATGCCTTCGATCGCGTCGAAGACCTCGGCGAGCTCCTCGACGGTCTCGAACTCGTCGTCCGCCTCGAGCTCCTCGAGCTCCTCCTCGGTGGCGGGCAGCAGCCCGAACGCGGCCACGCGCGTGCCGTCGGGGGAGGGGGTCGGGTGCGCGAAGTGCCAGTCGTCCTCGAGACCGCCGGCCGAGCCCGGCAGCGCGGGCATGCCGGGGATCATCGAGAAGTCTTCGTTCTTCCAGCTCAGGCGCCGGGTGTGGCGGCCTTGATCGTCGGTCGTGTAGAGGTGGCCGTCCTCGCCGGTGTAGAGGACCGAGGGGCCGTTTCGGGTGAGGACGCGGTGGGCCGCGGGCGAAGAGGAGGTCAAGTCGGGGTCGCGCACGGCGGGATAGTAATCACGCCCCCCGGGGGTGTCATGGCCTTGTCCGGATCAGGGCACATGCGCGGCGACGGGCACCCCGTGGGCGTCAGCGGGGCGTACCCACCAGGATGAACGGGGCCCAGTGGAAGGGGTGCCCCGTCTCCGGCTTCGCGAGCAGGGAGCGCTGCGCGGCGGCGAGGGCCTCGGGCGGGCGCCGGCCCTCGGACAGGCCCCGGTAGAAGCCGACCATCAGCTCCTTGGTCGACTCGTCGCCGACCTGCCACAGCGAGGCGACGAGCCGGGGGACCCCCGCCCGTCGGAACTGGTTGGCGAGCCCCGAGATCTCCAGGCCGCCGCCCTCGACGCCTCCCTCGGGCGCCACCGGCACCGCCGACTCGCACGCCGACAGCACGACGAGGCCCACGTCCCGGAGCGCGCTGTAGAGGCCCGGGATCGCGGTGTAGTGCAGGCGGCCCTCGTCGCCCCCGAGGACGATGTAGCTGGCCTCGGGCGTGCCCGCGTCGAGCACCCCGTGCGTCGCCAGGTGCACGACGCGGCGCCCCTCGGTGCCGTCCCGCAGGGCCGCCAGGGAGGCCTCGGCTCCGTGCAGGATCGCGCCCCCGGGGAACAGGGCGCCGATCGCGTCGACCTCCGCGTCGGCCGCGGGCAGCGTGCCGTCCGGGTTGCCGAGGGCCAGCAGCGACCGGGACGCCAGCCGCAGGGCCTCGTCGTCTCGCCGCTTGAGGCTCCCCACGTTGGTGACGTTCACCACGTCGTGGTCCTGTACGAGGAAGCGCCCGTCGTGGCGGAGCATCTGGAACGGCAGGTAGCGCAGCACCCCCGAGGCGGCGACGACCACCGTCTTCTTGCCCCGGAGCTCGTCGGCGACGGGGGCCAGCAGCCACGCCCCGAGCTGGTCGAGGCGCGCGATCAGCTTCTCCGGCCGCTTGAGGCGACGGCTCTGCATCGTCTTGAGCACGCGGCCGAGCGTGCTGCTCAGCTCGGCCTCCGCCACGGCGACGTTCCGCACGACGAGGGGGCCCGACGAGAAGACGAGGAGCGCCACGCGGTCCGGCAGCACGATCGGCTGCAACACGACCTCGTCCGCGCCGAGGTCGCGCTGGTAGGCCTCGATGTCGGTGGGATCCACGCGCACGAGGCGGTCGAAGTCGGCGTGGGTCGTGCGCAGCTCGTCCACCGCCAGGGAGAACGCTTCCCGGGCCTCGGCGAGCTGGTCCTGCAGGGCGGCGGCGCGCTCGGCGTCGTCGGTGCTGGCGACGAGGGCGTCCTCGAGCAGCCGCTTGCGGGTCTCGAGGGCCGCCAGGCGCTGCTCCTCGGGGTCGCCCCCGCCGCCGCGGGTCATCTCGGCGACCCGGAGGCGCTCGCTGTAGAGCAGCGCGCTCGCCCCGTCTCCCGCCGCCAGCAGGGCGTCGATGAGGTCGCGGTACACGTCGGCGCGGGCCGCCACCCAGCGTCGCGCGGCCCAGACGTCGAGGTCCTCCAGCGAGCGTCGGCCCTCCTCGACGTCGGCGATCGCGGCCCGCAGGTCGGGGAGGGGGTCGCCCCCGAGGGCGCGGGTCGCCTTCGCCCGGCCGTGCAGCGCCCGCCAGCGGACGTCCCGGACCGCGTGGTAGGCGTCGAGGATGCGGCCGTATCGCTTCGCCGCCTGCTCCGGCTCGCTCGCCAGCATCGCCTCGGTGCGCGCGAGCTCCGCGGCGCTGCGCACGGACACCTGCGCGGCGCCCTCGGCGGTCCGGAAGAAGGGATCGGCCTCGGCCCCCCGGCCCGCCTCGCGCAGCGCGATCCCGAGGTTGAGCGCGAGGCCGGGCCGGCCCGCCGGGTCCGCGGCGCGCAGGGAGCCCTCGAGGACGGTCACGGCGTCGTCCGCCCGCCCCGCGGCGAGGTGCAGCGCCCCCATCGCGGCGCCCACTCGCCACGCGTCGGGGCGCCCCTCGAGCAGCTCTCCGGAGCGCCGGTAGAGCCCGAACGCGCGCTCGTGGTCGCCGAGCTCCGCGTACACGTTGGCGAGGTTGTGCAGCGCGGCTCCGTGCCCGGTGGTGGCGTCGTCGTCCGGGTCGGCCACGCCCTCGTACGCGTCGATGGCCGCGCGGTGGGCGCGGATCGCGGCGGCGTACTCGCCCTGCTTGGACAGCGCCGAGCCGAGGCCCGTGCGGGCGTCCCCGAGGCCGACGGGGTCCCCGGCCGACGCGTAGAGCTCCACCGCCGCCTCGAAGGCGGGCTGGGCCTCGGCGGGGTCGCCCGAGGAGACGAGGGCGACGCCCAGGTCGACGGCCGCGGCCGCCGCGCCCAGGGGGTCTCGGGCCTTCTGGTAGGCCTTGAAGGCCTCCCGGTGGCGCCTGCGAGCGCGCTGGAAGTCGCCGAGCATCCAGGCCTCGGTGCCGAGCTCGATCAGGGACGCGCCCACGTGAGAGCCGCGGCCCAGGCGACGGTCGATGGCGAGCGCGTCCTGGAAGTGACGGATCGCGTCGGCGTGGCGACCCAAGGCCCGGTGGACGGTGCCCAGGGCGGCCAGGCAGTCGGCCTCGCGGGCGTGGTCGTCGGCCGCGCGGGCCGCGCGCAGCGCCATGCTGAGGGATACGAGGGCCGAGGCGTGATCGCCCGCGGCGGCGTGCCGACGCCCGAGGTCGAGCCGGTCGCCGTCGTCGGCCCCGGCGGGCGCGGCGAGCAGCGCGATCACGACCCCGGCGGTCGCGATGCGCCGGATCAGAGCGTGATCTCCGCGAGGGCGGTGCGGGCGTCGTCGAGGGTCGGGTCGAGCTCGACCGCGCGGCGCAGGGCCTCGCGGGCCCGGGGGATGTCCCGACGGTCGAGGGCGTCGAGGCCCTCGGAGAACGCGAGCGCGGCCCCGAGCGAGTCGACGGGCGCGGCGTCGTCGTCGGCCACCGCCTCGGCCATGGCCTGCTCGTCGGCGCCGGCCCCTTCGTCGGGCGCGTCGACCGTCGAGGGCTCCGGCTCCGGGGGTGCCGACGCGGTCGCCGTCCGGCTCCCGCCTCCGGAGCCTCCGCCCCGGCGCAGTCCGCCCGAGGGCGCGGCCTTCACGTCGCCCTTCTCTTCCTTGGGCGCCGCGCCGGACTCGGACTCCGTCCCGCCCTTCGTGCCCCGCAGCGTGGGGAGCAGGCCCGCGACGAGCTTCGCCTCGAGGTCCAGGAACTCCGACTGCTTGCCCTGCGTGCGGAACCCGCCGACCACCGCGCCCGTCTCCACGGACACGATCTGGGCCCCCACGACGAGCGAGTCCACCGGCTCGAAGTACAGGTAGTAGCCCTGGATCAGGAACTCGACGCCCAGGACCTTGCCCACCTTCACCGCCGAGTCGGCGTCGACCACGGCGGTCTTCTGGAGCTCGAGCTCGCCCAGGATCTCGTTGAGTCGGCTGCGCTCGATCACCTCCAGGTCCGGCTGGGGGGCGAGGTCGGTGATCAGCATCTGCGCGAGCCCGAGCTTCAGCATCTCGAGCTCGGGGTTGCCCTGGTTCTCGAAGTACAGGACCGCGATGCGGGTGCCGTCGGCCGACGCGGGGGGAGCCCACAGCGCGGCGAGGACGGCGACGATCGCGAGGATGGAGCGTCTCACTTCGGAATCGTATCCAAGAGGCTGCGGGTCGCGCTCGCGATGTCGCTCTCGGGGAACAGGCGCAGGCCGTTCTCCCACACGTCGCGCGCCTCGACGTTCATGCCCGCCTGCCGGTAGGCGTTGCCCGCGAGGTAGTAGCCGGTGGCGGGGGGCATGTACGGGTTGTCGGGATGCTCCTGGGCGAGGCGCAGGTACGCGTCGCCGGCCTCCCGGTACTGGGCCGCCTCGTTCATCTTCTGGCCGAGCGTGAGGAGCCCCAGGGCGTCCGCCTGGCGCACGTACTTCGTATCTTCGTCGTAGGACCGGACTCGCCGCGCCGTCCCGGGATCGACCTCCGCGCCCTGCGCCGCGGCGCCCTCCCAGCGGGTGAGCCAGGCCTGGGCGACCCCCGGGTTGCCGTACTCGAGCTGGTAGTTGACGGCGTCCCGGTAGGGGCGCGACTCGCCGGGCCAGCGCTCCGCCGCCTCCTCGAGCAGCGCCATCGCCTCGGCCAGGCGCCCCGCGTCCTCCAGATCGAAGGCGGTGCGCACGTAGTCGGAGACGGTCTCCTTGCCGTCGAGCCGACGCTTCGCCAGCCGGGCGACGGCCTTCTCGGCGTCCTCGGCGTCGCGCCGCGCCTGGTCGAGGACCCGCCCCAGGTCCTGGGCCTGCTCGCCGTACTTGTCGCGCGCGAGGGCGGCGTTCTGCATCCGCTCGATCTCGTCGATGAGGCCGCGGCGGGCCGCCGCCTTGGCCCAGGCCTCCTCGGCGTTCTCGTCGATCTCCACGCCCGCGGCCCGCGCGTCCTCCACCCAGGCCCGGCACGCCTCGTACTGCACCACCGGGTCGCGCTCGAGCCGGCACCGCTGCTCCTGGGCGGCGCCCATCGCCTCCACGCGCACCCGCGCCACGTCGCCCCGCCCGGCCTCTTCCTTCTTCATCTGGTCGAGCATCGTATTCATGAGGTTCCCCACGACCATCGCGAAGCTCGACGCCGGGTAGCGCTCCAGGAAGCCTTCGCCGTAGGTGAGGAACTCCGCGCGCTTGGCGAGGGCGTGGCAGGAGAGGACGTACTGGGCCATCGCCCACTCGTTGATGGAGATCCAGCCCTGCGGCCCGCCGAGCCGGAGCGTCTCGGGCAGCTCCAGGTCCATGAGCTTGCTGCCCAGGGCGTACAGGTCCGACGCGTCCTGGAAGTAGGACAGCGACTGGACCGCGAGGAGCTCCGTCTCGAGCGCGTCGTAGGGGCCCCCGGCGTCCACGAGCTCGTTGACCCGCTGGAGGATCTTCGCCGTGCGCTCCGAGATGATGGCCTCGCGCTTGCCCCGGAGCGCGTCGACCCGCTTGCTCAGGGCGTCCAGCGCGTCGGTGGCCATGGCGAACCGGTCGTCGTGATCGAGGGCCGCCTGGAGGGACGCGCGGGCCTTCTCCAGCTCGCCTCGGTCGAGGGCGTCGAGGCCCCGGGACCAGGTGAGGAAGGCGTCGAAGGACTCGGTGGCGACCCGCCCCATGCGGGCGTTCTCCCGGGCCGACGTCTCCACCTGCATGCCCTCGACGATCGAGCCCGCGAGCTCCTTCTCCAGGAGGAAGAACTCCTCGACGGGGCCCGTCACCTCGGTGGAGTGGAGGATCGTCCCGTCCCGCACCGATACGACGCGCGCGTCGATCCGCATCGTCGGCTCGATCGCCGCGAACGCCCCGGTGAGGACGTACTCGGCCCCCAGGCCGCGGCCCATCTCCGCCGCGGTGGACGGGTCGATCCAGGGCGACTTCTGGAGCTCGATCTCGGCCATGATCTCCGAGACGCGGGTGCGCTCCACGAGGGCGAGCCCGTCGATGTTCGACAGGTCCGTGATGAGCATCGCCGCGAGGCCGCGACCCAGCGGGTCGAAGGACTCGTCGCTCGAGTTGTTGTCGAAGAAGGTGACGGCGAGGGTGCGCGGGGCCGCCGCCGCGGCCGTCGCGGGCAGGCCGATGAGCGACAGCGCCAGGGCGCCGGCCAGGGCCCTCAAGGGTCGTTCACCATCGTGAACTTCACCTCGCCGATCGTCGAATCCACCAGGTCGTCGGACACCGCCCACACCTCCAGGCGGTAGGACCCCTCCGACAGCCCGCGGGGGGCGACGCGGGGGAGGGCGTCGGGGGAGAACGGGTTGTTCTCGTCGGACACGCCGGGGAGCGGGGTCTCGCCGTAGACGACCTCCCGCAGGCCCGGATCGATGTACCAGACGTTCCACCAGTCGTCGGCCCGGTCGTCCCAGTCGGACACCTTGATCGCCCACCACGCCGGGTCCACGCCGTCGCGGAGGCAGACGACGTTCCAGCGGATCGTGGGCTCCGTGCCCGCCTCCAGGTGGACCTCCCTCATGCCCTCGTCGGGGTCGCAGCGGGAGGTGAAGACGTCCACGTTGATCGTGGCGGCGATCACGAGCGGCTCGGCTTCGGGGCAGCCGACCGCGAGCAGGACGAGGGGGACGGCGAGGAGCTCAGCGCGAACCACCGGCCTCGCCTTCGCCCTTCTTCTCCTTGTTCGCCTCGGCCTTCTTCGCCGCCGCGGCGTCGGCCTCCTGCCGCTTCTTCACCTCGGCCTCCCGGCGCTCCCGCTCCTCCCTGCTCGGCTTGGGCATGACCGAGAGCTGCCGCTCGGCCTGCTGGGCGAGCCGGTCGTCCGGCCCCAGCGTCACCTCGAACAGCGACACGCTCGCGGAGTCCGGGCGCTCGAGGAACAGCAGGCAGTAGGCCACCTCGAGCTCGATGAGCTGCTTGTCGGGGCATACCTTCTCGGCCTCGCCGAAGGCCGCCACGGCCTCCACGTACTTCTCCGCCCGCTTCTTCGCCCAGGCGCGGTCCATGGCGCGGGCGCAGGGCGAGTCGCGGAGCTTCCCGTCCCACTTCTGGTACGTCGTGGGGATGTTTCGGCGCCAGTCGTACGGGTCCCAGTCGTCGCCCTCGGAGCACCAGTGCGGGGCCTTCTCGCCCATGTCCGCGAGGCGCTCCTCGGCGAGCGCGCGCCAGGAGTCCTCGGGGCCCAGGCGCGCCAGGCAGAAGGCCTCCCGGGCCTCGTGCCCGCGGAGCAGCTCCAGCAGGAGGAGGCCCAGGTCGTAGGCGTGGCGCTGGCCGCCCCCGCCGAGACGCAGGGCCGTCCACAGCGCGTCGACGGCGCCCGACAGGTCGTGCTCGCCCTCCAGGTAGTAGGCCTCGTCGAGCCACCGCTCCGGGGACCACTTGGCCCGGGGGCCGGCGTGCTCGCGCACGGGGCCGTCCGGCTTCGGCGGCTGCATGTTCGGCTTGTCGGTGAGGTCCTCGTCGGACTCGTCGGCATAAGCCGTGGGGACGAAGGCGAGCAGGCCGCTCAGGGACAGGACGAGGAGAGCACGCATCCTCGCCAGTCTACGCGTTCCGCAGTCGGCTGGGCTTGCGTCGGCGCCGGGGGGCGTCGCGGAGGGCCGTGCGGTCGACGTTGGACACCACGTCGTCGATCAGGGCGGCGATGACCCCGATGTCCTCCAGCGGGTCGGTCGCCTCGCCCGCGAGGATCGGCGTGATGATCGCCTGGGCCGAGTGCGGGAGGCGCCGGAACGTGAGCGTCACGTTGGGGTACGGGAAGGTCGCCGCTTCGGCCACGGGCCCCGAGAAGAGGTCGCTGTCGTACCACCACTGCACGTCGACGACGAGGGGGGGCAGGGCGAGGTGGGCGCAGGCCGGGATCACGTCCTCGGGGCGGGCGTCGTCGAGCGCGTCGACGGCGTCCGCGAAGGCCTCGGGGCCCAGGCCGTGCGCGTGCGACGCGAGGGTCCAGCGGCTCACGGGCACGGCGGTCGGATCGCTCGGGATCGCCCGCCGGGCGGCGTCGGCCAGCTCCTCGCGCGCGGTCGCCTGGTAGGCCGCCCAGGCCGCGGCCCCGGCCTCGAGATCGCCGGACGTCGTGGCCGTGGGGGTCGCCGCGAGGGCTCGGGCGAGGACCGCCTCGTGGCCGGTGATGCGCCAGTAGCGGAGCAGCGCGGGGACCGCGTCGACCCCGTCTTCGATCCGCTCCAGCCACGCCTCGGCGGCGGGGCGGAAGGGGCCGGTCGCCCGCTGCACCCAGCCCTCGCAGCAGGCGAAGAGGCGCGCGGGGGCGGGGTCGTCGGAGGCGTCGGGGAAGCCCACGGCCTCGACCCCGCGGAGCGCCTCGTCGATCCAGCGCGTCCCGCGACGGACCTGCTGAAGCACGAGCCTCGCGCGCAGCTCGCCGGCGGTCTGATGGGCCGGGTCGCGCTCGCCGAGCTCGTCGGCGGCGGCGCGGAACGCGGCTTCGAGGCGGGGGAGGACGCTCACGCCGCGGGCTCCAGCAGCAGCGCGCACCAGTCCGCGTGCACGACCTCCCGGGAGACGGCGAAGCCCCGCTCCGTGAACGCCGCCACGACGGCCCCCCGCTGGCGCACGAGCAGGCCGGATACGACGAGGGCCCCCCCGGGCGCGACGCGGGCGCCGATCGGCTCCGCGAGGCGGACGAGCAAGGGGGCGATCAGGTTGGCGAGGACCAGGTCGTAGGTGTCGCCCGGCGCGTGTTCCGCCGACCCGGGGGCGGCGGAGAAGCGGTCGTCGACGCCGTTCCGGGCGGCGTTCTCGGCTGCGGCGGTCACGGAGTTGCGGTCGGGGTCGACCCCCACCGCGGTCGCAGCCCCCAGCTTGAGGGCGGCGATGGCGAGGATGCCGGTGCCGGTGCCGACGTCGAGCACGGACGCCCCCGGTCGCGCGGCGAGGTGGTCGCGGATCAGCTCCACGCAGCGGGCGGTGGTGGGGTGGGTCCCCGTCCCGAACGCCAGGCCCGGGTCCAGCCGCAGGAGCAGGTCCCCGTCCGCCTCGGGGGGCGCCTCGCACCAGCTCGGCACGACCCACACGCCGTCGGTCACGAGCGTGGGGGCGAACTTCTTCTTCCAGTTCGCGTTCCAGTCCTGGTCGGGGACGACCGTCAGCTCGGCCTCCTCGCCCTCGCCCAGGTCCGCGAGCACGTCGGAGAGGCCCGCGTGCAGCCCGGCCGCCTGACCCTCGTCCGCGAACCAGCCGGTGATGCGCACGCGGGAGTCCGGCGGGGCGGGCAGGGGCGGGCGCCACTCGGTGGGGTCCCCCGCTACGAGGGGGCCGTCGCCGTCGTGGAACTGCAGCGCGTCGTGGTGCTCGGTGAGCCCGGTGGCCCCCTGGGCGAGGAGGTACGTCGAGACCGCGCTCTTGCGGGCCTCGGAGACCGTCGCGCTCAGCGAGAGCCAGTGGGAGGGCATGGCGCGCCGGGGCTCAGCTGTCGCCGAACAGGGCGTCCTTGTCCTCGGGCAGGTCGACCACGCCGGCGGCCTTGAGCTCGGTGCGCAGCGCCGCCTCGATCATGAGCGGGTGCGGCGACGGCAGGGCCTTGCCGTTGACGTAGAAGGCGGGGGTGCCGCCGAGGCCGAGGGAGCGACCCTGCAGGACCTGGGTGCGCACGTCGTCCCACGGGCCGGGGGCGTCCAGGCACTCGTTGAAGCGGTCCATGTCGAGGCCGATGTCCTTGGCGACGGCCTTGATCGTGCGCTTGCTGAGGCTGCCCTGGTTCTCGAAGGTGCCGTCGTGCTGCTGCCAGAACTTGCCCTGGCGCCCGGCGCAGACGACGCCCACGGCGGCCCGGCAGGCGTTGGGGTGCACGTCGTTCTTGAGCGAGTCGTTGCAGTCCTTGCCCAGGGGGTAGTTCTTGAAGACGAACCGGACCTTGTCCCCGTACCGGTGCACCAGGTCCTGGGTGTAGTAGGCCGCGAGCTTGCAGTGAGGGCAGTCGAAGTCCGCGAACTCCACGACCGTGACCTTCGCGTCCTCGGCCCCCTTGACGCCGTCCCAGGAGAAGACCTCGAGGTCGTCGGCGTGGATGTCCTTGTAGGACGTGAGGAAGTCCGCGATGGCCGCGCGGGCCTCGACCCGGGCGGCCTCGAGCTCCTCGGGGGACATGTCCTCGGGGGACTTGCCGTGGCCGTGGCCGTCGTCCGCGGAGTGGGCCGCGGGCTTCTTCTTCTTCTTCTTCTCGGGCTTCTTCGACGACGTGCTCGGCGCCGTCGAGGACCCCTTGGAGGAGCCGGACGAGCTCGTCCCGGAGTCGCCGCAGCCCAGCAGGGCGAGGGACGCGGCCGCGATCAGGATCAGGAAGGTGCGCATCAAGTCTTCTCCCTCAGGAGCTCTTCGACCTCCTGCACGACCCCCTTCACTTGCTGGGGGGTGTAGCCCAAGTGCTTGCGGCGAATGACGCCGCGCTTGTCGACGATGACCGTCATGGGAATGGAACGAGCACCCCAGGGCTCTCCGACCTTCCCTCCGCCTTCGTCCAGGACCATCGGATAGGTCACGGGGAACATCTGGAGGAAACCCGTCGCCTTCTCGGCGGTGTCGTCCACGGACACCCCGAGGATGACCGCGTCCTTGTCCCGCAGCTTCTTCCAGGCCCCCTCCAGGGCGGGGATCTCGCGGCGGCAGGGGCCGCACCACGACGCCCAGAAGGTCACGACCACCACGTTGCCCCGGAGCTCTTCGAGCGTGATGTCGCCCGCCTCGTCGAGGCGCGGCAGGCTGAACAGCGGCGCGACGTGCCCGATGTCGGTGCCGATCGGCCGCTCCTCCACGGGCACGGGCGTGTCGCCCTCGAGCGCGACGTCGGTGACGCCCCCGCATCCGCCGAGCAGGGCGACGACGAGGAGCAGCCGGGGCAGTGCAGAGGGCATCGGCGCGCGAAGTTGTCACGGGGCCGGGGGGGTGTCAACGACGACGGGCCCGGTCCAGCTCCCGCTGCACGTCGCGCTGTTTGAGGTCCTGGCGCTTGTCGTGGAGCTTCTTGCCCTTGCCCACCCCGACCTCGAGCTTCACGCGCCCCCGGCTGAAGTACATGGCCACCGGCACGAGCGTGTAGCCCTGGCGCGAGACCTTGCCGAAAAGTTTCGTGATCTCGCGCTTGTGCAGCAGCAGCTTGCGACGTCGCATCGGGTCGTGGTTCTGCCGATTGGCCTGCTCGTACGGCGAGATGTGCACCCCCACCAGCCAGGCCTCTCCGTCGGCCACGCGCACGTAGCCCTCCTTGAGGTTGACCTTGCCGAGTCGGATGGACTTGACCTCGCTGCCCTGCAGAACCAGCCCCGCCTCGAGGGTGTCCTCGATGTGGTACAGCCGCCGCGCCTGCTTGTTGACGATGCGCGGCGTCCCCGCCTTCTTGTCCCGCTTGGCCATGGCGGCGCGGAGTATAGGCACGATGGTCGCCATGACCCGGCTCGTCCCCCTCGCGCTCGCCGCCCTGCTGCTCATCCCTGCCGGCGCCGAGGCCCGCTCGCGGGCCGGGCTCGCCCGGGCGGTGAAGCCGACCGTCGTGAGATCGGTGATGGTGTTCGAGAGCGAGTCGGGCGCGCTCACGGGGCCGTCGGACGTGCGGTTCGACGGGGGCCGCGTGCTCGCGATCGAGCCCCCGGGGACCACGGCCCCGAGCAAGGGGATGGTCGAGGTGGACGGCGCGGGCAAGACGCTCCTGCCGGGCCTCATCGAGTCGCACGCGCACGTCCTCGGGGACGGGGACTTCATCCCCGGCATGCGCCTCCCGGACGTGGAGCTCGCGTTCACGTCGGCGATCGCCTGCGGGGTCACGACCGTGGTGGACACCGGGGACTGGGAGCGCCCCCTGCTCACCTGGCAGCGCCGCCTGCGTCGGGGCGCCGCGGGGCCCGCGCTGTACTTCGTGGGCCGGGTGGTGACGGTCCCCGGCGGCCACCCCGCGGCCCTGCTGAAGGAGTTCGCGCCCCCGAGCGTCCACGCGTTCGTAGACCGGAACCTCGTGACCCAGGTGGCGTCGGCGGACGAGGTCGAGGCCGTGATCGCCCAGCGCGTGGCGATCGGCGCGCGGGCGGTGAAGCTCGTGCTCGACGACCTGCCCCCCGGGGTCCCCCAGATGGACGACGCCCTGCTCGCCGCGATCGTGAAGGAGGCGCACGCCTCGGAGCTCGAGGTGTGGGCGCACGTGGGCGAGCCCGAGGACATCACCCAGGGGTTGGTGGCGGGCGTCGACCTGTTCGTCCACGTCCCGAATCGAGGGGTGATCCGCGACGAGGACGTGGCCGAGATGGCGCGCCGCGACGTCCCCATCATGACGACGCTGCACGTCTTCCGGCGCATCGCCGAGCTCGCGCGCAAGGACGTCGCGCTGTCCGCCTTGGAGCAGGACCTCGCCCACCCGCGGCCGATGCGGGCCTACGCCGAGGAGCTGGCCGACTACGAGATCCCCGCCGCCATGACGGGCTTCGCGACGGCGAACGCGGCGGGGCAGGCGGGCATGTCGGCGTCCGTGAAGAAGCTGCACGACGCCGGGGTGCGGCTGCTGGCGGGCTCGGACACGTCGAACGTCGGGTCGTTCCTGGGCCCGGGGCTCCACCACGAGCTCGACCTCCTCGTGGAGGCCGGCCTCACGCCCGCCGAGGCCCTCACCGCCGCGACCTGGACGCCCGGCACCCACCTGGACCCCGACGCGCTGTTCGGGGCCGTGCGCGTGGGCTGGCAAGCGGACCTCCTCCTCGTCGACGGCGACCCCACGGCCGACCTCTCGGTCGTGCACGCCCCGGTGGCGGTGTGGGTCGACGGCCGGGCGGTGAGGCCGCGGTGACGGACCGGGCTCCCCGGGGCCGAACCCGGCGCTGGGCCCTCCGGGCGGGCGCCGTGGCGCTGGGGCTGGCGGTGGGCCTCGGGCTCGCCGAGTGCGGGCTGCGCACCTTCGACCTCGGCCCCTGGAGCCGAATCCCCCGGCCGAACACCGTCGACCCGGGGATGATCTTCCACGCCCACCACCCGGACCCGGAGGTGGGGTGGACGCTGCGGGCGGGGGCCGACGGCGTGTTCCAAGGCACGACCACGCGGGTGAGCGCCCTCGGCTGCCGCGGGGCCGAGCCGGGGCCCCGGGACGCGGTCGACCTGCGCGTCGTGGCGCTGGGCGACTCGATCACGTTCGGGGCGGGCGTCGACGAGTCGGATACGTTCGAGGCGCGGCTCCAGGGTCTCCTGAGCCGCCCGGGGCGCCCCGCCGACGTCGTGAACTGCGGCGTGAGCGGCTTCAACCTCGTGCAGTCCCTGCGCCGCTACGAGACGGACCTGGCGCCCCTGCGGCCCGACGTGATCGTCGTGGGGCTCTTCGTGGACGACCTCACGGCGCCCTACCGGATGCAGGACCGCTCGCTCGCGACGAGGCTGCGGGGCCGGTCGGCCGCGTGGCGGGCCTTCGAGCTCGGCGGGGCGTGGGTGTTCGGGATGGGGCTGCGGGACCTCCCGCCCTGGGCGGCGGACGACGCCGACTACCAGCGGGTGAGCACGGACCGGTTCGCGACGTTCACGGCGGCCCGGGCGGCCGAAGGGATCGACGTGGTCGCCGTCGTGCACCCGCCGCTGATGAACCTCGACGCGATGCCCGGCCTGCGCGCGCACCCGGAGCTGCTCGACGCGGCCCGGCTCGCGACTCGCTGGGTGTCGATGCAGCCCGTCTACGAGGCGGCCGTGGGCGTCGACCTGCCGAGCCTGTCGATCCTGCCGGAGACGTCGGACCCCCACCCGGCGGCCCGGGGTCACCGCCTCATCGCCGAGGCGCTCGTCCCCCTCGTCGACGTCGACTGAGGAGCCCGAGCAGCGCGACCAGCCCGAGGGGCGACGAGAAGCCCCCCGCGGCGGTGCAGCCGCACGCCTCCTGGCTGTAGCCGGCGGGCGCCGCGTCGGGGTGCTCGAAGCTCGGCTCCCCGATCGCCGCCACGGGCCGCTCCCGGTCCGCGGCCGCCAGGACGCCGTCCTCGTCCACGTCTTCGAAGAGCGTGCTGTCCTCCTCGATCGCCCCCGCGAGGGCGTCGTGCTCGGCGGAGTCTTCGTCCACCACCCGGTCCTCGCCGGGCTGGAGCCCCAGCGCGATCGCGTCGAGCCAGCCCGGGGCGGCGAGCTCGAGGAGGAGGGCGTCGTCGTCGAGGAGCAGCGCGCCCCCGTCCGGGGCGAACCCCAGGGTGCCGGGCGCGAGGGTCAGGTCCAGCGTCGCCGGGTCGCCCCCGTCGGTCCAGGCGGCGCTCGCCGAGACGGGGCCGCTGAAGTCCACGAGCAGGGCGCACCAGGTGCCCGCCCGGAGCTCGAGGGTGCCCCCCAGCAGGTCGATCGGGCGGTCCACGTCCTCGGCGACGGTGGACTCGTCGCAGGCGGTGTAGCGAACGGACGCCACCGGAGCCGACGCGGCCTCGATCGTGAACCCTTCGCCCGCGGCGATCGCGAACGTCGTAAGGGAAGGGTTGCCCACGGCCGTGCCGTCGTCGACGGGCTCTTCGACGCAGCCGCACAGCAGCAGGAGGGCGAGCAGGGCGCGCTTCATGGGGGCTCCTCGGCGGTGCTCAGCGGGAAGAGGCAGAGGTGCAGCTGGTGCACCTGCTCGGCGCGGTCGACCTCCGCGTCGCAGAGATCGAGCAGCCGCTCCTGGAACGCGTCCAGCTCCTGCTTGAGGCGGGGGACGAGCGACCGGGGGATGCAGACGGTGACGGCGCTCAAGTGTCGCTCCGTGCCGGGGAAGCGCTCGATGGAGTCGCGCGCGAGCCCCAGCATGCCCCGGTGGTAGTTCCGCACGGCGAGGGAAGAGACCTCGTGGGGGGTGACGACGCTGCCGTCCGCGGGCCGGGTGCGCCCGTCCTCGGCGGCGAGCAGCCCCATGGCGAGCAGCCGCTCGACGGCCTTGCGGGCCTGCGACTCCGTGATTCGGGGTCGGAGCCGCTTCGCGATCCAGCCGGGGTCCGGGTCGAAGTCGGGGCGCCAGGCGAGCTCTCGGATCGCGGGGTAGTACCACTGCGAGAGGTACTCGAAGCCCGCCCCTTCGAGCTCCCGGGCCGCCCGAAACCGCCGCGACGCCGAGATGTGCGCCCACGCCGCGTTGCGCTCGTCCTCGGAGCGCGCCTGGTCGAGCGCGACGAGGCGGGCGAAGAAGGTGGCCCTCTCGGTCGCGAGGCCGAGCGCGCCCACGAACGCCTCGACCGTCGCCGGAGTGAGGTTGCGCTTGCCCGCGATCACCTGCAGCAGCAGGCTCGGCGACGACTGGCCCGCGAGCCGCGCGAAGAGGCGATGGCTGAACCGGGGGTTGGCGGCCTTCTTGGCGTCGAACCAGTCCCGCAGGTACAGCCGGTAGTCGAGGTATCGGTACACGTCCGGGCCGGAGTTCTTGCGAGCCATCGACAGCACTTGAATACACTTCGTCTCCGGCCGCAACAGCAAAGTGCGGTGATGTACGCGTATCCGTGTTGGATTCGTATCCAGCCTGAAAACGACGATCGTTGATCGAGCTGGGAACTTGGATACACCCTGGGGCTCGGCGCGTAGCTTCGAGGCCTCGGCGGTCGCGTCGGCCGCCCCGGAGGAATCGTCATGTCCCGCATCCCGTTCGCGCTCGTCGTCTCGGGCGTCCTGCTCACCCCCGCCGCGGCGCTCGCGTGCGGCGGGTTCTTCTGCAACGCCGTCGACCCCGTCCTGCAGTCGGGCGAGCGGATCCTCTTCCACGTCGACGAGGACGAAGACGGCAGCTCCACCGTGACCACGGTCGTGGAGATCCAGTTCGAGGGCGCGGCGAGCGACTTCGGCTGGGTCCTCCCCATCCCCGAGGTCATCGACACCGAGGACGTCTCCACGGCGCCGCCGGGCCTGTTCGACGAGCTCGAGGAGGCCACGGCCCTGCAGTTCGTGACGGCCACGGAGTCCGCCGACGGGGCCCCGGCCGCCTACGCCCAGGAGGCGTGCGCGGGGCCGCCGCTGCCCTTCTGGATGGACGGCGGGGAGTCGATGGGGGGGAGCTCGTTCGAGTTCGACCTGGTGGACGTCGTGGGCGAGGCCGTGGTCGGTCCCTACGCGATCGAGATCATCACGGCCGAGGACGCCTCCCAGCTGACGGGCTGGCTGCAGAACAACGGCTACGCCATCCCCGGGACCGCGTTCGAGCCGATCGCGCACTACGTCTCCACCGGGTCGGCGTTCCTGGGCCTGAAGCTGCAGCCCGACGTGCCCGAGGGCCCGATCGACGCGCTGCAGTTCACCTACCGGGCGGAGGACCCGTCCCTGCCGCTCTACCTCACGTCCATCGCGGCGGCGGAGGACATGGAGGTCATCGCGTACGTGCTCGCCGACGAGCGCTACCTCCCGTCGGGGTACGAGGACGTCGACTTCGACTACAGCCTCGTATCCTGGACCGAGGACGGGACCGACTACGAAGAGCGCCTCGGGGCGGCGATCGACTTCGCGGGCGGCCGGGCGTTCCAGACCGAGTTCGCGGGCGCCGTCGACTCGCTGCCCGCGGGGGAGGCGTCGGCCGACCTGCTCGCGCGGGGCACCTACCTGACGCGCATGCGCACGTTCGTATCCCCCTCCGAGATGACGCTCGATCCGATGTGGCGCCCCGCCCCGGACGCCTCGGACGTCTCCAACGTCCGCGTGATCGGCGGCTCGCCGGTGGCCTCGCGGGAGGAGCCGTCGGCCCCGGCCCGGGGGTCCATCCCGGTCGCCCTCGCGTTCGGCCTGCTCCTCGTCGGCGCCCGGCGACGCGCGTGACCCTCCGCCTGCTCGCGGCGGCGGCGCTCGTGGCGTCGGCGGGGTGCGCGCCCGTCGAGCCGTGGGTCGAGCTCGGGGTCGGCGAGGACGGCTTCACGGCCGTGGAGGACGGCGACGTGCTCCCGGCCGAGAACGGCTCCCAGGGAGGTCGCCACGTGTGGGTGGGGCTGCGCGCCGGCGGGGTCGAGCCCGGCTCGCTCTCGGACGCCGACGCGATGCGCACCGGCGATCGTCCGAGGGTCGACTTTCGGCTCGAGGGGCCGGGCGGCGTCTATTCGCTCGACGTCGCCCGGTTCGTCCCCCTGGACGACGGCCCCGACTGCTACGAACTGGCGGGCCGACTGCTGCCGTTCCGGCTCTACGCCGAGCTCCCGGAGGGGTGGCAGTCCACGGACTGGGACGCCGTGCAGGACGCGCTGGAGCTCGAGGTCTTCGAGCTGGTCGTATCGCTCGAGGACGCCGACGGACGCTCGCTCGAGGACCGCCGCGACGTCTTCATCGACTTCCCGTGACGGCGGACGACGCCCATCGAGCGGTCGCCCGGGAACCCGCGGCCGGGGGGCGGTCCCAGGACCATGCGCCCGGCGATCGTCGCGCTGAGGGCTACCTGCGCTTCCTGCGCTGCTTCTTGCGCCGCCGCTTGTCCCGGCGCTCGGCCTCGATCACGTCGTCGGCGTCGAGGTGGTCCCGCGCGGCGGTGTGGGCGAGGTACTCGTCGTACCCGCCCGCGAAGTCTTCGACCCCGTCCGCGGAGATCGCGAGGATGCGCGTTGCCACCTTGGACACCAGCCAGCGGTCGTGGCTCACGAACAGCACGGCGTTGGGGTAGTCGCGGATGCCGTCCGCGAGCGCCTGGATGCCCTCCAGGTCCAGGTGGTTCGACGGCTCGTCGAGCACCAGCACCGTCGGCTTCTGCACCCCGAGCCGCGCGAACGACATGCGGGTCAGCTCGCCGCCGGAGAGCGCGCGGATCCTCTTGTCCACGTCGTCCTTGCCGAAGTGCACCTCGGCGAGCTTCCCGCGGACGAACCCCATCGGCTGGTCCGGACAGAAGTTCCACAGCCAGTCCAGCAGCGTCGTGGTGCCGTGGGCGCGGATGTCGCCCTGGTCCTGCTGGAACCACCCGGGCGCGGCCTCGTGGCCCCACTCCACCGTGCCCGCGTCGGCGGCCAGGTCGTCGACCAGGATCTTCAGCAGCGTCGACTTCCCGATGCCGTTGGGCCCGATCACGGCGACCTTCTCGCCTCGCTGCACGGTGAACGACACGTCGGCGAGCACCTGGTTGTCGCCGTAGGCCTTGGACAGGCCGGTCACCTCGACGACCTGCTTGCCCGTCTGGCGCCGGGCCGCGAGCCGGAACAGCGGCCTGCGACGCGACGACGGGGGCAGCGTCTCGATCGTCATCTTCGCGATCTGCTTCACGCGGCTCTGGGCCTGGCGGGCCTTGGTGGCCTTCGCCTTGAACCGGCGCACGAACGCCTCGTGCTCGGCCCTCTTGGCCTCGACCTTGGCGATCTCCGCCTCCTTGCGGTCCCGGTCCGCGACCTTCGCCTGCTCGAAGTGGTCGTAGTCGCCCTTGTAGACCGTCACCCGCTCGTAGTCGATGTCGACGATGTGGGTGCAGGTCGTGTTCAGGAACCGATGGTCGTGAGACACGATCACCGCGCAGCCCGGGTACGTGAGGAGGAACTGCTCCAGCCACGCGATCGACACGATGTCGAGGTGGTTGGTCGGCTCGTCGAGGAGCAGCACGTCGGGGCGACTCGCGAGGAGCTGGGCGAGCAGCACCCGCAGCTTGAACCCGCCGGACAGCGTCGACAGCGGGCGTCGGTGCGCCTCGCCGGGGATCGCCAGACCCTCGAGGATCTCGGCCGCGCGCGACTCCGCCGCGTACCCGTCCCAGGCGACGATGCGGTCTTCGACCTCGCCGTAGCGGTCGAGGTCGAGGTCGCCGGTCTCGTCCGCGATCCGGAGCAGCTCCTCCTTCTCCTGCAGGGCCGACCACAGCTCGGGCAGCCCCATGAGCACGACGTCGAGGATCGGCACGTCGTCGTACTCGAAGTGGTCCTGCTTCAGCGCGCCCACCCGGGTCGCCAGCGGCTTCTCGATCGAGCCGCTCGTCGGCTCCTCTTCGCCGGACATCGCCCGCAGCAGCGTCGACTTGCCCGACCCGTTCGCGCCCACGATCCCGTAGCGGCGCCCCGCGTCGAACTGCTGGGACGCACCCTCGAAGAGCACTCGGCCGCCGTACCCCATGGACAGCTCGCTGATCCGAATCGCGGACATGGCCGGGGACCATATAGGATGGGCCGCCGTGAGAAGGCTCCTCCTCCTGCCCTGCATCCTCGTCGCCTGCGCCGAGCCGAGCAGCGGGATGCTCCTGCCGGACCCCACGCCGCAGCCGACGCCCGTGGAGGTCGACGACGACGACGCGGTGGACGACGACGACGTGGTCGTGGACGACGACGACGTGGTGGATCCCCCCGAGGACTTCCCCCAGTTGATCTTCGACCCCCCCGGCGGCGGCTTCGTGGGCAGCGTCGACGTCTCCCTGACGACCGACACCGGGGAGGGCACGATCCTGCTGTGCACGTCGTCCGCGACCGGCGACTGCGTCCCCGTGCCCGGCTCCCCGGACCTCACCCTGTCGTCGGCGACGATCCTCCGCGCCCGGGTCGAGTGGAGCGGCCTGCTCGGCGAGGTCGAGGCTCGCTCCTACTTCGCGGTCGCCGCCGACGCCGTCTCGTTCGAGTCGAACCTGCCCCTGCTCGTCGCCTGGACCAACGCGGGCGCCGTGGGCCGCGACAACGTGCCGCTCGGCATCGACGTGCTCGAGGGCGGCCTGGAGCCCACCACCCTGCTCACCACCCCGTCGGACTCCGGGCGCGGCCGCATGCACATCCGCGGCTCGAGCTCGTCGAACCTCGACAAGAAGGCCTACGACATGGAGCTGTGGGCGGGCGACTCGATGCTCGACCGCCGGGTCGGCCTGCTCGGGATGCCCGAGGACGGCGACTGGGTCCTGTACGCGCCGTTCCACTTCGACGACGCGCTGGTGCGCAACCCGCTGGGCTACAACCTCAGCAGCGAGATCGGGCGGTACGCCCCGCGCACGCGGTTCCTGGAGATGTTCCTCGCGACCGAGGGCGAGGTCGTCGGCCTCGACGACTACATCGGCGTGTACGTGCTCATCGAGGAGATCGAGCGCGGCAACGACCGCGTGGCGATCACCGAGCTGCTCGCGGGCGACGTGAACCCTCCGGAGGTCACGGGCGGCTACGTGTTCAAGCGGGACCGTCGCGGCAACGGCGACGCGGCGATCTGGGCGGGCTCGGCGTCCGATACGTTCGACTTCACCACCCCGATCGTGCCCGTGGACCCCGAGACGTCCGGGCTCGCCCCCCAGCAGATCGACTACCTCGAGTTCGCGCTCGACCAGATGGCCGCCGCGCTCGCCGCGCCGGACGGCATCGACCCGGTCTCCGGCCTGCACTACGAGCAGCTGGTCGACGTCGACTCGTTCATCGACCACAACATCCTGAACCTGTTCGTGAAGAACCCCGACGCCTTCCGCCTCTCGGGCTACTTCTTCAAGGACCGGGAGGGGCCGATCCACGCGGGCCCGATCTGGGACCTCGATCGCACCGCCGCCTCGATCGACTGGCGCGCGCGGTTCCCCACCTGGTGGGACGCGAAGAACCAGACCAACGACTGCACGCCGATCTTCAGCTACGGCTGGTACGCGGGGCTGTTCTCGTTCCCGGAGTTCCGCGAGCGGTACTGGGCCCAGTTCTCCTACCTGCTGGAGAACGAGCTGTCGGTCGACAACGTGAACTCCTGGCTCGACCTCTACGAGTGGGAGATCTCGGAGGCCGCGCTCCGCAACGAAGTGCGGTGGGAGCGCCCCTCCTGGACCACCGAGATGTCGATCCTGAGGGCCTGGCTGGAGGACCGCCACGCCTGGATCACCGCGTGCATCGCGGCCTATCCGGATCCGCGGGACTGCCCGGGCGAGTAGCTTCTACTGGACGGGGGTCAGCGTCAGCGACCAGGGGGTCGGCTCGCCCTCCCAGCACGCCACGAGGACGATCAGCTCGATCGAGCCGTTGCCGTCCCCGTCCACCGCGTCGGGGAAGTCGACGACCGCCGTCTCCTCGGGGGACGTGTACCGGTCCTTGGCCTCCACCTGGAGCTGGTTGTACTCCGGGACGCTGATCGTGAAGTCGAGGTCCGAGCCCCGGGCGAAGTCGAGCGTCGCCTCGAGGCGACCCGTGCACGCCATCTGCACCACCAGCCGGTCGCGGTCGCCCGTGTACTGCTGACCGTTGTTCCCGCAGGCGAAGGGCCCGCCCACGACGTCCGACACCTCGCCGGTGATCTCGACGCCGCCGGTCGTCGGCCCCACCCACGTCGCGGAGCCCGGCTGGTCGTTGGGCTCCCGCTCCTCGGCGTTCACCACCAGCGCGCCGCAGGGCGGCAGGCCCCCCGCGTCGTCGTCGTC
>CAZEKB010000001.1:60638-179445 GCA_964512225.1 uncultured Rickettsiales bacterium | reverse complement strand
GACTCGAACCGCTGACCTGCTGATTACGAATCAGCTGCTCTACCAACTGAGCTACATCGGCGCATCAGGCGCGGGTTTATGACACGGCGGTTTCACCGTGTCAACGCGGGCCCGCGCGCCCGTGGTGGTATCCTGCCGGCGCCCGCCGAGACCACATGATGCGCCACTCAGTCCCTCCGATCCTGCTCGTCGTCGCAGCCCTCCTGCTGCCCGCGAAGGCGGCCCATGCGTTCGACGCGCGCAACCCCTCCTCGGTGGGCGTCGTCGTGATGCCGTTCGAGACGGCGCGCGACGAGGACGAGTCCCTCGGGTTCCTCCTCGAAGACTTCCTCAAGACGAACCTCGAGCGGCGCCTGAGGCGCCCCGTACACGTCGGCACGGACGTCGTCCCCGCGCTGACGGGGCGACCCCGCGACTGCCTCGTGGACCAGGACTGCGTCCGGCTGTTGGGGGGGCAGTTCAACTCCAGCCTCGTCGCGCTCGTGGTCGTTCGGCGCAGCGGCGACACCGTCACGCTGGACGTCGACTGGTACACGACGGGCAACGGCCTCAAGGTCAGCCACGAGACCACGAGCTTCGCGTCGGACCGCACCAAGGAGATGCTCGCGGCCTTCTCGATGTGGGTCGATCGGCTGTTCGACGCGTCGCTCCGGGTCAAGGCCGAGAACCGGGCCGAGGTCGGTGGGCTCCTGACCAGCGACGACCGCGACCAGAGCTCCCGGCGCCGCGACTACGAGCGGGGGCGACGCAAGACCGTGAGCTCGCGGCGGGAAGACTTCGAGCGGTCGGGACGGTCCGAGGTCTCCACGCGCGAGGACCCGACCGCCGGACTCCGCGCCCTGGTCGGGGACGAGGAAGAGGACGAGGAGCCGCGCCGAGACGCTCGGCGGGACCGGGAGCGCGAGCTCGCCGAAGAGGACCTCGTCCTCGAGGAGCCCGACGAAGAGGAGGACATCGATCTCGACGACGATCTCGACGAGCCCGTGCGCTCCCCCCCGGCCCGCACCCGCACCGCGCCGCCCCCGCGCCGCGAGCCGGTCCGCGAGACGAGGCTCGACGCCGACGACACCCGCGGCGACGCGCTGGCCGGCTACAACGACGCGCAGCGCGCCGGGTACGGCCCCCGGGAGACGAAGCGGTTCCAGCGCTCGGGCCTCGACTTCCCGTCGTTCCACGAGCGGCGCTGGGGGTTCGGGAAGCGATTCCACCTCCGCGTCGACTTCGCCTACGCCCTCGGCGGCCTGACGCGACGCTACTCGTCGCTCGTCCACGTACGAGCGGGCGGGGTCAAGAGCGAGGAGTACTCCTGGGAGTCCCTCGGGCTCTCGTTCCTGAACCCCGGGGTCCGGATCGGCTTCGGGGTCGCGCCGGTGGACATCTTCGAGTTCGGCGTCGACGTGGGGATCATGTACGGCACGCAGGCCCTGCGCCGGGAGTCGATCGACGAGAGCGACCCCGCGGAGACGGTCGTCTCGATCTGCACCGAGGCGGACTGCCCCGAAGACGCCACCTGGAAGACGGCGAGCACCTCGCACGTCAGCGTCGACTTCGGCGCGCGCTTCTTCATCATCCCGCGGGGGCGGGTGAAGCCCTGGGCCGGGATCGGGGGCACGCTCCTCGTCATGGCCGGGTACGAGATCGAGCCCGACGGCAAGTTCGACCATACGAACCGCGCCCCCGCGGTCCTCTTCGGCGTGACGCCCCAGGGCGGGGTCGCCATCTCGGCGTCCCCGTTCGTGAGCATCAACATCGGCGTGCAGGGCACGTTCCTCGCCGCCCAGGGGAACGCCTCCCACGTGGGCGACGAGTTCTTCAACGGCACCACCCCCGAGCTCAGCGGGATCCCCGAAGCGACCAAGGAGATCCCGCACCGCGCGGAGCCCTGGATGCTGCGCGTCTTCGTGGGCCCGATGATCCTCTTCTGAGAGGCGACGCACGGTGAGCTCGCGCACGCGACGCGGCGGAGACCGAGTCGTGATCGTCGCGCTGGCCGCCGGGCTGCTGATCGGCGGGGGCCTGCTCTGGGGGACGCGGCGCGCCCCGGTGCCGCCCGCCCCGGGGACCACGGGCGACGACCCTCGTGTCCTCGCCGACGCGTACGCCGCCCTCGAGGCCGTCGGACACGCCCTGGAGCAACACCGCGCGGCCGAAGGGGTCTATCCGGACGCCCTGGAGGCCCTCGTCCCCCGGTTCCTGGAGCAGCTCCCTCGCGATCCGTTCCGGCCCGGCGCCCCGCCCGCGTACTCGGCGCCTCCCGGCAACCCGCATGGCCGAATCCTCTATTCGGTCGGGCCCGACGGTCGGGACCAGGGGGGGGCACCGCTCGATCCGGTCACTCGGGCCGGGGATCTGCCGTATCCCGTCCGCTGAGCCGGGTCGCGGCGTGCTCTACACTTCGCCCCATGGCCGTCATCCCCCGATTCCGACCGACGATCGCCCGGGTCGATCTGCAGGCGCTCCGCCACAACGCGAGGCTGCTCCGCGACCGCATCCCCGCGGGGACCGGCATGCTCGCGGCCGTCAAGGCCGACGCGTACGGGCACGGGATCAAGCAGGTCGCGCGCGCCCTCGTGCAGGAGGGCGTCGAGTGGCTCGGCGTCGCGATCGTGGAGGAGGGGATCGCGCTCCGGCGGGCGGGGATCGAGGCGTCGATCCTGGTGCTCGGGGGCCCCGCCGACGGCTCCGAGAAGATCGCGCTCGACGCCGCGATCACCCCCGTCGTCTACCGCTCGGCGACGGTGCGTGCGCTCAACGCGGTGGCCGCCTCCCGGGGCCGGCCCGCGCCCGTCCACCTGAAGATCGACACGGGGATGAACCGCCTCGGCGTCCCGCTGCAGCTCCTGACCGACTTCCTCGATCTGGTCGAGGGCCTCGACCACCTCTACATCGACGGCGTGCTCACCCACCTGGCCGAGGCCGAGGCCGCGGAAGCCGAGTTCACGCAGGCGCAGCTCCGCGACTTCGCCGCCGCCGTCGGGGAGGTGCGGCGCCGGGGTCACGCGCCGCGGTGGATCCACGCGGCGAACTCCGCCGCCATGATGATGGGCCGGACGCCGGGGGTCGACGTGGGAGCCAACCTCGTGCGGCCGGGCATCTCCCTGTACGGCCACGCTCCCGACGCCGCCCTCGAGGGGGCTTGGCCGCTGCGGTCGGTCATGTCCTTCGAGACGGCCATCTCCTTCCTGAAGAAGGTACCGACCGGGGCGCAGCTGTCCTACGGACGCACCTGGACGGCGCCGCGGCCGTCGAAGATCGCGGTCCTGCCGGTCGGCTACGGAGACGGCTACGCGCGCGCCCTCGGCAACCGGGCGGAGGTGCTGGTCCGAGGTCGGCGGGCGCCGGTCGTGGGGCGAGTCTGCATGGACCTTACGCTCGTCGACGTCACGGACGTCCCGCACGTCCGCGAAGGCGACCCCGTGGTCCTCCTGGGCAGCCAGGGCGTGGAGCGCGTCACGGCGTCGGAGATCGCGGCGATGCTGGAGACGATCCCGTACGAGGTCGTCAGCTCCGTCTCGCCCCGGGTCCCGCGCCTGTACCAAGATGGCGACGGCGCCTGAGCGTCGTCGACCGGCGAGGGTGTGCCTCGGCCTGCCCCGGCTTCTTGTGCGAGGGGGGCCCCGTTGATACGATTCGGGGCTCAGTCTCCGTGTTTTTCGATTGAACCGTGAGGCCTGCCTCAGACGGGCGACGCAAACGCTGCTACCCCCCGTTCGGAGTCCCCAGCGATGGCGAAGAAGAAGAAGACCCAGAAGCCCGGTGCGACCAAGGGCAAGACGGATGCGCCGCCGCAGGGCGCAGGCTTCGACGACGTCGACGACTTCTTCTTCGGGAGCGAGGCCGGGGCGTTCAAGCGCGAAGAGTTCGACTACGACCCCTTCGAAGATCACTCGTCCATGGCGTCCGGCACCGTCGAGGCGGCGACCTCCGACAAGACCCGCATGGCCCTCGAGGTCCCGGGCGACGTGCAGACCTCCGCGGGCAAAGCGGTCACGCCGAAGGACGTCGCGGCCAAGGACAAGAAGCCGAAGGGCAAGGCCAAGGACAAGAAGAAGAAGCCGCTGAGCGCCAAGGAGCGCAAGGCCGAGGAGCGCAAGCGCAAGGCCGACGAGAAGGCGGCGGCCGCCGCCACCAAGAAGAAGGCCGCCGACGACAAGCGCAAGGCCGAGCAGGAGCGCCGGGCCACCGAAGCGAAGCGCCGGGAGGATCTCCGCAAGGCCGACCAGGAGCGCCGCGACCGGGAGGCCCGCGAGGCCGAGGAGCGACGCCAGGCCGCCAAGAAGCGCAAGGACGACGAGCGCAAGGAGGCCGAGAAGAAGCGCAAGGAGGAGCGCGCCGCGCGAGCCGAAGAGCGGCGAGTCGAGGCGGAGGCGCGTCGAGAGGCCGCCGCGAAGAAGCGGCGCGACGCCGAAGAGGCCGCCGCGAAGCGCGCCGCCGAGGCTCGATCCGAGCTGGAGCGAAAGGCCGAGGAGGAGCGGGCCCGGCGCGACGAGAAGGCCGCCAAGCAGAAGACCAAGAAGAAGTCGAAGGCCAAGGAGCCCGCGCCCGTCCCCCTGTCCGAGCGTCGGGCGGCCGGCCGCGCGGCGGCCGAGGCGATGGCCCAGGAGGAGGTCGTCGTGGGCGGCGACCTCGACGAGGAGGAGTCCGTCTCCGCCGAAGCGACGAAGCCCGCGGGCGCCGTGGAGGTCCTGGATACGAAGGCCGACGCGGAGCCCGAGGACGCGGAGGCCGAGGAGCCGAAGGCCGCCGCCGAAGAGGCCGACGCGGACGAGCCCGTGGAGATCCCGGAGGACGGGCTCCCCGGCGCGGGCGACTGGTCCACCGCGATCACCGAGCTGCGCCTGGAGGCCGCCGCCACCAAGGGCAAGAAGGGCGGGGCCAAGCGCGCCACCCTCCGCTTCGAAGTCGGGCGCATCCTCGCCCAGCGGATCGGGGACTGGAAGGGGGCCGAGGAGCAGTTCGAGGCCGCTCTGAAGGACGACGCCAAGAACCTGCCCGCGCTGCGCGAGCTGGTGCGGGTGTTCGCCGCTCGTCAGGAGTGGTCGCGGGCGGTGGACCTGTTGGCCCGCCAAGCGGACGCCGCCGACGAGGACGCGTCCCGGAGCGCCGCGCTGCTGGGGTCCGCCCACATCCAGCTGAGCCAGCTGGACCGCCTTCCGGAAGCCGCCGCCGACCTGCAGCGCGCCCTCCAGATCTTCCCGGACAACTACATCGCCCTGCGCTTCCTGCGCGAGATCCACTATCGGACGCAGAACTGGAGCGCGCTCGTGGAGGTGCTCCGCTCGGCGCGCGATCTCGCGGGCCCCGGTGAGCGCCTGCGCATCGACTACGAGCTCGGCCGGCTGCACGACGAGGTCCTCAAGGACCCCGCCGAGGCGATCAGCGGATTCAAGGCCTGCCTCGCCGCCGACGGACGGTTCATCCCCGCCTACCTCGCCGCCGAGCGCCTCCTCACGGAGGCCGCCAAGCCGGGCGACCTGGGCGCGCTCCTCAGCTCGTTCGGGGACGCCTGGGGCGGAGCGGACGCGGCCTTCTGCCACGCCCAGGCTTCACGCACCGCGGCCACCAGCCAGGGCAACGACGACGCGATCGAGGCGAGCTACAAGGCGGCCTTGGAAGCGGCCGGCGGCCGGGTCCTCGCGGAAGAGTATCGGCACTGGCTGGAGCAGGCCGGCCGCTGGGACGCGCTCGTGGGGGCGTGCGAGTCCGCGATCGAGGGGGACGTGGGGCCCCGGCTCCGGTCGCACCTCAACTCCCTGCTCGGGCGCGTCGCGCTCCAGCACAACGGCGACTCGGGAGCCGCGTTCACGCGCTACGAGGCCGCCCTCGCGGCCGACCCCACCTCCGTGGAGGCTCGCGAAGGCAAGCGCCGCGTCCTGCAGGCCACGTCCGACTGGGCGGGCCTCCTCACGCACCTCGGAGCCTGCGCCGAGGCCACGACCGAGCTCCGCTCGAAGCTGGCCTACGCGCTCGAGATGGCCGAGGTCGCGGACATCCACCTCGACGACACGGGGGCCGCGCGCGGTCACCTCGAGGCCGCGGTGGGGATGTCCCCCAACTACCTGCCTGCCCTCGACTCGCTCGCCGAGGTCCTGCGTCGAGCGGGTGACCACGCGGCGCGCGCCGAGCACCTCGAGGCCGCCTCACGCCTCGTCGACACGCCCGAAGCGAAGGCTTGCTACCTGCTGCGGGCGTCCCGCGCGTTCGAGCAGGGCGGTGATCGCCCCCGCGCCATCGCGACCCTCAAGGAGGCGTCGGTCGACGGCCCGGGCTCGCTGCTCGCCAAGGAGTGGCTGGTCGAGGCGTACATCGACGACGGCAAGTGGGCCGAGGCCGCGGAGACCCTCCGACAGGCCGCGGCGGAGGTCGACGACACCGCGCTGCGGGTCTCGCTCCTGTACCGCTCCGGGCGCATCTCCCTGTCCCGCTGCGACGACCTCGACGCCGCTGAGGCCGCGTACCGGTCGCTCCTGGACGTGAGCGAGGACTTCCTCCCCGCGGTCAACGACCTGCGCGACATCCACTTCGCGCGGGGCGACTGGGACTCCGTCGGCCTGATGCAGCAGGAAGAGGCGGAGCGTCGCAGCAACGACGGCGTCCGCGGCTGGTGGCACGTCTGCGCGGGCCAGTCCTACGAGCGCGCCGGACGCACGGACGACGCGCTGGGCCAGTACCGCGAGGCGCTGGCGGTCGACGGCACCGACCCGGTCGCCAACTCGGCGCTTCGCCGGGTGTTCCGCAGCGCCGGCGACCACGCCGCCCTGGCGGACGCGTACGGCGATCAGCTTCGCCGGACGGCCGACCCGAAGCAGCGCGACGCGCTCCGCATCCAGCTCATCGCAACCCTCACGGCCCTGGGCGACGCCCCGTCGGTGGCCACCGAGGTCAACGAGCTGCTCAAGTCCGATCGCACCGAGGACCTGCCGCTTTCGGCCATGGGCGTCCTCTGCGAGGGTCTGCAGATCTGGGACGAGGCCATCCGCGCCTACAAGGCCGTCGGAGACCGCGACAACGCGGACGCCGCCGTGCGGGCGGCGTGCCTCTTCCAGCAGGGCCTCCTCCTCGAGGAGGTCCAGGAGGACCAGGTCGGCGCGGCCGCCCTGTACGAGCGAGCCCACGAGCTGTCCGGGGGGCACGCGATGGCCCTGGAGGGTCTCGAGCGGGTGCGCGCCCAGCAGGAGGACGGGGCGGCGCTGTCCGCCGTCTACACGCGCGAGGCCGAGGCCGCCGAGACCCAGCCGGTGCGTACCTTCTACGCGCTGCTGGCGGGTGAGCAGGCCGAGAACCTCGGCCGGCACGCGGACGCGGCGAAGGCCTACCGACAGGCGTTCGGGGACCCGGTCGGCCGAGACCGGGCGTACGACGCGCTCCGCCGCCTCTCCCTGCAGGCCCGGGAGGCGTCCTTCGTCGAGGGGCTCACGGACCAGCTCACGGGCGACCGCAAGGGCAACGACGCGGTGTCCCGCTGGATGGAGCTCGGCGAGGGCCTGGCTTCGATCGGCTCCGAGGACGCGGCGGCTGCGGCGTTCGCGAAGGCGCTCGAGCTCCGCCCGGGCTTCCTCCCCGTCCATCACCACCTCGAGCGGCTCCACACGGACCGCGAGGAGTGGAACGACGTGCTGACCGCGCTCGAGGGCCTCGCGTCTTCGGCGACGGCGGACAAGGTGAAGAAGGCCGTCGAGGCCCGGACCCAGCACCTCCTCGAGGAGCGGGGAGTCACGAGCGACAGCGCCTGGGACTTCTACAAGAAGCTGCACGGCCGCGACGCGAAGAACCTCGTCGCGCTCCGCGGCCTCGGCGGGATCAGCCTCACCCGGGGCGACCACGACGCAGCTCGCGGCTACTACGACGCGCTCGCGAAGCACGCCGCCGACCCGATCGTGAAGGCGGAAGCGGCGACGCAGCTCGCGCGCATCGTCATGGAGCACAGCAAGGACGACAAGGAGGCCGTCCGCCAGCTCGAGTCGGCGCTCGACCACCACGCCACGCACCGACCGGCCCTGGAGCTGCTCCGGGAGATCCACACCCGCAAGGAGAACTGGTCCGGACTCGTCACGGTGCTGGCGCGCGAGTCGGCCCTCGTCGCCGAAGACCAGCGCGTGCCGTACTTCGTCGAGATCGCGAAGCTCTGGGAAGAGAAGATCGGCAACGCGAAGGTCGCCATCTCGTCCTGGAACAAGGTCCTGCAGGAGGACGCTCACAACGCCACGGCGCTGGAGCACCTGCTGGCCCTGTACGAAGGCCAGGAGAACTGGACGAAGTACCTCGACACCGCCGACAAGCAGCTCACGGGGCTGCACGGCGGGGCCATCCGGGAGCGGCAGGCCGAGCTGGGGCTGATCGCGATGGACAAGGCCGACGCGCCCGAGCGGGCGATCGGGTACCTCGAGCAGGCCGCCGAAGGGGACCAGCCCGCGGTCGCCGCCCTCGAGGCGCTGCGACGCATCGCCGACTCGCGTGGCGACTGGGAGCGGGTCATCGCGCTGTCCCGCAAGGAAGCCGGGGTCGTGACCGAGGTGCCGAAGCGGGTGGAGCTCTACGAAGAGGCCGCGCGCATCCGAGTCGACGAGCTGCTCGACCAGGACGGCGCGGCCGAGCTCTACGCCCTCGCCCTCGCCCTCGACGACAAGTCGCCCGCGTCCCTCCAGTTCTTCGTCCGTCACCACTACGACGAGGCGAACTGGAAGGCGGCGGCCACCGTGTTCGCCGCGTACGAGCCGGTGATCGAGACCATGGACATCGAGGAGGACGACGACGCCCGCATCGAGGCGACCGCGTTCCACTACAAGTACGGCGTGGTGCTCAGCCGGACCTCGACGTCGCAGGCCGCCCTCAAGCGGTTCGCGCGCGCCCTCGACCTCACGCCGACGCACCTCCCGTCCCTCGAAGAGGCGGCTCCCCGCTACCTCGAGGGCGGCGACCTGGAGAAGGCCCGCGCCACCTACCGCGCCATCCTCCGCCTGCGAGGCGGCACCGGCGACAGCGAGACCATGACGAAGCTGTACCTGCAGCTCGGCGAGACCGAGCTCAAGCTGGGAGACAGCGCGTCGGGTCTCAAGCGCTTCAAGAAGGTGCTGCAGCTGAGCAAGAACAACGTCTCGGCGCTGCAGGGCATCGCCCAGATCCACCGCCTCGCGGAGGACTGGAACTCGCTGCTGTCCACGTACAACAGCATCATCAAGTACGCCCGCGATCCGGACCAGGTCATCCAGGCGTACATGACCAAGGGCGACGTGCTCGAGCAGAAGCTCAAGTTCACCGACAAGGCCGTGCTCCACTACGAGAAGGTCTTGATGTACGACAAGCAGAACGTGCAGGCGATGACCCGGCTCGGCCAGATCGCCCTCGCGGCGGACGACACCGACCGCGCGGGCGCCCTCGCGGAGCGGGCCCTCGGGGCCGCCCAGATGGCCGACGAGAAGGTCCAGGCCGCGCTCCTCAAGGCCCTGGCTCACGGGGGCGACTCGATGAACGTCGACGACATCGTCGGGTCGGTTCGCGAGAGCGCCGGCGACGGGGAAGCGCTCGCCGCCTTCTCGGCCGCCCTCGGGGGCAAGAAGGACGCCCCGCGATCCGAGGCGGCGTCCGCGTACCGCGAGACGTTCGCGACCTTCTAGCTCGCCCCGCCGCGTGCGCGTCGGCGACATCCTCTTCGCCCACCGGGGGGGCTTCCTCGGCGTCGCCGCCGCAGTGCTGATCGCCGTGGGCACCCCCAGCGCGACGTCCGTCGTCCAGGGCTCGCTGCTCGCGCTCGTCGGGCTCTCGCTGCGGCTGTGGGCCATCTCCTGGATCGGCCCCGCCGCCCGCACCCGCGACCCGGCGCCTCCGGCCGCACGCGTCGTCGGGGGGCCCTACCGAGTCCGGCACCCCCTCTACCTGGCGAACGTCCTCGCCGGGACGGGGCTCACGATCGCGTGCAGGCCATCGCTCACGGTGCTCACGGTCACGCTCTTCGGACTCGTCGGCTTCTATGCGCTCCTCGCCTGGCGGGAGGAGACGGACCTCCGGCGGGTCGCGCCCGGGGTCCTGCCGCGGCTGTCCTGGATCCGGGCTCTGCGCACCGAGCGGAGCACCTGGGCCACGGCCGTGATCGCCCTCGGCGCGACCGCGCTGAGAGTCTCATAACTACGCGTGAGTAAGCGTGTTACGTCGACTCCGACCACCGCCGAGAGGCGGCGACCACGGCGGCGTAACGGCGCAGCTCGTCGTGGATCCGCACCTCGTCCCACCCGAGCTTGGGGGCCATCCTGCGGGCGACCGCGTCGGCGACTTCGAGACCTTGCTCGAAGTCCCTGAGCTGGAGCTGCGTCCGACGACGCAGGACGTCCTCCAGGGTCGTCGCCAGCTCGTCCTCCACGGCGAGGTCGACCTCGGCCCACAGGTAGGGGAGGTCGGCGACGACGCGGCGGCTCGCTTCGGGGTCCTCGACGGCACGCTGCGCGAGCTCCAGCCAGCGCCCCCCGTGCGTCTGCTGGAGGTGCTCGACGACGTCTTCCCCCAGCCGACCCTCGGCCTCTCGGTCGATCGCTTCGCCCTCGGGGCCCGCGGTCCTGAGGCGGGACCCCGCCTGACGGATCCCGGCGCCCCCGGGCAGCGGTACCGCGCCCGTCGGACACCCCCCCACGTGCACCCCCTCGGTCCGCAGCCGCCGACCCACCAGGTCGACGACCTCGCCCGCCATCGACCGGTAGGTCGTGAGCTTGCCCCCGGCGATCGTGATCAAGCCGTCGTCGTCGACCCGGAGCAGGTGCTCACGGGACAGCTCCGTGGCCGCCCCATCGCTCGCCAGGAGGGGACGCAGGCCCGCGAAGGTCGACACGACGTCGGCGGTCGCCAGCCGCGCGCTCGGGAACGCATACGCCGCCAGCTCCAGCAGCGAGTCGACGTCTTCGCGCGTCGCGTCGACGTGGTCGTAGTCGGCGTCGAAGTCCGTGTCCGTCGTCCCCAACGCGATGCGGTTGCCGAAGGGGAGGGCGAACAGGTTCCGGCCGTCCACGAGGTCGGCGGTGGCCACCGCGTGCTGCAGCGGGAGGCGCGCGCGGGGGACGACGAGGTGCACGCCCTTCGTGGGGCGTAGCACCCGCGTGCGGTCTCCCCGCAGGCCCCGGGTCCGATCCGTCCACGGGCCCGTGGCGTTGAGGACCACGCGAGCGCTCACGGTCTTGAGCGTGCCCGACGCGACGTCTTCGATCTCGACGCCCGTCACCTGGCCCCGGCGGCTCGTGAACGCCCGCACGGCGGCGTAGGTCACCACGTGAGCGCCCGCCTCGTGAGCCGCGCGGGCGGTCTCGAGGGTCAGGCGCGCGTCGTCCGTGACGCAGTCGAAGTAGGACACGGCGCCGTCGAGCCCCTCGGTCCGCAGCGCGGGCTCGAGCTCGGCGGCCCCCCGCGCGCCGTGCCGCCGGTGCAGACGGTGGGAGCGAAACATCGCGAGGGTGTCGTAGATCCACATCGCCGCCGTCACCTGCCACATCGGCCGGGGGCGACGCTCGAACACCGGGAAGACGAAGCGCAGGGGGCGCACGAGGTGGGGCGCGAGCCGGCCGAGGCGGTGCCGCTCGGAGAGGCTCTCGAAGACCAGCCCGAACCGGTACTGCTCGAGGTAGCGCAGCCCCCCGTGCACGAGCTTGCTGCTCGCCGATGACGTCCCGCAGGCGAGGTCGCCCTTGTCCACGAGCAGCGTGCGGAGCCCCCGCATGGCGGCGTCTCGGGCGACCCCGGCCCCGGTGATGCCGGCGCCGACGACGACGAGGTCGAACGGTTCGGCGTCCAGCGCCTGGAAGCGGGCGTCGCGAGTCGCCCGCGAGAACGGCGCGACCGGCGGACGGGTGAGGCGAGCGGGGGCCACGAGGGCCGTTTAGGGCGGGAGGTCGAGCGGTGTCAACCCGCGGAGGTCACGCCGGGAACGGCCGGCGACCGAGCCGCGACAGGACGGACGCGCCCACCGCGACGCTGCCCGCGCCCACGCCGACGAGGGCAGAGAGCGCCGCGCCCGGCAGTCCGACGAACCAGAGGCCGCCGAACGCCGTCAGCAGGAGGAGTCCGCCGAGGAACGATCCCGACCGCGACCGCATCGCGGAGGGCAGCGGGAGCCGGTCTCCCAGCGCCTCGCACAGCGCCGTGAAGCCGAGGAGCCAGAGCGCCGAAGCGAGCAACGCGACCGCAGGCAGGGCGATCATCCCCACGACCGTGATGGTCAGGAAGGCCGCGGCGAGGATCATCGCCCCGGAGACCAAGGCCCCGATCAGGAGCGACGCGCCGGGGGAGGCTTCGACCGTCCGCCGCAGGTTCCGGGACCGCTCCGGCCAGGCCGACTGGAACAGGAGGCCGAGCACCAGGACGAACGCGAACAGCGCGCTGCCTCCCGCGATCCCGGCGATGCGGGCCAGCGCGCCCTCGGACGTCGGCGCGGCGTCGCCGGTGGTCGGGCCCGTCAGGCTGGCGAGCGCCTCCGACCCGGGAAGCTCGGCGTCGACCTCGACGGTGGCTCCCGCGACGGCGGCTCCTTCCGCCCGGTGCACGACGCCGGCGACGGGGACGGCGTCGCCTCCGACGCGGGCCCGCGGCCCGAGGAACAGGTCGCCCCCGACGACCACCACGTCCCCCTCCACCGTGCCGTCGACGCGAGCGTCGGCCCCGAGGACGATCACGTCCCCGGTGACCACGTCGTCGATCGCGACCGTCACCCCGTCCCCGAACCGGACGATGTCCTCGTACTGCTCCGCCGCGGCCGCGGCGGGGAGGGCCACGACCAGCGCGGCGATGATGCACAGGAGGCGACTCATGCCCGCGCCCCGCCGCCGAGGAACGCTCGGCCGAGGCCGTAGCCCGTGGCGCCCACCAGCAGGATCGCGACGCCCAGGATCGCCACGAGCCCGAGCGCGGCCTGCTCCGGCACGAGGGAGAGCCCGTGCACGGCGACGACGATGTCCTTGAGGCCGAGGATCCACGCCGAGACGACTTCGGTGGGGCCGCGCGCGGCGAAAACCGCGACGAGCGCCGCCCCGAGCAGCACGTCGAGGCCGAGGAACAGTCCCACGGTCCCGCTCACGCCGCGCGCCGGGGCAGGGGACCAGTCGGCGACGACGGCGGCCGCGAGGTCGGGAGCGGGCGCGTCCGCTCCCCGGATCTCCAGGGCCGCGAACAGCGCGCCGTAGCGGGCGGCGGCGTCGGCGAGCTCGGGCTCGCGGTCCATGCGCTGCTCGAACGCGTCGGCTTCCGCGGGGTCGAGGGTGCCGTCGAAGTAGCGCTGGAGCAGCGCGTCGTCGGGGGTGACGGGGTCGTCGATGCTCATGGTGTGATCCCCATGCCTTCCATGGCTGCTTGGAGCTTCCGGCGAGCTCGGAACAGGCGGTTCATCACGGTCCCGTCGGGCAGCTCGAGGTGCGCGGCGATCTCGCGATAGGACATGTGCTTGTAGTGGTAGAGGTCGATGATCTCGCGATACTTGTCCCCGAGGGTGTCCATCGCTTCATCGAGGGCGGCGTTGAGCTGCTTCTGCTGGAGTCGCGAGTCGGCGCTGCGGAGGTAGCGCGAGCCCCCTTCGTCGAAGGCCTTGGCGGGCATCACGCGGTCGTCGATCTCGTCCTGGGGCTTGCGCTTGCGATAGAAGTCGACGCACACGTTGCGCGTCACCCGGAACATCCACGGGCTGAACCGCCGCTGAGCGTCGTACTTTTCGATGTTCGCGAGTGCCTTCATCATCCCTTGCTGTACCGCCTCCAGCGCATCCTGGCGGTTGCGCAGCAGCCTCAACGCCATGCCGAAGAGCCGATCCTGATATCGGCCGAAGAGGATCTGAGCCGCGGCTCGATCTCCTCGCTGAACGGCTGCTGCCAGGTCTTCGTCCGTACGCATGGACTGCAGGGGCTCCTTACGCCGCCTCGCGCGGGTGCATTTCAGGGGTTCTGGGACTTTTTCGACGGCCGACCCCACGGGCCGGTGAATCCAGGGATTGATTCGAACGTCTCGGGAGAATACCTTTACGGGGAGAGGCTCCCATCGGCATGAATCCCAAGGGCACTGGTGAGGATCGCGAGAAGCTCGAGGCCTATGTGGCCAAGGACTACTCCGAGAACATCGAATTCCCCGTCGAGCTCGTGGACCGGGACGGGGTCGTGCGCCGCTACTCCTACGAAGAGTCCCTGGCCGTCTATCACCGCCGGATCCAGAGCGCCCCGTGGCGGTACGCCGACGACGAGCTGATCCGCGCCGAGATCGGCCACTGCAGCCGTCGCATCGACCAGATCAAGCGGAGCTACAACGCCCGCGCGCGACGCGGGGACGCCGCCCCGACGAACCCGCGAGCCGCGCTGGGCGAAGGCTTCGAGCTGCTGCGGGGACACTACGAGGAGCAGCTCGAGCGCCGGGGGCTCGAGGTCGAGGGCGGGCTGCCGCTGGAGCTGTCGTTATTGGAGGACCGTCCGGGCTGCCGCGTGTACCACGTCGGGTTCGGGGACGGCGCCGGGCACCTGCTCTACGTGCACCTGCTCGACCGCCGGGGGGACCGAGACCCGCAGGTCGCGTTCCGCGAGGCCCGCGACCGCTTCCGGGGCCAGGCCGCGGGCCGAGACGTCGAGCGCCTGCTCCTCGCCGAGCAAGGCCGCCGCGCGGGGTTCCTGCTCACCGGCACCGAGGACCTGCCCCCCGCGCTGCTCGAGGTGGCTCGTCCGATCCCCACCGAGACCCCGGGCCCGGGGTCCGAGGTCGACTGGCTCATCGACGGGATGGGCGCTCCCCGCATCCCCCAGTACCTGTCCGAGCAGGAGCACGGGGAGGCCCCGGGGCCCTTCGAGGAGGGCCTGGAGGCGCTGCGTGAGGAGCGGGCCGAGCGCGCGATCGAGCGGTTCACCGCGGCGGTGCAGCTCAACCCCTATCACCGGGAGGCCTACCTGGCGCTCCTGGCCGTCCTCGACGGGAGCGGCCGCTACCAGGAGGCCGAGTTCTACGGCGCGCTGGCGGCCCGCTACCTCGAGGCGGACGGCCTCGTGCGCTACCGCCAGGGGATCAACTTCGTGCGCCAGGGACGGTTCGAGGACGCGGTCGTCGCGTTCGACGACGCCTGTCGGCTGGCCCCGGATCTCTACCCGCCGGCGTACTTCGCGGCCCACGTCCTGATCGCCCAGGGGATGGACCTGAACGGGGCCGTCCGACGGCTCGAGCAGGCCAACATCACGGCCCCGGACGAGGTGCACATCGCCGAGTCGCTCCGCATCGCTCGGCAGTGCCTCCGGGCGCGCAGAGCGATGCGCATCGGAGGCGTCGCGCTCGGCGGCGTCGGGCTGGTGGGGGTGTTCGTGGGCAGCGCGGTGGGCTGGCTCGGGGTGGTGCTGGGCGGCTCGCTCCTGGCGCTCGCCAACCCGGTCACGGCGTTGGCGGCTCGGCGCGCGGCGCAGAAGGACGTGGCTCCTTCTTCGGTTCCGCGGGACGCGTGACCGGCGGCCCCCGGGGCCCCACCTCCGAGACGATCTCCATCATCGACCGCAGTCGGCCGATCTCGGTGTACGACGCCAGCACGTAGGCGCCCTCTCCGGTGGGGGTGACGAGGAACAGGAGGTCGTCGCGCTCGAACGCGAAGGCGTGGCGCGCTCCCGCCACCCGGGTCGCCCCCCGCGGCCGCGGCAGGTCGGCCTCGGTGCGATGGACGGTGATGAGCGCCCCCCGGTGGCGGTGGAGCCAGGTGGCCACGTCCTGGCCGCCCACGTGGGCGTCGGCGCGTTGCAGGAAGCCCTCGCCGTGGGCGGCGGCGGGGCCGCGGACCATCGAGTCGTGCAGGGCGGCGAAGCGCCCGTAGGCCGGGGGCAGGTCGGGACCCGGCACCAGCGCGACGAACGCCACCGCCGCCACGACCAGGGCGACCATTCCCCAGAGCACCAAACGCAGGGCCAGCGATGAAGGACGGTCCACGAGCCGATCCTCCGGGCCCCCTCCGGTCGGTGTCAAGGAGCCCCCAGGCGCTTGACAGCGCCTCTGCGGTGGTTAATGACACCGCCCGTGTCCGACGGACACCAGGAGCTTGTCCCATGCCTGCACGAGAAACCGCCGAGACCCCGCCCAAGCCCGCGGCCGTGACCGAGGAAGACACCCTTGGGCCGGCGCCCGCGCCCGCCGACGCGCCCCCGGCCTCCGAGGCCGCGCCCGAGGCCGGGGAAGGCGCCGAGAACCCGGCCGACGAGCCGGATCCCGAGCCCATCAAGCCGCCTCCGCCGTCCATGGTGGACATCCTCCGCGGACGCCTCCAGGAGCGCGACGAACAGCTGCACTCCTACATCGCCGCCTACAAGCAGGCGAAGGAGGAGATGGCGAAGGCCCAGGACCGCATGAGGCGCGACCAGGCGAAGGAGGTCGCGCGCGCCAAGATGGGCGCGGCCCGGGAGCTCCTCGACGTGCTCGACAACCTCGACCGCACGCTGCAGGACGTCCCCGCCGACGGCCCCGCCGCCGCCCTTGCCCAGGGCGTCCGCATGGTCCACAAGCAGTTCGTGGAGGTCCTGACGGGCTTCGGCGTGGAGCGCATGAACGCGCTGGGCACGCCGTTCGACCCGCAACTGCACGAGGCCGTGGGCATGATCCCGGCCCCCCCGGGCGCGGCCGATCAGCAGATCCTGTTCGTCCAGCGCGCCGGCTACCTGTTCCACGGCCGCCTGCTGCGCGCGGCCCAGGTCGTGGTCGCGGCCGCTCCGTGACGCACCTGCGCCGGGTCCTCCTCGCGGCGACCCTGCTCCTCGCGGTCGGGTGCGCCCGCCCGCCGACCGCCTTCAAAGACGTGTCGGGGGTCGCCCCCGACCGGGAGCCGCTCCCCACCGAGGTGGCCCCCGCGCCCCGCGCGGCGCCCGCGCCGGGGGGTGTCGTCGCCGCCCCGCACCCGGTGGCCGCGGCCGCGGGCGAGGGGATCCTCCGCGCGGGGGGGACCGCCTACGACGCGGCGGTGGCGACGGCCCTCGTGATCGGTGTGGTCGCGAACCAGAGCAGCGGCCTCGGCGGAGGCGGATTCGCCGTTCATCGCGCCCGGGGGGGCGACGTCGGGGCGCTGGACTTCCGCGAGATCGCGCCCTCCTTCTTCGACCCCGAGACCTTCCAGGTCGAGGGTCGGAGCTCCCGGCGCGGGCCGTGGGCGGTGGGCGTGCCCGGCGAGGCGGCCGGGCTCGCGGAGCTGCATCGGATCGGGGGACGGCTGCCCTGGCGAGACGTCGTGGAGCCCGCCCGAGCGCTCGCCGCGGAGGGCTTCGTCGTGGACTCCCGGCTCGCGAAGACCCTGGCCCGGTACCAGGACGATGTCCTCGCCGACCCGGGGCTGGCCGCCGACTACAGCCGCGACGGGGCCGTGCTCGGGGAAGGGGAGACCTGCACGCGTCCGGCGCTGGCGGGGACCCTGGAGTACCTCCAACTGCACGGCGGCGACGCGTTCTACTCGGGGCCGGTGCCCGTCGCCCTGGCGGGGTTCCTCGCCGAGCTGGGAGCTCCCTGGACGCCCGAGGAGTTCGGCGCCTATCGCACCCGCGCTCGCGAGCCGGTGGCGACCGCCTTCCGCGGACGGACCGTCTACTCCATGCCGCCTCCGAGCTCGGGGGGCCTGGCGCTCGCGCAGATGCTCGGCATCCTCGAGCGCGCCCCCGAGGGGGAGACGGCCGCCGATCGTGCCCGGACGCTCGCGGGCGCGATGGCCCACGCGTTCGCGGATCGCGCCGCGTTCGGCGGCGATCCCGACTTCGCCACCATCCCCGGCGATGCGATGACGGACGGGGCCCTCCTCGACCGGCTCGCGGCCGCCACCCCCGACTCCGGCCCCGTCGGCCTCTACGACGCGGGCCTCGCGGGGGAGCGGGGGGATCTGAAGGCCCTCGTGCCCGACGACGGTGGCACCACGCACATCTCCGTCCTCGACGGCTCCGGCGGGGCGGTCGCCCTGACGACCACCGTGAACCTGTCCTTCGGGGCGGCCGTGCAGGACCCCCGGACCGGCATCCTGCTCAACGACGAGATGGACGACTTCACCGCCCGCCCGGGGGTCCCCAACGCCTTCGGCCTGGTGCAGGGCGAGGCCAACAAGGTGGAAGCGGGCAAGCGTCCGCTGTCCTCCATGACCCCGACGCTGGTCGTGGACGCCGAGGGCCGGACGGTGCTCGTCGTGGGAGGGGCGGGCGGCCCGCGCATCATCACCGGGACCCTGCAGACGCTGCTCGCCGTGCTCGACGGAGCATCGCCCGCCGAGGCCGTCGCGAGCCCCCGGATCCACCACCAGTGGCTCCCCCGGGCCGTCTTCGCGGAGGACGCGGCCTTCGCCGAGGGGCGCGAGGTGCTCGCGGGCGAGGGGTTCGAGTGGCAGCCGCTGGGGTACGCCGGGATCGTCCAGGCGGCGACGTACGACCCCGCGACGGGGACCTGGTCCGGGGGCGCCGATCCCCGGGGCAACGGCGGCGTCGCGGTGTGGCAGCCGTGAGCGATCCGCTCGTCCACATCGTCCTCGTCCAGCCGCTCATCCCGCCGAACACGGGCTCCGTCGGTCGACTGTGCGTAGGGACGGGGACCCGCCTCCACCTCGTCGAGCCCCTCGGGTTCGACATCGACGAGAAGGCCGTGCGGCGGGCGGGGCTCGACTACTGGAAGGACGTGGATCTGCGCGTCCACAGCGACTGGGAGGCGTGCAAGGCCGCGATCGGCGGGCCCCCGGACCGGTGGCACTTCCTATCGTCCCACGGCTCGACGCCGTACACGTCGGTGGCCTACGAACCCGGCGCCGTCCTCGTATTCGGCAAGGAGACGACCGGCCTCGGAGAGGCGCTCCGGGCCGAAGCCGGGCAGCGGCTGCGGACGATCCCGCACTTCGGCCCCGTTCGCTCCCTGAACCTTGCCGTCGCCGCCGGGATCGTGCTCTATGAAGCGCTCCGTCGGCTCCGACCCGAAGCACTCCCCACCCACCCCGCGACCCTGGACCCCGACCCGTGACCCGCAAGCGCTCGCTCTCCGGCATCAAGCCGTCCGGCCCTCCCCACCTGGGCAACTACCTCGGGATGATCCGCCCCGCGATCGATCTTCAGGAGACGCACGACGCCTTCTACTTCGTCGCGGACTACCACTCCCTCACCACGACCCACTCGGCCCGGCTGCTGCGGGAGCACACGTACGACATCACGGCCGTCTTTCTCGCCTTCGGGCTGGACCCGAGCCGCGCCGTCTTGTGGCGGCAGAGCGACGTGCCCGAGGTCACCGAGCTGTCCTGGATCCTCTCGTGCGTCACGTCGATGGGCATGCTCGAGCGGGCCCACGCCTGGAAGGCCGCGAAGGACCGCGGCAACGAGGGCGCGCAGGTGCACGGGCTGTTCGCGTACCCGGTGCTCATGGCCGCCGACATCCTGCTGTACGACAGCGACGTGGTGCCCGTGGGGAAGGACCAGGTCCAGCACGTCGAGATGGCCCGGGACATGGCCCAGCGCGTCAACCACCTGTTCGGCGACTGCCTCCGACTCCCCGCCGCGTCGGTGCGCGAGGAGGTCCAGACGATCCTCGGCCTCGACGGCCGGAAGATGTCGAAGTCCTACGGCAATACGATCCCCGTATTCCTGCCCCCCAAGAAGCTGCGCAAGCAGCTCATGAAGATCGCCACCGACAGCAAGACGATGGAGGAGCCGAAGGACCCGGACACGAGCACCATCTTCGAGCTCTACCAGCTGTTCGCGACGCCCGAAGAGGTGGCGGAGATGGCGGACCGCTTCCGGGCCGGCGGCTACGGCTACGGCCACGCCAAGCAGACGCTGTTCGAGTCCATGAACGGGCACCTCACCCCGTTCCGTGAGGCCTACGAGCGGCTGCGGCCGAACGAAGACGCCCTCGAAGACGTGCTGGCCGCGGGCGCGGAGCGCGCTCGGGAGGTGGCCCGCCCGGTCCTGGAGCGGGTACGCTCGGCCGTCGGTCTGGGCGGCTAGCGGTCGTCCCCCGCAAGGAGCTCCGATGCATCCCGACGTCAAGGTCCTCAAAGCGCCGCTGGTCCTGATCCTCGCGGGGGGATCCGGCACCCGGTTCTGGCCTGCGTCGCGACGCGCGGCGCCGAAACACGTGCTCGGTATCGGCCCCGACGGCACCTCGCTCCTCAGGGCGACGATCGACCGCTGCATGCGGTTCGTCCACTCCAGCCGCATCCACGTCATCACCACGCCCGACCAGGTCGAGGTCGTGGGGCCGGAGTGCGAGGCGATCCCCCGCCAGAACATCTTCGTCGAGCCCGCCCCCCGCAATACGGCCCCCGCCATCGCGCTGGGGCTCGTCGCCCTGAGCCGGCGCGGGGGCGGACCCCACGACCCCGTCGTGATCCTCCCCGCCGACGCGTGGGTGGACGACGACGACGCCTTCAAGGTCGCCATGCGGCGCGCCGTGGCCGTCGCTCGCAGCGAGAAGACCATCGTCACGCTGGGGGTGAAGCCCGACCGGCCCGCGACCGGCTACGGCTACCTCGAGCTCGGTGATCCCCTGGACTCGGGCGTCGGCGGCGACCTGCCGGTGCGGACGGTCTCGAAGTTCCACGAGAAGCCGGACCCGGGCACGGCCCGGGAGTACGTGGCGTCGGGCGGCTTCCGGTGGAACGCCGGCATCTTCGTCGGCCGCCTCGGCTACCTCTGGTACGTCATGGGTGCCGTGCGCGAAGACCTCGACGTGGCGATGCAGATCTTCGGCGCCATCCTCGAGGAGCCGGACCAGTCGGCCCTGCCCGACGAGTACGCGAAGCTCGAGTCCGTGTCCTTCGACCACGCCGTCATGGAGCACGCGCCGTCCGTCCACGCCGTCGAGGTCGGGTTCCAGTGGAGCGACCTCGGGGACTGGGACGCCGTCGGGCGGGCGCTCGACCCGGTGGACGGGGCCCGGGCCGCCGCGGCGCGCGTGGTCGCGATCGACGCGGCCGACAACGTCGTGTTCGCGCCCGGCAAGACCGTCGCCCTGCTGGGGGTGAAGGACCTCGTCGTGGTGGTCCACGGAGACGAGATCCTCGTGGCCCCGCGGGACCGGGCCCAGGACGTGCGGGCCGTGGTCGAAGCCTTGGGAGACGCGGGCGCCGAGGACCTGCTGTGAGCGTCGACCGCCCGAGCGTGGCGGGCCCCATCCTCTTCTGGGGCATCGCCGCGGGCATGGTCTCCTCGCTCGTCTGTTGCTTCTGGCCCGCGACGCTGGGGGCGGCCTGGTTCGCCGTCCGCGGCGCCCGACGCGACCACGATCTGGGCGCGGGCGCGGGAATCGGCATCGGGCTCGGCACCGGCGTGGTCGCGGGCCTGCTGGTCGCCACCTTCGGGACCGCGTTGATGCTGGCTCAGTCGTCGCCCGAGCAGATGGCGATGCTCGACGACCTCGGCCTCGCCGCGGAGGTCCCCAGCATGGGCCTCATCGCGACGGGTCATGCGTTCGTGGGGTTCGGCGCGGCCCTCACCTTCGGGCTCATCGGGGGCGCGATGGGTGGCGGCGGACCGGCTCCGCGGCGCGACCGCCCCGAACCCCCCCGGCGCGCTCCGTCACCGCCGCCGACCCGAGTCGCGGCCCCCGAACCCGAAGCGGTCCCCGAGCCCGAAGCGACCCCGACACCTCCGCACGACGCGCCGCTGGACCTCGAGTCCGAGCCGGGGCTCGATCGCGAAGGCGACGCGTGGGCCGAAGAAGCGAGTGAAGGGGAGAACGGGGACGAAGAAGAAGGGGTCGATACGGTCTAGCCGCGTCGACGTCGGCGCCTCAGCGCTCGTCCCACTTGTCGATCTTGCCGTCGCGATCGGTGTCCCACCCGGAGCGCTGCATCACGCCGCCTTCGTAGTACTCCCAGTAGTCGACGGCGCCGTCGCCCGTGGTGTCCATCTCGACGCGCGCGAGCGCCCCGTCGTCGTAGTGGCGGACGAGATCGGGCTTGCCGTCGTAGCGGGTGTCCCACTCGGCCTTGATGCGCTTGCCGCCCGCGTAATAGTCCTTCCAGTCGATCTTGCCGTCGAAGTCGGCGTCGATCTCCTCGCGGGTCATCTCCCCGGACTCCCAGATCTGGATCACGTCGGGCCCGCCGCGGAAGTCGAGGTCGATCTCCTTGCGGACCAGCAGGGTCCGCTCCTCGCCCTCGCCCGCGCGGTAGTAGTTCACGATGTCGGCCTGCTGGTCGTCGTTGACGTCGAGCGTGACCTTGCGGAACCCGTCCTCCTCGAACTCCTGGACGGGGTCCACGAACTCATCGTCCTTGTCGGACCTGGTGTTGCTGTTCGTCGTGGTGCACGCCGTGGCTGCGAGCAGCGAGGCGAGGAGGAGCTTGAGGGACCGTGGGGACATGCTGGGAACTCCCGTGAGGGGGACGGGTCGAAGAGTAGTGCCGGGGTTCGGGGCGGTCAAACGCGCCGGCAGCGGCCTCATCGAGGGTTATCCTAGGTCTTCATGCCTCTTCATCGACGCTTTTTGCCGATCCTTGCGCCGCTCCTGCTCCTCGCAGCGGGCGCGAAGTCGTCGGACGACGGGGGGGTCTACGAGGCGTCGCGGCACGGGGTCGTGTCGGGGCCCCTGGGCGCCCCGACGGAGCCGCACACGGGGGCGGTCGCCCGGCTCCAGGAGGAGTTCGGCCTCGCCCGCAAGGACCTCGACGAGGGGCGGCTGCAGGAGGCCGCCCGGCGGTTCGACGGGATCTTCGAGGAGGCGGGGTGGGCCGAGGCCGCCTACAACGCCTCGCTCGCCTACTACGGCCTGGGGCGCTACGACGCCGCGCTGGAGCGCTCCGGGCGCGTGATCGCGCGCCTTCCGGACGACCTGGCGGGGCTGCACCTGCGCGGGGTCCTGCTGCGCCTGCACGGGCGCCACGGGGACGCCGAGGAGGTGTCCGAACGGGCGCTCTCGCTCGCGCGGACGGCGGGCGATCGATACGCCGAGGCCATGGGCCTGCTCAACCTCGCCACGTCGCGCCGCTCGCTCGGCCGTCCGGACGCGGCGGGGGAGTCGGTGGGGGCGGCGCGCGCGCTCGGCGAGGCCCTGGACCGGTCGGAGATCGTGGCCGCGAGCTGGCTCGTCACGGGCTACCTCGCGCGGGACCGCGGCGATCGGACCGCCGCCGAGAAGGCGTTCGCGGCCTCCCGCCGGAGCGGCCTCGGGCGCTCGGAGGAGGGCGCGGAGCTCGACGTGAAGCTCGCCGGGGTGGAGGACGCGCTGGCCGTCGGGGAGACGAGGAAGGCCGCGCGGCTCGCGTCGGCGCTCCTGCCCGCGGTCCGCGCCGAAGAGGGTCGCCAGATGCGCGCCGTGCACCTGCTTCGGCTGGCCGAGATCGAGCAGGAGCTGGGCCGCGAGACCGCCGAGGAGCTGCTCGCCGAGGCCGAAGACCTCTTCGTGCAGGGGGGCGTCGAGGTGGGCCGGGCCGACGTGCTGGCCGCCCGCGCGCGCTGGCGGTTCAACGCGGGCGACCTGGCCGCCGCGGAGGCCCTCCTGGTGCCCTGCATCGCGATTCGAGTGGGCGTGCAGGTCCCGCTGGCGCTCGCCGGGAGCCGCTTGATGTTGGCGCAGGTTCGCCTCGAGCAGGGGCGACTGGACGAGGCCCTCTCGCTGAGCACCGAAGCGGCGAAGGTCCTCGGGGGCGCGGGCCAGGCGCGGGAACACCGAGCGGCGCTCCTGGTGCAGTCCGACGTGCTCCTCCAGGCGGACCGCCTCGCCGAGGCGCTGGAGACGGCCCGGCGGGTGGGGGAGGCGGCGGAGGCCCTGGGCGAGCGGGAGGATCAGCTGGCTGCGGCGGTGCAGGAGACGCTGGTGCTGGCGCGCAGCGGCGACCCCGACGCGGGTGTCCGGCGCTGGTCCACCGCCACGGGCCCCGGGAACCGCCCCACGCCCCGGCAGCGGGTGCGCGTGGAGCTGGCCCTCGCGCGGGCGTTGGAGACCGCGGGGCGACCGGTCGAGGCCCTGCGGCGGGCCCAGTCCGCCCTCGCCGCGATCGAGGCGGCCCCCGAGTCCGATCCGGTGCGCGCGCCCGCGCTCGTCGACGCCGCCATGGAGGCCATCGTCGGGTCGATGATGTCGAGCGGCGATACGGCGGGCGCGGCCGCGTTCCTGGAGCGGTCGGGGAGGGGAGGCGGCGATCTCGCCGACGTCGTCCGGGCCCGCGCCGACGGGGAGCGCCACAACGCGGCCGTCGCCCTGTACGAGCGGGGGGATCTCGCGGCCGCGCGCGACGCCTTCCGAGCCCTCGTGGACGACCCGACCGTGAGCGACGACCTCCGCGGCTCGGCGGCCCGAAACCTGGGGGCGTCCCTCGAAGGGCTCGCCCGCGCCGACCTCACCCGGGGCGCGTTGGCCGACGCCGAGCGCGGCTACCTCGATCTCCTCGCGCTCGCCCAGGCGACCGAGGACCGACGGGTGGAGGCGCGCGCGGGGTTCCGGCTCGCCGAGATTCGGGACCGGGTGGAGGACCCCGAGGGCGCGGCCGACTACGCCGAGGCCGCCGCGACCGCCGCCAAGGCGGCCGAGGACACGGACCTCGAGGCGAGCCTGTGGGCGATGGCCGGCGACCTGATGTTCGAGCGCGATCCCCCTCGCGCGCGAGCCGACCTGCGCAACGCGCTGGGAGCCTGGGGAACCGACGAGGCCACCCTGGGCAAGCGCGCCTCCGTCACCTATAACCTCGCGCTCCTCAGCTACCAGCTCGACGACACCGGCGAAGCCGCCGTTCGGGTGAAGGAAGCGAGGGTCCTGGCGGGGCGAGCCGGTCGAGAGGACCTGGTGAAGATGGCCGACGAGCTCGCCGCCGCGCTCGAGGAGTGAGGTCATGGCGGAGCTGGATCCGAGTCTTCTGGAGGCGAACGAGGACCACCTCGTATTGCTTCAGCGACACTTCATGAAAGCGATGCAACTACGCGAGGCTGGTGATGAATCCGGTGCGGCGAAAGTGCTCGAAGAGATCCTGCGAGAGGAGCCGCGCCTGGCGGAGCCGCGGCTCGAGCTGGCGCACATCCACCTCCTGCACGACCGGTTCGACGAGGCCCACGAGCACGCGAAGCTGGCGGTCTCGACGCTGCGCGCCGGGGGCCAGTGGACGCAGGACGTGGAGCCCTCCGCCCTGCTGTCGTTCGCGGTGAACCTGCTGGGCGAGACCGTCGCGCGTCGCCTCGAGGAGGGGGACCTGTTCCTCACGGACCGGGCTTCGTTCACCCGGCTCTGGAACGAGGCCTCGGCTCACTTCGACGAAGCCGCCCGCCTCGACGGCTGCAACGAAGACGCCCTGCGCAACCGCACGCGCTTCGCCCCGCTGCTCCTCGACGACGCCTGAGTCAGCCGCTCACGGGCTCGTCCTTGCCGCCGTCGATGACGGTGAAGGTCGCGTCGATCGTGCGCGGCTTCACGGCCCCGATCGGACGCTCGATGTGCTCGGGAGCCGCGGGCTGCGGAGCCGAAGCCGCCGCCCCGTCCCGACGCGCCGGCCCGGGCCGCACCCCCCCGAAGCGGAACGCGAAGTTCCCCGCCGTCTTGAAGTCCGCTCCCCCCGAGATGCCGCCCGCCCCGTCCTCGGCGAGACGGATCCGCCGCGCGAGCCAGCGCCCCAGGACCGCCGCGAACGCCTTGCGCGAGGGGGGCAGGAGACAGGCCAGCCCGAGGGCGTCCGTCATGAACCCGGGGGTGAGGAGCGTCGCCGCCCCCACGAGCACGATCGCGCCCTCGAGCAGCTCCCCGGTGGGCAGGCGCATCTGGTGCAGCGCCTCCTGGATGTCCAGCATGACCCGGATGCCCTGGGACCTCGCCAGGACCGCCCCCGCGAAGCCGGTCAACAGCACGACGGCGACCGTCGGCGCGAGGCCGATCACGGAGCCGATCCGGATGAACAGGGCGATCTCCACGACGGGGACGATCGTGAAGGCGAGGAAGAGCCAAGCGAGCATGGGGTTCTTCGAACATAGACACCATTTCGGGGTCGTCAAAGGGCCCCGATCCCTGTGGTACGATCGAGGTCCACCACTACGTCGAAGTGGATGACGCGCAGCGAATGAGCAGCAGCCAGGGTACCGCCGGTTCCACCGCCCTCCGCAGGGTCCTCTTCGTCGATGGCGACCCCCTCTTGCGAGCGGTCTACGCAGAAGAAGCACGCCACGCGGGCTTCGAGCCGTTGGTCGCCGAGGGCGGCCGCGACGCGTGGCGCACGTTCGTTCACGAGAAGCCGGACGCGGTGGTCACGGAGTTCCACCTCCCGGGCGAGCCGTCGGGCGAAGAGCTGATCTCATCGGTCCGTCGGACCCGGCTGGGGGCGGTCATCCCGGTGGTCGCGGTCTCTCCGGGCGCCAAGGCCATCCGCGGCCCCACGGACGCCGTGAACGCCCACGACGTGGACGACTACCTCGAGAAGCCGATCCACGCCCTGCGGCTGATGTGGCGGCTCCGCGAGCTGCTGGACGGGCGGCGCATCGGGGTGATCGACGCGGGCGGGCTCGAGGTCGCCTCCGAGGAGCGGCCGGTCCGCCTCGACCGGACGACCGACTTCCTCCAGGGGCCGCTCGATCGAAGCGATCCGGCGACCCTCTTCTTCTCGTACTTCGCCACCGGACGGAGCGGGAAGCTCCTCGTCATGAGCGGCAGGGAGGTGCGCCAGGTCTGGTTCCGCCGCGGTCGCCCGGTGTTCGCGGAGTCGAACGTACCCGGCGAGGAGTTCGGGCAGTGGCTCGTGGACCGCGGCCACGTCGAGGCGCCGGACCTCGAGGAGGTGCGCGCCGACTGGATGAAGGTCGATCGACCGCTGGGCACGATGCTCGTGGCGGCCGGATCGATCGGCGCGCGCACGATGTTCGAGGAGGCCGCGGCCCACCTCGAGGCGGTCGTGGACGGGCTGTTCGCGTGGAGCGAGGGCAACTACTACCTCGACTACGAGCCCGACATCACGTCGTTCGAGGCACCCGACACCGTCACCGTCACGCTCACGCCCGCCCAGTTCGTCATGCGCGGCGTCCGCCGGCACTACACCCGCGCGCGTTGCCTCCAGCTGCTGCGCGCCTGCACGGGCTCCCTCGTGGTCTCCGACGCGGCGCACTACATCCTGCGCGAGCTCGACGACCCCTACTACTTCGAGAACCTCCTCTCCCAGGTGACCAGCGGCCGCCCGGTTCGGGAGGTGCTCGCGGGACATCCGTTCGACAAGGACGGCGAGGCCCTCGCGGCCCTGACGGCCCTGTGGATCCTCGGCGGCGTGGTCGAGCAGATGCGGGCGGCGCCGAAGAAGCGGTCCGCCCGGTCCCGCAAGGACCGCCGGGCCGACAAGATCCGGGAGGCCGTCGCGACGGCCACGCGTCGCCGCAAGCAGGAGCACCCCGAGCGCAAGGCCGCCCGGGCGGGGCGCGTGCGCGAGAGGCTGCGGTCCCGGCCGCGCAAGTCGGAGACCCGGGCGAAGCTCGGCAGCACGATCATGGGCGCCCTGGACCAGGCGTCGGCGGACTTCGCCTACGAGAAGGGGCGCCGTCGGTTCCAACAGGGGGACTACGAGGCCGCGGCCCGAGCCCTGGAGGAGGCCCTGCAGCTCGGCAAGCTCCCGGTGGACGGGATGCGGCTGCTGGGGGTGAGCTACCTGCGGCGCAAGGACGCCGAAGCGCGGGAGCTGCAGCGGGGCGCCGAGGTGCTGAAGCGCGCGATCGCCATGGAGCCCAGCCAGGGCGAGTCGTACCACTGGATGGGGACCCTGCTCGCCCGCCTCGGGCACCGCGACGAGGCGATCCTCACGCTCCGGCGGGCGATCGAGCTGGGCAGCAAGCACGACCCCGAGACGCGGGTCCTGCTCCAGAGCCTCCGCGGCCGCCGCTGACGGCCGCGCGCGGTCAGTTCCGGAACTCGAGCTTGTAGCTGAAGGTGACGTCCGCCCCCTTTGCGGGGGGCAGCGAGATCGCGGAGATGCGCCGGGCGAGGCAGGCGCGCAGCTCCTCGGACTTCAACGTCGACCGCGGCTCCATGGAGACGCCCCCGATGCGCCCGTCCGTGCCGAGCGTGAGGGACAGCCACACGACGCCCTCGGCGGTCGAGTCCACCTCGCGGAGCTGCTCGTAGCAGGACTTGAACCGCTTCTGGTACGTGTACAGCAGGCGCTCGATCTCCTCGGTGTCGATCCGCCCCTCGGGCTCGGCCTCCTTCACGGGCGCGTTGGCGAGGTCGTCGTAGTAGCTCCCGATGGGGCCCGACGCGAGCTGCCGCGCGCGATCCTCGTCCCAGTCGAGGCCCCCGTCGTCCTCGGGCGCGGCCGACCCGCGGGAGCCGCCTCCGCCGCCCCCCCGTCGCTTCGGTTTGCGCGCGTTCGGGTCCCCCACGACGATCCGCCCGGTGCCGTCGTAGACATCGTCCCCCTGCGCCGCGATGCCGCTGCTCCCCGTGGCCGTCACGGGCCCCGAGGACGTCTGCTTCGGCGGCGCCGTGGGCCCGAACTTGCGCAGGCCCAGCAGGCCGACCGCGACGACGAGCACGAGCAGCAGCGCGACCGGCACGACCCGCTTCCAGGGCGACGGGCGGTACGCCAGCATGTCGTCGGTGTAGAGCTGCGAGTACGTGTCCTCGGCGCTGATCCCCAGGCTCACCTCGACCGTGTTCGTGGTGACGAGGGGAGAGGGCGTCGTGAGCGGTCCCCGCTTCTCCTTCTTCTTCTTCTTCTTCTTGCCGCGGGCCACGACGAGCGGGCCCGGCGGGGGCGCGCCGTGGGGCCCGGGGGACGGTGCCGGGGGCGGGGGCGGGGCGGCCTGCGCGGGCGGCGGCGGGGGCGGGGCCGGCTCGGGGACCGCGGGCGGGGGCGGGATCTCCGTCTCTTCGGCGTCCAGGGGGCCGGCCGCCGGGGTGAAGCCTCCGAACGGGTCCGGGCCGATGCCGCTGTCGTCGCGGTCGGGCTTCTCCGGGACGTACTTGAGCCCGCGCAGGGTGCTCGCCGCCTCGGCGGGGATGTCCAGCGGCTCCGTGGACTCGTCCAGGTCTTCGGTGGGCGCGCGACCCAGGACCGTCGGCTCGTCGGCCGCCTCTTCGCCGGTCCGGGGCTGAAGCGTCAAGCGGATCGAGACCGGCCCGACCTGGAGGCGGTCTCCGGCCGACCAGCGCGAGAACTGGACCGGGGCGCCGTTGAGCAGGGTCCGCTGCCCGCCGCCCGCGAGGTGCTTGATGTAGGCCGCGCCGTCCGGCATCACCATGAGCTCGACGTGAGCCGGGGCGACGCCGGGGTACGAGAGCCGGAACGCGCAGCGACCCGCGCCCACGACGAACGACCCGACGCGCAGCGGGACGCGCTGCGCGCGGCCGCCCGGGGGCTCGATCACCGCGATGGGGACGGGATCGAGGATCGTCTCGTGCAGTTCGACGTCCAGCCCGCTGGCGAGGGTGACGCGCGAGGCCCCGGTGGGCCGCGCCCCGCCGACCTTGGGGCGCCCCAGCCCCGCTCGATGACGCCCGGTCGTGCTCGCGATCGAGAGCGCGGGGACGGCGTCCGTGGGGGTCGGGGTGGGGGACAGACGCGGCGGCGGCGGCGCCGGAGGGGGGGGCGCGGGCCGGTCCGCCCCGATCGGATCCGTGGCCTCGACGTCGGGATCGGAGGCCGGGGGCTTCGGCGGCGGGGGCGGCGAGGGGACCGCGGGCATGCTCGCCCGGGAGTCGGTGTGCGTGTAGGTGAGGCGCAGGGTCACGGGGCCGAGGTCGAGCTCGTCGCCGTCCCGCAGCCGGGCCCGGTTCATCGGCCGCTGGCCCAGCAGCACCCGGCCGTCGCCCGCGAGGTTGGACGCCTCCAGGTATCGCCCGTTGACGACGACGACCTCGAGGTGTCGGGGCGCGATCGCGGGGTGCTTCAACCGGATGTCGGCGCCGTCTTCGCTGCCGATCACGAGCCGGCTGCGGTGCACGGGGATCTTCTTGACGAGTTGGCCTCGCCGAAGCACCTCGAAGCGAGGGATAGCCACCTTGCGCTCGGTCATCCTGGTCGGGCTCCTGGGCGCTTTCCTTGGCCGTACGTCGGCTTTTGACGACGTCCCCCTCGCAACTATACTTCCGACCCTTCCGGGGGCCAAACCGGCCCCCGCTCCCGCCGTCAGGAGATCCCCATGCCGCTGCTCTCGGGCGCGATGAGCGTGCGCCGCTATCGAGTGATCGGGCGCAGCGACGCCTTGGGCCGCGATCGGCTCGTGGAGCTGCTCACCGAGCACTGCTTCCGGGAGCCCCGCTCGGCCGCGAAGGGCGGGCGCAACCTCGGCTGGGTGACCCTCGAGAACCTCTGCGACACGGACTTCTCCACGCAGAACGTGTTCTTCGACCAGTACTTCTGCTTCTCGTTGCGCATCGACGACAAGCGGCTGCCCGCGAAGCTCGTCTCCGCCCTGCTCGACCTGCGCATCCGCGATTGGCTCTCCGAGAGCGGGCGGGAGCGGGTCCCGGCGGTGATCAAGAAGGAGATGCGCGAGCAGCTCGAGCTGGAGCTCCTGCCCCGTCAGCTGCCCGCGGTCGGAGTCCACGACGTCGCCTGGGATCTCAAGGACGACATCGTGCGCATCTTCTCGACCTCGGGGACGACGAACGAGGCCTTCCGCACCCACTTCGCCAAGACCTTCTCCCTCGAGACTCGCCCGGTGGGGCCGCTCCAGCTCATCGCGGAGCACCGCAAGTCGAAGACGTGGGTGCCCGCCCTCGACCAGATCGGGTACGCGGACTACCGCCCGGAGGTGGCCCGATGAGCGTCGAAGAGGAGCTGTTCGAGACGCTCGAGGGCACGACGTCTCCCGAGGACTGGATCTCGAGCAGCCTCGATCTGCACCCCGCCGACCACCCGGCGTCCTTCTTCCTGGGCAAGGAGTTCCTGCTCTGGTTGTGGTGGCGCAGCGAGCGGGACTTCGGGAACGTACCCCTGCCGGGCTTCGACCCCGTGGAGTTCTGGATCGACGATCGCATCCAGTTCAAGACCGACGGCGAGGACCCCCAGATCAGCGATCTGAAGGGCGGCGCGCCGGCCACCACGGACGAAGCTCGCACGGCCCTGCGCAGCGGCAAGGTCGTGGAGAGCGCGCGGCTCGGGCTCCGCATCCGCGAGCGCGAGTACCAGCTCTCCTTCAAGGGCGAGGGCCTCGAGATCGCGGGCCTGAAGGTCCCGGGGGAGGTCAAGGACGGACTCGACGAGCGCATCCTCGAGCGCATGTTCCTGCTCGAGGAGGCCACCGCCATCCTCGATGCCCTGTTTCACGTCTTCGCGGCCGAGCGCCTCGCCGGCGACTGGAATACGAACACCGTGCCCGCGATCCGCGCCTGGGTTGCGGGACGCCCGCAGCCCCGGGTATAAGCCCGCGGCCTGGAGCCGTAGCTCAGCCGGATAGAGTGCTGGCCTCCGAAGCCAGAGGTCGTGGGTTCGAATCCCGCCGGCTCCACCAATATGCCCTCGAAGGCAGGGCCACCCCCAGCCGGGAATTCTGTTCGTCGTTTGAACGAGGGGTGCTCGTGCCGCCGCGGGGCGGTGCCGGGGATGGGGGAGCGTGGGCTCGGGGGGCCCTAGAAGTCGATGATCACGACGCCCCGCTCGGGGCGCCGCTCGCGCTCGTCTCGGCCGCGATCGTCCCGGTCGCCCCGACGGTGGGGCACCGGCTCGATGTGCAGAGGAATGCGTTCGGACTCCTGCCGCTCCTGCTCCCGCTTGATCTTCTCGATGATGTACGCGTCCAGCACGCTGTCGACTCCCGCGGGAAGGACCGACCGGGGCCGGCCCGATGCACGTCCCCCGCCGAAGTACGGGGCCCGCGCTCTTCGACTATAGACCTCGGCTACGGGGTGTCCAAGGGGCCGGGATTGACCCGTCCCTCAAACCGGTCCGTCCCGGTCGTCGATCGCCCCCCGCACCGCGTCCGCGACATCGTCGTCGAGATCGTCGGCGACCAGGCGGAGGGCCTCCGAGGCGAGGGCTCGGTACACGTCGGATGCCCCCGCGACGGCCCGGGCCGCTTCCAGGTTTCGGCCCACGGTCCGGGCGTCGCCGCGGGCCACCGGACCCGTGATCGCGCGCCGGAAGTCGCCGTCCGCGAGGTTGTTCAGCGTCCCGTGCACGAGCGGCTGCAGCAGCGGCCAGCAGGCCTCGCGAGGGACCCCCGCGGACTCCATGACGGACACCGCGACGGCCTCGAGCGCGACGAACGCGTTGGAGGCGAGGACGGCGGCCGCGTGGTAGGCGGCCTTCGCCGCGCCACGCACCTCCACCGAGGGGTGACCGGTCGCCTGCGCCAGAGCCCGGCCCGCGGCGACCGCGGTGTCGTCGCCGTCCAGGGCGACCCAGTAGGGCGGCACGGGGACGTCGCCCCGCGCGGACGCTCCGAACGACTGCAGCGGATGCCAGCCCCCCAGGTGCGCGCCCTCGGGCGCGAGCACGGCGGACAGCGGCAGGGATCCCGACGTGTGGAGGACGACCGTGCTCGCGGGAGGTCGGAGGGACCCGATGAAGGCGGGGATCGCGTCGTCCCGCACCGCGACGAGGACGACGTCCGCCCCCCACGCCGCCAGGTGCGTCGAGGGGTCCCCGCCCGAGGCGATCGCCGGCCCGACGCCGGCGACCGGGGAGCGGTTCCAGGCCCCCACGACGGGCACCCCCGCGGCCGTGAACTCGGCGAGCAACGCCCGCCCCGCGCGACCGACGCCCAGGAGCGCCACGCGAGGGGGGGGAGGGGAGTCGGGGCCGGGACGCACGCGGGGGGTCTAGCAGAGTAGTCTCCGCCGGTGACGGGCGGACTGCAGGGCATCGAGCACCGGATCACGCCCCGCGCCCGGGTCGAGATCTCCGACGCGATCCTCGAGGCCGACGGCAACGAGGTGTTCTTCCTGGGCAAGCGGGACGAGCACGGCGTCGTCGAGGACATCGAGGTGCATTGCCGCGGGCACAAGACCGCGGTCCCCGCCCTGCTGCAGCTCGGGCGCAGCGGCGAGGTCGTCATCCACAACCACCCGTCGGGGCGACTGACCCCTTCGGAGGCGGACCTGCGGCTCGCGTCGCACTACGGGCAGGAGGGCGTCGGGTTCTACATCGTCGACAACACGGCGGAGGCCGTCTACGTCGTCGTGGAGCCGCCCAAGAGCGACGCGAAGCCCCTGGCCGACGAGGCCGTGGCGCTGGTGTTCACCGCCGACGGGGCCCTCCCGGCGATGCTCGACGGGTTCGAGCCGCGACCCGGTCAGATCGAGCTGGCCCAGCACGTCGCCCAGACGCAGAACGGGGACCGCGTCCTCGTGGCCGAGGCGGGCACGGGCACGGGCAAGTCGCTCGCGTACCTCCTGCCGTCGGCGATGCGCGCGCTCGAGAACGGCGACCGCGTCGCCGTCGCCACCCGCACGATCCACTTGCAACAGCAGCTCATGAACCAGGACGTGCCGGTCGTCCGCAAGCTGTTCCCCGAGGTGCGCGCGGCGCTGCTCCAGGGCCGCGGCAACTACCTGTGCAAGCGCAAGCTGCAGTCCCGGCTGGCCGAGGTCTCGGCCACGTCCGACCCGGAGGAGCGACGCTTCCTCGAGCAGATCCTCGACTGGTCGCGCGCCACGCCCGACGGGTCCGTGCACGACCTGCCCTTCGTCCCCCCGCGGGACCGGTGGGAGGGGGTCCAGTCCAACACCGAACACACGCTGCGGGTGCGGTGCCCGTACTACGAGAGCTGCTTCTACTACTCGTCGCGCCGGTCGGCCGCGCAGGCCCAGCTGCTCCTCGTGAACCACCACCTGCTGCTCGCGGACCTTCACCTCAAGCGCGAGGGCGTCCCCGGCGGGCTGCTCCCGCGCTACCGCCACGTGGTGCTGGACGAGGCGCACCACCTCGAAGACACGGCGACGGACTTCGCCGGGGCCGAGGTCGGGCTGCCGGGCATGCTCCGGGTCCTCGGGCGGCTCCGGCCGGTTCGGGGGCGGGGAAAGGGCGTCGTCGGGCGCCTCCGGAACGTCCTGCGCGAGGCGGGCCCGAGCCCGGAGCGCGACGAGCTCTTCGCGGCGGTGGACAGCCTGTCGTCCGACGTGGAGCTCGCTCGCCAGGTCGTGCGGGCGCGCTGCGACGAGATCGTCGAGGTCCTGCGGTCGTCCGAGGGGGATCGCCGGAGCCTGCAGCTGCGGCTCGAGGACGACCTCGAAGACCGGCGCCCGGACCTGCACGCCGCCCTCGCCGAGCCCCTGGAGCAGCTCGGGCGGGAGCTCGCAACGACCGCGCGGTCGGTGGAGCACGCGAAGGCCCGCTTCGGCGACATGGACGACGGGTTCCGACGCAAGAACGTCCAGAGCAGCATGGACCTCGGCAGCGCCCAGCGACGGCTCGTCGAGTTCGCGGCCACCCTGCGGACGCTGCTCGTGCCCGACGGGGACTCTTGCCGCTGGATCGAGCTCCGGACGTCCCGGGACGACCGGACCAGCCCCCGGTTCCACCGCAAGCCGATCGACGTCGCCGACGTCGTCCGCGAGACGCTCGTGCAGGGCGCGGCCTCGATCGTGCTCACCTCCGCGACGCTCGCGGTGGCCGGGCGCTTCGAGCACTTCCACGCGCGCACCGGGCTGCGGGCCGCCGCGGGGGCGGAGCGGTCCGACGGTCTGCTGGTCCCGTCGCCGTTCGACTACGGCCGCCAGGTACTGCTGGGCCTCCCGTCGGACCTCCCCGAGCCCGGCCGTCCCGGCTACGACGACGCGGTCGCGGACACGCTCTGCGCCCTGATCGAGGCCGCCCGAGGGCGGACCTTCGTGCTGTTCACGTCGTACTCGGCCCTGCGCCGGGCCGCCGACGCCGTGGCGCCGCGGTTGGGGCCTTCGTTCCGCGTCCTGCGCCAGGGCGAGCTCCCCCGGGACGCGATGCTGAAGACCTTCCGCACCACGCCCCGCGCCGCCCTCTTCGGCACCGACTCGTTCTGGGAGGGGGTCGACGTCCGCGGCGAGGCGCTCTCCTGCGTCGTATTGCCGCGACTGCCCTTCCGCGTGCCCAGCGAGCCGATCCAGAAGGCGCGGGCGGAGCGCATCGAAGAGGAGGGGGGCGACGCCTTCCGCGACCTCTCCGTCCCCCAGGCGGTCCTCAAGTTCAAGCAGGGCTTCGGGCGGCTCGTGCGGCACCGCGACGACCGGGGCGCCGTGGTCGTGCTGGACGCGCGGATCATCCGTCGCCGGTACGGTCGGACCTTCCTGAACTCCTTGCCGTCGGCCCTGCGGCCACTCCAGGCCCCGTTCCACCGGGTGCTCGCGGCCGTGCACGAGCTCCTCGGCTGATTCCTCCGTGATCTAGGGCTTGTGCCCCACCTTCTTCAAGGCGGACTCCAGGTCCCAGTCGGGGTCCTGCTCGGGCGTGTGGCAGCGGGTGCAGATCGCCTCGATGATGCACACGGGGCACGAGTCGCCCAGGCCGACGATGTTCTCGGTACCCCCCTCGGCGGCCACGTGCTGCTCGCCGGGGCCGTGGCAGGACTCGCAGCCGACGCCCCCGGCGAAGTGGTCGAGGACATCGTCCGCCCGCGCGAGGGAGTGACAGCCGACGCAGGCCGGGTCCTTCGCCGACCCGCGCGCGACGAGCGTCTCCATCGCCTTCGCGTGGGGGTCCTTCCGGTACGACCTGGACTCCCGCGCGTGGCAGTCGGCGCAGGCCTTCGACCCGACGTGCGCCCCCTCGGGGAAGGCGGTCAGCGGGCGCGGGGCGCGTCCCTCGACGAGGTCCTCGCGCGCCTTGCGGTACTCCACGGGCGACATCGCGGCCGACGCGAAGTGATCGATGTGCGGGAGGCCTCGCTCGACCGAGAACCGGACCGAGTGGTCCGCGTCGTGGCAGCCGACGCAGACGTCCTTCGCCGCCGCCGCGGGCACCCGCTCCCCCCCGTGCGGTCCGCCCCCGCCGTGACACGCCTCGCACGTCACGTCCGCCGAGAGCGAGCCGTGATCGCCGAGGACGAACCCCCCCTCGGCGCCGAGCCCGGTGACGTGACAGCCCACGCACTGGGTGTTCTCCGTCTCCTTGCGCTCGTAGAGGGTCCAGTAGGCGACGGAGTGGTGGGTCAGGCCCCAGCTTCGATACTCCTGCACGTGGCACGTCCCGCAGGCCCGGGCCCCGTGGAACGGCCGCGCGGCCACGGCCTGCCACGGGTCCTCGCCGAGCAGCACGCGGGCGCGCATCTCGAGCACCAGCGCCGCGCCCGCCCAGAACGGCCGCAGCTCGAACAGGGTCTCGAACCCGCCCGGATCGGGGAGCCGACGGACGAGGTACAGCTGCGGGGTCGAGGCCGCGTCGTTGTCCGCTCCGAAACGCCGGCTGAAGTCCTTGTAGAACCCGAAGTCGAACTTGAACTCGTCCTTGAATTCTCGAATCTCCGAGAGTGAGTTCGAGCCGGTCCCCACGCCCACGAACCGGATCTCGTCGCCGAAGCGCTTCGCCAGGTCCGAGAGCTCCTGTGCCACTTGAATGCAGTGGGGGCAACTCGCTGAAAAGTAGAAGTAGGCGGTGAGTCCGTCGCCCGCCGCCTGGGCCGCCGTGACGATCTCGTTGTCTTCCACGCGAATCAGCGAGGCGTCGAGCGCGGGGGGCCGCAGCTCCGGGCCCGTGCCCAGCACGTCCGCCGTGCCCTCGGCGACCCGGTGCGCGGGGGCGACCGGGGTGGGGTCCGACGGTGCGGGGTCCTGCGCCCGACCCGACCCCGCGGCCGCGAACGAGAGCAGCGCCGCCCCCAGGAGCGCGAGCGCCCGCAGCGTCACTCCGCCGCCTCCCGACGTCGCAGCACCTCGAGCGCGTTCCCGAACGCGACCACACCGTGCTGGTTGTTGTCGATGCGGATGTGGTTGTCGATGATCCCCATGCGGATGGCGCCGAGCCCCTCGGTCGGGTCGGGGAAGAAGAAGCTGTTGTCCGGCGTGTACATCTGCTCCATGAGGTGACGTGCTCCTTCCAGGAGAGACGCCTCGAGCTGCTCCGCCGGGTCACCGCGACGCCACGCGATCCGCGCGATGCCGCCCACCGCCTCGCCTCGCGCCGCCGCCCGCGTGGTCCGAGGGACCTCCTGCACGCGCCGGTAGGCACCGCGGTAGTCGGGGAACGGCGCCCTGTGTCGCAGTCCGCTGCCGGGATCGCCGCACTGGTCTCCCACGAACCGCCGCGCCATCTCGTAGCCGCCGGCGCGCCAGTCGGGGTTGTCGGGATCGAGCCGATCGAGCACATCCAGCGCCTGCATCACCCAGTGGTCGGGCAGCGACCAGAAGCGGTCGAGCAGCGCGACCTGCCGGCGGCCGATGGCCTTCGCCCCCTCCAGCGCGGCCTCCGAGCCCACCTGCTCGTGGTAGCGGGCCAGCGCGAGCATCGCCTCCCCGGGGTAGTAGAGGGGCTCGCGCTCCATGACGACGCCGTCCCGGGCGTCCGTCCACTTCGCGTACAACCAGCCGCGCTCGTCGATCATGGCCAGCAAGGTCTTCACGAGGCCGGCCATGATCGCCTCGTCGCCCTCGCGGTGGATCGCGGCGGCGAGCTCGGGGTCGTCGGTGTGCTCCGCCGTGGGGCGCTCCAGGAAGCTGAGGAGGGTCAGCGCGACGGCACCGGAGTTGCTCTTCTTGCCGTCGCGACCCTCGAGGAAGGCCACGTAGCCGTCCTCGGGCTCGACGCCGGGGGGCGTGCCGAGGTTGCGATACACGCGGTCGAGCGCGAGGAGCCCGGCCCGCAGGTAGTCGTCGGCCTGGTCGGCGAGGGAGGGCTCGGAGCGAGCGAGGTGCGTGAGGTGAAACAGGCCGTAGACGGAGCCCGCGTGTCGCACTTCGTTGTAGCCCTTGCCGTGGTCGTCCCGGTTGGGGAAGTACTCGTAGTCGAAGCGCCCGTCCTCCTCGACGGTGCTCAGGAGCCAAGCGCCGGCGCGGTCGATCGCGTCGACGAGCTCCGCCTCCGTGGGCAGCTCGGGGCGCAGGACGTTGCCGCGATAGAGCTCGATCGTGCGCGACGACTCGGGGTCCGGCCGCGCGAACGTGTAGGTGCGGAAGTTGAAGAGCCGCGAGTCGTCGGGCCACACCTCGTCGTGAGGGAGGCCCGCCCGCCGCCGCAGCTCGCGCTCCAGCGGCCGCAGGTTGTGGTCGCGGTAGCGCCGCTTCCGGCTCCGGGGGGTGGTCCAGCCGAAGTAGATCTGGTCGCCGGGGAGCACGACGCCCTCCGCGTCGCCGCGCTGCACGCGGAAGCCGTCGACCCCGGGCTCCCCGTCGTAGACCAGGAACCGCCACTTCGCGAACGAGGGCGCGAACGGCTTGTAGATCGCCGCCGCGAGCGCCCGGAGGGCCTTGCCGCCGAGCTCGGACTCCGGCCCGGCGAGGTCGATCACGACGCGCACGTCGTCCTTCGTGCGGGCCCACGCGGACCGCCTCGGGGCGCTCTTCCAGGCCTCGGTCGCCGCGGCGCGCAGGGCGTCCGCCAACGACCCGGCGGACGACGAGCCCCGGCTCCATCGGGCGCGGCGGACCGGGCGGAAGAGCGTGACGTAGACCCGACCCTCCGGCGGAGCGGCGAGGCGGGGCGGCAGGGCGGGGGCGCGGGTCCCGTGCAGCACCGAGTCGACCACGGCGAGGGCGGCGGCGCGCTCCTCTTCCGTGAGGGGATCGGGCGCCGGGTCGGCCCGCAGGGCGTAGAAGAAGTCGTCCGTCAGCGGGGGCACGACCGTGGGCTCGAGGCCGCGCTGCGCGGCGAGCGTCGCGAGGATGAGGAGGAGCGCGATCGTGCCCGGCGCCGTGCGCGTCGAGGGGACGGAGCGCGTGACCTTCGCGAGCGCCGCGACGCCCCCCGCGAGCACGAGCGGCAGAGCGAGAACCGCAACAGAACCAGTGCCTTTCGCGAAGATCCACACGAAGCCCATGAACGTCCCGAGGGCGGCGCTCGCGAGCGGCCGGCTCCAGCGCCGGTCGAAGCAGAGGCGGAAGCCCGCCACGCTCGCCGCGACGTAGACCAGGCCTCCGAGGGAGAACGGGCGACAGAGCGCCAGGGGCAGGAGCGCGGGGAGGTGAACCAGCGCCTCGAAGGCGCCGCCGAGGGGCGTGCGACGGTCGGTCATGCGGTGGGTTCCCGGGTGCGGGCCCGGAGGCCTTCGGCCATCAGCGCCTCCATGACCTCGATGACGTGGTCACGGAACGAGCGCACGGCGTCGTCGTCGTCGGCGGCCTCGGGGGGCAGGTCGGAGTGGATCGGAGCCCCGACGTACTGGGTGAGCTTCACCCGCCGGGGGATCGGCCCCCGTCCCCACGCCAGCGGCAGGGGGACGGAGCGGACGCGGAACAGCTTCTTGCCCGCCTCGAACATGTCGATGGGGACCGTGTACAGCTCGTCGATCCCGATGCACGCGGCGGGAATGATCGGCACCTGGGTCCGGATCGCGAGGCGGGCGAAACCCATGCGTTTGTGCCAGTAGAGCTGATAAGCCTTCGAGGAAGGCTTGAAGGCTTCGGGGGCCCCCCCGGGCATCACGATCACGATGTTCCCGCGGCCCAACAGGGCCTCGGCGGTGTCGTGGCGGCCGTCGACCGCGCCCACGGCCATGAACATCTCCCGCATCACCGGGAGCTTGAAGACGGTGTGGTCGGTCAAGCCGCGCGGGAGCCGCCCGGTCGCCTCGTAGATGGCGGCTCCCAGCAGGGGGGCGTCGACCGGCATGGGGCCGTGGTTCATCGTCACGAGCGCCGGCCCGTTTGAAGGTACGTTCTCGAGCCCTTCGACCGTATACCTGAAGTATCGTTTCAGGATTTTGATGGCGGGCATCCAGCGCGTGATGGCGCGCACGTCCTGCAGGTCGAGACGCTCCTCGTCCCCCTTTCGGTACAGCTTCGGCATGAGCGGCGGGAGGATGGCACGCCGGTATCATCCACGCCATGCCTCGGCTTCCTGTCGTGCACGACCTCCTCGGACGCGTCTACAGCGACGCGGAGTGGGAGGGGCTCTGCGACGGCTGTGGAGAGTGCTGCTACGAGTCCCGGTGGACGGACACGGGGTGGCTGCACACCGGCACCCCGTGCCGCTACCTGGACCTCGAGAAGCGCTGCCGGGTCTACAGTCACCGGTTCCAGGCGGAGAAGGACTGCATCAAGGTCAACGCCTCCGTGGTGCTTCAGGGGATCCTGCCGACCAGCTGCGCCTACGTGCAGGAGATGCAGCGCATCGTCGAGGAGGACTACGATGGGCTCGGTCCCGACGAGCGGGACCGGCGCAAGCGGAAGCGACGCAGCAAGAGGAGGCGGAAGCGATGACCGACGAAGAACGGGACGACCGCGGCAACCTCGGCTTCCTGGCGAGCCGCTTCCTGCGGGCAGGGGCGGAGGCCGTCGCCCAGACCGGCGAGCGGCTCCGAGAGCGGGGAGAGGACCTCAAGCCGCGCGACATCGTGCGGGGGGCGGCCGGGCTGACCGCGCGGGGCAAGGACGAGGTCATGGCCCTGCTCGCGCGCGAGGTGCGCAGCTACATCGAGCACCTCGGGCTCGTCGAAGAGGTCGAGCGCTTCGCCACGACCCACACCCTCGAGGTGAACGCGAGCTTTCGACTGAAACCGCTGGGCGAGGCGGAAGAAGAGGGCGACGAACCCGGGGTGGACGACGACGAGGCTACGGAGCCGGAAACCCCGGAGGAGCCTTCTCCTTCTCCGACTGACTCAGGGGCTTGAGCCGCACGAGGACCCCCTCTTCGCGGAGGAGACGCCGGATCGCGGCTTCGTCGAGGCCTTCGAGCCTGCCCGCGAGCTTGTCCAGCTTCGCCACGAGCTCGTCGGAGTCCTCGAGCGCCCGACCGAGGTCGTCCATGCCGGGCTCGAGGTGCGCCGTGATCTTCTTGGCGGAGGCCACGACGGCGGGCACGTCGTCCAGGGCGCCGTCGACCTCCTGCGCGACCTTTCCCAGATCCTCGATCAAGGTGTCCGCCTTCGCGACCGTCGCCTCCACGGACCCCGTCAGGCGCCGCAGATCGGCCGTCAGGGCGGGGACGTCGGCCTTGAGGCCGGGGATGATCTCGCCCAGCTCCTCGAGGCGGACGATCAGACGCTTCGCGGCCGAGACGGCGTCCGGGACGTCCGCCTGAAGGGCGGTGGTCATCGCCGCGGCGCTCTCGACGATGGCGGCGACGTCCTCGGGGCGGACCTGTTCGACCAGCGGACCGAACGACGCGATGATCTGGTCGAGCTCCATCGACTGACGCACGTCGACGATGCTGTCGCCGTCCTCCAGGAGGGGCGCTTCGCGGCTCATCGGGGAGAGCGAGAGGTACTTCTCGCCCAGGAGCGAGCGCGATCGGATCTCCGCGCGGATGTCCCGGCGCAGCCTCGCGGACGCGCGCAGCTCGAGCGTCGCCACCGCCTCGTCGTGGTCCACCACGATCGACTCCACGGCCCCGACGGCCACGCCCGCGACCTTCACGGCGCTGTCCGGCACCAGGCCCGCGGCGTCGTCGAAGCGGACGGTCACCCGCAGGGTCTGCTGGAGGCCCTGCATCGCCCCGATCTGGATCGCCAGCCAGACGAACACCGCCGCCGCGACGATGAGCAGCCCGCCGACCAGGACTTCGTTGCGTGCGTTGCGGCTCACGGGGCTTCCCGGGTCAGGGGGGGGAGGTCGAGGTTGCGCGACAGGAACCGCCGAACGATGGGCTCGGGGCTGCGCTTCACCTCCTCGGGGGTGCCCGAGGCAATGAGTCCGCCGTTGTAGAGCATTCCGATCCAGTCGGCAACGCGGAACGCTCCGACGATGTCGTGGGAGATGATCACGAACGTGATGCCGAGCTCGTCCTTCATGCGCTCGATCAGGGAGTCGATGTCGTCGCTGGTCACCGGATCGAGCCCCGAGTTGGGCTCGTCGAACAGGATGATCTCGGGCTCCATCACGATCGCTCGGGCGAGGCTCACGCGCTTGCGCATGCCCCCCGACAGCGAGGCGGGCATGAGCGCTTCGATCCCGGGGAGCCCGACCTGGCCCAGCCGCAGCGCGACCTGCTCCGCGATCTCGGCATCGCGCAGCTTCGTATGACGCCGCAACGGGAACGCGATGTTGTCCCCCACGGACATCGAGTCGAACAGGGCGCCGTCCTGGAACATCATCCCGATGCGCTTGCGCACGTGGAACTTCTTCGCCTCGGACGCGCCGACCATCTCCACCCCGTCGATGAGGATCGAGCCCTCGTCGGGCTCCATGAGGCCGACCATGAGCCTGAACAGCACCGACTTGCCGGTGCCCGAGGGGCCGAGGATCACGGACGTGTCCCCCCGCTCCAGATCGACGTCGATGCCGCGCAGCACGTGCTTGTCCCCGAACGACTTGTGGATGCCGCGAAACCGGATGATGGGGTCGGTCATCGGCCGTACAGGAGGCTGGTGAGGAGGAAGTTGCTGCTGATGCACAGGATGCACATCGTCACGACGGCGCGGTTCGTGGCGCGCCCGACGCCGCGGGGGCCGCGCTCGGAGCGCAGGCCGAAGAAGCCGGAGACGACGGCGATGATGGCGCCGAACACGACCGCCTTGCCCAGGGAGCCGAGCAGGTCGGCCGTCTTGATGTAGCGCAGGCAGAGGTCGAGGAACTCGCCGGAGTCGACCCCCAGCTGGTACACGGCGACGAGCCACGCCGACAGGATCGACAGCCCGATCCCGATCATCGTGAGGGCGGGCAGCGTGATCATGATCCCCACCAGCGGCGGCCCGACGAGCTCGGCGCGGGGATCGATCGCCATGACCTCGAGGGCGTCGATCTGCTCCTTGGTCCGCATCACCGCGAGCTGGGCCGTCAGCTCGGTGCCCGCCTTGGCCGCGACCATCGTGGCGGCCAGCAGGGGACAGACCTCCCGCACGCCCGCGAGCGCCACGAACATGCCGACCATGTTCCCCGCGCCCAGGGTGCGGAACGTCGCGTGCCCCTGCAGGGCGAGGTTCGAGCCGACGAAGACGGCCATGACCGCGAGGACGAAGAAGGCCCGGATGCCGACCTTGAACGCCTCCTCGGAGATCCGGTCGACGCGGATGCCGTAGCGCCACGCGGACCGCATGCAGTCGACGACGAAGTACCCGAACGCACCCACGCTGCCCACCGCCCGGGTCACGCCCGCCAGCGCCGCGGCGATCACGAGGCGCTCCCGAACATCGCCGAGCTGAGCACGTAGTTCACGACGAGGATGAACATCACGGAGTAGACGACGGTGTCGTTCACGGCGCGCCCCACGCCCTCGGCGCCGCCGGAGGCGTTGAACCCCCGGTACGTCGCGATCAGCCCCACGAGGCCTCCGAAGACCAGGCCCTTGAACACCGACGCGAACAGGTCGAAGACCGAGATCAGCTGGACGAGGTGAGCCATGAAGACGCCGTGGTCCTGGTCGTACATGAACACGGCCACCACGTACCCGCCGAAGACGCCCACGGCGTCCGCGAGCACGGTGAGGACCGGCACCACGAGCACCATCGCCAGGACGCGGGGGACGACGTGCCAGCCCACGGGATCGACGGCCATGACGGCGGTGGCGTCGATCTCGTCCTTGATCCGCATCGCCCCCAGCTCCGCGGCGAAGGAGCTGCCTCCCTGGGCGGCCACGAGGACGGCCGCGAGGACGGGACCGAGCTCCCGAATGATGACGACGCTCAGGAGGCTGCTGAGGAGGCGGTGCGCGCCGAACAGGTCGAAGATCGCCATCCCCTGGACGCCGATCACGGCCCCGAAGGGGAAGATCGTCGCGCACACGGGCACGAGGCAGCGAAAGGCGAGGACCCCGGCGTGACGGCTCGCTTCGGCCAGGGACCACCGCAGGCGACCGGCGGCGAGCGCGGCGGCGGCGGCGAACCCCCCGAACCGGCCCACGGCGGCGACCGGGCGCACGACCGCGTCGGCGAAGGAGGGGTCTGAAGAGGCGCGGGCCCGGCTCACGGTCGGCGAGCCTAACAGCCGGGGTCCGGGGGCCCGGTTGCCGTCCCGCGACTCGCTGGTATAACCGCCGCCCTTTCCGGAGCCTGCCGTGGACCGCCGATTCTCGACCTTCCTGCTGTTCGGCGGAGCCGGCCTCGTCGGCACCGCGACCTGCCGCCGCATCGCCACCCGCCTCGCCCCCAAGAAGGTCGTGGTGGCCGCCCTCACGCGCGCCGAGGCCGAGGCGGGGACCGATCAGCTCCGCTCGGAGTACCCCGACATCGAGTGGGTCCCCGAGTGGGGGAACCTGTTCGTGCCCACCGAGTACGCGGAGATGAGCCGCGGCGAGATCGTGGGTACGACCGAGCGCCGCAAGGACATGCTGGACTTCTCGTTCGGCGACTTCGAGCCCGCGTACCGGCGCAATCACATGGTCCGGATGATCCTCGAGCACGCCCCCGACGCGATCGTCGACTGCGTGAACACGGCCACGGGCATCTCGTACCAGGACGTGTGGGAGTCCACGACCCGCGTGCGCGAGTCGTACAACGCGTGGTTCGACACCGGCAAGGGCAAGCCCACGGAGGACTTCGGGCAGGACCTCGGCGTGGGGCTGCTGTCCCAGGCCACCCCGCAGATCATCCGCCACGTCCGCTTCCTGTACGCCGCCACGAAGGCCGTCGGGACGTTCATCTACGTCAAGGTCGGCACCACCGGCACGGGCGGCATGGGGCTCAACATCCCCTACACGCACAGCGAGGACCGCCCGAGCAAGAAGCTGCTGGCCAAGAACGCCGTCGCCTTCGCGCACACGGGGCTGCTGTTCCTGCTTGCCCGCACCCCCGACGCCCCCGTGGTGAAGGAGGTGAAGCCCGCCGCGATGATCGGGTACCGGGCCGTGGAGGTCCGCAAGGTGCCGGGGCGCAACGGGGCTCCGCGGCCGCTCTATCACCCGAACACGGTGTCCCTCGACGAGCTGGACGTGCTCGACACTCGCGACGATCCCGGGGCCTACAAGGCGGCGGGCGAGGACCTGCGGCTCACGGTCGTCAACACGGGCGAGAACGGGCTCTTCGCGAAGGGCGAGTTCGCGGCCATCACCGCGATGTCCCAGATGGAGTTCGTGCCCCCCGAGGAGATCGCCGACCGCATCGTCATGGAGCTCACGGGCGGCAACACCGGGAACGACGTGATCGCCGCGCTCGACGGCTCGGTGATCACGCCGTCGTACCGGGCGGGGCTGCTGCGTCACGTGGCCGTCAAGGACCTCCAGCGCCTCGAGGACATCGACGGCACCCCGTCGATCGCGATCGGCGACCTGGGCCCGCCCGAGCTCAGCAAGCTGTTGTTCGAGGTCTGGTTCATCCAGGACGCCTACGGCGACCGCTTCCTGGGCAGCGTCCTGGACGCCGACGGCGACCCGATCCGCCCGGAGGCCGTGTCCACGAAGATCGCGCGTCGGCTCAAGAACTCGGTGGTCGCTCGCCAGGCGACGTCCATCGGCATCCCCATCCTCCTGCCGGACGGACGTCGCTTCCTCCGCGGCCCGATCGTCAAGGTGCCGGAGATCAAGGGGAAGAACACCCAGGCCGGGCTCGGCGACCCCGCCGCGGTCGAGAAGTGGGTTCAGCGGGGCTGGATCGACCTGCGGCCGGCGAACATGGAGCGATGGCAGAATCGCTTCAAGCAGATGGACCGCGCCCGCGAAGAGCTCGCCCGCAAGGGCTCGGCCGCCGTGTCGCGCGAAACGTACTTGCCCACGGCGCTCAAGATCGGCGACGTCGTGGCCTGGATCTTCAACAACGAGATGGGCGGATTCCGCGTCAAGTGACGCCCGCCGCCGGAGCACCCCCCATGCGCCTCTCCTCCATCCTCGCCGCCGCCGCCGCGGCCCTGTTCCTGCTCCCCGCGTCGGCCCTGGCCGTCGACTTCGTATGGACCACCGAGCTCGTGCACGCGACTCGCTTCTCGGACGCGGACAGCTCCGAGGTGGGCGAGGTCGAGAAGGGCAAGCGCGTCGAGCTCCTCGCCACGGACGGCGAGCGGGTGCGCATCCGCGTCGCGGGCGCGAAGTTCGGCTGGGTCGACAAGGCGAAGGTCAGCGAGACGGAGCCCGCCGCCGAAGAGGGCGACGAGTCCGAAGGCGAAGACGCGCCCGCGGAGTGATCCGCGCGGACATCGCGGTCCTGGGCGGGGGCCTGGCCGCCCGCTGGGTCGCGGCCCGGTGCGCCCCCGCGGCGAAGGTCGTCCGCCTGGCGCCCGTCGCGCCCTCCCCGGCCCCCGCCACCGATCGCTCCCTCGGTATCGTCGCGGCGGGCGGACACGACAGCCCGGTGCGCATCGCCCACGCCGTCGGGGACGCCGCGGCCCGCGAGCTGTGGACGTTCTCCCGAGCCGCGAGCGAGCGCCTGCTGGGCCTGGATCCCGGCGCGCGCCGGGGGGTCTGGCGCGTCGCCATGCACGACTCCGAGCGGCAGGAGTGGGACCTCGCTCGCCGGCTCCTGGCGTCCTGGGGGCTGCCCGACGGGGAGGCCGCCGACGGGGCGGGGCTCGAGTCGCGGGTGGGGCGGGGGTTCCTGGGGGGCGTGCGCCTGGCCGATGACGGCTGCGTGGACCTCCGACGCGCCGTCGCCGCGCTCGACGACGTGGAGCTGCTCCCCGGCGCCGCGACGATCGCCCGCGCGGACGACGGAGTCCTGGTGCAGCGCGACGGGGCGGAGCCGGTGCGGGCCGAGATCGCGGTCGTCGCGGCGGGCGTCGGCAGCGGCGCCGTGCACCCCTTCTTCGCCGATCTGCTCTACCCCGTCCGGGTGCAGGCCCGGCGCAGCGCTCCCGGCGGCGGCCGGGCCCGCGAGGCCGCCGTCGCGCGGCACCGGCACGAGGCCTGGGCCCCCACGGACGACGGCGGCCTGGAGTTCCTGGGGTGTCGGTGGGCGGAGCAGCCCGAGATGGGGGCGGGCGAGGTGGACGACGCGACCCTGTCGGAGGCCGTGTCCGACCGTCAGGACGCCTTCGTGGCGACGCACCTCGGCGGCGGGGAGGTCACCCGTCGGTGGGCGGGGATCGCCGCGTACAGCTGCGACGGGCTCCCGATCGTGGGCCCGCTCCCGGGGGCCCCGAGGATCGTGGCCCTGGCGGGCTGGTGCGGCTGGGGGCTGTCGTGGATCGGCGAGGCGGTCGAGGTCGTCGCCCGGGCGATGCTCGGAGAGACCGAAGAGCGGCCGCTGCCGGGCCTCCTGGCCGCGCGGCGGATGCTCTGACCCGGGTCGTCAGCGGATCTCGACGCCCGTGATGCGGACGGGCCCGACGTCCTGCGTCGTGCGGTAGAGCGCTTCCTTGCCGTCCTTGTCGGCGTCCACGCGGCACTCGATGTCGAAGCCGCCCGCGGTCGGGGTGAGCCGGTATCGCTCCCCGGGCGCGCTCGGCATCTTCGAGAGCGTGAGGCCCATGGGCGCCCAGCAACTCACGGAGCCGGGCGGCGTATCCGGGCAGCTGGGGATCGCGGCGTCGGCGGAGCCGGCCTGGACCGCTCCCCGGAGATCGCCGAGGGCGGGGATGCAGGGCTCGATCGGAGGCGGGGGCGGCTCGCGCACGACCAGGTAGCCGACGATGGCCGCGACGATCACGGCCGCCCCGACGCCGACGGCCGTGGCCGTGGTGCGCTTGCGGTGGTCGTCCTCGGACTCCCACTCGGAGGGATTCGCGCCCTTGATGAAGTCGTAGCCGCAGCGCGTGCAGGCGACCTGACCCGGGACGACCCCGGCGTTGCACTGCGGACACTGGTTGAGAGCCATGACTTCGCGTCTCCTCTGCGCGCGGCACGCGATGTTCCGGGTACCATCGCCTCCCCGCGTTGGGCCCGCGCGCTCCGCCGATGTTCCAGAATCTCGACCTATTTAGCAAGACCATCCGGTTCGCGAGCCTGGGCTCGGGATCCCGGGGGAACGCCACCGTCGTCGTCTGCGAGGGCGACGCCGTGCTGCTCGACTGCGGGCTCAGCGCGAAGTCGGTGGTCGACCGCCTCGAGGCGGTGGGCGTGTCCCCCGACTCGATCCGCGCGATCGCCCTCACGCACGAGCACTCGGACCACGTGGGGGGCGCCCGCGTCACCAGCCGCGTCCTCGGCGTGCCCGTCTACATGACGTCGGCCTGCCGAGCCCAGATGCCCGACGCGGGCGAGATCGACGACGTCCGCCGCCTCGTGCCCGACCGCACCCTGCGCGTGGGCGCGCTCTCCATCGACGCCTTCCGCGTCCCCCACGACACCGTCGACCCGGTGGGGTTCGTCGTGGGCGCGGGCGCGAGCAAGCTCGGGCTGGTGACGGACCTGGGCACGATCCGGCGGGGGATCGTCGACCGACTCCGCGGCTGCCGGGCGGTGATCCTCGAGTTCAACCACGACCCCGCGCTCGTCGCCGCCAATCCGTACCCCGACTCGGTGAAGGAGCGCGTCCTGGGGGACCACGGCCACCTCTCCAACGCCCAGGCGGGGGCGCTGCTCGCGCGGCTCGACGGGGGCGCCGTGCGCGACGTCGTCCTCGCGCACATCTCGGAGAAGAACAACACCGAGGAGCTCGCCCTCGCCGCCGCGCGCGCGGCCCTGGCGGGGTGGCGGCGCCCTCGACCCCGGCTGCACGTGGCCGGGGCGGACGCTCCGGGCCCGCTCCTGAGGCTCGACGACGGGCGGATGTGACGATTCGGTGAAACCCCGATCCTCGATCCCCCGAGGGACGGACGGTGACTACACTCCGCGCCCCAGTCCCGGAGGCCCCCGTGATCCCTCGCTACACCCGGCCCGAGATGGCCGCCCTCTGGTCCCAGGAGAACCGCCTGCGGATCCTCCTCGAGATCGAGCTGCTCGCCTGCGAAGCGATGGCCGAGCTCGGCCATGTGCCGGCCGAAGACGCCCGGACCTGTCGGGAGACGGCGGACTTCGACGCGGCCCGGGTCGACGAGCTGGAGGCGACGCTCAAGCACGACGTGATCGCGTTCCTCACGGCCGTGACCGAGGTCGTCGGGCCCGCCGCCCGGTGGCTCCACAAGGGCATGACCAGCTCCGACGTGCTGGACACCGCGACCGCCGTGCAGATGCGGGACGCGGGGCGACTCATCGTCCAGGCGCTGGACGGGGCCCTGTCGGTGGTCCGCCGACGGGCCGAGGAGACCAAGGACCTCGTCTGCATCGGCCGCAGCCACGGGATCCACGCCGAGCCGACGACCTTCGGGCTGAAGCTCGCGGGCTGGTACGACGACCTCCGCCGGTGCCGGGCGCGGGTCGCCGAGGCGACCGAAGAGGTGGCGGTGGGGGCGATCTCCGGCGCCGTCGGCACCTACGCCTTCGTCGACCCGCGCGTCGAGGAGTACGTCTGCGGGCGCCTCGGCCTGCGGCCCGCCGCGGTCACGACCCAGGTGGTCTCGCGAGACCGCCACGCCGACTTCTTCTGCGCGCTCGCGCTCACGGCGTCCACGATCGAGCGCTTCGCGGTGGAGGTCCGCCACCTGCAGCGCACCGAGGTGCTCGAGGCCGAGGAGCCGTTCACGAAGGGGCAGAAGGGCTCGTCCGCGATGCCCCACAAGCGCAACCCCATCCTCAGCGAGAACATGACCGGGCTCGCCCGGCTCGTCCGCTCCTACGCGTTCCCGGCCCTGGAGAACGTGGCGCTGTGGCACGAACGCGACATCTCCCACAGCTCCGTCGAGCGGGTCATCGGCCCCGACGCGACGACCGCGCTGCACTTCATGCTGGTCCGCTTCACGCGGATGATGGACGGGCTCGTCGTCTACCCGGAGAACATGCAGCGGAACCTCGATCAGCTCGGCGGGATCCACTTCTCCCAGCGGGTGATGCTGGCCCTCGTGGAGGCCGGAATGACGCGCGAGGAGGCCTACGGGCTCGTTCAGAAGCACGCGATGCGCGTGTGGCGGCGAGAGGGTGATCTGCAGTCCTTGATCGCGGAGGACCCGGATGTAAAGTCCCGCCTCGACGCCGGGGCCATCGAGGCGGTCTTCGACATCGACGCCTACATCGGGCGACGTGACTTCATCTTCAATCGAGTCTTCTCGGGAGCGTGACCATGGCGCAGCGCGGTGCTCAGATCAGCGAGGGCAAGTCCAAGATCCTGTTCGAGACGGAGGACCCCGCCGTCCTCCTGCAGGTGTTCAAGGACGACGCCACGGCCTTCAACGGGATCAAGAAGGGGACCATCACCGGGAAGGGCACGTTCAACTGCCAGATCTCGGCGCGGATCTTCCGGATGCTCGAAGCCGAAGGCATCAAGACCCACTTCATCGGCCTGGCGGGCGACAACGAGATGCTCGTCAAGCGCGTCGAGATCGTCCCCCTGGAGGTCGTCCTCCGGAACCGCGTCGCGGGCTCGCTCGCCAAGCGGTTCGGCCTCGAAGAGGGCCCGGAGCTGCGCAAGCCGCTGCTCGAGTTCTTCCTCAAGGACGACGACCTGGGCGACCCGCTCGTCACGCTCACGCACATCGACATGTTCGAGTGGGCGGACGAGCAGACGGTGGCGAAGCTCACGGAGCTCGGCTACCGGGTCAACGAGCTCATGAAGGCGTTCTTCGCGAACATCGGCATCTCCCTCGTCGACTTCAAGCTGGAGTTCGGATACGTCGACGGCGAGCTGCTGCTGGCGGACGAGATCTCGCCCGACGGCTGCCGCCTCTGGGACGCCGCCACCGGCGAGAAGCTCGACAAGGACCGGTTCCGACGAGACCTCGGCAACGTCGAGGGCGCCTACTCCAAGGTCGCCGACGCCGTCGCCGGCGCGCTCAGCCTGTAGCGATGCGGGTCCGCGTCCACGTCATGCCCCGCCGGGGGGTCCTCGACCCCCAGGGCGAGGCCGTCCGCCACGGCCTGGGGGCCCTCGGGTTCGACGGCGTGAGCCGCGTGCGCGTCGGCCGCGTCGTGGACGTCGACCTGCCCGACGGCCTGGACCGAGACGTCGCCCTGGAGCAGGGTCGGTCGATGGCGAGCAAGCTGCTCGCCAACGAAGTCGTCGAAGACTTCACCGTCGAACTCCTCGACTGACCCCGCCCCCGCAGGCGCCACGATCTGCAGCGAGGAGAGACCGACGTGAAGTTCGGAGTCGTCACCTTCCCCGGGAGCAACTGCGATCACGACGCCTACCACGTCGTGAAGCACCAGCTCGGGCACGAAGCCGCGTTCCTCTGGCACAAGGAGACGTCGGTGGGGGACGTGGACTGCGTCGTCCTCCCCGGGGGCTTCTCCTACGGCGACTACCTGCGGTGCGGGGCGATCGCCCGCTTCTCGCCGATCATGGACGCCGTCATCGCTCACGCCGAGCGCGGGGGGTTGGTGATCGGCATCTGCAACGGCTTCCAGGTGCTCACGGAGGCCGGGCTGCTGCCGGGCGCGCTGCTCCGCAACAAGGGCCTGAAGTTCATCTGCGAGGACGCCGTGCTCGCCACCGCGAACGGGCACCTGCCGTTCACGTCCCGCTGCCCCGAGACCCTCGTGGCCCCGATCGCGCACCACGACGGCTGCTACTACGCCGACGACGACACCCTCGCGCGCCTGGAAGGGGAGGGGAGAGTGGCCTTCCGGTACGCCGACCCCGACGGGGAGCCGACGGCGCACGCCAACCCCAACGGCTCGCGGAACAACATCGCCGGGATCGTGAACGCGGGCGGCAACGTCCTGGGGATGATGCCCCACCCCGAGCGCAACGCCGAGAAGGCCCTGGGCGACGCGTCGGGGGCCTGGGTCTTTCGATCGATCGCGGCGGCCGTGGAAGGCGGTGAGGCGTGAGCGACATCCTCGGCGTGAGCGGCGTGAGTCGCATCGGGAACGGCAACGACCCGGTGGTCGTGCCCCCCGTGAGGCCCCGCCCCGGGGACCCGGCCGTCACCCCGGAGCTCGTGAGTGAGCACGGGCTCGCCCCGGACGAGTACGCCAAGGTCGTGGACCTCATGGGGCGTGAGCCCACGTACACCGAGCTCGGGGTCTTTTCGGTGATGTGGAGCGAGCACTGCTCCTACAAGACGTCCCGGATCCACCTCGCGAACCTGCCCACCGAGGGCCCCGAGGTGCTCCAGGGCCCGGGCGAGAACGCGGGCGTCGTGGACATCGGCGACGGCTGGGCCGTCTGCTTCAAGATGGAGAGCCACAACCACCCTTCGTTCATCGAGCCCTACCAGGGCGCGGCGACGGGGGTCGGCGGCATCCTCCGAGACGTCTTCACCATGGGCGCTCGCCCGATCGCGCTCCTCAACTCGCTGCGGTTCGGTCGCGCCGACCACCCGAAGACGCCTCACCTCGTGGACGGCGTCGTCGCGGGCATCGCGGGCTACGGCAACTGCATCGGCGTCCCCACCGTCGCGGGGGAGGTGGCCTTCCACCCCTGCTACGACGGGAACATCCTCGTGAACGCGATGGCGTTCGGGGTGATGCGCGGCGACGCGATCTTCCGGGGCGTGGCCGCCGGACCGGGCAACCCCGTCCTGTACGTGGGCGCGCGGACCGGCCGCGACGGCATCCACGGGGCGACGATGGCCTCCGACGTCTTCGAAGAGGGCAAGGAAGGCAACCGGCCGACCGTCCAGGTGGGCGACCCCTACAAGGAGAAGCTGCTCCTGGAGGCCTGCCTGGAGCTCATGAAGCGGGACGCGATCGTCGCGATCCAGGACATGGGGGCGGCGGGCCTCACGTCGTCGTCGGTGGAGATGGCGGGTCGCGGGGGGACGGGCCTGCGCCTCGACGTGGACGCCGTGCCCCGACGCGAGGAGGGGATGACCCCCTACGAGTGCCTGCTGTCCGAGTCCCAGGAGCGGATGCTGCTCGTCGCCGCCAAGGGTCGTGAGCACGTGGTGGCCGAGGTGTTCGCCAAGTGGGACCTGGAAGCCGTGGTGATCGGCGAGGTGACGGACGACGGCCTGTGGCGGATCGAAGAGGGCGGCGAGATCGTCGCCGCGATCCCCGTCGAGGCGCTGGCCGACGCGCCGAAGTACGACCGGCCGCGGCGCGAGCCCGCGGACCTGGCCGCGCGGCAGGCGGTCCCCGAGCTCCCGGGGACGGGGGACTGCGGGGACGTCCTGCTCCGGCTCCTGGCTTCGCCCGGGATCGCGGACAAGCGGTGGGTCTATCGCCAGTACGACCACATGGTGCGGCTCAACACGCTGGTGCGGCCCGGAGCGGCCGACGCCGCCGTGCTGCGCATCCCCGAGACGGACAAGGCGTGCGCGCTGACCGTCGACTGCAACCAGGTGCACGTCAAGGCGGACCCCTTCGAGGGCGCCGCGGGGGTGGTCGCCGAGGCCGCCCGCAACGTCGCCTGCACGGGCGCGCGTCCCCTGGCGGCGACCGACTGCCTCAACTTCGGCAACCCCGAGCGCCCCGAGGTCATGTGGGAGTTCGAGCGGGCCGTGTCGGGCCTCGCTCACGGCCTGCGGGAGCTGTCCGTCCCCGTGATCTCCGGCAACGTCTCGCTGTACAACGAGACCTCCGGCACCAGCATCCACCCCACCCCGACGCTCGGCATGGTCGGTCTGCTCGACGACGCGTCGCACGCCGTGACCATGGCCCTTCGCCGCGGGGACGGGCTCGCCCTCCTGCTGCTCGGCAACCCCCGCCAGACGCTCGGCGCCACCGCCTACGCGAGCGAGATCCACGGGGTGGAGCAGGGCGCGCCGCCGCGGGTCCACTGGGACGAGGAGCGGGCCCTGCTGGCGCTGCTGCAAGAGGGCGCGAAGCGGGGCTGGATCCAGGCCGCACACGACGCCGCGGACGGGGGCCTCGCGGTCGCCCTCGCGGAGATGGCCCTCGCGGGCACGCTCACGGGCGACGGGTCGCCGATCGGCTGCACCGTCCAGCTGCCGATGTACCCCGACGCCGCGGCCCGCGACCTGTACCTCTTCGGCGAGACGCACGGGTGCGCCTGGGCGATGTGCTCGGCCGCGCGGGTCCCCGACCTCTTCTCGCTGGCCCAGGAGCTGGGCTGCCGCGCCCTCGAGGCGGGCACCGTGGGCGGGGACCGGATCGTCGTCCTCGACGCCTGGAAGCAGCCCGCCCTGGACGTGGACGTCATCGACGCGCTCGCCGCTTGGCGGGGCGGCTTCGAGACGGCCGTCGGGGTCGCGTGAGTCGCGTGAGTCTGCCGGTCCTCGACCCCTTCGTGAGCGGCGTGAGCGACGAACAGCGGTCCGATCGCTTCCACGACGAGTGCGGCGTGGTGGGGGTCTGGGGACACCCCGAGGCGGCGACCCTCGCGTACCTCGGGCTGCACGCCCTGCAGCACCGCGGCCAGGAGGGCGCGGGCATCATCAGCTCCGACGGCCGGAAGCTCCGCGCCCACCGCGGGCAGGGGCTCGTGGCCGACGTCTTCGGGCGCGCCGAGCGAGTCCAGAACCTGGCGGGGGACCGCGCGATCGGCCACGTGCGGTATTCGACGGCCGGGGGGTCGGAGCAGCGCAACGTCCAGCCCCTGATGGTCCAGTTCGAGGGCGGGCTCGCGGTCGGTCACAACGGCAACTGGGTGGACGCCCCGGCGATCCGGCGCGAGCTCGAGGCCGGCGGCGCGTTGTTCCAGACCACGAGCGACACCGAGGTGCTCGTACACCTCATCGCCATGTCCCGCCAGAAGACGCTCGTGAACAAGCTCGTGGACGCGTTCGGCCGCCTCCAGGGCGCGGGGTCGATCGTCCTCATGACGCCCACGACGCTGGTCGCCGCCGTCGACCCGATGGGCTTCCGCCCCCTCGTCCTCGGCCGTCACGCGAGCGGGGCGTGGGTCGTCGCGTCGGAGACCTGCGCGCTGGACCTCATCGAGGCGCGCCCGGTGCGCGACATCGAGCCGGGGGAGGTCGTCGTGTTCGACGAGGGCGGCGTCGCCTCCTTCCATCCCTTCCCCCGCAAGCCCGTCCACCGGTGCGTGTTCGAGTACCTCTACTTCTCCCGCCCGGACAGCAAGCTGTGGGGCCGCGACGTGCACGGCGTGCGGGTGCGGCTCGGGGCGAAGCTGGCCGAGGAGCAGCCCGCGGACGCGGACGTCGTGATCCCGGTCCCGGACTCGGGCGTGGCCGCGGCCCTCGGATACGCCCGGGCTTCGGGCATCGAGTTCGACATGGGCCTGATCCGGAACCACTACGTGGGCCGGTCCTTCATCGAGCCGAGCCAGCGCATCCGCGACTTCGGCGTGAAGCTCAAGCTCAACGCCGTGACGGACCTCCTGGTGGACCGGCGCGTGGTCGTGGTGGACGACTCCCTCGTGCGCGGCACGACCTGCAAGAAGATCGTGCGCATGCTCCGCCGCGCGGGGGCTCGGGAGGTGCACCTGCGCATCGCCGCCCCGCCGACGACGGGCCCCTGCCACTACGGGATCGACACCCCCACGCGCGAGGAGCTGATCGCGGCCCGCACGGAGGTGCCCGAGATCGGTCGCTTCGTGGGCGCGGAGACCATCGGATACCTGAGCGTGGAGGGGATGCATTCGGCGGTGCACGGCTCCGCGGGGGGGTTCTGCGACGCCTGCTTCACGGGCCGCTACCCGGTGGTCCACGACGAACGCGCCGGGCGCCCCCAGCTCCCGCTTTTCCACCCCCCGCGATAAACGCCCCCCCTCCGTGCGGCCCTGCGGAGGCTGCTAACATCCATGGTTCCTTCGCCCGACGGCGGGCTTTCGGAGCGTGGAGTATCTGCATGGGCGCGACTGTCGGCATCGACCTCGGCACCACCAACAGCTGCGTGGCGGTCGTCGACGACGGGCGGCCGAAGGTGGTCGAGGACGAGCGCGGGTACAACATCCTGCCGTCCTGCATCGCGATGAAGGGCCGCGGGCGGTTCGTGGTGGGCCACGGCGCCAAGGCCCTGGTGCTGACCCACCCCAAGGACGCCCTGTACGCGGTCAAGCGCTTCATCGGCCACCGGTTCGACGACCCCGGGGTCCAGGAGGCCATGAAGCACATGGCCTTCGACATCGTCCCGGGCGAGCACGGCTCGGTGCTCCTGCGCATGGGCGACCTCGAGGTCACCCCCGTGGAGGCCAGCTCGATCATCCTCAAGGCCGTCAAGGACATCGCCGAGCGGGCGATCGGCGAGGAGGTGACCGACGCCGTCATCACCGTCCCGGCGCACTTCACGCACCAGCAGCGCAAGGCCACGATGGAGGCGGGCGAGAAGGCCGGGATGAACGTCCAGCGCCTGATCAACGAGCCCACCGCGGCCGCGCTCGCCTACGGGTTCCGCAAGGACGTGGACAAGAAGATCGCGATCTACGACCTGGGCGGCGGGACCTTCGACGTCTCCGTCCTGGAGGTCGGCGACGGCGTCTACGAGATCCTGGGCACCGAGGGCAACAACTACCTGGGCGGCGAGGACTTCGACTACCGGATCATCGACTGGCTCGCGGACCAGTTCCACTCGCAGACGGGCGTCGACCCCCGCGACGACCGCGTCGGGCTCCAGCGGCTCCGCGACGCGGCCGAGCGCGCCAAGTGCGAGCTGTCCTTCGTCGATCGCACCCCGGTGCTGATCCCCCACCTCGCGGGCGAGCACAACCTCGAGACCGAGCTCACGCGCGAGCAGCTCGAGGACATGGTCCAGGACCTCATCAACGAGACGATCAAGATCACCGACTCGGCGCTCCGATCGGCGGGCGTCACGGTCGAGGAGCTGGACGAGATCATCCTCGTGGGCGGCATGACCCGCATGCCGAAGATCCAGGAGACCATCAAGGTCTTCTTCGGCATGAACCCCTGCCGCGGCGTGCACCCCGAGGAGGTCGTGGCCGTCGGCGCCGCGGTGCACGGGTACTCGCTCGCGAGCGAGACCTCCAACTCCCTGCTGCTGGACGTGACGCCCTACGCCCTGGGCATGGACGTCGCGGGCGGGTTCTTCAAGCAGATCATCGAGAAGAACGCGACCGTCCCCTGCTCCGAGACGCGGGCCTTCACGACCGTCAAGGACGGCCAGACCGAGGTCAAGATCAAGGTCCGGCAGGGCGAGAGCAAGCTCGCGTCCGAGAACGAGTTCCTCGGCGAGTTCACCCTCACGGGCATCCGCGAGGCCGAGAAGATGACGCCGCGCATCGACGTCACCTTCAAGATCGACAGCTCGGGGATCCTCCACGTCACCGCCGTCGACCGCGACACGGGCCAGTCGCAGGCGATCGTGCTGCGGGACTACCTCTCGGGCGGCGCCCAGGAGGAGGAAGAGGAAGAGGCCGACGCCGCTCGGGACGAGGGCGCGGGCAAGAAGCGCAAGGGGCGGGGGGTCCTGGGCCGACTGTTCGGCCGGGGCAAGAAGAAGAAGAAGGAGGCCGAGCAGGCCGCCGCCGCCGGGGACGACGTCGACGCGGGCGCGGACACGCTCGATCACGAAGAGGACATCGAGGAGCTCGGCGCCGAGGCGCTCGCCGACGTGTCGGAGGGGATCCGCGAGGGCGACGACGACCTGTTCAGCCTCTCCCACGACCACTCCGCCGAAGAGGCGGACGCCATCCGGGAGCGCGGCGAGACCCCGCTCATCGCGGGCGAGGACGCGTTCGCGGTGTCCGAGCGGACGGATGGAGGCGCCGCGGGCGATCCCTTCGCGGTGGCCGAGCGAGACGCCGAAGCCGCCGCCGCCGCCGCGCGCGCCCCGGTGGACGAGGACGTAGCGCCCATGCCGGTGGAGGACGAAGACCCGTTCGCCCTGTCCGAGCGCGACGCGTCGGTGCCCCGCCAGGCCGCGTCGACCTCACGCGCGGCGGACCCCGGGCCCGATCGGTCGGAGTTCGACGCGTACGGCATCGCCCCCCGCAAGGAGGGTGGCGGAGCGGACTTCAGCAAGGTCCGCAAGGACGGCTCGCCGTCGCCGAAGGACGAGGTGGAGTTCGACCCGTACGGCCTCGCCGAGCGCGGCGCGGGCGGCCCCACGTCGCCGAAGGCCGGCGCGGGCGGCAAGAAGAAGAAGAAGAAGAAGAAGCCCGCCCGCCTGCGGATCTCCTACAAGAACGCCGCGACGTTCGTGAAGGAGTACCAGCGCAACGTGAACCGGGGCGGCACCTTCATCAAGACGAAGAAGCCGCTGGCGGTGGGGCGGGACTGCGTGCTGTTCCTCACGGTGCCGGGGGTCGACGACCCGCTCGAGCTCAAGGGCGCCGTGGTGTGGTCGAGCCGCGACAAGGCCCCCGAGCCCGGCAAGGACGAGGGCATGGGCATCAAGTTCGATACGAGCGCCGGGAGCGGGCTGCAGCGCGTGACGGACACGCTGCAGCAGCTGGGGGCCTGAGCCCCCGGCCTACATCGTCAGGCCGCCGTCCACGACGATGACCTGGCCGGTGATGTAGGTCGCCGCCGGGCTGCACAGGAAGGCGACCACGCCGGAGATCTCGTCCACGTCGCCCACGCGACCGCACGGGATCATCTTCACCGCCTCGGAGAGCATCCCCTGGTTGAGCGCGTCGGTCATGTCCGTCGCGATGAACCCGGGGGCCACGGCGTTGACGAGGATCTTCCGCCCCGCGACCTCCTTGGCGAGCGCCTTGGTCATGCCGATGATCCCGGCCTTGGCGGCGCTGTAGTTGGCCTGGCCCTTCACGCCGACCATCCCCGACACGGACGTGATGTTGATCACCCGGCCGCCGGTCTCGCGGTTGCGAAGCAGGGGACGGATCGCCTGCTGCGTGACGTTGTAGGTGCCGTTGAGGTTCGTATCGATCACCGCGTTCCAGAGGTCCGGCTTCATCGCCATGAGGAGCTGGTCCTTGGTGATCCCGGCGTTGTTCACGAGCACGTTGAGCCCGCCCAGCGCCTTGGTCGCGTCCTTCACGAGGGCGCCCGCGGCGGCGTAGTCGCTCACGTCGGCCTGAAGGGCCACGCCCACCCGGCCCATCGCCTCGACCTGGGCGACCACCTCTTCGGCGGGCCCGGCGCTGCGGTTGTAGTTGATGGCGACGTCCGCGCCGCGACGAGCCAGTTCGAGCGCGATGGCCCGACCGATGCCGCGCGATCCGCCCGTGATGAGCGCCTTGGTGCCTTCGAGTTCCATGTCCGTGACTCCGTTCCGAGACCGCGATGGGGTCGTGAGAGGCGCGCGGTATAGCCGCGCCCGCGGCGCCTGTCGAACGCCGGAGCTACTCGATCACGAACGAGATGCGCTGCTCGACGATCCCGATCGTCACGTCTTCGTCCTTCAGCTCCAGCCGCTCCGCCTCCTCGGCGGAGATCGCCAACCGCTCGACGCGAACCACGAGCGTGAGGCGGCCGGGGGCCAGCTTCTTGGGCACGGTCCACTCGTAGTCGAACGTGCGCGAGCCCGCGGCGGGGATCCGGTCGTCCGAGACCAGCGCGTAGGGCGGCTCGGCGGCGACGACGCGCTGCAGGTCGGTGACCGCGGGCTCGGCCCCCTTGGGCGCCGCGCCGCTCGCGTCTTCGACGTCGAAGCGGACCCGAAGCCGCGCGCCGGGCATGCCCGTGGGCACGGCGTGTCCTGCGCCGGTGTTCATGACGGTCGCGGTGGCCCGCAGGTCGGCGCCGCGCACGAGCTTCGTGGACCGGAGGCCCACCTCGACGGTCAGCGCCCGGGCGAGCTCGGCGGGGTCCAGATCGCGCGTCATGCCGTGGGAGGCGAACGTGGCGTACCGCGAGCCCCCGACGATGCCGGACACGCGCTTCATGTGGCAGTCCGCGCACGTGATCCCGGCCTCGGCGTAGGGCGAGGCCGCCCACTCGCCCAGCGTGTCGATGAAGGGGTGCTCCTCGCCGCCGGGGAGGGTCGTCTGGTGGCAGGCCGCGCACGCGTCGGAGCCCCGCAGGGTCGGGTCCTGACGGACCGGGTGGGGGATCTTGTCGGCGGGCAGCGAACGGGGGCCGAGGATCACGCCGTCCCGGACGTGGCAGGCGGCGCAGGTGACGCCCTCCAGGGCCAGCGACGGCTCGAAGGCGGGGTTGGCGATGCGCTGCCCCTGCCCGAGCTTCCCCGGCCCCGACGCGAGGTCCGCGCGCTGGTTCTCCAGCGGGAGGTGGCAGCCCATGCACAGCGGCGGCGAGCCCATGGCCTCCACGGCCTGGATGTACAGCGGGTTGGAGGCGGCGGAGGCGTGGCCGGACGCGGCCCACTGGTCGTGGATCTCCCCGTGGCAGGCGTTGCAGGCCTGGGCGGACAGCGAGGGGAGGGGAGCGGGGGCCGCCTGGGCGGGGACGGGGCTCCCGTCGGACGGGAAGAGGGGGGTCGGCTCCTGGGCCGAGCCGGGGGCGGCGAGCAGCGCCGTCGCGACGCCCAGGACGATGAGGAGGAGGCCGCGCTGCATGCCGGTCGAACCCTACTGTCGGGGAGATCAGAAGTCGATGACCGCGGGGTCGTCCGCCGTCGTCTTCAGGGGGATCTCCGGCACCGCGCCGTCCCCGTAGAGGTCCAGGTAGATCGCGTAGAACTCCGTGACCTTCTTGATGTAGCCGCGCGTCTCGTCGAACGCGATCTCCTCCACGAACTCGTCGTACGGCATCCCGACCTTGCCGCGCAGCCAGCGGCCGACGTTGTGGGGCCCCCCGTTGTAGGAGCCCACCGCGAGCGCGAACTGCCCGTCGTACCGCTCGAGCAGGCGCCCCAGGTAGAAGGTCCCCAGCTCGATGTTGACGGCCGGGTCGAGCAGGCGCTCCACGCGGAAGTCGTTCATGCCCGCGAGGGCGGCCACCCGGGAGCCCGTCGCGGGCATCACCTGGACGAGCCCCAGCGCCCCGGCGCGGGAGACGGCGTCGTGCCGGAACAGGCTCTCCGCGCGCATGATCGAGAGCATGAGCAGGGGGTCGACGTCGTTGGCGCGGCTGTGCTTCCACACGTGGGGGGCGTACGCCGCCGGGTAGGTCATGGTCCACGACGCCGCGATCTCCGGTCCCATGGAGCGGGGGAGCTTCGCGTAGGGGATCGAGTTCACGGCGAAGTCCGACACGCCGGGGGGCGAGCCCGCGGCGGCGAAGATGGCCATCCAGTCCTTGTTCTTTACGTTCAGATCCAGGATCGCGGCCCAGCGCGCCTCCTTGGCGGGAGGCTTCTTCTTCGCCGCCGCCTTGTCCTCCTTCGCCTCGCCCTCGGCTCCGGCGGCGTTCTTCTTCTCGGCTTCGGCGCCCTTCTTCTTCGCGGCGGCGGCCTTCTTCTTCTTCGCGGCGGCGGCCTTCTTCGCCTCGGCCGCGAGCCGCTTCTTCTCGGCCGCCTTCCACCGCTCGACCCGACGCCGGATCTTCTTGCTCCGCCGCACCTTCTTGGCCTCGGCAAAGACGTCGGCGAGGACGGCGCCGGCCTGCTCCCCGAGTCCGATGAGGCTCAGCTCGTAGGCGCGCGGCAGGTCGTCCCAGAGGTGGGCGTTCGTCTCGGCGAACTGCTTCCACAGCGCGGCGCCCTTGGCCTCGTTCCAGTACGGCGACGGGCGCCACGTGGTGGGGATCGCGGACGGGTCGAAGGGAGTGGCGACGGCCGCGGGCGCGGGCTCCGCGGCGGGGGCGACGAACGTCTCCGCCGGCGTGACGCCCACGGGCCAGGACAGCGTCGCTCGACCCTCCGCGGGCCGCCCGTCGGCGTCTCGGCGGGCCGCGTGGACCTCCCGCGTGAGGATGGTGGGCTCGGCCGCGTCCGGCTCGCGATCGATGCCCCCCAGGAGGCGGACGAGCGCCTCGGACGTCGGGGGCGCGGGCGTGGGCGGGGGGGGGATGGCACGGGGAGGCGGCCCGGGCCAACGGCCGTCGCGCAGGGCGGCGTCCCCGCGGCGCTTGCGGCGCTTCCGATCTTGGACCAGCAGCGCGTACCAGTCGTCGGGGTCGCGCTCGACGACCGTGCGCCGGTCGGCCCGCGCCTCCTTCTTCTTCCCCAGCGCGTCGTAGGCCTTGCTCCGGTACCAGTAGGCAGCCGTCCGGTACGACGTCCGCGACTTCACGAACTGGGTGAACTCGGCGATCGCGGTCTCGTTGTCGCCCGCCCGATAGGCGCAGTAGGCGACGTAGAACCGGACCTTGCTGCTCCGCTTCGCCCGGCCCGAGCGCTTCTGCCAGGCCTGGTACGAGGTCCGCGCCTTCGCGTACTCGCCCGCGGCGATGTAGAGGAGGGCCGTCCGCTCCTCCTTGCCCCGGAAGCGCGGGTGCTTGGGGAACCGCTTCAGCCCGTACTCCTGGTACTTCACGGCCTCCATGAACCGGCCGCTGCGGGAGTACCCCTGGACCGCCCAGTGGAGGTGCTGGGCCGCGTCCGGGTGGTCGGGCTCCTCGTCGTAGCGGTGCCCGTTCCAGCGACCGACCTCGAGGTAGCGGCGGTTCCGCCACAGGAACTCGTGGCGCTCGTCCTCGAGCCGCTTGCCCAACGCCGTGGCGCCGTCGCCGGACGCGTCGTGGCGCTCGTCGAGCTCGCAGAAGAGGTCGTACGAGGCCTGGAACTCGCCGGTGCGTCGGAGGCTGCACGCGCGCGTGTACAGCTCCATGTCCTGCAGGGGCGGGAGCTCCTCGCCCGCCGCCGCCAGGCGCTCCATGCCCTCCTGGGCGACCTTGCCCGTGGACGGGAGGCGGTGGTGGATGAACAGCCGTCGATACCGATTGGCGGCGGCTTCTCGACGTCCGAGGGCCTCGTAGGCCGACGCGAGCCGGAGCGACACCGCCTCCGCCCGCTGATCGTCGGGGTTGTCGTCCAGGAAGGCCTGGAAGCGATCGGCCGCCGCGCCCAGCTTCCCGATGTCCGCGAACGCGTGCGCCTGGGTCAGGCGGCACTCGTCGGCGAAGCGGCCCGCGGGGAACTCTTCGTGGTAGCGGTCGCACTCCTCGATGGCCGTCCGACCGTGTCCCCGCCGCCGGTCCGCCTCGGCCTCCAGGTACATCGCCATCTCGCGGAGGGGGTGCTCGTCGAGCTTGCGCACCCGGTAGAAGCTCGCGCTCGCCTGCTGGTGGTTGCCGAGCCGGGCGGAGATCCAGCCGAGCAGGAACTGGGCCCGTACGCGGTCCGAGTGCGACACCTTGCGCCGGGCCAGGAGGACCTCCAGCTCGCGGCGAGCGAGCGACAGGTCGTCGCTCTGAAACGCCGTGACCGCGGCCTGCAGGGTGCCCGCGGGCAGGTGCTGCGGTCCGGGCCAGCCCGGAGGCAGCTCGGCCGAGGGCAGCCGCGTCCCCACGACGCTCACGTCGTCGGCCTCCGTCGCCGCCGCCGGCCGGGGGGGCGCAGGCACGGTGGAGAGGACGATCAGGAGCACGATCGGTAGGGGGGTACGGCTCGCGAGCATCGCGCGACGTCATGGTAGTGTCGCCGGCCTTCAGCCACAATCCACTGCCCGAGGAGTCGTCGCCATGCCCGTGTTCGATCACGCAGAGAACTACGATCACGAGCAGGTCGTCTTCTGCCGAAACGACTCGGTCGGGCTGCGCGCCATCATCGCCATTCACGACACGACCCTGGGCCCCGCCCTGGGCGGCTGCCGGTTCTACAACTACGCCTCCGAGGCCGACGCCCTCCGCGACGTCCTGCGCCTCAGCCGCGGCATGACCTACAAGGCCGCGTGCGCGGGCCTCAACCTGGGCGGCGGCAAGGCGGTGATCCTCGGAGACCCTCGCCGGGACAAGAGCGAGTCGCTGCTGCGCGCGTTCGGGCAGTTCGTCGACAGCCTCGGGGGCCGATACATCACCGCGGAGGACTCGGGCACGTCCGTCGCGGACATGGACCTCATCCACGTCGAGACCACCCACGTGTGCGGCGTGTCCGCCTTCGCGGGCGGGTCCGGCGACCCGTCGCCGGTGACGGCCTGGGGCGTCTTCCACGGCATCCGCGCCGCCTGCGAGCAGGTCTTCGGCACGGACGACCTCGCCGGGCGCCGCGTGGCGGTCCAGGGCGTCGGGAACGTCGGCAGCAACCTGGTGCGCTACCTCACGGAGGCGGGCGCGAGCACGGTGATCTGCGACGTCGACGAGGAGCGCCTGGCGCAGGTGCGGGACGCGCACGGCTCGACGGTCGTCCCCCTGGACGCCATCTACGCCCAGGACGTGGACGTGTTCGCCCCCTGCGCCCTCGGCGGCGTGCTCAACGACGACACGATCCCCCAGCTCAAGTGCCCGATCATCGCGGGCGGCTCGAACAACGTGCTCGACCAGATGGCCCGCCACGGGGCGATGCTCCGCGACCGTCGGATCCTGTACGCGCCGGACTACGTCATCAACGCGGGCGGCCTGATCAACGTCTACGCCGAGATCCAGGGCGCGCCGCGAGAGAAGGCGCTCCGGGACGCCGAGAACATCTTCCACACGCTGAAGTCGATCTTCCGCCTCGCCACCGAGCGCGGGATCACGACCGCGGAGGCGAGCAACCTCGTCGCCGAGGAGCGCATCCGCTCCGTGGGCAGCCTCGCGTCGTTCCAGCGGGGCGGCGTCACCGGCTGAGGACCACCTCCAGTGCGCATCGAGATCGACGAGTGGGCCTCGCAGAAGAAGGCCGTGTTCGAAGCCGCGGACGTCCTGCGGCGAGGCGGCGTGGTGGCCATGCCCACCGACTCCGGCTACGCCCTCGTGTGTGATCTGAACGCCGCCAAGGCGATCGACAAGCTGTACGCGCTCAAGCAGACGCCCCGGTCCCACCCCCTGAGCATCCTCCTGGACGACCCGGACTCCATCGGCAAGTACACGGGCTACGTCTCCACGCTCGCCTACCGCACGATGAAGCGGCTGCTGCCCGGGCCCTACACCTTCATCCTCGAGGCGGGCCGCGAGATCCCGAAGCGGATGCACAAGAAGCGGTCCACGATCGGGATCCGCGTCCCCGCGGTGGAGATCCCCCGGGCGATCAGCGAGGCCCTGGGGCGGCCCATGGTGTGCACGTCGGCCCGCGCCGAGGACGAGGACGGCGAGCATCGGTTCGTCGTCGACCCGATCGAGGTCGAGCGCCACTGGGGTGACCGCATCGACGCCGTCGTGGACGGCGGCCTGGGCCTCGAGAACCCCACGACCGTCGTGGACCTGACCACCCAGCCGTTCACCCTGCTCCGCGAGGGCCAGGGGGACGCCGAGCTGTTCCTGTAGCCCCGTGAAGATCCTCCTCGGAGTCACGGGCGGCGTCGCGGCGTTCAAGGCCGTCCTCCTCCTACGTCGCCTCCAGGAGGCGGGCGCCGAGGTCGAGGTCGTGATGACCGAGTCCGCGACGCGCTTCGTGGGCGAAGCCACCTTCCACGCGCTCTCCGGGCGCCCCGTGAACCGCAGCGGCTGGGACCTCTCGGGCACCCGCACGGGGGAGCGGCACGTCGAGCTGTCGGCCTGGGCGGACGCGATGATCGTCTACCCGGCGACGGCCCACAGCGTGGGGGCGCTGGCGGCCGGGCTGTGCGACGACCTGCTCCAGCTCACGGCCTTCTCCATGCGCGGCCCGGTGCTGCTCTGCCCGGCGATGCACCACCGCATGGCCGGACGTCCGCAGTTCCGGGCGTCGGTGGCGACCCTGGAGGCGTCCGGCGTGCACGTGCTCCCCGCCGTCACCGGGCGGCTCGCCAACGGGGAGATCGGCGACGGTCGGCTGCCCGAACCCGACGAGGCGCTGGAGGCGCTGCTCCGTCTCCTCACGCCCCCGGACCTCGCGGGCAGACACGTCGTGGTGACCGCCGGGCCCACTCGCGAGGCCGTGGACCCGGTGCGCTTCCTGTCCAACCCGAGCACCGGGAAGATGGGCTTCGCCGTCGCGCGCAGGGCCGCCCGCAGGGGCGCCCGCGTGACCCTGATCACGGGACCGACGAGCCTCCCCGCGCCGCCCGTCGAGGTCGTGGAGGTGACGACCGCCGCCGAGATGCACGACGCGGTCCACGCCCACCGCGCGGCCGACGTCCTGGTCATGGCCGCCGCCGTGGCCGACTTCCGGCCCCGCGGCCGCGCCGCGCACAAGCTCAAGAAGCCCGCGGACGGGAGCGCCCCCCCCATCGAGCTCGAGCGGACGACCGACATCCTCGCGTCCCTGGCCGGAGGCCCCCGACCGACCGTCGTGGTGGGCTTCGCGATGGAGACGGAGGACCTCGTGCCGCGCGCGCGTGCCAAGCTCGAGCGCAAGGGCCTGGACCTGATCGTCGCCAACGATCTGGGCGTCGAGGGGGCGGGCTTCGGGACCGATACGAACGTCGTCGTGCTGCTCGACGCCGACGGTCGCCGCACGGACCTGCCCCGGGCGCCGAAGGACACGGTGGCGGACGCGGTTCTCGACCGTGTGGTGGCCGCGCTGGAGTAGTCTCCGCCGATGCTTGCCTCCGGCCTCCGCTCCCGATCCCTTCGCCTGATCGCCGCCCTGTGCGCGCTCCCTCTCCTCGCCGCCGACTGCGAGGAAGAGCCCGAGGGCCCGGTCTGGCCGGTCCTCGAGGCGGGGACCCTCAGCGCCGGGGCCCACGCGGGCTACCTCGACCTCCCGGTCGGCCTCCCCCTCGGGGGCTACACGTCACGCGATCGCGCCCTCGGCAGCTCCCCCCCGCCGGACGCCCGCGACTCCGACTACGTCACCGACTTCGTGCCCTCGGGCGGCTGGCAGACGCGCATCCCCCTCAACGCCCTGTGGCTCTCGGACGGGACGAGGGACGCGGTCATCATCGAGCTGGACCTCATCTACACCAGCGACGAGATCACCGAGCGCGTCGGTCGCGCGCTCACCGAGCGCCTGGGCCGCGACCTCACGGACTCGATCTTCACGATCACGAACCACAGCCACAGCGCCTACGGGGACTTCAACCCCGCGCTCATCTTCTCCCTCGGCACCGACTTCCACCGGACGGAGATCATCGAGCGGATGACGGCCCAGGCGGTGGACGCCGCGCTGGCCGCTCACGAGGCCGCGGTCCCCGCCGCGATCGGGATGGGGATCGACCCCGACTACGACCCGATCGGCGTGGACGCCATCTTCCGCGACCGTCGCGGCGAGAACGACGACCTGCTCGGCCCCGACGGGCAGGTGACCGGGCCCGGCTGGAAGGACGAGCGCCTGACGCTGCTGCGGGTCGACGGGGTGGACGGCACGCCCATCGCCGCCTGGTTCAACTTCGGCATCCACGGCACGGTCGAGGGCGGCGACAACCCGATGATCAGCTCCGAGGCGCCGGGGCACATCTCGGCCTGGCTCAACGCCCGCCACGGCGGGCCCGTGTGGCTGTTCGGCCAGGGCGCGGGCGGGGACGCGTCGCCCGCGGGCCGCTTCGACTCCTTCGCGCGAATGGAGTGGCTGGGGCAGGCCGCCGCGGAGGGGATCCTGGCCCTGTACGAGGCGACGGAGACGTCTGCGGCGCCCGTCACGCTCGAGCCGCTGCAGCGGTACGTCCCCCAGAATCGCGACATCACCGTCACCCGCAACGGGACCGTCGATCTGCGGTACCTGCCCTGGAACCCGCAGTGGGCCGAGTGGCCCTACGTCGCGGACATGGAGGTCTGGGACGAGGACGGCAACATCATCAGCCCGCTCGACGAGTTCTGGACGCAATACGGCGCCGCGCTCTGCGGCGAGCCCAGCATCGACATCGCGATCCTGGGCCTCGACGTGGACCTGCCGATGTACCGCTCCTGCATCGACATCGACCGGGGTTACGCGCTCTTCCGCATCGCGTTCCCGGAGTACATGACCGGGCGGGAGGTCTTCGACCTGCCCCTCATCTCGGCACGCACCGCGATGATCGGGGCGCTCGGGATCAAGGACATCCCGGTGACCGTCGTGGGGGAGCCCACCACCGCGACCGAGCCCGTCGTGTTCGCGTTCGCGCCGGGCGAGCCGACGACGCTGTGGACCCAGTTCCTGCGCCACCGGGCGAACGCCGAGCACGGGCTGCCCCGGACCGTCGTCGTGGGGTACGCGATGGACCACGAGGGCTACCTGCTCACGGTCGACGACTGGCTCCTGGGGGGGTACGAGCCGTCGATCGTGGTGTGGGGGCCGCTCGCGGGCGAGCACCTCCTGGAGCGCTTGCTGGACCTGATGGCCCTCGCCGGGACCGTCGAGGGCGAGGACGCGATGTGGCCCGACTTCCCGGGCGAGACCGTCTACCGCGACTGGAACACCCCGATCGTCGAGCCCGACCTCACCCCCGCCGCCGGGACCGTGCCCCAGACGGTGCCCGAGCAGCTGTTCACCTGGCGCGGCCCCACGCCCGAGACCGCCCAGCCCGCCGCGACGATCCGGCGCGTGCAGGACATCGCGCGGTTCACGTTCGAGACCGGGGACCCGGCCCTGGGCCTCACCTGGGCGCGCCTCGAGCGCGAGACGTCCCCCGGCACCTGGGAGACGGTGACCACCCCCGCGGGCGCGCCGCTCGACGACGCGCTGCCCGACGTCCTGATGACCTACACGCCCCAGCCGCTCCGAGGCACGGATGGCGCCGACCCCGTCCGCGAGCACTACCACCTGGCCCAGTGGCAGGCGGTGGACATCTGGGGCGGCCCCGAGACGCTCGGCGCGCTGCCGCTCGGCAACCACCGCTTCGTCGTGGGCGGGCCGACGCGCGACCCGGCGTCGACCAGCTACCCGTACGAGAGCACGCCGTGGGAGCTCGCGTCCGACCCCTTCGAGGTGGTGCCCGCGGACCTGGCGTTCGAGAGCGCGTCCGTCGACGGCGACACCTTGACGATCCGCGCGGCGTACGCGGCCCCGGCCCACGGCTACCGGATGCTGCACGCCTCCAGCGGTCCCCGGACCCCTACGCCGTTGAGTCCGTCGGAGACCGGTCCCGGCGCCGTGGCGGACCCGGACGGGACGCCGGAGGCGATCGACCTGACGTCGGGAGGCGAGGACGGGGACTGGACCATCCTGAGCGGCGACGTCTCGGCGCTGGCGCCGGGGACCTGGACGGTCGAGGTCGACGACGGCTGGGGGAACACCGGCGAGGTCGAGGTGGTCGTCCCGTGACCGATCCGTCCGCCCCCGAGGCCGTCGCGGCGCTGGCCGCGGATCTGCGCGGCTGGATCGAGTACCAGCGCGCATCCGGCGGGCGCACGTCCTGGGGGACCCCGCCCGAGCTCCCCGAGGCCGCGGCCCCCGAGGCGGCGCCCCGGCCGCCCGCTCCCGCGCCGCCGAAGCAACCCGCCCCCGCGCCGTCCGCGCCGCCTCGGCCGGCACCTGCGCTGCCCGTGCTGGAGCAGTCGCTGGTGGACTGCTCGCGCTGCCGACTGAGCGAGCGGCGCACGCAGGTCGTCTTCGGCGTCGGCTCCCCCACGGCCGACGTGATGTTCGTGGGCGAGGGGCCCGGCTACCACGAAGACAAGCAGGGCGAGCCCTTCGTCGGGGCCGCAGGCGAGCTCCTCACGCGGATCATCAACAACGTCCTGCGGCTCGACCGCTCGGACGTCTACATCGCCAACGTCGTGAAGTGCCGGCCCCCGAACAACCGCGATCCGAGGCCCGACGAGGTGTCCACGTGCTCTCCGTTCCTGTGGCGGCAGGTCGAGATCATCCGGCCCGCGGTCGTCGTCGCGCTCGGACGCTTCGCGATCCAGACCCTGTTGGAGTCGCAGCAGTCGGTCGGCCGGCTCCGGGGACGCGCCCACCCCTTCCGGGGCTCGGTGCTCGTGCCGACGTACCACCCGGCGTATTTGCTGAGGAATCCCGCGGACAAGCGCAAGGTGTTCGAGGACATGAAGATCGTCCGCGCGGAGCTCGAAGCCCGGACCGGCCGCAAGCTGCTCCCGATCGCTTCGCGCCAAAACCGCTAGAGTGGTTCGTCGATGTTGGTGCTCACGCAGAAAGAAGGCGAGATCCTCCAGATCGGAGACGACATCCGCATCCACATCAAGCGGGTGAAGGGCAACTGGGTCCGCCTCTGCATCGACGCCCCGCGGGAGATCCCTCTGCTTCGCATCCTCCCCGTGGAGAAGAAGCCCCCGGCGGACGCCGAGGGCGACGCGAAGAAGAAGGACGGCTGAGCCGGCGTTTGACACGCCCCCGGTAGGTGACTACACACCGCCGCGGTGCTCGCCCCCCCTGCCATCGACGATCTCGTCTCGAGCTACACCTACGATCTGCCCCCGGATCGCGTCGCGCAGCACCCGACGACCGAGCGTGACGGTTCGCGCCTGATGGTCGTGCGTCGCCACGGCGACGTCACCGACCGCCGCTTCCGCGACCTTCCGGAGCTGCTCGCCCCCGGAGACCTGCTGGTGGTGAACGACGTGCGCGTGCGCCCGGCGCGGCTCTTCGCCCGCAAGCCCACCGGGGGCCGGGTGGAGCTCCTGCTGCTGCACCCCACGGGCCCCGGCGAGCGGTTCGCGATGGTGCGCGGGAGCGCCCGGATCGCGCCCGGGACCGTCCTGCGTGTCGTCTCGCGAGGGCGTGAGGACGGCGGCCCGGAGATCGTCGTGGGCGACGTCGACGGGGCCGGGCGCAGAGTGCGGACGGCCGATCCCGACGGCGATCTCGCGAGCATCTCGGACGCCTGGGGGGAGATGCCGCTGCCCCCGTACATCCAGCGCGGCGCGCCGGTCGCCGCGGATCGCGAGCGGTACCAGACGGTCTACGCCGAGCGGGGCGAAGCCGCGGCCGCGCCCACCGCGGGCCTGCACTTCACCCCCGAGCTGCTGGCGTCGCTGGAGGCTCGCGGCGTGGGTGTCGCGCGCGTCACCCTGGACGTCGGCGCCGGGACCTTCCGGCCCGTCCGCTCGGAGACCCTCTCCGCGCACCGGATGCACGAGGAGCGCTACGTCGTCCCTCCCGAGACGGCGGCCGCGGTGGCGGCGACCGAAGCCCGGGGCGGCCGCGTCGTGGCCGTCGGGACCACCAGCTGCCGCTCCCTGGAGTCGTGGCACCGAGGAGGTCGCCCGACCGACGGAATCCCCCGCGTCACTCGGCTGTTCCTGCGGCCCGGGCACCCGCCCACGCTCCCGATGTCGCTGATCACGAACTTCCACCTCCCCGAGTCGACCCTCATCGCGCTCGTGGCCTCGTTCCTCGGACGGGAGCGCACGCTCGCCCTCTACCGCCGCGCGCTCGACGCCGGGTACCGCTTCTACTCCTATGGCGACGCCTCCATCCTCCTTTGAGCTCGTCGCCGAGGATGGAGGGGCCCGACGTGGGCGGCTCCACCTGCGCCACGGGACCGTGCAGACCCCCGGCTTCATGCCCGTGGGGACCTACGGCGCCGTGAAGGGCCTGATCGAGGCCGAGCTGCGTGAGCTCGGCGCGGACATCGTCCTCTCCAATGCCTTCCACCTGATCTGCCGACCGGGCGCGGACGTGGTGAAGCGGCTCGGGGGACTGCACCGGTTCATGGGCTGGGACGGGCCGATCCTCACCGACAGCGGCGGCTTCCAGGTCTTCTCCCTGAGCGGTCGCCGCAAGGTCGACGACGACGGCGTCACCTTCCGCAACCCCCTCAACGGCGACGCCGTCCGCATGACCCCGGAGTCGACGATCGGGGCCCAGATCGACCTCGGCGTGGACGTCGCGATGGTGCTCGACGAGTGCCCCGCGCTGCCCGCGTCCCGTCGCGCCCTCGAGGAGTCGCTCGGGCGCACGCACGCGTGGGCGGCTCGAGCCCGCGCCGTCCCCCTGGATTTGGAGACCGGACCGGCCGTCTTCGGCATCGTCCAGGGGGGGCTCGACGAGGAGCTCCGGGGACGGTCGATCGAGGCCCTGACCGCCCTCGAGTTCGACGGATACGCCATCGGGGGGCTTTCCGTGGGGGAAACTTCCGAAGACATGTACCGAATGGTACGGTTCGCCGCCCCGCGCCTCCCGGCGAGGAAGACCCGCTACCTGATGGGGGTCGGATACCCGGAGGACATCATCGAGGCGGTGGCCGCGGGCGTCGATCTCTTCGACTGCGTGCTGCCGACTCGAAACGCGAGGAACGGCAACCTCTTCACCAGCCGTGGTCGCCTCGTCATCAAGCACTCGGCTTGGCGCGAAGACGACGGTCCGGTGGACGAGGACTGCGGCTGCACGGCGTGTTCGCGGTACAGCCGGGCGTACATGAGGCACCTCTTCCTCACGGGGGAGATGCTCGGGAGAAGGCTCTACACGATCCACAACCTGTTCCAGTACCAGCGGCTCATGCGCCGGATCCGGGCCTCGATCGAGGCCGGAACATTCGCGGAGCTGCTCGCCTGGGCGAGGACCCGGGACGACCGGGGGCGAGCCCCCTCGGCGATGCGTTGGCCCGACGCGCCGCCGATGCCGCACCCGGCGGGAACCTGAGACGAGGGCGCGAGGATGGACCGAATGCTCGATCTGCTCATCGGCACCGCGTACGCGCAGGACGCCGCCGCGCCCCCCGGGCAGGGGTCGCAGATCCTGTTCATGGTCGCGATCTTCGTGGCCATCTGGTACTGGCTCATCATCCGCCCGCAGAACAAGCAGGCAGCGGCCCACTCGACGATGGTCGCGGCGCTCAAGAAGGGGGACCAGGTGGTCACCTCTTCGGGCTTGCACGCGCGCATCCACTCGGTGGACGACACGACGGTCGTCCTCGAGGGAGAGCGGGGCGTGAAGCTCAAGTTCGACAAGCACAAGGTCTCGCGCACCGTCGTCGCCAAGTCGGCCGACAAGGACGCGGGCGAGAAGAAGTAGGTCACCATGGAAGGCAACTGGTGGTTCAAGACGGTTTCGTCGAGCATCCTGCTCGTCCTCGGGGTCGCGTACCTCGTATGGACGTTCGGGGGCTGGATGACGGCAGACGAGCTCCTCGCGTACGACAACCGCGTGGAGGAGCTCCAGGCGCTGCGGGACGCCGCGCTCACGGACGAAGAGAAGGCGGCCGCGCAGGCCACCCTCGACGACCACATGAGCAAGACGCGCTCGGAGGCCCCGGGCTGGGCCGGCATCTTCCCCGAGAAGAAGATCAACCTCGGCCTCGACCTCCAGGGCGGCATCGACCTCGAGCTGCAGGTGGAGATCCGCAAGGCGGTGGAGACCGCCTCGGACCGCTACACCGAGACGATCGTCGAGAACCTCAAGGACGAGGCCGACATCGAGGGACGCAGCCGCCGCATCGAGGGCACCGCGGACCTCGTCGTCTGGGTCGATGACGCCAACCGCGAGGAGACCCGCCGGATCATCAAGGAGAAGATCGGCGTGTTCGTGCTCGTGGGGCCGCAGGTCCACGACGGCGAAGAGGGCCTCGTCTACTCCTTCGACGCGGCCTTCGCGGACCGGCTCCGCACCACGGCGCTCGACCAGGCGATCGAGACGATCCGAAACCGCATCGACAAGTTCGGCGTGACCGAGCCCGTCATCCTCAAGAAGGGCGACGACCGCATCACGGTCCAGCTCCCAGGCCTGGACGACCCCCAGCGCGCCATCGACCTCGTGGGCAAGACCGCCCAGCTCGAGTTCCGCATGCTCCACGACGAAGAGAACTGGACCGACAAGCGGGTCGAGCGCGTCGTCGAAGAGGCCATCGCGGCCGCGGGGCTGCCCACGCGGTACACGGACGAGCAGCTCCACCGCGCGCTCGAGGGCAAGATCCCCGAGGAGGCGGAGGTCCTCTTCAAGAAGCGGTTCGACGAGGTCACGATGACCCAGAACCGCGAGCGCCCGTTCCTCGTGAACAAGAAGGTCGAGCTCACCGGCGACTTCATCGACTACGCCGCCGTGGCCACCGACCAGTTCAACGTCCCGTACGTATCGATGGAGCTCAACGCCGAAGGCGCGCGGCTCTTCGCCGATCTCTCGGGCAACAACGTGCAGAAGCGCATGGCGATCGTCCTGGACGACAACGTCAACTCCGCGCCCGTCTTCCGCGAGAAGATCGGGGGCGGGCGAGCGTCCATCGAGATGGGCGACGACGACCCTGCGAAGGTGCGTCGCGACAGCGAAGACCTCGTGATCGTCCTGCGGGCGGGCGCGCTGCCCGCGCCGATCGAGATCCTCCACAACCGCACCGTGGGCAAGACGCTGGGCGACGACTCCATCTCCGCGGGCCGCAGCGCCGCGCTGGTCGCCTCGCTGCTCGTGCTCTTCTTCATGGCCCTGTACTACCGGGGCTCGGGGCTGATCGCGAACACCGCGATCGCCATCAACATCGTCTTCATCCTCGCGCTGCTGGCGGCCTTCGGGGCCACGCTCACGCTGCCGGGCATCGCCGGGATCATCCTCACGATCGGTATGGCGGTGGACGCCAACGTGATCATCTTCGAGCGAATCCGAGAGGAGGTGTACGCAGGGCGATCCGTCCGAGCCTCCATCTCCGCGGGCTACGACAAGGCCACCTGGACCATCCTCGACGCCAACATCACGACATTCATCACCGGCGCCGTCCTCTACTCCTACGGGTCGGGCCCCATCAAGGGGTTCGCCGTCACCCTGATGATCGGCATCTTCACGTCGGTCTTCACGGCCCTCGTGGTCACGCGCCTCATCTTCGACTACCTGACCCACGGGCGCGGCATCAGCACCCTGTCCATCGGCGTCCCCGCCGCCGAGAAGGGGTAGGAGCAAGCCATGCAGATCATCAAGCCGGGAACCACGTTCGACTTCGTCGGGATGCGCCGCAAGATGGCGGTCGTCTCGTTCGTCGTGGTGACCTTCTCCCTCTTCCTCGCGATCGGTGGCGGGCTGTTCGGGCGGGGCCCGAAGTACGGCGTCGACTTCGCGGGCGGCACCCTCATCCACCTCAAGGTGGCCGAGGGCGTGGACGTCGCCACCCTGCGCGACGGCCTGCGCGGCGTCGGCCTGTCCGACGACTCGGTCCAGGCCTTCGGCGGCAGCGGCCAGGAGTACCTGGTGCGCGTCGAGTCCGTGAACTTCGGCGCCGACGAGTTCTTCGAGGAGGTCTCCGTCCTCCTGAAGTCCGAGTTCGGCGAGGACAAGTGGAAGGCGTTCGAGTGGGAGCGGGGGCAGTCGGTGAACATGAGCGCGCAGGCGACGAGCGAGATCGACGTCCCCGCCGTGTCCCGGGTCCTCGCCGCCAAGAACCCCGACGTCACGGTCGTGGAGTCGAAGGTCGACCACCAGGCGGTCGTCATCAACTTCCCCGGCATCACCGACCAGGTGAAGAAGCAGCTGGGGGGCATCCTCGGGGAGAGCGACGGCGGTCAGGCCCGGTTCGAGGTCCTCGCCGTCGAGATGGTCGGCCCCTCCGTCGGCGCCGAGCTGCGCCGCAAGGGGCTGCTCGCCATCTTCTTCTCCCTGCTGCTGATCCTCGTCTACGTCGCGTTCCGGTTCGACCTCAGCTTCGCGCCCGGCGCCGTCGCGGCCCTGGCTCACGACGTCACGATCACGGTCGGGATCTTCTGCTTGCTCGGCAGGGAGTTCACGCTCCCCACGATCGGCGCTCTACTCACCATCGTCGGCTACTCGCTCAACGACACGATCGTGGTGTACGACCGCATCCGCGAGAACCTGCGGCGGTTCCCCCAGCGGGACCTCGGCGAGGTGATCAACGTATCCCTGAACGAGACGCTGTCCCGGACGCTGTTGACCTCGGTCACCACGCTCCTGGCCGTGGGCGCGCTGATGATCCTGGGCGGTCCGATCATCGCCGACTTCGCCCTCGCCCTCATGATCGGCGTGGTGATCGGGACGTACTCCTCGGTGTTCGTCGCCTCGCCCCTGATCCTCTCGCTGCAGCGCTGGCTGCCGGTGGAGATCCCCGAGGACGACGACGACGCCGGCAAGCCCTCCGCTCCGCGTCAGCGCAGCGTGGGCCTGCAGCCCGGCCGCATCGTCCCCGGCTAGACGGGCGGCCGTCGCCCCGATGTACAACTTCCGCCTCACTCGCTCGGGGCGGCGGAAGGAAACGACATGACGCAAGGCAAGGTGGAGGTCCCGCTCCCCGCCGTTCCCCGGGTCCCCCGCACGTGGCGCGTGCGGGAGCCGAAGGCCGACGTGCGGGCCCTGGCAGCGGCCCTGGATACGTCCGACGTGCTCGCGAGCATCCTCGTCAATCGCGGGGTCGACGACCCCGACGTGGGCCGCCGATGGCTCGACGCGAGCCTCAAGAACCTCCCCGACCCCCGCGGCCTGGTGGACATGGACGCCGCCGTGGACCGACTGCTCCGAGCGGTGCGCGACCAGGAGCGGATCTGCATCCACGGCGACTACGACGTGGACGGCTGCACGTCGACCGTCGTGCTCGTGAACTTCCTCGAGGAGATCGGGGCGAACGTCACGTGGTACGCGCCCCACCGCCTGCGCGACGGCTACGGGGTGCAGGTCCACACGATGGAGCGGCTGGCGACCGAGGGCGTCAAGCTCGTGGTCACCTGCGACAACGGGGTCTCGGCCCACGAGCCGATCGCGGTGGGGAACCGCCTCGGGATCGACACGGTCGTCGTCGACCACCACAAGCTCCCGCCGGAGCTGCCCGCCGCCGCGGCGATCCTCAACCCCAAGCGCGACGGCACCGGCAACCCGCACGAAGAGCTCGCGGCCGTGGGGGTCGCCTTCATGCTCGCGATCGCCATGCGGTCACAGCTGCGGGACGCGGGCGCCTTCACGGACCGCCCCGAGCCGGACCTGCGCCCCTACCTCGACGTCGTGGCCCTGGGCACGGTCGCCGACCTGGCTCCGCTGCGCGGCGTCAACCGCATCCTCGTCGCGGCCGGGCTGCGACGGATGGAGCGGCGCGAGCGACCGGGCATGCGCACGCTCCTGAGCGTCGCGGGGGTGAACCCCGGCGAGCCGATCCGAGCCTCGCACCTCGGGTTCCGCCTCGGGCCCCGGATCAACGCCGCGGGCCGCATCGACGAGTCCGCCCGCGCGGTGCGGCTCCTGTTGAGCCCGGACGACGAGGCCGCCCTGCCCGAGGCGAGGGAGCTCGACGCCTTCAACCGCAAGCGCCAGGACATGGAGCGCGAGACGATGGCCGACGTGCTCCGCGCGGCGGCCGAGGCGGGGGACTTCCCGTCGCGACGCGGGCTGGTCCTGTGGAGCGAGGCCTGGCACCCCGGCGTCGTCGGCATCGTGGCCTCGCGGGTGGTCCAGCACTTCCACCGCCCGGCCCTGATCCTCGCGGTCAAGCCGGACGAGGGGGTGGCCGTGGGCTCGGGGCGCGCGATCAACGGCGTGGACCTGTTCGCCGAGCTGCGGGGCTGCTCCCACCTCCTGGAGCGGTTCGGGGGGCACCGCGCGGCGGCGGGGATGACCGTCTCCGTGGACAACCTCGAGGCCCTGCGCGATCACTTCGCCGGTCACGCCTTCGCGGACGCGGCCGAGGACGTCTGGCAGCCGCGACTTTCGATCGACCGCACCCTGTCCCTCTCCGAGGTCACCTGGGAGCTCTTCGACGAGCTGTCGCGCCTCCGCCCGTTCGGGCTGGGCAACCCCGAGCCGGTGTTCACGGCCCGGGACCTCGAGGCGCACGGGGTCCGGACGCTCAAGAAGGGGGGCATCCGCATGACCCTGCGGGGGCCGCAGAGCGACGGGCTGGCCGCGGTCGGTTTCGGGCTCGGCCTCGACCCCGCGGACCTGGAGGGGCGCCTCGAAGCCGTCTTCACCCTGCAGGAGAACGTCTGGCAGGGGCGCTCGAAGCTCGAGCTTCGCCTCAAGGATGTCCGGCGGCAGGTCTAAAAAGACCGGAGATTTCAACGAGTTGACCTTGACCGGCCCCGGCCGGGGCCGGTACCCTTTTGGAGTAGGGCTGCACTGTAGAAGCGCAGGGGAAGGCTGGTTCCGGTGACGAAGTCGCAACTCATCGATGCTGTCGCGCAGCGAGGTGGGCTGACCCGCAAGCGGGCGGAGCAGGTCGTGAACACGATCTTCCAGTCGATGCAGGACGCCTTGATCCGCGGGGACCGCATCGAGATCCGCGGCTTCGGATCGTTCAAGACGAAGCACTACCCGGCCTACACGGGCCGGAACCCGCGCACGGGCGAGCCGATCCCCGTCGCCGCCAAGGTGCTGCCGGTGTTCAAGGTGGGGCGCCAGCTCCGCGAGCGCCTCGACGACAACAGCTGAGCGTCGCCCGTCCCTGCGCCCGGGGATCGGGACAAAGTACTTTCATCCCGCAAGCAATTCAGCGACACTCGTCGTGCGACGAGGCTTACCTTCGTCGTGAGGGATCAGGTCAGGGACCCACGCACCCGCCGATTTACGCTGCATTCCCCCGGGAGACCCTCCGTTGATCCAGCGACTGCCTTCCCATGAGCGGAAGACGTACGTTCTCGACTCCAACATCTTCCTGCACGACCCCGCTGCGCTCTTCGCTTTCGAGGAGCACGAGGTGGTCGTGCCGATCACGGTGGTGGAGGAGATCGATCGATTCAAGAAGGACCAGAACGAGAAGGGCCGCAACGCGCGGCAGTTCTCGCGGTACCTCGACCAGCTGAGCGAGCGCGCCGACCTGGCGGACGGCGTCGACCTGGAGAGCGGGGGGATCCTCCGGGTCGATCTCGTGACCGAGGTCGTGCCCGAGTGGACCTGGGCGTCGAGCTCCCAGGTGGCGGACAACCTGATCCTGTCGGTGGCCCACAAGCTCCACGAAGAGGCGAAGGTCGCGGGCCGCGTGGTGATGGTCAGCAAGGATACGAACGTCCGCATCAAGGCCAACGCCCTGGGGATCCGCGCCGAGGACTACGAGCACGGCAAGGTCAAGACGGACGAGCTGTACACCGGCCAGGGGGAGCTCACGGTCGCGGGCGAGGTGATCGACGACCTGTTCCGCACCGGGGAGACCGTCGTGCCGGAGCTCGTCACGGACGACGGCGACGTCGACGCGGACCACGTGGCCAACGAGTGCTTCGTCCTGCGCAACGCCGAGCGCCCCAACCAGACCGCCCTCGGCCGCCTCCACGAAGACGGCAAGGTCCACATGGTCCGGCGCGTCAAGGAGGGTGTCTGGGGCATCTTCCCCCGCAACAAGGAGCAGTTCTTCGCCCTCGATCTGCTGCTCGACGACGACATCAAGCTCGTGACGCTCGTGGGCAAGGCCGGCACCGGCAAGACGCTGCTCGCGATCGCCGCGGGGCTCGCCAAGTCCGCGGACGAGCGCGTCTACGACCGCCTGCTGGTGAGCCGCCCGATCTTCCCGCTGGGCCGCGACATCGGCTTCCTGCCCGGGGACATCGAGGACAAGCTCAACCCCTGGATGAAGCCCGTCTACGACAACGTCGAGTTCATCCTGCACTCGCGGTCGACCGTGCGCGGCAAGCAGCGCGCCTACCAGGAGCTGATCAACCAGGGCCTCCTGGAGATCGAGCCCCTGACCTACATCCGCGGGCGCTCGATCCCGCACCAGTACCTCGTGGTCGACGAGGCGCAGAACCTCACCCCCCACGAGATCAAGACGATCATCACGCGTGCGGGGGAGGGGACCAAGGTGGTCCTCACGGGCGACCCCTACCAGATCGACAACCCGTACGTGGACGCCACCTCCAACGGGCTGGTCTACCTGGTCGAGCGGTTCCGCAACTCTCGGATCGCGGGCCACGTGACCCTCTCGAAGGGCGAGCGTTCTCAGCTCGCGGAGCTGGCCGCCGAGCTGCTCTGATGAAGCGCCGAGGTCGCGGCCGAGAGGACCGGCGTGAGCCGCGTGAGTCGCGTACGTCGAAGCCGTCCACGAGGAAGCGACCGAACCATCCGGACCAGCTCGAGGGGCGAAACCTCGTGCTCGCGTCGCTGGAGACCTCGGGTCGTATCCGCCACATCTGGATCGACTCCCGGGCCAAGCCCGACCCGAAGCTCGACGCGATCCGAGCGGGCGCGGCGCGCGTCGGGGCGATCGTGACCTCCGTCCCCCGCGACGACCTGGACCGCGTGGCCCAGGCGCACGTCCACAACGGGGTCATCGGGTTCGCCGAGCCGCTGCCTGCGCCGTCCCTCAAGGATGTCCTCGACCGGGTCTCCCGGGAGGATCGCGAGCCGTTCGTGCTCCTCCTGAACGAGGTCCAGTACGAGCAGAACCTCGGGGCCATCCTGCGGTCCGCCGCCTACGCGGGGGTGGACTGCGTAGTGACACCGACCCGGCGGGGCGCGAGCGTCACGCCGACGGTGCAGCGGGTGGCGATGGGGGGCGCCGAGGAGGTGCCGGTGGTGCGCCAGGGCCTCATGGCCGCGCTCGCGACCCTGCGTCGCGCGGGCATCCGCGTGATCGGAGCCGAGGCGGACGGGGACGCCCTGTACTCGGACGTCGACTTCGGGGGCGCCGTCGCGCTCGTGCTGGGGGGAGAGGACCGGGGCCTGGGGCCGAAGGTCCGGGAGCGGTGCGACGCCGTGGTGCGGATCCCCCGGCCGCGGTCGGGGATCGTGTCGAGCCTGAACGTGAGCGTGGCCGCGGGCCTGCTGCTCTTCGAGCGCGTCCGCACGCGCAGCGGCTGAGCTGCTAGGCGGGCCCGGGCGTCACCCGGGGGATGTCCGCCACGGCAGGGAGCGCGATCGCGGCCAGGAACGACGGCACGTCCGGCTCGCGGCGCCACGCATCCAGCACGTCCTCGGCCGGCGACCGACCCGCCGCCGCGCGCTCCCGGAGCGGGGCCAGGTAGGCGATCTCACCGGGGCCGCGCGGACCCTGCCTCCCGAGGCCCGCCTCCGCCGCCTCGAGCAGCAGCCCGATCCAGCTCCGCAGGCGCCGCCCGCCCCAGCGCCCCCCGAGCCCCTCGGTGATCGCGAGCTCCAGGAGGTCGCCCCGCTCGCCCCCCGCGCGCAGGGCCTGCACCACCGTCTCCGCCTGCTCCAGGGCCCCCGGGTCGTACAGCAGACCCTTCCAGAAGGCGGCGAGAGCGAGGATGTCGGTAGGCGAGCCGTTGTCCGCCCCGCGGATCTCCAGGAACCCCTTGAGACGCACGTCCGGGAAGAGCGACGTGAGGTGCAGGTCGAAGTCCGCCATGTCGGGCTTCCGACCGTCGATCCCGTGGTCGATCCAGTGCCGGAAGGACCGACCGTGAGCGGGGAACCACCGCCCGTCCCGGCGCACGAACATCATCGGGACGGCCAGGGCCCAATCGAGATACGCCTCGAACGAGAAGCTGGCGATCAGCGAGGAGGGCAGGGCGGTCCGCGCGGGGTCGGTGCGGAGCCAGGCGCGGGCGCGAGCGCTCAGGTCGCCCGTCGGCGCGCCGCTCACGAGCGGTGAGTTGGCCGACAGGGCAGTGACCACAGGAGAGAGCCCGTCGCTCACGGACAGCTTGCGGCCGCAGTCCTCCTCGGACGCGAAGTCGATGGCGTATTGCGCCGACGTCGTGCCCTTCATCATCGCGTGAGCGAGGGCGCCGGTGCGCTGGAGGTAGCGCTGCATCACCGCGTATCGGCCCTTCGGCACGAACGGGATCTCCGCCACCGGCTGGATCGGCGTGAAGGCGGTCGTGAGGATGTGCACGTCGGCCCCGGCGAAGGCGCCCTGAAGGTCCGCGAGGTGAGCTCGCAGATCCGTCTCCAGCTCCGCGATCGAGCGCCGCGGAGGGGTCGCGATCTCGATCTGCGCCCCGGGCTCCAGGGTCACGTGCGAGCCCGCGCCGTGCAGCCCCACGACGTGGGGTCCTTCGCGGTGAGGGCGCCAGCGGTCGCTCCGGGCCATCGCCTTCAGCGCGTCCTGGACGCCGCCGGGCTCGGTGAACGTGACCCTCCGACCGTCGGGGTGCACGACCTCCTTCTCCCACTCCACGCCCATCGCCTGCCGCTCGGCGGGCGTGCAGGCCTCGACGAAGACCGAGAGCATCTCGGCCCGGGTGGGGGGGGAAGACATCGCCGGACTTGTAGCCGCGCGGATCCTCCGAGTCCACCGCCGCCCCGTGAACCCGCGGCCACGGCCTGAGAGCGGTTGTCCGATCGCTGGTACGATTCGCCGCGGAATCTCCTCGGAGGCAGATGGTGGCCAAGAGAACGCTCATCGTGAGCCCCGACCCGGGCCTCGTGCAGCAGACGCGAGGGGTCCTCGAGGCTCGGGGAGTCGACGTTCACAGCGTCGCGACCTCGCAGTCGGCGCGGGACGCCGCCCGATCGCAGCCGCCGGACCTGGTCATCGCGGAGGTCGATCTGCCCGGGGGCAGCGGCTACGAGCTGTGTCGCTTCCTCAAGGCCACGAACAGCCCCCCGAAGGTGATGTTGCTGTACACCGCGGGGGAGGGCTCCGCGGAGCGCAACGTCGCCGAGTGCGGGGCGGACGCGTCGGTGCGCAGGCCGTTCCTGACCAGCCAGCTCCTCGAGCAGCTCGTCCCCATGGTCGGCCCCGCCTTCTTCGGAATCCAGTCCGTCTCGGGGGACTCGATGCCGTCCACGTCGCTCGATCCCGAGGACCGGAACCCCGCCTCCATCATCGACCCGGGGACCGGCATCTTCAGCGACGGTGTCTCGGTCCTCGGCACCGGCGACTACGACGCGCTGAACACCGGGGACGTGCAGGCCCTGGACCCGCGCCGCCCCCAGACGCAGGAGCTGCCGCCGCTGAACATCGAGCCCTTCGACGAAGAGAACCCCGTGTCCGTACCCGTGAGCGCGTCGGCCACGGCGCACGCGGTCCCCGTCGTGTCCCAGGCGACTCCGAGCGTGGACGTCGAGATCGAGGACGACGGCGACTCCCTGGACGCGGACACGTCCGACGGCGACTCGGTGCCCGACCCGTTCTCCACGGCCCAGGTGGCCGCGCTCGGGCGGTCGACCGGGGAGTCGGCGCCGGTGGGGGACGACGCCGCGCGGGTGCGAGAGGCGGTCGACGCCCACATCGACCAGCTGCTGGAGCCCGGGGGACGCCTGGCGACGCTGCTCGAGGACACCGTGTCTCGCGCCGTGACCGACGCCCTGGCGCAGGCGATCCCCGCCGCGACCGAGGCCGCGGCTCGGCTGCTCGGTCGCACCGAAGACGACTGACCTTCGTGCTCCGCTTCGATCCCCCCGACCTGTCGCGGCTCATCGCGACGGCCCTGGCCGAGGACAGCCCGTCCGGCGACGTCACCACGGACGCGATCGTCGACCGCGACACGTTCGGCTCGGCTCGCCTCCTGGCCCGCGAGGCCATGGTGGTGTGCGGCCTCCACGCCTTCGAGGAGCTGCTCGCCTCGGTGGATCCCCGGGTCGAGGTGGAGCTCCTGGTCGTGGACGGGCATCGCTCCCTCGGCGCGGACGAAGAGCTCGCCCGAGTCACCGGGCCGCTGCGTGCGATCCTCACGGGCGAGCGCCCGGCCCTCAACATCGTGCAGCGGCTCAGCGGCATCGCGACCCTCACGCGCAGGCACGTCGACCGCATCGCCGACCTCTCGGCGCGGTTGGTGGATACGCGCAAGACCACCCCCGGCCTGCGGGCGGCCGAGAAGTACGCGGTCCGCGTGGGCGGGGGCCACAACCACCGCTCCAGCCTCAGCGACGGGGTGATGATCAAGGACAACCACATCGCGGCCGCCGGAGGCATCACCCCGGCCGTGGAGCGCGCGCGCAGCCGGGTACACCACCTCCTGCAGATCCAGGTCGAGGTGGAGACCCGGGCCGAGGCCGACGAAGCGGTCGACGCAGGCGCCCGCGTGCTCCTGCTGGACAACTTCGACGTGGACGGCCTCGCCGAGATCGTCGCCACGCTGAGGGCTCGCCCGGAGTCGCTGGTCCTCGAAGCGAGCGGCGGGATCTCCCTGGACACGGTGCGGGGCGTGGCCGAGACGGGCGTGGACGTCATCTCGTGCGGGGGAATCGTCCACCAGGCCGTGTGGAAGGACGTCTCCCTGGCCGTGGACGCGGACGGCGCGTGAACCGCCGGCAAGAGCCGCGATGAACCTGGCCGCGGAGCTCGCTCGTCGGGGGCTGCGTCTGCAGGACGAGGACGTGGTCGACTCCACCAACCGGATCGCCATGGACGCCGCCCGCGCGGGCGCCCCTGCCGGGCTGGTCGTGCGGGCCCGCGCCCAGACGGCGGGTCGTGGACGGCAGGGCAGGAGCTGGTCCGCCGCTCCCGGCGACGCGCTCCTCGTGAGCTTCCTGCGCCGCCCCCGACTGCCCCCGGCCCGAGCCGTCCGGCTCACCCTCGCGACCGGCCTGGCGGTGCGCGACGTCGCCGCGGAGTCCGGGGTCGACGCGTGGGTGAAGTGGCCCAACGACGTGCTGGTGGGGCGTCGCAAGCTCGCGGGGGTCCTGTGCGAGTGGGCGGCCGGCGCGCTCGTCGTCGGCGTCGGGATCAACCTCGGCACGGACGCCCTCCCCGCCGACGTGCGGGCCACGGCCGCGGCCCTCGGCCCCGCGGACCCCGACGACCTCCTCCTGCGCCTGACCGACCGACTCCTCGCCCTCGAGGCGGCGGTCGACGGCGACGGCTGGGACGGCGTGCGCGCTCGCTGCGTGGCGGCGATGTGGCCCATGCTGGGGGCGGAGATGATGGTCGACGGCTCCCCGGCGTCGGTCCTGGGGCTGGACGAAGACGGCGCGCTGCTCGTCCTCCGTCCGGGCGCGGAGGGTCCCGAGCGGGTGATCGCCGGGGACGTACACCTTGGAACGGAGGCGGCTGCATGCTGCTCGTGATCGACGTCGGCAATACCAACACGGTGCTGGGTCTCTACGAGGAGGCGCGCGCCGTCCGCACCTTCCGCATCCGCACGGTCAAGGACCGCACCGCCGACGAGATCGGGATCCTGGTCCACTCCCTGTTCGAGCGGGCCGGACTCGAGCCCGAGGTCGAGGCCGCCATCGTGTCGTGCGTCGTGCCGGACACGCTGTCGGCCTTCCTCGCGATGTGCCGGTCCTACTTCGACCTGGAGGCCTTGGTGGTGGGCCCCGGGATCCGCACCGGCATGCCGATCCTCGCGGACAACCCGCGCGAGGTGGGCGCCGACCGGATCGTCAACTCCGTGGCCGCGTTCGCGCGCGTGCAGGGGCCGTGCATCGTCGTCGACTTCGGCACCGCCACGACCTTCGACTGCGTGTCCGGCCGGGGCGAGTACCTGGGCGGCGTGATCGCCCCCGGGCTCCGCATCTCCGCGGAGGCCCTCTTCCGGCGCGCGAGCAAGCTGCCCCGGGTGAACATCGAGCGTCCGCGCAAGGTGATCGGGCGCAATACGATCCACTCGATGCAGTCGGGCCTGTTCTACGGCTACGTCGGGCTCGTGGACGGCGTCGTCGGGCGCCTGGTCGACGAGTACACCGAGCGAGCCCCCGACGCCCCCACGCCCAGCGTGATCGCGACCGGAGGCCTCGCCGCCGTCATCGCCGACGGCAGCCGGACGATCGACGCGGTGGACGACGACCTGACACTCACCGGGCTCCAGCTCCTCTACGCGCTCAATCGCTGAAGATCGCGCCCCTGCAGCCGCCTTGACCCGGCCCCCCGGCGCGCAGAGAATGCGCCCCCCGCGCGCGCCCGCGAGCGGAACCACGGGATGAACATGAGCAACATCGACACCTCTCGGATTCGCAGCATCGCGCTCGTCGGCCACGGCGGCGCAGGGAAGACCAGCATCGGCGACGCAGTCGCGCGCACCACCGGGCTCAACACCCGCCTCGGGAGCGTGCCCGAAGGCACGTCGATCCTCGACTTCGAGCCCGAAGAGCAGGCCCGGCGCGGGTCGACGCAGGTCTCCGTCGTGACCTGCGAGTACGACGGGTACCGCGTCCACGTTCTCGACACCCCCGGCGACGGGAACTTCCTCGCCGACTCGCAGGTGTGCCTGCAGGCCGTGGACTCCGCCGTCGTGGTCATCTCCGCGGTCGACGGCGTCGAGGCGAGCACCGAGCGCATGAGCACGGCCGCCGCCCGCCTCGGCCTCGCCCGCGCGGTGTTCATCAACAAGCTCGACAACGATCGCGCCGACTGGCGCTCCGCGGTCGAAGAGGTGCGGGACGTCCTCGGCATCTCGCCCGTCCTGCTCCAGCTGCCCATCGGGTCGGCGGGGGACTTCCGGGGCATCGTCGACCTGGTGAACCAGCGCGCGCTGACCTACTCCGGCGACGGGGGCGCGCCCACGGTGGGCGACGTGCCCGCCGACATGCAGGACGAAGTCGCCGAGGCCCTCGAGGCCATGGTCGAGGCCGTCGCCGAGACCGACGACGACCTGATCGAGAAGTACCTGGAGGAGGGCGAGCTCAGCCAGGACGAGGTCCGCTCGGGCCTCAACAAGGGGATCCTCTCCGGCGTCCTCGCACCCGTCCTGCTCGGGTCGGCCACGAAGAACATCGGGATCGACCAGCTGCTGTGGGTCACGCGCGCGCTGCCCGCGGCGTCGGAGCGGCCTGCGGTCACCGCCGTCGCGGTCGGGACCGGGGACGAGGTCGAGCTCACCGCGGACCCGTCGGCGCCGCTCGCCGCGCTCTGCTTCAAGACCGTCATCGACCCGTTCGCGGGCCAGATCTCGCTCGTCCGCGTCTTCCAGGGCACCGTGTCCGGCGACAGCCACCCCCGCAACGCGCGCACCGACAAGGACGAGCGGTTCGGCCAGCTGTTCCACCTCTGCGGCAAGAAGCAGACGCCCGTGACCAAAGCGCTGCCGGGGGACATCTTCGGCGTCGCCAAGCTGCGGGACACCGGGACCGGCGACTCGCTCGCGGATCACAAGCACCTCGTGCGCATCGAGGCCGTGCAGCCGCCCCCGCCCATGGCCGCCTTCGTGCTGCGGCCGACCAGCCGCGGGGCCGAGGACAAGATCAAGACGGCGATGTCCAAGCTGCTGGCCGAGGATCCCGGGCTCCAGCAGGGCTACGACCCCGTCACCAAGGAGATCGTGCTCTCGGGCATGGGTCAGAACCACATCCAGGTGACGGTCCACAAGATGAAGCGGAAGTTCGGCATCGAGGTCGACCTCGACATCCCGACGATCCCGTACCGAGAGACGATCGCGGGCGGCTCGGATGTGACGTACCGCCACAAGAAGCAGTCGGGCGGCGCGGGCCAGTTCGGCCAGGTCTCGCTCAAGATCGAGCCCAATACGCGGGGCGCGGGCTTCGAGTTCGTCAGCAAGGTCGTCGGCGGGGTCATCCCCAACACCCTGATCCCGTCGGTGGAGAAGGGCGTCCGTCACCAGCTCGGCAAGGGCATCCTCGCCGGGTTCCCCGTGGTGGACGTGAAGGTCACCCTGTACGACGGCAAGACCCACCCGGTCGACAGCAAGGACATCGCGTTCCAGATCGCGGGTCGGCAGGCGGTGAAGAAGGGCGTGATGGAGTCGCGCCCGGTGCTGCTCGAGCCCATCTACGAGATGGAGATCGTGGTCCCCGAGGACTCGGTGGGCGACATCATGGGCGACATGAACAGCCGTCGCGGCCGGATCCTGAACATGGACTCCCGGGGGCGGAACTCGGTCGTCAAGGCCCTGGTACCGCTCGCGGAGGTCCAGTCCTACGCCCCCGACCTCAACTCCATGACGGGCGGCAAGGGCGTCTACACGATGCAGCTGCACCAGTACGACCCCGTGCCGTCGCACATGCAGGGCAAGCTCGTGGCGGAGATCAACCGCGTGCAGGAGGAGGAGGACTAGGTCTCCTCCGCTCCCGCTCCGGCGCCGTCTGTCCTAGCATTGAGGAATGGACGCCAAAGAGTACGCGGCCGCCTGTGACCGGCTGAACATCCCCGATGCGCTGCGCAAGCACGCGGCGCCCGGTGCCCCCGCGCGCGGCAAGCTCGCCGTCGCCCGGGGGATGCTGCCCGCTCCGCCCAAGGCGCTCCTCGCCATGCAGTACCTGCTGCTCGGCGATCCCGATCCGGAGGTCGCGAGCGAAGCGAGCGCGGCGATCCTCGACCTCCCCGAAGACCGCCTGCTCGGTCTGATCGACACCAAGACCCACCCGAAGCTGCTCGAGTTCCTGGCGTACAAGCGGACGGACGAGTACCTGCTCGAGCAGATCTGCCTCAAGCGCCAGATCAACGACAAGACGATCTGCTACCTCGCCGAGACCGGCTCGCATCGCATCACCGAGATCATCTCGAACAACCAGGAGCGGCTGATCGTCACCCCGGAGGTGTTCCGCTTCCTGGCCCGGAACCCCAACACGGCGCAGTCGGTGATCGACCGGGTGACGTCGTTCATGCGGCTGCACGGGCTCAGCAACGAGGCCTCCGAGGCGGAGATCAAGGCGTCGGCGAAGGCGGCCCAGGCGCGCGCCAACGCCGCTGCCCTCGCCGCCGCGGGGGTCGCCCCGCCCGTGCCGGAGCCCGTGGAGGAGACGGCCCCCGCCCAGGGCGCCGCCGAGCAGACCGCGCCCCCGGCCGGGACGGTCGCGGAGGTCCCCGACGCGGGCCTGCCGCCGGTCGCCGCTCTCGGTGAAGACGGCCTCCCCGAGGACTTCGTCTCCGGGGAGCCCTACATCCCGCCCGCGCCGGCCGCGCTGCCGACGCCTCCCCCCGGCCTGCTGAACCCGCTCGAGGCGCTGCTCCTGGACTGGGGGATCGACCCGCTCGCCGAGTACGTGGCCCCGCCGCTGGGCTGGCAGGACGACACCGCCGGCCGCCCGATCATGCCGCGGCGCCAGGAGGTCGACGTCGAGGAGGCCATCGACGAGCTCGACCTCACCGGCCTGACGTCGATCGCCGACAGCGACTTCGCCTTCGGCCTCGAGGAGGAGGACGACGACTTCGGCTCGATGTTCACCGAGGACAAGGAGAACGTCGGCGAGGAGGAGAAGCTCGGCCTCAAGCAGGCCATCGGGAAGATGACCACGGGCCAGAAGATCAAGCTCTCCTACAAGGGCAACAAGGAGGTCCGTGAGATCCTGATCCGCGACCGCAACAAGATCGTCGCGAGCGCCGTGGTGAAGTCGGGACGCCTCACCGAGAACGAGGTCAAGGCCATCGCGGGCAACCGCGGCGTGGCCGAGGACGTCCTGCGCCTGCTCTCCATGAACCGCGAGTACATGCGGAAGTACCCGGTGAAGGTCGCGATGGCGGGCAACCCGAAGACGCCCATCCCGGTGGCGATGAGCCTGATCAAGCAGCTGCACATCAAGGATCTGAAGCTGCTCTCGTCGAACCGCAACGTGAGCTCGGCCGTCTTCGGCGCGGCCACGAAGCTGTACAAGCAGAAGCGCGACGCGCAGCGGTGATTCGACCCGCCACGGGCCGGGTCCGGTCCTACCCGAAGGGCAGCGGGGAGTACGGGATTCCGATGGCGTCGGAGACGGCTTGGTAGGTCACCTTCCCCCGGTACACGTTCACGCCGGGCGCGAGGCCGGGCGTCGCCTTCACGGCCTCCTCGACGCCCAGGTCCGCCAGCCGCAGGGCGTAGGGCAGGGTGGCGTTCGTGAGGGCGAAGGTCGACGTGCGGGCCACGGCCCCGGGCATGTTCGCGACGCCGTAGTGGACGATCCCGTCGACCACGTAGGTGGGGTCCGCGTGCGTCGTCGGGTGGGTCGTCTCCACGCACCCGCCCTGGTCGACGGCCACGTCCACGATCACCGCCCCCTCCTTCATGAGCGCGAGCATGTCGCGGGTGACGAGGTGGGGGGCCTTCGCGCCCGGGATGAGCACGCCGCCCACCAGCAGATCCGCGCGACGCAGGGCCTTCTCGATGTTCACCCGGTTCGACATCATCGTCTTGACCCGGCTGCCCCAGATGTCGTCGCAGTAGCGCAGCGTGTCGAGGTTGACGTCGAGGATCCAGACCTCCGCGCCCAGGCCGATGGCCATCTTCGCGGCGTTCCGGCCGACGATGCCCCCGCCGATGATGACCGCGACGCCCGGCTCCACGCCGGGCACGCCGCCCAGGAGCACGCCGCGGCCGCCCCGGGGCTTCTCCAGGCAGGTCGCGCCCGCCTGCACGGACATCCGTCCCGCCACCTCGGACATGGGGATGAGGAGCGGCAGACTGCCGCCGCGGCCCTCGATCGTCTCGTAGGCGACGCCCACCACGTCCGCGTCGACGAGCTGCCGGGTGAGCTCGGGCGCGGGCGCGAGGTGCAGGTAGGTGTAGAGCACCTGGCCCGGCCGCATGGCGGCGTATTCGTCGAAGGTGTCGTTCCGGACGGGCTCCTTCACCTTCATGATCATCTCGGCGCCGCCCCAGACGTCCGCCGCGCCGGGGACGATCTCGGCGCCCTGACGCACGAACTCCTCGTCGGTCAGCCCCGCCCCCAGTCCGGCCCCCTCCTGAACGAGGACCCGGTGCCCCCGCTCGGTCAGCGCCTTGACGCCCGACGGCACCAGACCGACACGATATTCCTGGGGCTTGATCTCCGTGGGGACGCCGACGATCATGCTTCGCTCCTGTGGGCGCGCAGCCCTCGGGGTGTTGGATGCCGATGAAGTTCGCGGATTGTAGACACAGGCAGAGGCTCCTGAAAGGCCGCCACGGGGGTGTTTGTGCGGGGCTCTTCGTCCCCGCCCTGCTCCTCGTGTTCACCGCGCTGCCGGCGCCCCGCCCCGCGAGCGCCCAGGACACCGACGCCGAGGACGAAGCGCGCCTGCTGGCGCTGGTCCGCACGGTCGCGGCCGAGCGTCGCGGGATCCTCATGCAGGCGGACCCCCGGCTCGAAGAGGTCGCCGACGGCGTGGCCGAGGACGCGCTGCGGGGGTGGGCGGACCGCGCCGCCACGCGCACGCGGTTGTGGGGCTCCGGCCTGCGGGACTTCGAGTTCGCGCCGATCACGCTCGTCGCGTCCGCGGCGCCCCCCGACGCCGCATTGAAGCCGGTGCTGACCGACTCGTCGGTGGACTGGACCCGGTTCAACTCCGCCGCCATCGGGCTGCGCCGCGAGGGCGACCGCGTCGGGGTCGCCATCCTCCTGACCCGCCGGGCCGCGTCCTTCAGCCCCGGCGAGCTCGAGGGCGACGAGGTGATCTCCCTCCCCGAGGGCTACAGCTCGCCCCGCCTGTACGTCACCGAACCCACCGGCCTCGTCTCCACGCGCGTGCCCCGAGAGCTCGAGGATCACCAGCGCTACGTCGTGTCCACCGCGCCCGGGATGCTCGACGGGGCCTGGCTGTTCGAGCTGATCGCCCAGGGACCCAAGGGCGTGGAGGTGCTCGCGCTCTGGCCCCGGCAGCGCGCCCCGGCCGTGAGCGTCGACGTGAGCCGCGGCGGCGGCAAGCGAGAGACCGGGGACGTGCTCGTCATCGGGGACACGGCCCAGGTCGACGGCGGGGGCCGACCCCCGATCCGCGAAGCGGGGACGACCGGAGGCACCCCCAGCGACAGCGCCGCGTGGGTCGCCGGGGCCGGGTCGGGACCGAACCGCGCGCCCCGCCCCGAGGACGTGAGAGCGGCCGAGGACCAGCTCTGGGAGATGATCCAGTCGTCCCGTCGGAGCCGGGGGATCCCCCGGCTGATCCGGGACCCCGCCATCACCCGAGCGGCGCGGACCCACGCCGGAGACATCGGACGGGGGGAGCGGTTCGGCCACGTGACCTCGTCGGGTACGGCCATGCACCGGCTGCAGAACGAGGGCCTCACGGCGGTGCGGGCGTCCGAGAACGTCGCGATCGTCGGCGACGTCGCGTCCGCCCACGCGGCGTTCATGGCGAGCCCGTCCCACCGCGCCGCCCTGCTGGACCCCGAGCTCGAGCACGGGGGCGTGGGGGTGGTGGTGCGCCGCGACGCGATGGGCCGGTGGTCCGTCTCGGTCAGCGAGGTCTTCGCCATCCTCATGGAGGAGGCCGACCCGGCCGCGTGGGAGGACGCGGTCTTCAAGGAGCTGGTGCGCAAGCGCGAGTCCCTGGGCCTGCGCAAGCTCGTCCGCCGCAGCAAGCTCGATCAGCTCGCGCGGAAGGCCTCGGCCGACCTGGTGGCGACCGGCCGGTTCGAGCTCGCGCCCGAGGACCGCAAGGCGATGGCGGAGACGGTGCGCTACCACTTCCACACCGCCCGGCGCGTGGGCGTGGACCTCGTCCTGGGCACCGACGTCACGGCCGTGTCCCGGCTCGACCACGCGATCGATGACGACCTGGTGGAGGTGGGTGTCGGCGTCGTCCGGGCCTCCCGCGCGCTCGGCGAGCACGCCGCCGGGAGCCTCGTGGTCACCCTGCTCTTCGTCCAGCGCTGAGGCGAGACGCGTCACGGTTGCCCGCCCCCGACGCCCCCGAATCGGCCGGCTAGGTACACTGCGAAGGCACCTGTGAAGGAGGATCGGATCCCCATCCCCGCCGAGTCTGTCCCCGAGGCCCCCGCGGTCGCGCCCCCCGAAACCACCGTCTCCCCCGACGACGCCGTCCGGATCGTCGTGGAAGACCTGCATCGGATGCGCGAGCTGTGTGGGGAGCGTCGACGCAACCTCAAGATCGTCGAACGGCAGTTCGAGGTCTCGGTCGCGTCGCGGGGCAACGTCCTCTGGATTCAGGGCGAGCCCGCGCGGCGAACCTTGGCGGAGGAGTGCGTGCGCGCGCTGATCGCCCTGAGCGAGGCGGGGTGCACGCTCACGCGCGACGAAGTCCACCGTGCCTCGACCCTGTACGCCCGGGGCGAGCGGACCGACCTCCGCGCGCTGTTCCAGGACACGATCCTCGTCACCGCTCGCCGCCGGGCCATCACGCCCCGATCGCCGAACCAGAAGCTCTACGTCGACGCGATCCGCGCCCACGACGTCGTCTTCGGCATCGGACCCGCAGGGACCGGCAAGACCTACCTCGCGGTGGCCATGGCCGTGGCCGCGCTGAACGCCGGCGAGGTGCGCCGGATCATCCTCTGTCGACCGGCCGTGGAGGCAGGCGAGAAACTCGGCTTCTTGCCTGGGGATTTGGCAGAAAAGGTAAACCCCTACTTGAGGCCTCTGTACGACGCGCTTCACGACATGCTCGCCCCCGGCAAGTGCCAGCGGCTGATGGACCAGGGGACGATCGAGATCGCGCCGCTCGCGTTCATGCGCGGCCGAACCCTGGACAAGGCGTTCATCATCCTCGACGAGGCGCAGAACACCACGCCGCAGCAGATGAAGATGTTCCTCACGCGTCTGGGGACGGGCAGCCGCGCGGTGGTCACCGGCGACGTCACCCAGGTGGACCTCCCGGGGGGGCAGGCCTCCGGCCTCAAGACGGTGCGGCGCATCCTCGGCCGCGTGCACGAGATCCCGTTCGTCCAGCTGACGCACACCGACGTGCTCCGCCACCCCCTGGTGCAGCGCATCGTCGAGGCGTACGAGCAACACACCGCCGCCCTGGAGAGTCGCGCGAACGATCCCGGCGGAGATTCCCCCGACAATGGCCGATAAGGGCGGGGTCACCGCGCGCCTGAGGGCCCGCCGCAGCGAGGAGCTGCAGGGTCGCATCGACCGCGTCGGGTCCCGACGGCCGACCGTGAACCGGCTCCTGTTGGGGCTGGTGCTCGGGGCGCTGCTCGGCGCCATGATGGTCGACTGGACGCCCCGCGCGGGCACCGCCGGCCTCGACGAAGGCGACATCGCGCCCACCGACATCCGGGCCCACCGCGCCTTCGAGGTCGAGGATCTCAAGCTGACCCTGGAGCGCCGCAAGGCGGCCCGGGACGCGGTCTCGCCGGTGTTCGAGCACGACGTCCTCCTCGGGGCCGACGTGCAGCGGCGCATCGACCGCGCGTTCGTGGAGATCCGCACCTTCCTGGAGGAGCAGGCGGCGGCGGCCCGCGAGCCCGAAGAGGGCGAGGAGGGCGCGGGCGACACCGGCGACGTCGCGGCCGACCCGGACGACGACGAGGTGGTCGCGGACGGACCGGTGATCGACCCCGCGGTGATGATGCGCCGCCTCGACGAGTTCGAGAGCACGCTCGGCCTCGAGCTCGACGACACGGACGGCGCCAACCTGCGCTCCGTGGGCTTCAGCGATGCCGTACAGCGCGACATCAAGGAGCTCGTGCGCGTGGCCATGAGCGGGCTCGTGGTCTTCGACACGGACGACCTGCCCCGCACCGGCGGCATCGTCATCTCGCGACTCGAAGGCAGCAGCCGCACCGAGTACTCCCTCGAGGACCTCACCGACGTCCTCGACCTCGCCACCGCCCGGGACGAGATCTCCCGCACCGCGGCCGAAGACTTCGGCGACCGCCCCCCTCACGTCCTCACGACCGTCATCCGCTTCGCCCGGGAGCTGACGCAGCCCAACCTCCGGTTCAACGCGAGCACCACCGAGGTCGAGCGCGACCTCGCCTCGGCGGCCGTCCAGCCGGTGACGACGCACTACAAGCGGGGCCAGGTGATCCACCGGGCCGGGGAGCCGATCACGCCCGGCGCGCTGCGCGTGATCGAGGCCATGAACGAGGGCGCGTCGTCCTACCACCCGCTCGTGCACCTGCTCGCGATCACGCTGCTCCTCACGATCCTGCTGTCCTCCGTGGAGCGGTTCGCCCTGCGCTACGTCGACGCGTTCAGTCGTCGCTTCACGGACCTCCTCGCGATGGCCGTCCTCCTCCTGCTGATCGGGGCGATGTCCGCGCTCCTGCACGGCCTCGGCACGGCGCTCCACTCGGCCGTGCCCCGCATCCCCATCGACGCCTACGGCCTCTTCGTGCCCGTCGCGGCGGGCGCGATCATGGTCCGGACCCTCATGAACGCCGTGACGGCGACGGTGTGGTCGATCGTCGCGTCCGTCGTCGCCGCGGCGATGTGTCACGGCGACCTGTACCTGGGGCTCTACTTCCTGGTGTCGTCCCTGGCGGCGGCCGGGGGCCTGGGCGTGGCCCAGGAGCGGTACCGCCTCATCCGCGCGGGCGCCGTGGCGGGCCTGACGAACGTGCTCGCGGTCGTGGCCATCGACCTGAACACCGGCCTCGGCCTGCAGGGCGCCGCGTGGATCGCGGGCAACTGGGTCACAGACGGCCTGTTCCACATCCTCTTCGCGCTCGCGGGAGGCCTCTTCGCGGGGGTCCTCGCGGTCGGCCTCGTCCCCGTGTTCGAGGCGCTCGGGTTCCTCACGCAGAGCAAGCTGCTCGAGCTGAGCAACCTCAACCACCCGCTGCTCCGGGAGATGATCGTCAAGGCCCCGGGGACGTACCACCACTCGATGATGGTGGGCTCCCTGGCGGAGGCCGCGGCGAAGGCCGTCGGCGCGGACGGGCTCCTCGTGCGGGTGGGCGCCTACTTCCACGACATCGGCAAGACGCTCAAGCCCCACTACTTCATCGAGAATCAGCGGGACATGGACAACCCGCACGACCGCCTGGCGGCCTCGATGTCGGCGCTCGTCATCACGAACCACGTCAAGGAGGGGATCGAGCTCGGTCGTCGGCACGGGCTGCCGGAGCCGATCATCGCGATGATCCCCCAGCATCACGGCACGTCCCTGGTGCAGTTCTTCTACAACAAGGCGCTCCAGACGGCGGACCCCGAGAAGGGGGAGGTCGACGACAAGGACTACCGTTATCCGGGGCCCAAGCCGCAGACGAAGGAGGCCGCCATCATGATGCTGGCGGACGGCGTCGAGGCCGCGACGCGCTCCTTGAAGTCGCACACGGCGGGCACGATCTCGGCGCGCGTGCAGGCGATGGTGAACCGGGTCGTCGCGGACTCCCAGCTGGACGAGTGCCCGCTGACCCTGTCGGACCTCCGGGTCGTGAGCGAGACGTTCGTCTCCGTCCTGCTCGGGATCCACCACCACCGCATCGAGTACCCGAAGCCGCCCACTGCGCCTCCGGCGCGGGGCCGAGGCGTACCCGCGAAGTCGATCACCCTCGAGCTCCCCGACCTCACGCCGCCCCCGGGCAGCCTCGGCCCCGGCGGAAGCCCCGACAAGACGCCGCCGCCGCCCGAGCAACTCGCGATCACCGACGAGGAGCACGCGCCCGCGAAGGGCCCGCCCGCCGATGGCTGAGCACGTCGTCGACGTGGCCGTGCAGGGCAGAGGAGAGGACGAGGCCGGGGCCCTCGCCGAGACGGGTCGCAGGCTCCTGGACCTCGTCGAAGCGCTCCCCGAAGCGCGGGACCGCGGCGCCCCCCTGGAGCTGTCGGTCCTCCTCACCGACGACGCGGGCATCCGCCCCCTCAATCGCGACTACCGGGGCAAGGACGCGGCCACGGACGTGCTGTCGTTCGCCCAGGACGGGCCCCTGCTCGGCGACGTCGTCATCTCGGTGGAGACGGCCGCGACCCGCGTGGACCGCTCGGACGGGTGGACGCTCGACGACGAGCTGACCTTCCTGCTCCTGCACGGCGTGCTGCATCTGCTCGGCCACGACCACCACCAGCCGGACGAGCGAGCGACCATGGAGGCCGCCGAGCAGGCGCTGTGGACGGCCCTGGGGCGCGTCGGTACCCTCCGGGCATGACTCAGGTTCTCGACGATCTGAAGGCCCAGCTCGCCGCGCTGGACGACCGCGTCTCCAAGCTCCGGAGGCATCTTTGACGTCGACGGCAAGCAGGCTCGGCTGACCGAGCTCGTCGAGCGCACCGAAGACGCCGCGCTCTGGAACGACCCCACCGCCGCCAAGAAGGTCATGCAGGAGAAGGCCCGCCTCGACAAGGAGGTCGCGGCCTGGACCGACCTGCGCGACCAGCTCGACGACGCGCTCACGGCCGTGGAGCTGGCCGCCGAGGAGGACGAGCCCGAGCTCGCGGACGAGGCCCGAGCGGCCGCGCCCACGATCGCCAAGGCCCTGGACCGCCTCGAGCTGCGCACCCTGCTGGGCGAGGAAGAAGACAGCGCGTCGGCCATCGTCGAGATCAACGCCGGGGCGGGGGGCACCGACGCCCAGGACTGGGCCGAGATGCTCCTGCGCATGTACGCGCGATGGGCCGAGGCCCAGGGCTACAAGGTCAAGATCCTGGACCGGCAGTACGGCGAAGAGGCCGGGATCAAGTCGGCCACGCTCTCGATCGACGGCGAGTACGCCTTCGGCTACCTGCGCAGCGAGATGGGCGTCCATCGGCTCGTCCGCATCTCCCCATTCGACGCGAACGCCCGGCGCCAGACCGCCTTCAGCGCGGTCACCGCGTTCCCCGACATCGATCGCGAGGTCGAGATCGAGATCCTCGACAAGGACCTCCGCGTCGACCGGTTCCGCGCGAGCGGCGCGGGGGGTCAGCACGTCAATACGACGGACTCCGCCGTGCGCATCACGCACCTCCCCACCGGGATCGTGGTCCAGTGCCAGAACGAGCGCAGCCAGCACAAGAACCTGGCGTCCGCGATGAAGGTCCTGAAGGTGCGCCTGTACGACCACTTCGAGGCGCAGGCGAAGGCCGAGGCGGAGGCCAAGGCGGCGCCGAAGCAGAAGATCGAGTGGGGCAGCCAGATCCGCAGCTACGTGCTCGCTCCCTACCGCATGGTCAAGGACCTGCGCACCCAATACGAGACCGGGAACGTCGACGGGGTGCTGGACGGCGATCTGACGCCGTTCATGGAGGCGTGGCTCAGCCGCCAGGCGGAGCAGGCCGCCGAGGAGCGGACCGGCTGATCACTGCAGGGACGTCTCGGGCTCCGACAGCTCGATCAGCATGCGCTCGAGCGCCTTGATCAGCTTCTTGTCCTTGAGGAGCGCTTCGGCGACGCCGTCGACGGCGTCGGTCCCCGCGCAGCCGCTCCAGACCTCGGGGTTCACGCATACGCCGACGTCGACCCAGCCGCCCTTCTTGCCCGCGCGCTTGCGGTTGCGCTCGATCGCCTCGACGAGCGCCGCTCCCAGGGCGGCGCGGTGGTCGTCGGTCCACGCGCGGATCCCCCGCGCGCGGTTGCGGATGGCCTTGACGATGTCCTCGGCGACCGGGTCGTCCTTCTGCAGGGACTCCTTCGCCTCACGGAGCACGCCCCGCGCCTGATCGGCCCGGGAGTCGATCGCGTCGAGGATCTCGGCGGCCTCGGGGATGGCCGAGGCGAGCTCCTGGGGCGAGACCCAGGTGCCGCCCGCGGCGTTCGATCCGAGGGCCAGGACCTCCGCCTCGTCCTCGTACCTGGTGACGCTGGTCGCGAGCGGCTCGCGGAGGGGAGCGAGCGCCTCGGAGAGGACCGCGTCGGCGTCCCAGGCCGCGGCGATGGCCTTCGTGAAGTCTCCGCCCGGGCACGTCGACACAGCCGGCTCGGTCTTGCCCGCGAGCGCCCCCAGAGCGCTGCCCTGCGGCTCTCGGCACTCCACGACCTCGCCCTCGATCGCCGCCAGGGCCCGCGTCGTCGCCTCCTCGAACGCGCGCTGGAAGCCGTCGCCGAGGGCGTAGACCTCGTTCTGGAAGGCCTCGGCCTCGGCGAAGAACCGCGTGGAGCGCTCGTCCAGCCTCGCCTTCCAGACCCCGTGCTTGCCGGAGTCCACCGACCCCGCCGAGAGGCCGAGCGCCAGCTCCAGGTCGGCCAGCGCTCCGTCCGCCTGGACGAGGGCCCGCTCGATGGGGGTCACGGCCCCGCCCGACGCCTTCGAGACGTCCACGAAGACCCGCGACGCGGGGGGGATGCGGTCGGGGTCGTAGTGGCCGGCGGGCTCCGCCGACGCGGGGGAGGCGGCGAGCGCGACGGCCGCGGCGAGGAGGGACGGGGCGAGCGTTCGAGGGGCCAAGGGCGGTCTCCGGCAGAGTCGGGGGGACACTACCAGGGACCGACTCCGGCGACGCCCGGGGTCGCCGTCCTCGTCGGCGTTCCAGGGCCGCGCGGAACGATTGACGGGGCAGGGGTGTTCCCGTAGGGTCCCGACGCCCCGAAACCCCCGTGGGGGCGGCTCCGTCGCCCGTTTTTCGAGCCCCGCGCCCCTCCCTCTCCGACTCTGGTCTCCCATGCTCCTGCGGCTTCTGCTGCTGCTGACCGCGCCGCTCTGGGCTCCGATCGTTCTGCTGCTCGGCCTCGCCCGGATCTGCGGAGACGGCCTGCTGTTCGTGCTGGAGTCCGGGCGGCGGCGTGAGTCGACCGAGCCGCGCGGCGCCGGGCGGCTGCTCGTGGGGATCGTGGCCCTGCTCGGGTTCCCGATCGTCATCACGATCGAGACCTTCAACTCGTTCCTGATCCACCTCGGCGCGCTGCTCTCGGCGCTCCTGCGGCTGGACGTCCGGGCCCCCTGGGCGCTGTGGCTCCTGGGCATCCCGACCCTCATCCTCGTCCCGATCTGGGCGCCGATCGCGGCGCTCGTCTGGGTCCTGCGGCGGCTCGTCTGGGAAGGCCTGGTGGCGGCCGCCGCAGACCGCCTCGCGCACGGGGCGGGCCCCGAGGGCTCGGGTCGCTTCGAGACGTTCGTGGCCCTGCGCTACATGCGGGGCCGCAAGGCGGCGGCCGGGGTCTCCGTCGTGACCGGGCTCACGATCGGAGGGGTCGCCCTCGGGGTGTGGACGCTCGTCGTCGTGCTCTCGGTCATGGCCGGGTTCGAGGTCGACCTGCAGGAGAAGATCCTGGGCGCCAACTCGCACATCGTCGCGCTGTCCTACGACCACAAGATCGAGGACTGGCAGACGAAGGTGGACCGCGTCCGCGAGATCGACGGCATCACCGGCGTGACCCCGTTCGTCTACACGGAGTTCCTGCTGCGCTCGAAGCACACGGTCACCGGCGCGATCTTCAAGGGCATCGACCCCGCCACCGTCGCCGAGGTCACCGACCTCGCGGACAACCTGATCCTCGGACCGAACGGCCGCGTCGCGTCCCGGGAAGAGGCCCTCGAGATCCTCCAGAACCTCGACGATCCCATCCCCCCCGACGCGATGTTCCTCGACGGCGAGGCCCCGCCCGCGAACAAGCTCCCCGGGATCCTCATCGGCAAGGAGATGGCCCACGCGCTGCGGGTCACGGTGGGGGACATGATCCAGGGGTACTCGCCGATCGGCGAGGTGGGCCCGCTCGGGGGCATGCAGGCCCGCGTCGTGCCCTACGTGGTCGCGGGCACGTTCCACTCGGGGATGTACGAGTACGACACGAAGTTCTCGTATACGAACCTCGAGATCGCGCAGGACTTCCTGCGCATGGGCGACGCCGTCACCGGGTTCGAGATCAAGGTCGAGGACATCTACGAGGCCCCGGCCCTCGCGTCGCAGGTGGGGGCGAAGCTGCAGTACCCGATCTGGACGCGCGACTGGCAGGAGATGAACGCCCCCCTCTTCCAGGCGCTGAAGCTCGAGAAGGTGGTGATGGGCATCATCCTGACCTTCATCGTCGCGGTCGCAGCCCTGAACATCATCTCGACGCTGATCATGCTGGTGGTCGAGAAGAGCCGCGAGATCGCGATCATGAAGGCGATGGGGGCGGGCCGGGCCGCGCTGATGCGGCTCTTCATGGTCGACGGCCTGATCGTCGGGTTCATCGGCACCGTCATCGGCCTCTCCGGCGGCCTCGCCACGTGCGCGGCGCTGGCGCGGTGGCAGTTCATCCCCCTGGAGAGCGACGTCTACTACGTGGACCGCCTCCCCGTGGACATCTCGCCCCCGCTCGTGGGGCTCGTCGCCGTCCTCGCCGTGACGATCAGCTTCCTGGCCACGCTCTGGCCCGCCTGGCAGGCGTCCTCCGTCGACCCCGTGGAGGGCCTGCGGGATGACTGACGGGGGCCTCGCGATCCGGCTCGACGGAGTCTGTAAGTCCTACTTCATGAATGAGCGGGAAATACCTGTCCTCAAAGACATTTCGCTCAGCATTGAATCCGGGGATTGCGTCTCCGTCGTGGGCGTCTCGGGCAGCGGCAAGTCGACGCTGCTGCACCTGCTCGGCCTCCTCGATCGGCCAAGTGACGGGACGATCTTCTACAACGACAAGGAGTTGCTCTCCGAACGTGAAGTAGTGGTCGAACAATTCCGAAACCAGAACATCGGGTTCGTCTTCCAGTTCCATCACCTGCTGCCGGAGTTCACCGCGCTGGAGAACGTGATGATGCCCGCGCTGATCGCGGGCTGGACCATGCGGGACGCCAAGGCGGCGGCGCGGGAGCTGCTGGAGCGCGTGGGGCTCGCCGACCGGGTGGAGCACGCGCCGGGGGAGCTGAGCGGCGGAGAGCAGCAGCGGACCGCCCTCGCGCGCGCCCTCGTCCTGCGTCCGGCGCTCGTGCTCGCGGACGAGCCCACGGGCAACCTCGACCCCTCCACGGGGGGCGCGATCCACGACCTCCTGCTCGAGCTCAATCGAGACCTCGGCACGACCTTCCTCATCGCCACCCACAACCTCGATCTCGCAGGCACAATGCCCCGCCGATTCGCCCTAGAGGCCGGAGATCTCCACCCCGCATGACCTCGTCGCGCCCCCGCAGCCTCGCGCTGCCGCTCCTCCTGCTCGCGCTCGCCGTCCCCGGCGTGGCGTCGGCGTGGAGCGAGGGCGACGTCATTCGGTCGATCCGCGTGGAGGGCAACGAGCGCGTCGAGGTGGAGGCCGTCCTCGACATCATCCGCCTGCGCGAAGGCGACCTGCTCCGCGGCTCGGCCGTCGCCGACGCGATCCGCGACATCTACCGCCTGCGGTACTTCGACGACATCGTGATCGAGGCCGAGGACGCGCTCGAAGGCGTCGGCCTCGTCATCCGCGTGAAGGAGAAGCCCGCGATCCGGGACATCCGCATCGAGGGCGAGAAGAAGGTCACGCTCGAGGACATCAAGGAGGTGATGAACCTCAAGCCCTACGCCATCCTCGACATGGCGAAGGTGCGGTCGAACGCCCGCAAGATCGAGGAGCTGTACCTCGACAAGGGCTTCTTCCTGGCGGAGGTCGACACCCGCATCGTGCGAGGCGCGGGGAACGAGGTCTACGTCCACTTCGAGATCGCCGAGGGCCGCAAGGTCCTGGTGAAGAAGATCGAGATCGTCGGCAACGACAAGATCCCGGACCGGCTGATCAAGCAGAACATCGAGACGCGCGAGGCCGGGATCTTCCCGGGGGCGGGCGAAGCGGGCACGTACCGGCGAGAGACCCTCGAGCTGGACGCCGAGCGCATCGCGTTCCTGTACTCCGCCAAGGGCCACATCGACGCGGACGTCGGTCGCCCGCAGGTGTCCCTGAGCCCCGACAAGCGCTGGGTCTACGTGACGATCCACGTGGACGAGGGCCCCGAGTACAGCATCGGAGAGATCGCCATCACCGGCGACCTCATCGGCGACGGTCCGGTGGAGGACCGCGAAGCGGAGCTGCGCAAGCTCGTGCAGAGCGAAGAAGGGGAGGTGTTCAACCGCCTCACCCTGGCCCAGGACGTCGAGCGCCTGGTCGCCCGGTACAGCGAGGACGGCTACGCCTTCGCGAACGTCATCCCGCTCCCCCGTCAGGACCGCGAGAAGCTGATCGTGGACGTCCGCTTCGACATCCAGAAGGGGAACATCATCCACCTCGAGGACATCGTCATCACGAACAACCTCGCGACGTGGGACAAGACGATCCGTCGCGAGATCGCCCTCGCCGAGGGGGATCAGTGGAGCGGTAAGGCGATCGAGCGGGCGCGGTTCCGGCTGCAGCGGCTCGGGTACTTCGAAGAGGTCAACATCACGACCCCCCGGGGCGACGCGCCGGACACGCTCGACATGGCCGTCGACGTGGTGGAGAAGCCCACGGGCACCTTCAGCCTCGGGGCCGGCTTCTCCACGGTGGAGTCGTTCGTCTTCACCGCGAACATCAGCCGCGCGAACTTCCTGGGGCTGGGCTACACGCTGGCCTTCAACGCGAACCTGAGCCTCGGGCGGAACCTGCTCCAGAACGGCTTCTTCCGCGGGGAGAACAGCCAGCAGCGCCTCGAGTTCCAGCTCTACGACCCGTACTTCCTGGACAGCCGCTGGACGGCGTCGCTGTCCCTTTATCTGCGGAACCAGACGTTCATCCTCACGCAGTTCCGGCGGGGCCTCGACATCGGCTTCGGGCGGTACCTCGACCCCAACAACGACCTCCAGGTGTCGCTGCTGTACTCCCTGGAGACCGTGGGGCTGAGCTCCCTGCGCCCCGCCCAGAAGCTCGCCTACGGCGGCAACCTCTACCGCCCGGGCACGAAGTCTTCGCTGACGGCGTCGATCATCTTCGACAAGCGCGACAACCGCATCGCCCCCACCAAGGGCATCTTCGCCACGGCCGCCGCGGAGATCGCGGGCGGGTGGAAGAAGCGCGGCGAGGAGCGGATCATCAGCGTCCTGGGCGGCGACTTCCGGTTCGCCCGGCTGCGCGCCAACGTCCGGTTCTTCTGGCCGCTGGGCACGCCGGATACGCTGCCTCCGTCCGCCCAAGTCGTATTCCGCTACAACTTCAGCTTCGGCTGGATCAAGTCGCTCGACGGCACCGTCGTCCCCTACACGGAGCGGTACCAGGCGGGCGGCCCGTACTCCATCCGCGGCTACGTCCCGCTCTCCCTGGGCCCGAAGATCCGCACGCTGGTGAACTCGGACCCCGTCCACGCCGCGGACGCCCTGCCCGTGGGCGGCACCGCGAGCATCGTCAACAACTTCGAGATCGAGTTCCCGATCGTGCCTCCGGCGGAGGTGCGGGGCGTCGTGTTCTTCGACGCGGGCAACGCGTTCGGCGGTCTGTACGGCAACGAGCCCATGCGGATCGAGAACCTGCGCCTGAGCGCCGGGTTCGGCGTGCGCTGGCGGTCGCCCATGGGGCCGCTCCGCTTCGAGTGGGGGTTCCCCATCGGGCGCAAGCCCGGCGAGCAGGGCCAGGTCTTCGAATTCTCCGTCGGATCGTTCTTCTAGGGGCCGGGATCCGGTCCTAGACAATGGGCCCGACGTTCGTTCGGGTCTCCGGAAGGAAACACACACCATGCGAAACCTCATCACCGTCGTCACCGTCGTCCTGCTGAGCCTGGCCCTGGCCGCCCCGGCCGCGGCCCAGTCCTTCAAGATCGCCGTCGTGGACCTTCAGAAGGCCCTCAACGAGGTCGAAGAGGGCAAGCGCGCCAAGGCGAACCTCGAGTCGCAGATGGAGCAGGCGCGCCTGAAGCTCGAGAAGGAGAAGGGCGAGATCGAGCAGATGCGCGACGATCTCGAGGCCCAGGCCGTGATGCTGAGCGAGACGGCGCTGCGCGAGAAGGAGGCCGCGTTCAACGTTCGGGCCGCGGCCTTCCAGCAGTCGATGTTGGAGACGCAGCAGACCATGGCCCTCCTCGAGCAGGAGCTCACGGGCGAGATCCTCCAGAAGCTCACCGACACCGCGTCGCAGATCGGCGCGGAGCAGGGCTACACCATGGTCATCGAGAAGACGGCAGTCCTCTACCAGGTCGCGGGCATGGACATCACCGACTCGGTGGTGAAGCGCCACAACGCGAAGTGAACGAGCCGAAGGCGCCCCCCGGGGACGTCGCACAGATCCTCGCCCACGTCCGCAGGCTCGAGCTGACCGGCGTCGCGTCCCCCCGCGACGCGGGACCGGCCGACGTCGCCGTGGTGTGGGACCGGCGCGCGCTCCGCGACGGGTGGGGGAGCCCGGGCCTCGTCGTGGCGCCCCCCGGCCTCGAGGTCCCGCCCCGGGTCGAGGCCGTGCGGACCCGCCGCCCCGGCCACGCCTTCGTCGCCCTCCTGAATCACTTCCACCCCGCCCGCGCCCCGGACGCCGGTGTGCACGCGAGCGCGGTCGTCGCCCCCTCCGCGTCGGTGGATCCGTCGGCGTCCGTGGGGGCGCTGGTCGTCGTCGAGGACGACGCGATCGTCGGTCCGTCCTGCGTCCTGCGCGCCCGGAGCTTCGTGGGGGCCGGGGCGACGCTGGGGGCGGGCTGCGTGCTCGAGCCCGGAGCGCTCGTCCTGGACGACTGCGTCCTGGGCGAAGGGGTGTGGATCGGCCCGGGGTCGGCCGTCGGGGGACGCGGGTTCGGCTACCTGGAGTCGGAACGGGGTCGCCGAGACCCGATTCCCCAGGTGGGCCGCGTGGTCCTCGAGGACGGGGTGCACGTGGGCTCGCTCTGCGCCATCGACCGGGCGACCCTGGGAGAGACCCGGGTCGGAGCCCACGCTCGCATCGACAACCACGTCGTGATCGGCCACAACGCGACGGTCGGGGCCGACGCCGTGCTCGTATCGCAGGCGGGCGTGAGCGGCTCCTCGAAGGTGGGCGACGGGGCGATCCTGGCGGCGGGCGCGGGCATCGTCGACCACCGGCGAATCGGCGCGGGCGCGATCATCACGGCGCGGTCGACCGTCTTCCGGGACGTGCCCGAGGGCGCGATCTACAGTGGGACGCCCGCCCGTCCCCGGGCCCGCGAGGTGCGGGAACAGGCGGCCCTGCGTCGGGTCGCGCGCAAGGCCCTGGCGGACCGGGTCGCCCAGGGAGGACCCGGTGAGGGGACCTGATCCGACCGCCGTCCTGGCCCTGCTCCCCCAGCGTGAGCCCCAGCGCATGGTGGACTCCGTCACGGCGATCGAGGTGGGGGCGGCGCTCACCGCGACCCACCGGGTCCCCCCCGACGCGAGCTACCTCGCGGGCCACTTCCCCGGCGACCCGGTCGTCCCCGGCGTCGTCCAGATCGAGGGGCTCGTGCAGGCCGCCGGACTGCTGGCGCTGGCGACGGAGCCCGAGCTCGCGGGCGGCAAGCTGCTGCTCATGGGCCTCGACCGCGTCCGCTTCCGGCGACGCGTGATCCCCGGCGAGGAGCTCACCCTGCGGGTCTCCCTCGTCTCGCGCCGGGGGCCCGTCTGGAAGCTCGACGGGAAGGCGTCGGTGGAGGGAGAGCCCGCGACCGACGCGCGCCTGCTCCTCAACGTCACCCTCGCCGACGCCCGATGAACGCCGTCCCCTCGGGCGTCCACCCCACCGCGACGATCCTCGGCGACGTGCTGCTCCCGGAGGACGCCCGGGTGGGTCCCGGGGCGGTCCTGCAGGGCCCGATGTCCGCCGGACCCGGCCTGCGGATCGAAGCACGAGGCCTCGTGGGCGGGCCCGCGCAGCACCGACGGGGCGACGTCGGCCGGCTCGTCCTGGGGCGCGACGTGCACGTGCGCGAGTGCGCGACGATCCACCGAGGCTCCCCCGCGGGCGCCGGCGTGACCCGGGTCGGGGACCGGCTCGAGCTCATGGCGTACGCCCACGTCGGGCACGACGGCGTCCTCGGCGACGACGTGACACTCGCCAACGGCGCGCAGCTCGGGGGGCACGTGCACGTGGGCGACGGGGCCGTGATCGGGGCCCGGGCGGCCATCCACCAGTTCGTCTGCGTCGGCGCCGGGGCGATGGTCGCCGCGGGAGCGCTCGTCTCCGGAGACGTCCCCCCGTGGACGATGGTCGCCGGCGACCGAGCCCGCATCGTCGGTCCCAACGCCCCCGCGCTCCGCGCCCGCTTCGGCCCCGGGGCGGTCGGGGTCCTGCGCCGAGCGCTCCGAGCCCTGTGGCGCGACAGCCGCCTGCGGGCCGGGGCCCTCGACGACCTCACGCCGACCCCGTACCTCGAGGATCTGGGGCGGTTCCTCCGCGCGGATCGTCGCCGGCCCATCTGCCCTCGGGGGTGGGCGTGAGCCTCGTCCTGTCGGCTTGCGAAGCGAGCGGCGACGCGCTCGGCGCGGCCGCGCTCCGGGGTCTCGGGGCCGCGGGCGTAGGCGTCGACGTGCGCGGGATCGCGGGTCCTCGCATGGCCGCCGCGGCCGAAGAGGCCGGACTCCCGCTGCACGCCGCGGGCGACACCCGGGACCTGGGAGCCGCGGGGCTGGTCGAGCTCATCCCCGCGCTGCCGAACATCCTCCGGGCGCGCCGCACGCTCGACCGCCTGCTGTCCGAGCGGACCGGCCCGGCGGTGCTGATCGACGGGCCGGACCTCCACCTGCCCGCGGCGCGCCGGGCCCCGCGCATCCCCGGGCGGCCGATCGGGCTCCTGGTGGCGCCCCAGTACTGGGCTTGGCGCGCCAGACGGGCCGAGCGACTCCACGAGGCGGTGGACTTCGTGCTGTGCCTCTTCCGGTTCGAGGCCGCCCACCTGCGGCGCATGGGCGTCATGGCGCACTGGGTCGGGCACCCCGCCCTCGACGCGACCGGAGGCCCTCGCGCCTCCCAGGGCGCGCCCCCCGGTCGCCTCGTCGTCGCGGTCCTTCCGGGCTCCCGCCGGGGCGAGATCACGCGGACGCTGCGCCCCGCGCTGGCGGGCCTCGCCGAGGCGCTGCCGGACCGGCGGTACGAGGTGATCGTCCCCTGGCGCCCGGTGGTCGCTCCGCCGACGATCCCCGGGGTCACCTTCACGCGGGACCCCGGGCGGGACGTGCTCCGTCGCGCCCACGTGGCGGTCGTCGCGGCGGGGACCGCCACGCTCGAGGCCGCGCTGCTCGGGCTCCCGACCGTGGTGGTGGCCCGCGCGCACCCCCTCACCGCCGCGATCGCGAGGCGCGCGCTGCGGGTGCCCTGGGTCGGCCTCCCCAACCTCGTCCTGCAGCGAGGGGCCCTCCCCGAGCTCGTCCAGGATCTGAGCCGAGCGCGCTGGGTGCAGCCACTGCGCAGCGTCGTGGCGGACGCCGAGCGGGGCGCGCCGGCCGCCGACGCCGTTCGCGACGAGCTGCGCGAGGTGCTGGGGCCGGCGGGGTTCGAGGAGCGCGTGGCGGCCGTCCTCGGGCCGCTCCTGGAGCGGCCGTGAGCGCGGGCCGCACCGCGTGGGAGGTCCTCTCCGGGCGCTGGCCGCTGCTCGTCGGCGCCGCGGCGCTCGCGGGCGTCGTCTCCGCCTGCCGCGGGGGCCTCGTTCTGCTCGTGCGCGCGGTGGTCGAGCGCGTGGAGGAGGGCGCCGGGGCGGCCGGACTGTGGCCGCTCGCGGTGGTCACGGTGGGGCTGTTCGCGGTGCAGGGCGCCGCCCGCGTGGGGCGCCTGCTCGCGACCCGAGGCGCGGCCTACCGCGCCGAGGCCGACCTCCGCGCGCGCCTCTTCACCCACCTCCTGGGGCGCGATCCGGCGGCGCTGCAGGCCGACGGCGTCGGTGAGTCGCTCGCGACCCTGATGCACGACGTCGGGGCGGTGCGGACGGCCGTGGGAGCGGCGGTCACCATCGTCCAGCGCCCCCTGACCGCGCTCGCCGTCGGCGGCGTCGCGGTCTGGATGGCCCCGCGCCTCGCGCTGGTCGGCCTGCTCCTCGGACCGGTCGTGGCGGCCGTGGTCGTGTGGACCGGACGCCGGACCCGGCGGGCCGCGGCCGAGCACCTCGCCCGGCTGGGCGCCGTGCAGGCCGACGCCCAGGACGATCTCACCGGCATCCGGACCCTCCAGGCGTACGGCGCGGAAGGAGCCGCCGTCGAGCGTCACGCGACCGCCGACGCGGCCCAGGTCGACGCGGCGCTGCGGCGCACGTTCTTCCAGGCGATCGGACCGCCGCTGGTGGAGGTCGCGGCCGCGGCCGCGCTGGGCGTGGTCGTCGCGCTCGGCGCGACCGAGGTGGCCTCGGGCGCCATGTCTTCGGGTGCCCTCGTGGCGTTCCTGGTCGCCGTCGCGCTGCTGCACGAGCCGCTCAAGGGCATCGCCGTGGCCCACGGCCTCTGGGAGGAGTCCCGCGCGGGACTCACCCGCGTGGCGGCCCAGCTCGCGCGTCCCGTGGGGGTGGTCGACGCCGCGGGAGCTCGACCGCTGGACGCGCGTGCGGCGCGGATCGAGCTCCGGGGCGCGGCGGTCGATCGCGGGCGGGGGCCGATCCTGACCGGCGTGGACCTCGCCCTCGTTCCCGGCCGCGTGGTGGTGATCACCGGCGAGACGGGGGCCGGGAAGTCGACACTCCTCGACGTCCTCGCCCGCTTCGTCGCCCCCTCCTCGGGGCGGCTGCTGTGGAACGGGCGGGACGCGGCCGACTGGACCGTGGCGTCGCTCCGGACGCAGGCGGCGCTCGTGGACCAGGCGCCCTGGTTGGGGCGCGGGACGGTGGCCGACGCCGTGCGACTGGGCCGCCCCGACGCCTCGGACGCCGAGGTCGAGGCCGCGCTGGGGGCGGCGGGCCTGTCCGCCGACGGCGACCTCCTGGGGCGGCTGCCCGGCGGCATGCACGGCCGCATCGGCGACGGGGGAGGGGGCGTCTCGGGCGGCGAGCGGCGCCGCATCGCCCTCGCCCGAGCCCTGCTGCGGGACGCGCCGGTGCTCCTGCTCGACGAGCCCACGGCCGACCTCGATCCCGCCACGGAGGCGCGGTTCCTGGAGACCGTCCGCGCGGTCGCAGCGACCCGGATCGTGGTGCTGGTGGCCCACCGCGAGGCCTGCGCGGCCATCGCCGACGAGGTCCTGCGGCTCGTCGACGGCCGCCTCGAGCTCGTGCGGGGTCGAGGGGCTCGGTGTGCCTGAGACGTCGTGGACGGCCCGGCTGCTGGGGGCCTGGATCGCGGCCTACCTGAGGGCCGTCCGCCCGACGCTTCGGGTCGCTCGCGTCGGGCGTCGGCCGTCGCGACCAAACCCTCGGATCGACGACGCGCCGGCCGCCGTCTACGCCGCCTTGCACGGCGATCAGATCGCGCTCGCCGGGACCCACGCCGGGGGCGTCGCCGCCCTCGCGAGCCGGAGCCGCGACGGGGGCCTCGCCGCGACGGTCCTCGCCGCCCTCGGCCACCGCGTGCGCCGAGGCTCCTCCTCTGCCGGCGGAGCGGCCGGCCTCCTCGGGCTGCGTCGCGACGTGCGCGCGGGGCGGTCGGCGGTGATCACCGTCGACGGACCCCGAGGCCCCCGGGGGACGGCGTCGCCGGGCGCGGGCATCCTCGCCCGCGGCACCGGGCGGCCCCTCGTCCCCGTGATCGCCGCCTGCCGCCCGGCCCTGCGTCTGCGGACCTGGGACGCGCTCCAGGTCCCGCTGCCGTTCGCCCGCGTGCTGGTCCTCTACGGCCGGCCCCTCGACGCGCGCGGCCCCCGCGCCGCCGTGGCCGCCCGAACGACGCGCGCCCTCGAGCGGCTCCACCGGCGCGCGGCGCGCCTGCTGGAGCGGGCGTGATCGAGACCGTCTACCGAGGCCTGGGGCACGCCGTCGAGCGCATCCCCGGGCTCCTGCCCCAGGCGTCGCCGGGGGATCCGTGCGACGTGCTGGTCCACGCCGCGAGCGCGGGGGAGGTGAAGGCGGCCGTCGCCCTGCGGGCGGCGGCGACCGACGACCTCGCGTGGACGATCACGGCGGGCTCGCCGATCGGGGCGGACCAGGGAGCGGACCGCCGCACCCCGCGCGACGTGCCCGGCGCCACCGCCCGCCTGCTCGACGAGACGGCGCCTCGCCTGCTGCTCCTGGTCGAGGCCGAGCTGTGGCCGACGCTCCTCGCCGAAGCGCACCGTCGCTCGATCCCCGTCGCCGTCGTCTCGGCTCGGATCACCCCCTCCGCGGCGCGAGCCTGGGGTCGCGTCCCCGCGTCGGTCCGGCGAGCGGTGTGGGGCCGAGTCGCCTTCTGGGGGGCGGCCTCGGCCGGGGACGCGGGCCGGATCCGCGCCCTGGGGGTCCCGACCGACCGGGTGGAGACGACCGGCCTGCTGAAGTTCCCCGCCCCGGTCCCGACGTCCGAGGTCGGCGCCCGCCGGGACGACATCGAGGCGATGTTCGGCGATCGCCCGGGGCCGCTGCTGGTGCTCGGCTCGGCCCACCCGGGCGAGGCCCGCGACCTCGCCGACCGCGCGCGGGGGACTCCGCTGGCCCCCGACGTCTCCCGCTGGCTGATCGTGCCTCGCCATCGGATCAGACGGCGCCTGCGCCGCGAAGCCCGGAGCCTCGGGGCGGCCCTGGAGCACCGGTTCGGAGTGCTGCCCAGCTGGTACGCCGCGGCCGACGCGGCCTTCGTCGGCGGGGGGGCGCGCGGCCGGGGGGTGCACGACCTCCTCGAGCCCGTCGCCGCGGGGCGGAGGCCGCTGTTCTTCGCCCGGCGCGGCGACCCGGCGGACTGCGGGGCGCGCCTCGTGGCCCGGGGCGCGGCCGTGGACCTCGACGTCGCGGGGTCTTCGCCCGGGGACGCGCTCGCGCCCGGGGTCCCGTTCGGCCCCTTGCGCGACGCCTGGGACGGTCGCGACGCGACGCTCGCCGCCCTCCGGCGCCGGGGACTGCTCCCGTGAGGCTCGTGCCCCCCCGCGGCGTGCTCGGGGCCGTCGTCACGGGCGCATCCCACCTCGGCGTGGCCGTCCGACGTCGGGTCGGCGATCGAGGGCGACTGCGGCGCCCCACGGTGTCGGTGGGGAACCTCGCCTTCGGGGGCCGGGGGAAGACCCCGATCGTGGCGGTGTTGGCCGCTCACGCGCGGGCCGACGGACTGCGACCGGCGATCCTGATCCGCGGGTACGGGGGCGCGCGAGGCGGTCCGCGGGTCGCGGTGGGGGAGGGGAGTCGGCTTCCCGCCTGGACCGCGCCGGTGCGGGTGGACGGGCTCCCTCGTCCCGCGCACGCATGGGCCGGGGTCCTCGGCGACGAGGCCGCGTGGCTCGCCGCGACGGTCCCCGGCGTGCCCGTCGGCGTATCTCCCGACCGTCGGGCCGCGGCTGCGTCGCTGCCGGACGTCGACCTGTTCCTGCTCGACGACGGAGCGCAGCTGCCGCTCCCCGCGGACGTCGACATCGTATGCGTCGACCCCCGCCTCGACCGACCCTGGAGCCCCCGACCGACGGCGCAGCGCGAGGGACCCGGCCGCCTCGGCCGCGCCCACTGCGTCGTGGCGCTGGACACCGACCCCGGCGTGAGCGGCGTGAGTCACACACTGCGCCGTCGGCCGAGCCTCTGCGATGCGACGGGCGCGGCGGCTCCGGCTCCGGTCGAGGTGGCCTTGATCGCGGGGGTGGGGAACCCCGAGCGCGTCGCGGAGAGCGTCCGCGTGAGCGGCGTGAGCCGCGTACATAGGCACGACCTCGCGGATCACGCGAGCCCGTCGAGGGCGCTGCTGGACGCCCTCCCCTCGGGGCTCCCCGTCGTCGTCACGGAGAAGGACGCGGTGCGCTGGGCGGCGGCCTGGGCCGACCCTCGGGTCCTGATCCTGCGGGCCCCGATCGCCGACACGGCACCCTTGTGGACGTCGGTCCGGGCGCACCTCGACCGTGTTAGCGTCTGAGCGGTGACGGTCGCCGACTCCATGACCCGATTGCTCGAGCGGGGGCTCGTCGATCCGACGACCCTCGAGCCCCTCACGCTGTCCGAGGACGGGTCCGCCCTCGTGAGCCCTGCGGGGCGTCGATTCCCGGTGCGGGACGGCGTTCCGGACTTCGTCTCCGAGTCCGAGCCCGACTCGGCCCCACCTCGAGACGACTGACGCCACCATGGCCGCCGAGTGGGCGACGAAGCCCGACTGCCGACTCTTCACCGGATTCAGCCCCTGCCGCTACCGCCGCCCCTGCGAGGGCTGCACTCACTACGACCCCGTCCCGGAGCGGATCCTCCTGATCCAGCTCGACGCGCTGGGCGACGTCCTCCGCACCACGGCCCTCGCCCCCGCCCTTCGCCGAGCGCACCCGCGGGCGCACCTCACGTGGCTCACGCGCCCCCGGGGCGCCGCCCTGCTCGCCGGCAACCCGCTGGTGGACCGGGTCATGACCCTCAGCGAGTCGACGCCGCTCATCCTCGACTCCCTTCGTTTCGACCTCGCGCTCTGCCCGGACAAGTCCATCCCCGCCGGGGCGCTCATGAACTTCGTGCGCGCGGAGGAGAAGCGCGGGTTCACGATCGACGACGGCGGAGCGATCGTCCCGATCGGCGACTCGGCCGCGGAGCTGTACCGGATGGGGCTCGACAACGAGCTGAAGTTCTTCGGGAACGACAAGAGCGCGCAGCAACTGATGACCGAGGCGGTGGCGCTCGAGTACCGCCGGGACCGGTACGTCGTCGTGCTGGACGACGCCGAGCGCCGCTGGGCCCGAGACGACCGCCACGTGGCCGGGGTCGAGGACGACGAGATCCTCGTGGGCTGGAACACCGGGTGCGGACCCCGCTACCCCTACAAGAAGCACTCCGTCGAGGACCAGATCCGGCTGATGGTCTCCACGTGGGGGAGGGTGCCTCGCAAGGACCGGACGCGCTTCGCCCTGCTCGGTGGCGGAGCCGAGGACGAGCGCCGGAACGCCGAGATCGCCGACGCCCTCGAGGAGAGCCGCATCCCCGTGGTGCGGACGCCCTGCACCCAGGGCATCCGGCGCGGGATCGCGGCCGTCGCCGCGTGCGACATGGTGGTCTCGGGGGACTCGCTCGGCCTGCACCTCGCGATCGGTCTCAAGAAGCCGGTGGTGGCCTGGTTCGGGCTCACCTGCCACCAGGAGATCGACGTCTACGGGCGGGGCATCAAGGTGCTCTCGAACGTCGGCTGCCGCCCGTGTTGGCTGGGCGGCTGCCCGCTCACGCCGAAGTGCTTCGCCGATATGCCCTGGGACGCCTACGCGGACTCGATCGCGGAGATGGCCTCGGTGCTCCTGCGCGACGGGAGCTGGGTCGGCGAACGGACCATCGGCAGCTTCCCCCCCGAGAAGCGGATCCCGCAGCCCCTCGGCGGCTCCCCGGGGCCCGTGTTCTGAGAACGATGTGAATGCCTCGGCGCGAGGCCCCGTCCCTGATGTGAACCCGGGATGACCCCGGGCGAAACATGAGGAGGCGACCATGCCTACCCGCCGAAGCACCCTGCGTCTCGCCGCCATCCTGACGGTCTGCAGCCTGCTCCTTCCTGCGGCCGCCTCGGCCCGACATCGAGACCGAGACCGCTCCCCCACCCACAGCCGCGACTACCGCGGGGGGATGGTCCTCATCGACAACCCGAACCTCGCGGCGCTCGAGGTCATCATCGACGGCGAGCTCGTCGGCAAGGTGGGCGCGGACTCCACCGCGCGCTTCGGTCCCCTCGACCGCGGCGACCACAAGGTCGTGACCCGCTACCGCTGCAACAAACGGCACCTCACGTTCCGCACGAGCCGCGACTTCGTCGAGCCGCGCCGGGGCCGGCCCGCCCGCATCTCCGTCCCGTTCGTGCGCAAGGGGATCGTCGACGTCGGCAACGGCTGGATCCAGCCCATGAAGGTCTTCGTGGACGGCCGCAGCGTCGGCACCGTCCGGGCGGGCGGCACCCGGGGCGCGTTCGTGACCCGCAACAGCACCGTCGAGCTGATCGACCCCCAGGGGAACGTCGGCCTGCGGACCCGCATGTCCCTCGCGGGCCTCGAGATCGCGCCCCTGGACCTCGATCCCGCCCCGTTCGGCCGGGTCAGCATCTTCAACCCGGCCCCCCGGCCCGTGAAGCTCCACCTCGCGAACGGCGACCGCATCAAGGTGCGCCCCGGCCGGGCCGAGAGCCTGCGTCTCCCCACGGGGTGGACGAAGATCACGGCGACCCACCGGCGTCGCAACATCGACACGATGAAGGTCCTCGTCTCCCCGTTCGCCGTGGGCGAGTACTCGGTCCGCATCCCCACGACCGGCGACCTGCGCTTCCGCAACGACGACCGCTTCGGCGTCAGCGTCTTCTCCCCGGACGGGCGACTCCTGGCGCGCGTCGGAGGGGGGGAGTCGGTGACGATCCGCGACCTGCCGGTGGGCGACTGCACCCTCGAGGTCGTGGCCCAGCTGCGGCGACGGACCCTCCGCTCGAGGCTCCCCGTGACCATCGACCCGTTCGAGGCGGAGTGGATCTCCTCGACCATCGCCGTCCGCGACGGCCGCGGGCGCTACGCCCAGTCGAGCGGCAGCTCGTGCGACACCGACCGGCAGCCCCGATGGAGCCGGCGTGCCTACCGACGAGGCCGGTACTACGCGGGCCGATGACGGCGCCGCGAACGGTCAAGCAGTCGAGGGCGGTCCCGAGGATGGGGCCGCCCTCGGCGCTTGGCGGCGCCGCCACTCGACGAAGGCCGCGAGCGGGACGAGGACGGGCCAGGACAGGATCGAGTCCTCGGTGCCGAGGAAGCCGATGTCGAGCCCCCACAGGGAGACCGGGAAGAACAGCATCGGCGGCATCGAGTACTGGATCTGGAGGACGTCCAGGGCCATGTGCAGGGCGGCCCCGTACATGAGCAGCTTCCAGGCGCCGAAGCGGGGCAGGGGACGCAAGTACCGCTCCGGGAGGGCGAGGACCACCGCCGCCGCGACCAGTCCGAAGCCGAACGGAGTGTGCAGCGACGAGAAGGCGAACGCGGCGAGGCCGTAGTCGCCGGGCGGCAGGACCGGGCCCACGAGCTTCCCGATGAGGATCGTCGGCGCCCGCGCGACGAAGTCCGGCATGAAGGCACCCGAGAGGAACCAGCCGAGGGCCGGGGACTCGAGCTTCGCGGCGCGCCCCGCGAGGAGCGTCGTGAGCGCGTGAGTGACGAGATCGGCCACTCAGGGCTCCCGCATTCGACCGCGAAGGAAGACGCCGACCGCGAGCAGCCACCCCCCGAGCCCGAGGAGGCCGACCACCTCCTTGATCCGGCGCAGCGGGTGGAGCTGGTGCCGGTCGACGGAGAGGGTGGCGTGGCCCTCGTAGGTGCCCGCGATCGACACCACGAGGCCGACCGGCAGGTGCGGGCGGTCGTCCCAGTCCACCAGGGCGACCTCGCGACCGCCCCGCAGCGTCATGACCACGTCGTCGCCGTCGGCCCGGAGGATCCGACCGAAGCCCCACCCGACCGGCTCTCCCACGCACAGATCGCCGCCGTCGAGGCACTCGTCCACGCCGAGCTCGGTCGCGTCGACGCTGCGGGCGTAGTAGGCCGCGCTCACGGGGATGACCGCGAGCACGGCGACGAGGGCGGCGGCCCGCAGTCGGGGGGTCAAGGGGCTCAGTGGTAGATGGGCGGGTCGTCCTTGCCGCTTCCGCCGCCGTCGATGACCTCGAACTTCGAGATCTTCTTCTGGATCTTCCGGGCCTTGAGCTTGAGGCGGATCCGACGGGGGGAGACGTCGTCGCCCCAGCGCCACGCGGCGTAGCCGAGGGCCAGGCCGCCCACCTCGTAGCCGCCGGACTGGGGCGCGGCGAGGGCGTACAGGACCGTGAGGCCCGCCGTGAACCAGCCGATGTACTTCGCCTTGAGGGGAAGCAGGAAGAAGAGGTTGATCGTGGCCTCGGGCATCAGCGCGCAGAAGACGACCACGAGCGTGATGATCCCGGGGCCGATGCCGGAGCCGGGCACGACGCTCCCCTGCACCAGGCCGAACAGGACCGCCCCGAGCGACGCCCCGACCGCGGTCGCCACCCACACGACGCCGAACCGCCGCCGGCCGAGCATGTTCTCCACGGGCCCCACGAAGAACACGAGCATGAGCAGGTTGAGCACCACCGAGATCACGGCCCCGGGGGCGTGCACGAAGTGCGCGGTGACGAGCTGCCACAGGTGGAAGCCCGGGCCGGCGACGCCCCCGTCTCCCGGCGGGTAGAGCAGGAGCAGCTGCCACAGGCTGAAGTAGGTCGCGTCGCCGAACTCACCGGTCGCGATCGGGACGCGGCTCCACGACGCCGGCATCCAGTTGGTGAGGAGGACGAGCGCGAGCCACACGCCGCCGTACAGCCACAGCAGGAACCGCGTCAGGGGCGTGAATACGACTCCGAAGCTGCCGTCGGAGAAGCGGCGAGGGGGGCTGGTGCGGGCCAATCGTCTCTCCGTCCAAGGGCGTGGGAGGAGCGTCCGCGATGCTAACACCGCGGTCGGAGGCTGCCGTCCCGAAGGGGGGGCTTGACAAATACTGTACATCCGTTCATTACTGAACAAATGGGCAGCCGCGATCGCGGCCGCCCGGGCGGAGGTGAGCAATGCAGGGTCTGTCGGCGCGTCAACGAACCATCCTCGAGTACATCCACGATCGCGTGGCGGAGGACGGAGTGCTGCCGTCCTATCGCGAGATCGGGGACGCCATGGGCATCAAGTCCACGAACGGCGTCAGCGATCACATCCGCGCGCTCGAGCGCAAGGGGTACCTCTCGCGCGTGGGGCGAAGCGGCAAGGGGGCGCTCGCGCGCGCGATGGCCCTCACGGACAAGGCGCTGGCCGAGTTCGGCACCTTCGTGGAAGACCAGGTCGTCCCCCTCGTCGAGGGGCTCGTGGAGATCCCCGTCTTCGGCCGCGTGAACGCAGGCGCCCCGGCGCTCGCGTTCGAACACCGAGAGGAGACCCTGCACGTCGACAGCTGCATGGTCCCCGGCGGCGGCAAGGTGTTCGCGCTGCGGGTCAACGGGGAGTCGATGATCCTGGACGGGATCCTCCCGGGCGACTACCTCTTCATCCGCAAGCAGCTGACGGTCCGCAACGGCGAGATCGCGGTCGTCATGGTGGACGGGGAGTCCACGGTGAAGCGGTTCTACCGGGAAGGCGATCGCATCCGCCTGCAGCCGGCGAACAACACGATGAGCCCGATCTACGTGAACGCGTCGGACTTCAAGGCCGTCAACATCATCGGCGTGGTGGTGGGGGTGTACCGCAAGCTCGCGTGACGCGCCGGGGGGGCGTGATAGCTTCCACGTCCCCGAATGAGCTTTCGCCTCTCCGCGCTGCTTTCCATCGCCGCCCTCACAGCCCCGGCCGGCCCCGCGTCTGCGCAGACATTCGACGACGCGGTGCAGGCGGGGGAGGCCCTGGACCGGATCGGGAGGCTGAGCGACGCCCCCCACCCGACTTGCGGGACGATGGACGTCCGGACCGTGCAGGCCGGCTGGGAGGCTCTGGACGACGGCCTGCGGGCCCGCGCCGACGCCCTGCTGCCCGGCGCCTTCGGGGCGGAGGGCGGATCCGGAGCGTCGGCTCCCCGGGGCAACGTGTCCTGCGATCTCCGCCTCGCGAACGCCCTCGAGAGCGACCACTTCTCCGTGGAGTGGGGTCCCGCCGTCAGCCTGCCCGAGGCCACGGCCCAGTACCTCCTCGACGCCCTCGAGGTCGTTCGAGGGCGGTTCCTCGACGCCGGCTACCCCGAGCCGGCGGGCAACCCGGACCAGAAGATCCCGTTCTACTTCGGCAACAGCGGCGGGGGCTCTCCGTCGATCGGCTTCGACGGCGGATACACCACGATGTGCAGCGGCTCCGAGCACGCGTACGTCGTGATGTCGAGCATGCGGGACGATCCCGGGTCCGTGGAGCTCGCGACGCACGAGCTGTTCCACGCCGTGCAGATGGGGGGACCGGCGTCGGGGGGCGTGGACCGCTGGTACTGGGAGGCGTCGGCGACGTGGTCGGAGGACCTGGTCGAGCCCGACTGGAACACCTACGCCTGGGTCCTGGGCGCCTACACCAGCGCCACGGACCTCCCGCTCGCGGACGAGAGCTCGTTCCTGCACCGCTACGGGCTCTTCATCTTCGTGTCGTTTCTCGCCGAACACGCCCCCGGAGGCCTCGACTTGGCGCGTCACGTGTGGACGACCTCGAACGGGGGCGACCTCGCCGATCGGCTCGAGGAGTTCTGGGAGGGCATCGACGACCGCACCGACTTCGCCGAGCAGTTCGCGCATTTCACGGCGAGGACCGCCGTGATGGACTACGTCGACCACGCCGTCTTCATGAACGCGAGGGTGCCCCCCCGCGACGTACCCTCCCCGCCGACCGTCCTCGCCGACGTCTCGGGCGCGGGGCTGTACGGGAGTCACTTCTATCGGGTCGATCCGACGGACGCGAACGGGCGGACGAAGCTCCGCGTGCACTTCGAGGGCGCGGACGATCGGGACTGGCTGGTCGCCTTCGCGCGCAGCCCGGACGGGCGCTCGGTCGTGTCCACGCAGATGTACCTCGACCGGTGGGGCGAGGAAACCGTCGAGCTCCTCGACATCGGCACGACCTACGAAGAGACCTGGATCATCGTCACCCGCATCGACGAGGACCCGTCCTCCTACACCCTCGACCTCGAGTGGTGGGCCCAGACCGAGCCGCCCGGCTCCGACCTCATCGACGACGACGACGGTCGTCGACGAGACGCGCTCGGCTCGGCGTGCGGCGCGTCGCACCCCTTCGCGTGGCCGACCCTCACCGCGTCGCTCGCGGCCGGCGAATCCGGCTGGTCCCTGCTGCTCCTGTTGCCGCTGCTCGCGCTGCTGAGGCGCGCCCCCCGATCTCCACGCTAGAGGATCCTCACCGATGTTCTCATCCTTGGTCGCGGCCGGCGCGACGGTCTTGGCGCTCGCGGCGGCCCCCGCCACCGGGGGTGGGGAAGGGGAGTCGACTCCTCCGACCACCACCTCGACATCCTCGATCTCCGACTACCGGGCGGGCGGACCCGTCGGCCTCGGCCTCACGCTGGGGCACCGCTCCGGGCTCACGCTCCAGGCCTGGCCGACCCCGGACCACGCCTTCGCCCTCGACCTGGGCGCGACCCCGTTCGTGAACACGTTCTCGCTGGCCGTCGGCTGGACGGGACGGCCGGCCCACATCCGGGCTCCGAACGGCGTCTCGGCTCACCTGTACGTCGGGGTCGGGTTCCGCATGCGGGTGGCCTTCACTTCGGTCCTCGACCGCGACGGTGAGCCCGTCCCCACGGCCACGCCGCTGCTGGGAGTGCGGGTCCCCGTGGGCGTCTCCGTGCTGATGAAGGGCTTCCCGCTGGAGTTCTTCGCCGAGATCGCGCCCGCGGTGGACGCCTGGAGCGCCTTCGGGATCGACATCGAGGGGATCGGGGGCGTACGCGTCTACCTGCCGGAGCCCGCGGCCCGAACCACCGCCGTCGAGGAGCCCGCGAAGGAGGCGAAGCCCGCGAAGGAGGCGAAGCCCGCGAAGGAGGCGAAGCCCGCGAAGGAGGCGAA
>CAZEKB010000001.1:0-60538 GCA_964512225.1 uncultured Rickettsiales bacterium | reverse complement strand
GCCCGCGAAGGAACAGACGGAGGCGGCCGCGCCTGCGCCGAAGGCGGAGCCCGCCGAGGAGGCGAAGCCCGCCAAGAGGCCCGTCCTGAAGAAGCCGCCCATCCCCGGCAAGCCGGGCGTCCCCGTGGTCGCCTTCGCGGTGAGCATCGCGGGCGGCGAGGTGAAGACGGTCGAGCTGCGCAAGGAGGCGGTGACCATCGGCAAGGGCGAAGGCGCGGTCTTGAACGTCCGGGACGCGAAGGTGGCCGACCTGCATTGCTCGGTGCAGCTCCACGCGGGGACGCTGTTGCTCGTCGACCTCGGGAGCCCCAGCGGCACGCAGCTGAACGGCGACACGGTGAGCAGCGCCCCGATCAAGTCCGGCGACGTGATCGGCATCGGCGACACGACGATCACGGTGACGGTCACACCGACCCGTTGACAGTGTGAGGCCGCGTCTCTATAAATCTGCGGCCCGCACGAGGGCCCCGACGCAACGACGCACGGGGGATTAGCTCAGCTGGGAGAGCGCAGCGTTCGCATCGCTGAGGTCAGGGGTTCGATCCCCCTATCCTCCACCATTCACGAGACGGCTCCGGCAACCTGTCGGGGCCGTCTTCGCTTGGGAGGCCCGTGAACCACCGCATCGCGCTGCCCATCGTCCTCGCCGTCGCCTGTTCCGGGCCGCCCGCCGCAGACCCCGCACCGGAGCCGACACCCGGGGATCCGTCTCCGCCGGCGCTCGAGTCGAGCGAGCCTGCGCCGATCGACGAGTCCACGCCCGCAGACTCCAGCCCCGCGGACCCGTCGCCGACGCCCGCCACGGCGGCGTCGAAGGAAGCCGTCGCGGCCACGATCTTCCCGGCGGCGGCGCTCGAGGGCTGGTCGGTCCGACTCGCGTACGACCTGGGCAGCCTGCAGATCGCGGTCATCGACAGCCCGAAGAGTCCGCAGCGCCTCTCGATCGTCCGCGCCCGTCCGCCCGCCGCGGCGCCCGTCGAAGAGTTCGAGCGAGCGTTCGCGGGCGAGGACTTCGCCGAGGCCACGCACCCCCTCGAGCTCCTCGGCTACGACCTCGTACAGGTCCGCAAGCACGGCGATCTCGATACGCCGCACGGTCCCGTCCCGTGGGTGCGGTTCGGCTGGCTGAAACAGGGCGATTCGGAGCTCGACAAGGGATCCGGGAGCGCGCACTGGCTCAAATGCCGGGGGGACGTCGTCCTCGTCTCCGGCGAAGGCCCGTTCGAGACCTACACCCGCGAAGCCGCCGCTGCGTTCGCGAGCTCACCGCACGCCTGCGCTGATTGAGTTGCGAGTTAACATAATATACCTTATCGGATCTCAAGGGCTGTGATGCTGGGGGGTAAGCGACATGCATCGCACGGTCGCCTACCCCTGTTCCGGAGTCCTGGATCTCGATATCAGGCTGAGAATCCGTTCTCATGCGGAGGGGCTCGGCCCGGCCCAGCGGGCTGGGTTGAGAATCCGTTCTCATGCGGAGGGGCTCGGCCCGGCCCAGCGGGCTGGGTTGAGAATCCGTTCTCGGCTCGGGGGGCTCGGCCCTACCAGTCGCCTCGCCGGTCGGGGCGCTCGCCGGGGGTCTCGCTCAGGTCGACCGTCAGCGCCGTGGAGCCTCGCAGGGAGACCAGTCGACCGCCCGCCGTCGGGAAGATGATCTGTCGACCGACGACCGCGGGCGCGGCCGCGACGCCGGCCGGGCTGGTCCCGTCGAGCGGTCGCCACCGCCAGACCTCCGTGCCTTCGTAGCGATCCAACGCGTAGAGCGTTCCGTTCACGTCGCCGACGAGCACGTGCATGCCCGCGCGCACCGGACGGCCGACCTGGCCGTTCGGCTTCGGGCCCGGCCCCTTGGCGCGCGGCTCGTCGCCCGCGGCCGCCGCCATCTCGGCCTCCCGGGCGCGCCGGTCGGCTTGCTTCGCCGCGCGGGCGGCGCCGTCCAAGGTGGAGATGTCTTGGACGTCGTCGGGCACCTGGTCGGCGCGGAACAGCGCCAGCAGCGGCGTATCCGGCAGCGCCCAGGTCCACTCCGTCACCCCCGACGATGCGCTCACCGAGTGCACGTTGCCGCGGCTGTCCGAGACGATCAGCGAGCCGTCCGAGAGCGTCATCGGCCACGCCGCCCCGACGTCCTCGTTGCGCCAGCGCTCGCTCCCCGTCTCCGCGTCCAGCGCCACCGTGGGGCCGCTGAAGGCGCTCACGAGGACCGCGTCCCCGTCCACGAGGAGATCCGCTTGGATGTCCGGGAACTTGCCCGCGCCGACCGACTGGGCCCAGCGCTCCTTGCCCGTCGCCGGGTCCAACGCCGCCACCCAGCCGTCCGAGAAGCCCGCGAAGATCAGGCCCGCCCCGTGCGCAGCTCGCGGACCCCCGAGGATCGCGAGCTCCTGGGACCCTCGACGCACCTCACGTTTGTGACTCCAGCGCCAGGAGCCGTCCGCCAGCCCCACGGACACGATCGTATCGCCCGACAGGCTGATCAGCACCTGGTCGCCCGCAACCCGGGGCGATCGGAACACCGCCCCGCCGCTGCGGTAGCTCCAGACGACGTTCAGATCGTCGTCGAGCCGCTCGAGGATGCCGAAGCTGTCGACCAGCAGCCAGCCGTCGGGCAGACGCACCGGCGGCGACTGGACCGGCCCCTCCGTCGGGTGGGTGCGCAGGAGTCGGCCGTTCTCCTGCTCGAGCACGAACAGGCCCGCCTTGCGCGAGCTCCCCACGTACACCGCGCCGTCGTGGACCACCGGGTCGCACAGCTCGAGTCGGCTGATCTCCCACAGCCCCGTGTCCGGCAGCGCCCACTCCCAGTCCGCGTGGAACGGGGGCCGGGCCTGGCCGTCGTACTTGCGCTCGAGCCACGACCGATCGTCCGGCGCCTCGGCGCCGCCGTACCAGGCGTCCATTCGGGGTGGGTTCGTGAGCATCGGCTCCCGGCTCGCGTCGCGGGCGGCGCAGGACGACGTACCCAGCGCTACCAGCGCGGCGAGCGCCGGGATCGCGCCGCTCACGAGCGTCGCGCGGCGGCGACGTACGTCACTCACGGGGCTCACGGTGCGAGGATCTCAGGGGGCGGGCGTGAGCGCGGCGGCCTTGGCCTGCACGTCCGCCAGCCGCGGCGAGTCGGGGAACTCGGCCTCGAACGCGGCGTACACCTCGGCCGCCTTCGCCGTGTCGCCCTTGGCTGCGTACACGCGGCCCAGGTCGATCGCGGCCTGCTCCTTGGCGTTGCCTTCGGCCGTGCTGCGGACCGTTTCGAACCGCGTCGCGGCTTCGTCGAACCGCTCCAGCGCCTCCAGCGAATAGCCCGCGCCGGTCCCGGCCAGCCGGCCGCTCAGACCCTTCGCGTCCTTCGCGGCATCGTAGTAGGCCAGCGCCTTCTCGTAGTCGCCGGTGCGGTACGCGGCGTTCCCCGCCTCGATGCGGGCCTGGTGGGCCTGGGCCGTGCCGTCGTGCTTCGCGATCATCGCGTCGAGCGCGACGAGCGCCTTGTCCACTTCGTCCTTCTTCTCGGAGAGGTCCGCGTCGAAGCCGGTGACATCGGGCAGCTCGAGCAGCGCCTCGGAGAGCGCCCCCGCCGCCGCCTCGGCGCGATTGTCCGAGGCGCGGTTCACGAGCGCGACGATGGCGAGACCGAGCAGGATCACGCCCACGGCTCCGGCGATGATGCGCCACCGATCGAGCACCCAGTCCACCACCGGGCGGCCGCGCTCCTGGAACTCGTCGGGAGCCTGCAGCTCCTCCTCGCGCTCCTTGCGCTTCACCTTGCGCTTGATGACCGGGCGGCGATGGCCGCGAGGGTTGCGGGGCGTCTTGGGCGCCTCCGCGGGCGCCGCGCCCTCGGTCTGGGGATCCGTCACGTGTTCCTCCTGCTTCGGGAAGCCGACGATGGATAGCGGTTCAGGGGCTCTCGGTCAAGACCCGGAGCGGTCCTTGAACAACAGTCGCACCGGGCTGCCGGGGCCGCCGAACTCCGCGTGGGCCCGGGACGTCAAGAACCGGCGGTACGGCGGCTTCAAGGCGGTCGGTTTGCTGCAGAAGATAGTGAACGTCGGCGGTCGGATTCCGGTCTGCACGCCGTAATAGAACCGGATGGGGTGGTGATGTTCCATCGGCGGGGGCGTGGCGTCGACCAGAGCGTGCAGCCAGCGGTTGAACGGCGACGTGCGCACCGTGAGCCGGTGGCTCGCGTTCGCGCGGTCGAGGACCTTCCAGATGCGGTGAGTCCCCTTCCCCGTCAGCGCCGAGACGAACAGCGAGTCCGCGAACGACAGGTGCGGGAACCGCCGCCGCATGCGGTCGAGGAAGTCCCGGCGGGGTCCGTCGCCCTTGGCGGCGAGGTCCCACTTGTTCACGACGATGACGAGCGCCCGCCCCCGGTCGGCGATGAGCGCCCCGATCTTCGCCTCCTGCTCGGTCACGCCCTCCTCGCCGTCGACCAACAGCAAGCAGATGTGAGCCGCCTCGATGACGCGGATCGCGCGACCCACCGTCAGCTTCTCGAGCCGCTCGTGGACCCGCGACTTGCGCCGGATCCCCGCCGTGTCGATCAGCACCCACCCGCGACCGTCCCGCTCGATGTAGCTGTCGACGATGTCGTGCGTGGTCCCGGCGACCGGCGACGTGATCGACCGCTGGTAGCCGAGCAGCCGGTTCACCAGGGTCGACTTGCCCACGTTGGGGCGCCCGAGCAGCGCCACGCGGGGCACGAAGCCCGCGTCCTCGGCCGCCTCGTACTCCTCGGGCGGGGGCTCGATCGGCTCCCCGTCTCCGTCCCAGGTGCCGAGGGGGGCCTCGTCCCAGCCCGTCGCGCCCATCTGGACGATCTCGACCCCGTCGTCGTCGACGCTGAAGCCGGGCACCAGCCCGCCGTACTCCTCGGCCTCGGGCTCGGCGCCGTCCCACTCGCGGGGCTGCGGGCCCGCGGCGGTCGTCGCCTGCGCGGGCATGTCGTCCCCGAGGAACTGCAGACGTCCGGCCGTATCCCGGCGCTTCTTGTCCTCCCGCCGCTCCGCCGCGTCCTTCCGGCCTCGCCGGGGCCGGGCTCGCTTGGCGTGCCAGTCCTGAACGCGGGCGAGGTCGTCGTCCGGGTCGGTCCCCTCCCCCTCCTCCGCCGGCGGGAGGGCGGCGGCGATCGCCTCCTCGAGCTCGTCGAGGCCGGCGCCGTGCTCCGCGGATACGAGCAGCAGCTCGGGGGCGGCGAGGCGGTAGAAGTCGTAGACCTGATCGTGAGTGGAGCGGTGATCGGCCTTGTTCAGGGCCCACAGCACCGGCTTGCTGGAGGTGCGCAGGAGCCCCGCGATGTACTCGTCGCCCGACGTCAGCCCGGCGCGGATGTCCATGACGAAGACCAGGACGTCCGACTCCTTCATCGCGACGAGCGCCTGGTCCCGGATCAGCCCCGCCATGAGCTCGCCCGCGATCCCGCCTTCGTCCTCGAAGCCGCCGGTGTCGCACAGCAGGATCTCGCGGTCTTCGAGCCGCGCGATCGCGTAGTTCCGGTCCCGCGTGACGCCCGGCGTGTCCTGCACCAGCGCCTTCTTCCGCCCCAGGAGGCGGTTGAAGAGGCTGGACTTGCCCACGTTGGGCCTGCCCACGAGGGTGACGAGCGGACGACGGCTCACGATCCGCCCCCGAACTTGCCGAGGTCCTCGACCTGTCTCCGGTGGGTGGTCCAGCCCTCCTTGACCCCCACGGTGAGCTTCAGGAAGACCTTGCAGCCGAGCAGCCGCTCCACGTCCTTGCGCGACGCCGTCCCCACGCGCTTGATCATCGACCCGCCCTTGCCGATGACGATCGCCTTCTGGCCCCCGCGCTCCACCCAGATGCGTCCGAGGATGCGGACCATGCCGCCCGCGTCGGTGTCGTCCTGGAACTCCTCGATCTCGACGGCCACCGAGTACGGCAGCTCGCGGTCGAGGTAGTGGAACAGCTTCTCGCGCACGATCTCACTGACGACGAAGCGCTCGGTGCGATCCGTGAGCTGGTCCTTGGGGAACAGCGGCGGGCTCTCCGGCAGGCGCGCGCGGATCTCGCCGAGCAGCCCGTCCACGCCGTGGCCCTTGAGGGCGCTGATGGGGACCACGGAGAGGAAGTCCGGGGGCACGACGCCGTCTTCTTCGGTCGGCGGCGTCGTCCAGGCGGCGATGAGCGGGAGCACGTCGGCCTTGTCGATGGCGTCGATCTTGTTCGGGGCCAGGATCACCGGAACACCGGCCCGCCGCACCGCGTTCACGACCTGCGCCGCGCGGCTGGGATCGACCTCCTTGCGGGCGTCGAGCAGCCACACCACGAGGTCCACGTCCTTCAGGGTCGCGACCGCCGCGTCCACCATCTTGCGGTTGAGGAGCGAGTGGGGGACGTGGATGCCGGGCGTGTCCAGGAACACGATCTGGGTCGACGCGTCGTTCCAGATGCCCAGGACGCGGTTGCGCGTCGTCTGCGGCCGCGCGGATACGATGCTCAGCTTCTGGCCGAGCAGCGCGTTCAGCAGCGTGGACTTGCCGACGTTGGGGCGCCCGATGAGGGCGACGTAGCCGGTGCGGTGGGAGGGCGTGGACATGCGGGGGGCGTCCATACCCCGGCGGACACGGCGCCCGCAAGCCTCGTCGTGGCCAAAGGCGCCGCGGCACGGCTCAGGAGGCTCGGCGCGCCCCCACCGCGCGCTGCACCTGATCGGGACCCGCCTCGCCCTGGAGGACGATCGGGCGACCCGGCGCGACCTCCGGCGACGTCCGGACCACCAATCGGTCGAGGCGGAACTGCTCCTTGAGCCGGCGCAACGCAGCGTTCTCGTGGCCTCGGAGGTACGCCTCCTCGCGGGGGTGCACCACGAACGTGAACTCCCGCAGGGGGAAGACGAAGGCGGCCCGGAGCGCCTCGGTCGCGGCCGCGCGCAGGAGCTCGGCTTCCACGCGCTGGCGCATCGCCGGGTCGAAGGGCCCGGCGAGGACGTCGGGGGCCTCCTGGAGGTCGACGGCGGGCTGCAGTCCCACCCGAATCACCTCGCAGCCGGCGTCCCGCAGCCTGCGCACGACGTGGCGGCAGGTCGCGACGGCCTCCTCCACCGACATGGGGCTCCACAGGCCCGCTTCGACGTGCGTCGCTCCCCACGTGCCCTCCAGGGCCAGGGCGGGCAGGACGCGGACGGCGTCGGGGCGGATGCGCGCGAGCAGCTCGGCGGACGTCACCGCGGTGCGATGACTCGACCCCGGCAGACCGGGGGCCAGGTGCGCGATCGTCCGCATCCCCGCGCTGCGCAGTCGAGCCAGGGCGGCGCGTCCGGCGTCGGGACGGCGCCGCGCGGCGAGCCTGCGGAGAACCCCGGGATCGAAGGTGAGGACGGGGACCTCCACCGCCCGCACGCCGCGCGCCCGCAGGTCTCCCAGGGGCGCCCGAAGCGCCGAGATCGGCGACAGGGTCACTCTCACCGACTGCGCGAGCCCACGCCGGACCTGGACGTCGGCGGCCGCGAGGAGAGCCGCCCGCGGCCCCCGCGGGAGCGACCACAGATCTCCGCCGTAGAACGCCAGCTCGATGGACCGGCCCTCGGCCCGACGCCGCGCCCGATCGACCGCTTCCGCCACCTCGAGGGGCCCGGGGATGGGGAAGGCCTGCCCGCGGTCCGGGCAGTAGGGGCACCCCGGCGCGCAGTAGCCGTGGGGGAGCAGGACGGGCGCGATCAGCGGTCGAGTCACGCGCCCTCCTCCGCTTCGAGGGCGGCGAGCGCGACCTCGGCGGCCCGCGTCTCGGCTTCGCGCTTGCTGGTCCCCTGCCCCGCCCCGAGCACGGTGCCGTCGACGAGCCGGACCTCCACGCTCCAGGTCGCGTCGTGGTTCGGGCCGTCCTGGTCCACCACGGGGTACTCCGGCGTCCCCATTCCGCGCCGCTGCAGCCACTCCTGGAGCCGACTCTTCGGGTGCCGCACCGCGGCCTGGTGCTTCCCGGGCGGACGAGCGCGGGCCTCTTCGATGGCGGCGGGCAGCCACGCCTGCACCGCCGAGCGCGCAGCCTCGATGCCGCCGTCGAGGTAGACCGCGGCGAGCACGGCCTCGTAGGCGTCGGCGAGGGTCGACGGCCGATCCGCGTCGCCCCGGCGGCCCGCCCCGCGGCCCATTCGCAGGTGCGCGGACAGCCCCAGCTCCAAGGCGCGGGCGTGCAGGGCCGGCTCCGACACGAGGCTGGCGCGCAGCTCCGAAAGGCCGCCCTCGTCCAGGTCGAGTCCCGCCCAGAGCTCCTCCGCCACCACGAGCCCGAGGACCGCGTCTCCGAGGAACTCCAGCCGCTGGTTGTCGGAGGCGGCGTCGGCGTGCTCTTCCTTCCAGGAGCGGTGGGTGAGCGCCCGCTCGAGGATCGCCGGGTCGGCGAAGCGATGCCCGAGCTGCTCCTCGAGGGTGGTGTGATCGTGGGACGGGGCGCTCCTCACAAGACGATTATCCCGCGGGAGACCACCCGATGACAACTCGGCTCAGGGACCAGCCGCCCCGACGGCGTCGGGGCCGGCCGGATCGAGCGACGCAGACGTGTGCAGGAGGGACGCTCCGAGCGTGAACAGGCCGCTCCCGTCGCCGACCGCCAGGGCGACCGCGCGGTCCGCCGAGTCGACCCCGAGGTCCCACAGGACGACCAGGTCGAGGGCGAGGTCGCCGTCCACGTCCGACAGGCGCAGCCAGCCCCGCCCCGCCGCAGGCCCCACCTCGGTCGCCTCCACGTCGAACACCTCGGTCGCCGCACCGAACCCCCCGGCGCCGTCCCCCGCGGCGACGAACACGGCGCCCGGGTCGCCCCCCGCGGACAGGCCGTAGACGACGTCGGCGACCTGATCTCCGTCCACGTCGCCGACCGCCAGCCCCGACACCTCGGAGGCGAGCAGGAACGGCGCGCTCGGGGCCGCGAACGTGCCGTCGCCGAACCCGGCGTGGATCCGGCAGGTCCGGTGCTCGGCGTCTCCGCACTCGAGCAGGTCGACGAGCGTGTCCCCGTCGAGGTCCACGAGGGCGGCGGGGACCGTCCAGGTGCCGGCCCCCAGGGTGGGCGAGACCAGCTGCCCGGCCGCTGCGGGCGCGGCGAAGCTCCCGAGCCCGTCGTTCAGCTGGGTGAAGACGGCGCCCCGGCCACCCGCGTCGTGACGGATGGCCACGATGTCCGGCGATCCGTCGCCATCGAGATCGCCCAGGGCCTCGATGCGGCGGTCGTCCGGGAGGACGACGCCCGGGATCGGGGACGCCCCGAACCCGCCCCCGCACGCGGGCCCGACGCGATCCACGCCGTCCACGGTCGCGTCGGCGAGGTCCAGCTCGGCGCGCAGGAACTCCACGACTCCGTCGCCGTCCAGGTCGGCGGCGCCCACCGGGAACGTGGCCGCGGTCGTCGCCCCCCCCGCGGCTACGGCCGGGAGCAGGACCCCCGCCGCCGCTTCGTGCAGGTCCAGCGCTCCGTCGGCGCGAGCCAGCCCGACGTACGCGGGCAGGCCCGCGGGATCGGGCTCGTCCACGAGACCGTCGCAGTCGTCGTCTTCGCCGTCGCACGTCTCGACCGCGCCGGGATGGATGCCGGGGTCCAGGGGCCGACAGTCGCCCTCGCACGCGGCCCAGGTGTCCGAGTCCGGGTCCTGCTCGTCCAGGGGCACGCTCCCCCCGCACGCGTCGTCGACGCCGTTGCAGACCTCGATCTGCCCGGGGGATCGGTCGGGATCGGTCTCGTCGCAGTCGCCGTCGCAGGGGGCGTACGTATCCCCGTCGACGTCGATCTCGCCCGGGGGCACGCCGCCGAAGCAGTCGTTGTCCACGCCGTCGCACACCTCGGCGAGCGACGGGCCGCGCAGAGGATCGGCGTCATCGCAGTCGGTGCAGACGTTGTCTCCGTCCTGGTCGGCGTCCTCGATGTCGGGATCCGCGTCGGGCAGCAGCCCGTCGCAGTCGGTGTCGATCCCGTCGCACACCTCGTCTCGGGAAGGACCGCGGGTGGGGTCGTCGTCGGCGCAGTCCCCCTCGCAGGGGAGGTCCTCGTCCGCGTCGCCGTCCTCTTCGTCGGCGGGCAGCACGCCATCGCAGTCGGTGTCCAGCCCGTCGCACAGCTCGGTCGCGTCGGGCGACACGGACGCCCGCGTGTCGTCGCACTCCGCGCACGCGTCGAAGCCGTCGCCGTCCTGGTCGCCGAGGTCGTCGCCGTCGGTCGCTCCGTCGCAGTCGTTGTCGACGCCGTCGCAGACCTCCACGGCGTCGGGCGACACCGCGGGCTCCCGATCGTCGCAGTCGCCCTCCTCGGGGGTGTGACCGTCGCCGTCGACGTCCATCTGCCCATCCGGATAGAAGGCGGTGCAGCCGACGAGCAGCAACGCCGGCAGCAGGACCACGCGCCTCACGGGGCGATCCACAGCGCGAACGCGAGCCCCCCGCCCAGGGCGGCGTGGGGTCGGACGTCGCCGAGCCCGCCCATGGGGAGGACCTCGCGGTAGAAGAACCGGGCGGCGATCTCGGGGTGGACGGGGCCCCCGTCCCGAGGCGCGAAGCGGACCCGCAGCTCGAGGTCCCCGCCGTAGGTGAGGTAGTGCACGGGCCCCTCGTACCCCTCGGGCAGGGTCGCCACCAGCGGGGTCCCGTACCCCACGACCCCGGCGATCCCGGGCAGGAGCCAGGCGGAGCCGCCCGGGAGGTTCACGCGGGCGCCGAGGGCCAGGTTCGCCGTGGGCAGGATCCCGAGCGCGGGCGCGGTGCCGTCCGGCGAGTCCACCCTCTCCACCGGATGCAGGCCCACGTCGGCCGCGGCCCGCAGCGTGATCGCGGACCCCGGCACCTCGATCGCGCCCTCGACCCCCGCGAGCACCGACGCCCCGCCCCCGCCGGTCCCCTGCTGCACGAAGCCCAGCCCCCCGAACCTCAGCAGGGCGCCCACCCGGCCCGACACGGGGGCGACCGCCGGAGATGCGCTCGCGCCGTCGGGCTCGGCGCGCTCGCCGTAGACGCCCCCGCCCGCGGCGCCGACGCCCGGCCGGACGTCCATCCGAACCGTCTTTCGAGCGGCCACGCTCACGATGTGCGAGCCCACTCGGTAGCTCCCGATCGGCAGGTAGATCGACGTCGAGCCGCCCTCGTCGAGGTGCTCGAAGCGCTCCAGGGCGACGGCGAAGAGGCGCTTCAGCTCGGGGTCGAGGATCGCGTGGATCGGCTCCGGCAGCTGCGCGCCCGGCGTGCCTCCGCCGATCACCAGCACCTTGCCGAAGCGGGTGGTCAGGAACTCGTGGAGCTCGAGGAGCTCCGCGCCCGCCTCGCTGCCCGCGAGCACCCGAGCGGTGCGCACGGCGTCGACGGCGTCCGCGATCCGGCCGAGGTCGAGCCGGACCCGCGCCAGGAGGGTGTGGACCTCGACGTCGCGGCGACCCTCGGACATCTCGGCCGCGGCCTCGAACTGGCGCAAGGCGTCGGCCTTCTTGCCCGCGTCCAGGAGGAAGCGCCCCTGGACCATGCGGTGCCGAAACGAGCTCTCGAGGGCCGAGTCGTCCGCCCCCGCGATCGACGGCGGCGCCCCGAGCAGCAGGGCGACGACGGCGAGGCCGGCGAGCCTAGAAGCGGACCGTGACACCGATCTCCCCTCCCGGCGCGACCACCGCGAATCCCGCCACCGCCGACTCGTGCAGCGACATCTCGCCGACGACGTCGCCGGGCGACGCGACGATCCCGGCGCGCAGGACGTCCACGCGGACCCCGGCCCGCAGCTCGGCCCGCGCCGCGCTCCGCGATGCCCCCAGGAAGCGGGTGAGGTCGACCCCCACCTGCACGCCCCCCGCGGCCGCGGGCAGACGGCACTCGCCGGACCAGCGGATCCCGCCCGCGTCGGCCTGGCAGGCGACGACCATCGAGCCGAGCGATCCCCCCACGCCGCCGACGTGGGGCGTGATCAGCCAGGACGCCGCGGGCTGCAGATCCAGGCCGACGTCGGCCTGACCGAGCACGTACACGGCCGCCCCGGAGCGCTCGTCGCCCGGGGGCGGGGGGTCGGCGTTCGTGGACGTGGGCACCACGCCCGCCCGGAGCCGCCCCTCGATCCGCACCGGACCCCGCCGCAGACCCGCGCGCACCTGCAGCCCCAGCGCCACGGGCGTCGTGCCCACCGCGGCCGCGGCCGCGACGAACGCGCCCGGCTCGAAGGCCACGCCGATGCCTCCGGGGCCGGCGACCGCGCGCGCGCCGTCCGGCGCACCCACCCCCGCCGACCGATACGGGACGAGGCGCTCGGGCAGCAACAGCTCGACGCGCTCTCCAGCCGCCGAGATGAAGGTCATGTCGCCGATGCGATAGGTCCCGCCGGGAAGGAAAAGCTCCTTCTTTTCGAGGCCTTTGCCGGCGAGACGTGATGTGACTCGTTCGAGGTATTCCTTCAGCTCCGGATCGAGCAACAGGCCCTCGAACACCAGGTCGAAGGGCAGGCTCGGGAAGGTGCGGCCCCAGGGAGCGTGCAGCACCACCTCGCCGTAGGTGGCGCGGATGCGGCCCGCCTCGTCCCGGGCCAGTGTGTTCCCCTGCTCGGCGACCGCCTCGGCCCCGTCCCAGGCGAGCAGCGCTTCGTCGATCCGATACGCCTTCTCGGCGGCCGTGGCCCACAGGCGGTAGCACTCGAAGTTCTCGACCCCCTCCGGGGCGCGGCAGGCCGATCGGAAGGCGTCCGCGGCCGCTTCGTAGCGCGAGTAGTCGAGGTTGAGCTTGCCCACTCGGAGGAAGTACTCGTAGCCCTGGTCGGCGGTGGGGTCGTCGGCCTGGGCGGCCGCGGCGGCGGGGACGACGAGGGCGGCGAGCAGCATCCCGAGGAGCGGGGCGCGCCGGGGGTTCAACCGCGGGCCCCGCCGCCGTCTTTGCCCGCCCGACGCCGGTCGCGCTCCGCCTTGCGGGCCCGGGCGGCGTCGATCATGTCCTTGGGGATGCGGAGCCCCTGGATGGTGATCTGCTCGCTGAACGTGGGGAGGAGGCCCGTGGGCTCGAGGGTGCCCTGCACCTTGCCGTCCTTGTCCTTCCCCGACGACTTGAAGACGAAGAGGTCGCGCAGCTGGTACTTCCCGTCGTCGCTGAGGTCCAGGACCTCGCTCACGTAGGCCACCTTCCGGGAGCCGTCGGGGAACCGGGCGACCTGGACGATCAGGTCGAGCGCCATGGCGATCTGGGAGCGCAGCGCCCACAGGGGCATGTCCACGTCGCCCATCAGCGCGAGGGTCTCGAGCCGCGCGAGCGTCTCCCGCGGGGTCGAGGCGTGAGTGGTGGACATCGACCCTTTGTGGCCGGAGGTCATCGCCTGGATCATGTCGATGGCTTCGCCGCCGCGGACCTCCCCGATGACCACGCGGTCGGGTCGCATCCGCATCGCCGAGCGGAAGAGCTGCCGCATCGTCACCTCGCCGCGCCCCTGGCGGTCCGGCGGGCGCGTCTCGTAGTACAGCAGGTGCGGCTTCTGGAGCTGCAACTCGGTGCTGTCCTCGATGACGACGATGCGCTGCTCTTCGGGGATCATCGACGACAGCACGTTGAGCAGCGACGTCTTGCCCGAGCCCGTGCCGCCCGAGACGACGATGTTCATCTCGGTCTTCACGCACGCGTCGAGGAAGTCGGCGAGCGTCTGCGTCACGGACCCGAACCCGATGAGTCGATCGACCGTCAGGGCCTCGCGGAAGAACTTGCGGATCGCGATGCAGATCCCCTTGCGGGCGATCGGGGGCAGCGTGATGTGCACGCGCGACCCACCGGGCAGCCGCGCGTCCAGGAGCGGGTTCTCCCAGTTCAGCTGGCGACCGACGTACTGGGCGATGTTCTTGGCAAGGGCGTGCAGATGGTCCTCGTGCTCGAAGACGCACTCCGTCTTCTCGAGCCGCCCGCCGACCTCAGCGAACACCTCGAATGGCCCGTTGATCATGACCTCCGAAACCTTCGGATCATCAAGCAGTTCCTGCACAGGCTTCAAGTAAAGCCCGAGGGTTTGCGCGAAGACGGTTTCGAGGGTGGCGGACATGGCTTAGAGGAACGACTTCTTCTTCTTGCCCTTCATCATGTTCCGGAGCTGCCGCTTCTTCTCGCGGCCGAACTGATGTCGGGTGTCGTTCTTGTCCGGGAACATCCGCAGGAGGCGCTCCATCTCGCGGATCCCGGCTTCGTAGTTGCCTGCGTCCTTGTCCCGCACGTAGTTGATGCGGGCCTTGCGGTACTCGGCGTCGAGCATGGCCGAGACCTCGTCGACCCGGGGCTGGATCTCCCGGGCGAAGGCCGGCCACTTGCCCTGGTCGACCAGGAGCAGCAGCGCCTTGGTGCGCTGGTAGCGGGAGAAGGCCTCCCACAGGCGTTCGTCGGAGACGAGGTACTCCTCGTGGAACTTCTTGGCGACGCGGTAGAGGCGGTCCGCTTCGGCGAGGATCTCCTCGTCCGTGCGCGGGCCGCGCTCGACCACCGGCAGCGCCTCCGCCGGGTTCTCGGGGCCCGCTTGCTTCGCCGCCACGGGGGCCGCCTTGGTCGTGGTCGTGCTGCCGCTGCGCTGCACCAGCGTGACCACGATGAGCAGCACGCTCACGGCGATCACGACGATCGCCACGTTCCGGATCATCTGCGCGTTCGGCGGCTTCCGCTTCTTCTTGCGCGCGGACTCCACCGGCCCGCCCGCGGCTCCTCCACCCGGCGGTCCGGCCGGGCCGCGCATCGCGCCGCCCGGCATGCCCGGAGGCGCGCCCGGCATCCCCGGCGGGGGACGCGGCATCCCCGGGGGCGGTCCCGGCATGCCCGGGGGCGCTCCCGGCATGCCCGGAGGTCGCTGCATCGGCGGGGCCATGCTCGGCTGCTGGGGCATCCCCGGCGGGCGCGACGCCGCGGGGAGCTGACCGCTGGACATCCCGGGGCTCGGGTACGGGGGGCTCGGGGGCGGCTGCTGGGGCATCCCCGGCGGCGGCCCGGGCGGCCGACCCAGGTGGGCCGGAGGGGGCTGGGGGACGCCCGGCGGGCCGCCCGGGTGGGCCTGGTACTGCGCGGTGGAGCGGCTGTAGTCCGGGGCGCCGGCGGCGGCGGGCGGAGGCCGCTGGGGCGGAGGCCCGGGAGGACGAGGGGGCCCCGACGGACCGGGGGGGACGGTCGTCTCGGGTCCCATGTTCGGGGGCTTGGGATCCCCGGAGAAGACGACCGTGCGGTCCGGATCCGCCGTGGGCTCGCCGCGTCGGGGCATGCGCACCCGCAAGGCGACGTCGCAGAAGGTGATGAGGTCGCCGTCCTGCACGTACACACGCTCGATCGGCCGGTCGTTCAGGTACGTAACGTTGACGGTGCCGAGGTTCTCGAGCACCAGCTGGTCGCCCTGCCACGACAGCTCGCACTGCTGCCGGGAGACGTGGGGGCTGTTCAGCTGGAGGGCGCAGTGCGCCGCTCGGCCGACCACGACGGTCTCGTCCGAGAAGTCGAACGTCTGCCCGACGTTCGTCCCCGCCAGGACCTCGACTTCGAACCGCGACGCTGCCATCGGCCTAGAAGAGCTCTCCCTTGACGGCGCGGATGATGATGGCCCCGAACAGGGTCAGCATCACCGCGCCCACGATGAACAGGAGGGGCATGATCATCTTGACCGGGGCCTCTCCCGCCAACTTCTCCGCCCGCTGCGAGCGTTTCAGCCGAATGGCCGCCGCCTGGATCCGGAGGATGTTGGTGAGAGGCGTGCCCATCTGCTCCGCCTGCACCACCGAAGATACCAGACCCGTGATGTAGTCCGACGGCACCCGATCCTTGAGGTTGATGAGCGCTTCGCGGCGCGTCGTGCCCATCTTCACTTCCTGCAGGACGTAGCGCATCTCGTCGATCAGCGGGCTCTCCGTGGTGTCCTTGACCACCACCCGCTCGAGGCTCGAGTTGAAGTCCAGCCCCGCCCCCACGGACAGCGCGAGCACGTCCAGGAGGTAGGGCAGATCCCGATTGATGCGCGTGAGTCGAGTCATCACCTGCTCGTCCAGGTACATCAACGGAAAATAGAAGCCGAAGATTCCCGCCATCATGCACAAGGGCACCCGGGGCGCGCCGGTGACGGAGGTATTGAAGAAGAACGCGAGGCCGAAGAAGCCGAGCGCCGAGACGCAGCAGAAGGCCAGGAACTCGTCCGCCGTGAACCCGCCGATATGGCCCGACCGAGCGAGTCGGTTTCCGAGGCCGGTCCGCAGCGCCCCCAGGGGGATCTTCTCGCACCAGTACGCGAAGATCAGCAGCACCTTGTTGAGCAGCCGATACAGCGGCGAGCTCGCGAGCAGCTGCCGACGCTTGTTCAGCAGGAACCCACGCTCGGGCACCGGCCCCTTGTAGGTGTCGTCCGGGATGAACCCCATTCCGAAGAGGAACGCCGACGCGATCACCAGCAGGAGCGCGAAGAGCAGGATGAGGTTGCTGGACATGCGGAGGCGGGCCTAAACGTCGACGGCGACGATCTTGCGGATCATGAAGATGCCGACGATCTCCATCAGCGTGATGAAGAAGAGGATGATCCAGCCGATCGGCTCCTCCCACAGGGGGGCGATCATGGTGGGGTCGACCTTGTAGATGATGGCGCCCATGCCCACGGGCAGACCCCCGAGCACCCAGGCCTGCATCTTCCCCTGGGCCGTCATGGTCGAGATCTTCGACTCGAGCCTCGTGATCTCGCGGATGGCCGTCGCCGTGTCCTCGAACACCTGGGGCAGGTTGCCGCCCGCCACGCGCGCGACCTGGATCGACGTGATGACGAGGTCGAGGTTCTTGCTCCGCACCCGCTCGCCCATGTTGTTCATGGACTCGTCGAGCGTGAGCCCGAGCCGGTGCTCCTTGAGCAGCAGGCCGAACTCCTCGTTGATCGGCGCGCCGATGTTGTCCACGAGGATCGACATGGCCTGGGGCAGCGTGAGCCCGGCCCTCAGCGAGTTGGACAGCGAGATCAGCGAGTCCGGCAGCATCTCTTCGAAACGCGCCGTCCGCTGGCGCTTGGCCCGCGACAGCATCGCCCAGGGGATCATCCCGATCAGGATCGAGAAGAGCAGGCCGTTGAACACGCCGACGCTCATGGATACGAGCAGGAAGACGACCGTCAGCACCGCCATGTGCGTATAGAAGAAGCGCTTCGGGCTCGTGCGCGAGTAGATCGAGTCCAGCTCGCGGTGGATGCGCTCGAGGTAGCGGCGCTCGAAACGCTTGAGCCCGAGCACGACCTGCGGGCCGTTGAGCCACGTGACCAGGAATACGATGGCGGCGATGGCCAGGGAGACCCAGATGCTGATTTCCATCCCGGCCTCCTAGAGGAACGAACCGTCGCTGATCACACCGGAGTTGATCAGGTCGGGGATGAAGCTCGGGATGTAGCCGGTGAGGACGATCTCGCCCTCGACCGTGCCGCCTTCGGCGATCCCGCGCTGCTGGAACTTGAAGATGTCCTCGAGGCGGACCCGGCCGGTGTCCTCGATGCCCACGACCTCGGTGACGTGGGTGACGCGCCGGGACCCGTCGGGGAACCTCGACTGCTGGACGATCACGTGCACCGCCGAGGCGATCTGCTCGCGGATCGCGCGCACCGGCAGGTCCATCCCCGCCATCAGCACCATCGTCTCGAGCCGCGCGAGCATGTCGCTGGGGGTGTTGGCGTGGCCCGTCGTGAGGCTGCCGTCGTGGCCGGTGTTCATGGCCTGGAGCATGTCCAGGGCCTCGCCGCCGCGGCACTCGCCCACGACGATGCGGTCGGGCCGCATGCGCAGGGAGTTCTTCACGAGGTCGCGGATGCTGTACTCGCCCTTGCCCTCGAGGTTCGCGGGGCGCGTCTCCAGGGATACGACGTGCTCCTGGGGCAGCCGCAGCTCCGCGGCGTCCTCGATGGTGACGATGCGCTCGTGCCCGGGGATGAACGAGCTCAGGGCGTTGAGGAGGGTCGTCTTACCGGAGCCGGTGCCGCCGCTGATGATGATGTTCTTGTGCCCGAGCACGCACTTCTGGAGGAAGGACGCGATCTGCGTGGTCACCGACCCGAAGCCGATGAGATCGTCGATCGTCAGGCCCTTCTTGCCGAACTTCCGGATCGTGATGCAGGGGCCCTTGATCGCGAGCGGGGGGATGATCGCGTTGACGCGGGAGCCGTCCTTGAGGCGCGCGTCCACCAGCGGCGAGGACTCGTCGATGCGACGCCCCAGGGGCGTGATGATGCGCTCGATGACCGCGAGCACCGCCTCGTGGCTCGTGAAGGTCTTGCCGGTGAAGGTGATCTTCCCGTGCTGCTCGACGTAGATCTTGTCCTTGTTGACCACCATGATCTCGGTGATCGACTCGTCCGCCAGGAAGTCCTCGAGCGGTCCGAGGCCCAACGCCTCGTCCAGGACCTCCTTCATCAACAGCTCGCGGTCGATGCCCGGATCGATGTCGTGCTCGAGCTCCGCGATGATGTCGACGAGCAGCGCCCGCGCCCGACTCCGCAGCTCGTCCTCGGCGAGCTGGTTCATGTCGAGCGTCTTGAGGTCCATGTACTGGAGCAGCCGCCGGTGCACGCGACGCTTGAGGTCTACCGGCGCGGTGCCCTCCGGGTAGGAGAGACCGGCCGGCGCCACGGCCCCGTTGGCCCCCGCGGGGACGAGCGCGTTCCCGGCGGCGTAGGCGAGGGCGGCGTTGGGGTCGAGCTGGGCGGTGCCTGCGGCCGCGTCGTAGCCCGCCGCCGGGTAGTTCCCGTGCGCCTGGGCGTAGGCGGCCGCGTCGTACTGCTGCCCGTCGTGCGGCTGGTAGTGCTCGGCCTGGCCGACCCCGTGCCCGCTCTGCTGCGCGTCGTAGGCCTGCTGCTGGTAGTACTCCGCGGGGTAGGCCTGCTGCTGGTAGTACTCCGCGGGGTAGGCCTGCTGCTGGGCGGCTTGGTCCGGGAAGAGCTGGTCGTGCGTGTAGACCGTGAGGACGCAGTTGCCGATCCCGATGCGGTCCCCGCCCGCGATCATCTGCTTGCCGAAGACGCGCTCCCCGTTGACGTACGTCCCGTTCGTCGACCGATCCGTGAGCGTGACGGCGCGGTCGCTGACGAACAGCTCGGCGTGGAACCGCGACACCTCCATGTACGGCAGGACCAGCTCGTTGCTGCCCTCCCGCCCCATGCGGACGTGCTCTCCGTCGAAGTCCTGGGTGACCTCGCGCTGGCTCTCCGGGTCCCGGTAGACGATGCGGATCATCGGGGAGCCGGTCCGCCTACCACTTGCTGTCGGCGGCGTCGTAGATGTCCAGCGTCTCCTTGATCTGCTTGCGCATGCTCCGACGATCCGGGTCCAGGAGGACCGGGGTCAGGACGATGATCCCGTCCACTTCGCCCTTCTCCCAGTCCCGCGTGCTGAAGAGCACGCCCAGGCCCGGGATGTCCTTGAGGCCGGGGAGGCCGTTCACCTCGCTGCCCTTCGTGCGCTGGAAGAAGCCCGAGAGCGCGAACGACTCCCCTTCCCTCAGCTGGACGTGGGCCCGGTGCTGCTGCGTATTGATCGACGGCACGTTGCCGTTGAGCTCGAGCTCGCCGACGGTGCTGAACTTGATGTCGATCGTGAGGTCGATGTCCCCGTCGTCGTCGATGATCGGGGTCGTCGCCACGACGAGGCCGATCTCCTTCTCGTAGAAGGTCGTGACGCCGGACTCGGGGTCGACCGCCGTGAAGATCAGCGTCTTGCCCCGCTGAAACTTCACCTCTTCGCCGGACACGGTCGTGAAGAAGTCCTTGTCGAGGATGCGACGGACGTCCACCTGGCTGTTGAGCTTGAGCAGGTCGTCCGGCGTGCGCACACCGCCGAACTGGTCCTGGATCTCGCCGAGCCCGAACTGCACGTAGGACATGGTGTCGAGCACCAGCGAGAAGGGCCCGTTCGACGTCCAGTCCACGCCCACGTTGTGGCTGCGGTTCCGGTTCACCTCGAGGATCTGGAAGTGCAGCTGCAGCTGCGCGCGCTTGACGATGTCCCGCTCGTCCAGCAGGACCAGGGAGTAGACCGTGCCCTTGTTCGACTCGACGATCTGGGCGATCCGGTCCCAGTCGTCCCGACGCTTCACGAGCCCGTCGATCACCACCCGATCGCCGGACGTGAGGACCTCCACCCCCGGGATGTCGAGGATGAGGGTCTCGACGTCCTTGCGCAGGCGCTCGATGTCGCCGACGACCGTGATCTCGTAGTTCACGGTGCCGACGGTGAGGCTGGAGTAGCCGGGGCGCAGGCCGAACACGACGATCTTGTTGCCGTCGCGGTGCTTCTTGACCTCGATCACGTTCTGGTTGCCGACGCTGACCGCCTTGATGCTCCCGATGAAGATCTCGTGGGTCTCGCCGACCCGCATGATGATCTCACGCGCCCTCTGCGCGTACGCCTCGTCCGGCGCGACGATCGAGAGGCTCGCCCACGTGAGCAGTCCCAAGAGCAGGGCGGTCGGCAGCCGGAACGTCATCGTCGGTCTCCGCGTCCGGGGTGAACCCGGTTCGTCTCAGCGTCGGCCCCGACGACCGGCGCCGGGGGTCAGGATTTGCAGGTCGTCCCGCCGGATCTGGATCCGCTTGCGGACCTCCGGTCGGAAGATGTCGGCGAAGTTCTTGCCCGCCAACTCCATCTCGGTGTTGACGTCCTCTTCGTTCCGCATGGTCAGCGAGAGGCGGCCGCGGTCCTGGGCGAAGACGAGGAGCTCCGCCTCTTCGGGGGTCACCAGCACCGTCACGGTGTTCGTGCGGTTGTTGCCGCGCTGCTTGCTGCTGCCCGTGTCCCGCCCCGTGCCGAGGCGCGAGCCGACCGCGAGGACGGCCACGTTCTGGAGCAGGGTGACGGTGTTCACGTCGCCCTCGCCGGGCTTCTGGAAGGTGCCGAGCACGTCCACGTGATCCTTCGGGCGGAGGAGCCCGCCGAAGGTATTGACCTTGTCCACGGGGATGGCCAGGGCGCGCATGCCCGCCGATACGACGCGGGAGAGGTGCGCCTCGGACTGCACGTTGGCGAGGTCCGTGGTGAGGATGGCCTGGCCCTTGCGGATCGTGAACGTGGTGGTCTGGCCGACCACGTCGTCGATCAGCGCCTTCGTGGTGTGGCGCGGGGGCAGGTAGTTCTTGGGGTACTCGACCACCGTGAGCTGGCTGCGCTCGATGACCGAGTAGGCCGGGATGTCCGACCGCGCCGCCAGGATCTTGACGCGCTCACCCGCGACCCCCAGCTCTTCGGCGAGGTTCTGGCGGTAGAACTGCATGAGCACCAGCGCGAGCAGCGCCAGGATGGCGGAGAAGAGAAGGACGAGCTTTCTGTTCATGGCGTCCGACTGACCTTCCGGCCGGGATGTCCCGACCTGCTCGCGCGCACGGGTGCGCGAACATGGAGTCTAGCAAGGCAAGGCCGTGCGGTGTCCCGGCGGGGCCCGGGGATCGTCCCCCGGGTCGGTCGGCGCGGACCCCGCCCGGCAGGCGGGAGAGAGCGGTGGTTCAGCCGCGGCCGTGGACGATGACCGTGCTCGTCACCTCGTTGCCGTCGCCGGTCGGCCGGAACGAGACGTACGCCTCGCGGTCGTCCTTGCTGAACAGCAGCGCGTTCGTCGGCTCGTCCATGCGGTCGCGCGCGGCCAGGAACGTATCGGAGATCCCCCAGCCGTCCGCCTGCATGGCGGTGAGCCAGTGGTCCTCGATCGTGCCCACGGTGCCGTGTCCGCGGTACACGAACATCTCGTAGTTCACGTCGCCGTGCTTCTGGCCGAACGTGACCATGCGGACGTGGCCGCGGGGACGGTCGACGTCCTCGGCGTCGTAGCCGGCGGCGTCGTCACCGCCTCGGGGGCGGACCTTGCGCTGGTCGAAGTCGGGGCTCGGCCACACGGTGAAGTACTGCGTGTCGCCCTGGGACGGGTCGTCGAAGGCGACCACGATCTTCGGGTTGCCCAGGTCGTCGACGCGGCCGGTCTTCTTGTAGTTCCGGAAGCGCTGCACGAGGTCGGCGGTGTACTCGCTCGACCCCTCCTTGCCGGTGAGGACGGTGCCGAAGGCTCCCCAGCCGCGGTCCTGCACGCGCACGTGGTGCTTGTTGATCAGCTCCTCGGTCGCGTTGATCTTGAACTCGGCCTCGGCGCGCTCCTCCTTCGGGTACTGCGCGAGGACGTGCGCCTTGGCCTCGGGCGGGACCACCTGGCGCGTCTCCTGGCCGTACAGGTTCTCGTAGTAGTCGAGGAGCGTGGTGATGTCCTTGTCGGTGCGGTGCAGCGAATAGAAGAGCGTGTTGTCGTTGAGGTAGACCTCTTGCACGGTCCCCTCGTCCACGCGCATCTTCATGTGCTCGGGCACGCCCTCTTCGACGAGCGCGTTGCCGACGCCCTCGAGAACGACCCGCGCCCACGCGTCGTTCACGTCCGGGGTCATGAAGTGGCCGAATCCGAAGATGGCGACGGTCACGAGGACGATCGCCCACACGCGGAGGACGCGCTTACCGAGCAGTCGGAAGATCTTCACGGCGGGCTCCCTTCAGTACTGGGACAGGGCCCAGGAGCTCCAGGCGAACAGGCGGCCCTTGACTCCCACGATGATGGTGTCTCCCCCGAGGGGGACGATCTCGGCGAGGTGCTTCTTGTGCCACGCCCCGCCCGACACGTAGTGCTGGCTGCGGACCGACGTGCCGTCCGGCAGCGTGTCGTCGAGGATGCCGTTGGGGGCGTACTTGGCCGTGACCTCGTACCCGGTCGTATTGGACGCCATGCTGAACATGCCGTTCATCGCCGACCCGACGTTGAGGGGCCCCGCCCCGGGCGTCGTGGTGTCGACGCCGGTGAAGATCGACCCCGCGTCGAGCTTGTTGAACGCGGGCTGGTTGTCGGTCATCGGGTAGTACGTCGTGGCCCGGCCCTCGATGTCGTTGGTCTCGAGCTGGGTCTCGGCCTGCTGCGCGTGCGCCCAGGACATATAACGCGACGCCATCAGGCAGTTGAGCTTGAGGTCGTACGCCTTCCCGAACCAGAGGATGCCGCTGATCATCAGGAGCATCACGAACACCCAGATGACGAACTCGGCCATGGCCTGGCCGCGCTGGGCGTCGCGAACGGAGCGTCGGGGATCGAAGGTCATCGTCATGCTCCTAGTGCGCGAAGATCTCGTCGATGCCGCCGCCCGTGAGCGCCGTCAGGTTGCCGACCAGCCCGCCGATCCCGGACGCGCCGGAGCCGGTGGGGTCGCCCGAGAGGTAGCCGACGGCGGCCTGGGCCGTCTCGCTGCCCAGGGAGACGGGCGCGAGGTGGGTGCGCCAGTGGGGGCTGAACATGCCGCCCTCTTCGTGCGGGTTGTAGATCTGGGCCTGGGCCACGACGACCATGCCGACGCTGTCCCCGTACGTGTTCTCGAAGATCTCGGGCATGAACTTCGCGCGGATGTCGTCCGGCGTCTTGTAGGCGAACCCGTAGTAGTTCCGCTGGTTCTCCCAGTCGTCCGTGAGGATGTACGGCTGGACGTTCGGGTTGCCCGAGTCGAGGAACGCGAAGAGCGCGCCCAGGTAATAGAAGGGGTTGGGGATGTTGATCTCGTTGTCGTCGCAGAAGAAGCACCACCACGCCGCGGGGATCTCGAAGCCCACGTTCGACTGACCGAAGCTGCCGCCGCACATCACCGCGTACCGGGCCGTGACCGCGAGCGGGAACATGATGTTCGTGAAGTGGTACGGGGCCTTCTGCGCCCAGAACACGTGGTACGGGATCTGGAGCTCACCCCACAGCGGACCGCCCAGGCCCACGCCGCTGACGATGTCGGCGACGATGTTGCGGATCTCACCCGCGTAGGAGAAGCCGGACACGCTCCCGACGGCCGCCGAGAGGCTCCCTCCGAGGGAGTTCTGGACCTCGTTGTAGCCGCCCGCCGAGCCGGACAGCGTGGTCTCGCAGAGGTCCGCGAGCTCGCCCTCCTCCTCGGGGATGGTCGGCGGATACATGGCCCCGAAGGCCGCGCCGTTCATCATCGCCACGCGCACGGACTCGAGCTCGCCCACGATGGCGAAGGTGTTGTGTACGCCGTCTTCGACGTCCGAGAGCGTCTCCATGACGTCCCAGATGAAGTCCTCGTCGTCGCCCGTCTCCCACAGGATCGGGAAGAGCTCGAACGTATCGACGATGACCTCGCCCGCGGGGTTGCAGGTGCCCGTGGTAAGGCAGACGCCGAGCCAGAAGGCCTCGATGACGGGAGACAGCAGCAGCGCGGTCAGGGCCGTCCAGAAGACGGCCTTCATGAAGATCTCCTCGGCCAGGAGCATGGCCATGAAGATGTTCATCATCGAGTTGAGGTTCATGCCCCGGACCACCCACGTGGACCCGGAGAGCACGGAGGCGTCGGCCGCCGACTGGACCTGCATCTTGTCGTGCAGCAGCGCGCCGCTGTTGATCACCATGAAGGTGAAGCAGCCGAGCAGGAACAGGATCAGGGCGATGTAGACGATCGACTGGCCGGACTCGTCCGAGTGGACGCGCCGGGCTCGGCCGAAGACGCCGCGGAGGCGATCGAGGAGGGGGTGCTCGCTCATCGGTTCAATCCCACCAGCCGGTGATCGGCGGGTTGCCGGTCTCGCCCTCGAGCGGGAGCACCGAGACGGACCGAATGAAGGTGTATTGACCAGGGAGGTTGAGGCTGAAGAAGGGCGGGATGCTCAGGAAGGACCAGTCGTCCCCGATGAACCGGTTCACGACCGGGATCGGCAGGTAGTAGCGGTGCCGGACCCGCACGCCGACGTCGGCGTCGGTCGGGTAGTTCCAGGTCACGGTGCCCGACTGCTCCTCGAACCCGCTGTTGGACGCCTTGTAGAGCGTCACCTCGGTGGCGAAGGTCGAGTAGGCGTACCGCTGCAGGCCGGAGTCGAGGTACTCGCCGGTCATGCCGAGGCCGCTCATCATGCCGCTGAAGGCCCCGAAGACGTCGCCGAGGATGCCGCCCACGCCGGGCATGCCCGCGAGCACGACCGAGGCCCGGGGGCTGATCGGCACGCACGCCAGCGACGCGGCCTGGTGGATCTTGCTCCACTTGTCGCCGCCGTCGGTGTTGATCTCGTGCCTGCCCTCGTTGTCGGTGGTGGCCGGGATCCACACGATGGCCGCGCGGGCGCCCGCGAAGGCCGCGTACGTGACGACGTTCCGCGCCTGGTACATGAGCGCGAGCTGAATGAGGATCAGGGTCGTGATGAGGACGACGGGGAAGGAGATGGCGAACTCGGTCATCGCCTGCCCCTGCTCGCCGAGCCGACGGCGGCGGAGCAGCGCGGGCCCGACCACGCGGGCGGAGCGGACGAGGAGCACGGCGAGCTTGAACATGGCGAACAGCGCGGCCGCGCCGAGCACGGCGTAGAGCGCGATGTCCAGGTTGTAGACGCCCGGGAGCGGCGCGGCCTCTGCGAAGGACGCGCGGAGGTTCGGCGGGAGCAGCGCGACGCTCTCGCGGCCCCACGTGGCCCCGCCCGCCTGCGTGGCGAGCAGCCCGGCCAGCGCGCCGAAGCCCGCGAGGCCCATGAGTCGATGCTTGGTCGTCTCGTTCATGGGAAAGCCCTACAGGTTGAGCTCGAGCAGCGGGGCTGCACCGAAGTAGGTCTCGACCATCGCCCAGGCGAACCCGGCGACGATCGCGACCCCGAGGGGGAACGGATCGCTGTCCTCCTCCTTGAGCTCCTCGGTCTCGAGGAACGGGAGGAGGGACGTGAACATGTAGCGGAAGATCCGGCGCAGGGACGCGAAGAGCTTCCCCTTCCAGATCAGGATCCCGAAGGCCATGGCGCCGGAGCAGAGGCACATGTACAGCAGGCCCAGGGCCGTGACCGGCAGGCCCACGAGCGCGCCCAGCGCGGCCGCGAGCTTCACGTCGCCGCCCCCGATGCCGCCGAACATCATCCCCAGGAAGAGGACGCCGAAGCCGAGCCCGAAGCCCGCGAAGGAGGACCACATGCCCTCGGTGCCGCCGGTCATGAAGCCGAGGGCGACGCCCGCGAGGATGGCGGGGTACGTGAGCTTGTTGGGGATGCGCCCGTACTTCACGTCGCTGACGATCGCGGTGCCCATCACGCCGACGGTCGCGCCGAGCGCGATCGCGCTCCAGGTCCCGACCATCGGATCCGCCATCACCGAGCTCATGGGATCGGCAGGCTGATCCAGGTCGCGATGAACGCGTAGTAGCGCTCGAAGGCTTCCTGGAGGGCGTTCATGACGGGGATGAGGCCGATGAAGACCGCGACGACGAGCACGATGTACTCGGTCATCGCCTGCCCGGCTTGGGACCGGATCGCGGCGAGGCGGGCCTGAGAGCGGACGAGGCGCATATCGGACTCCACGGCGGCGAGACGGACTTCCCGCCACGCCGAGGAGATTACGAGTCTGTCAGGAGGTTGTCAACGAATTGCTTGACATGTCTTGACATTTGCTTGACATTCGCTGCGTTCAGCAATGATTCCAGCCGGTTAGTCGGGGGCCGAATCCCACTCGAGCTGATCGCCCCGGGCGGTCCCCGTCGCCGCCACGACCCCCACCGGCAGCTCGATCGTGTGCTTCGCCCGGAAGTGGATGCGGGTGAACCGCCACGGCTTGAGGTTCTCGATCGTCCGCACCACGGTCCCGTCCTTCGCCACGAAGACGACGTCGAGCGCGAACGTCATGCCGAACATGTGGACGCTGTTGCAGGGCGAGATGACCAGCGCCTCGCCGGGGTCGAGGCCGTCGCGGTCCAGGAGCCCGCGCATGCGATCCGCCGCCTCCACCGCCCACGTCTCCGCGGTGGCGAGGACGGTGTCGCGGGTGACGTTGCGGATCACTCGACCGGCACGTCGTGCACGAAGACCCGGCGCCAGGACTGGGTGTCGGAGGAGCGCACGCCCTGGGAGACGAAGGCGATCCGCCACCGCCCGGCCGCGCGGTCGTCGTGCACGGCCGGATCGGAGTTGTTGACGGTGCCCGTGGGGAGGACGCGGACCCGGTGCGACGCGACATCGACCACGACGACCGGGTCGCCCTGGTTGGGATCGGAGAGCACGGTCACGAGGCCCCGTCCGTCCGGCGTCCACGCGGGTCCACGGCGCTCGTTGGGGACCACGTCCTCGGCGACCTTGAAGGGCGTGCCGCCCTCGGCGTCCACGACGTACACGTCCCACTTCGTGCGATCGCCGCGCTCGTGGTTGCTGAAGAACGCGATCCGTCGACCGTCCGGCGACCAGGACGGCTTGAGGCTCGCGGCCTTCCAATCCGTGATCCCGCGGTCGGTCTGCTGGGGGCGATGCACGTCCCCGATCACGCGGATGTCGGCGCCGTTCTCGTCCATGGCGGCGTAGGCGAGCTTCGACCCGTCGGGCGACCAGGCCGCGTAGAAGTCGAGGGCGGAGCCCCACGTCAGGCGCGTCGGCTCCTTGCCCAGGTCGTCGACCTCGAGCAGGTACAGGTCGCCGTCGCCCGTGCGCGCGGAGCAGTAGACGAGCAGCTTCGCGTCCGCCGAGAAGGCGGGCCCGCCCTCCTTCTTGGTGGTGGAGCCGACCGGGCTGCGGAGCTCGGACAGGTAGAGGTCGAACTCGTCGTCGTTCCCGCTGCTCGCGTAGGCGTGCAGGAGGCCCGCCACGCCCGGGCGCTTGCTCCACGCGAACTCGTGGTTCACCTGGCGTTTCGCTTCGCCGTCCTCGAAGAACCGGCCGCCGAGGCCGCCCCCTCCCCCGCTGCTCGACGACGTGAGCGACGGGTGGATCGCCCGCTCCCGGCCGGAGCCCAGATCGAGCACGAACAGCTCCGTGAACCGCTCCTGCGGGTGCGTCACCTCGTAGGCCAGCTGGAGGCCGTCCGGAGACCACTGGGGGTCCATCGCGTTGCCGTCGCGATCCGAAGACACCGGCTGCGTGGTCCCCGCGGCGGCGGGGGCGGCGATCAGCAGCAGCAGTGCGGCGAAGGAACAGCGCATCAGGTCTCCAGACGCGGGGACTGTAGAGCACCGGACGCGTCTCGGCGCGGGGCGGCGTCGAGCCCCGACGCGAGCAGGCGGGCGGTGTAGGGGTGTCGGTCGACGTCGGTGAGGCCGGGATCGAGGTGCGCGGCGGGCATCTCTTCGACGATCCGCCCCTCGTTCATCACGAGCACGCGGTCGGACATCCACCGCACGACGTCGAGCTCGTGGCTGATGAAGAGGAACGCGGTGTCCTCGGCGATCGCGGCCTTGAGGACGGCGAGGACGTCGGACTTCACGGACGCGTCGAGGCCCGCGGTGGGCTCGTCGGCGATCACCAGGGCGGGGCGAGGCAGCAGGCACCGCGCGAGGCCCACGCGCCGGAGCTCGCCGCCCGACAGGTCCCGGGGGCGGGACTTGCGCTTCCCCCGGAGCCGGAACGCGCCGAGGATCGCCTCGATGGCGGCCTCGGCGTCGTCGTCCGGCCGATGCAGCGCCATCGTCTCGCGCAGGTGGGCCTCGACCGTCATCCCCGGGTTGAGGGCCGCGGCCGCGCTCTGATGCACCAGCTGCATACGCGAACGCAGGCGGCGGAGGTCGTCGGAGGCCAGCGAGGCGAGGTCGCGCCCCTCGAACTCGACGGCTCCCTCGTCCGCGTCCAGGAGCCGCAGCAGGAGCCGGCCGAGGGTCGACTTGCCGCACCCGGACTCGCCCACGAGGCCCACGACCTCGCCCCGGTGCAGGGAGACGTCCACCCCGTCGACCGCGCGCACGGGGGCGGCGCCCGCGCGGGGCGGCGGGAAGCAGCGGACCAGCCCGCGCGCCTGGAGGATGGGAGTCACGGCACCCCTCGGGGGACGACCGACGACTCGATCGCGAGGCACTGCACCCCGTGGTCGACCGCCGGGCGGCGGTCGTCGGGGGCCTCGGTCCGGCACCTCCCCAGGAGCCCCTCGGGGACGTCGCCGTGCAGGCGCGCGCAGCGGTGGGCGTAGCGGCAGCCGACGTCCGAGGCCTCTCCCTCGGGCACCACCGGGGGCGGGCGGCCCTCGGACAGCGCCCGGGCCCGCTCCTGGAGCTCGCGGGTGTACGGATGCAGCCCCGGCCCGGGCTCGAAGAACGCGCCGCGGGGGCCGTCCTCCATGCGCTCGCCCCGGTACAGGACGATGACGCGGCTCGCGAGGCGACGGACGACGGCGAAGTCGTGGGAGATGAGGACGAGCGTCGTGCCGTGGTCCGCGGCGAGCCGCCCGAGCAGATCGACGACTTCGCGCCGGACGGACCAGTCCAGGCCGGTCGTCGGCTCGTCCGCCACGAGCAGCGCGGGCTCGGCGGCGAGCGCGACGGCGATCGCCACCCGCTGCGCCATGCCGCCGGAGAGCTCGTGAGGGTGCAGCGCGGCCACCGACGCCGGGTCCTTGAGCTGCACCTCGGCCAGTCGAGCCTCCACGTCCGCGGGCGTCGGCGACCGCCCGGCGAGCGCGATCGACTCCGCCACCTGGGATCCGACGGTGCGGAAGGGGTCGAGGGACTCGCGCGGGTGCTGGAACACGTACCCGGCCCAGCCCGCCCGGGGTCCCCTCCCCCCCCGGAGCTCGCACGGACCGGCCTCCGTGTGGAGCACCGCGGTGCCCCGGGAGACGGCCAGCCCCGCCCGGGAGATGCCCAGCAGCGAGCGCCACAGGACGGTCTTGCCGCTCCCCGACTCGCCCACGACGCAGCAGACCTCCCCTCGCCGGAGGTCGAAGTCGATGGACCGGACCACGGGGACTCGCTCCCGGGCACGCACCGAGTCGACGGTCCAGCTCCGCACCTCGAGCAGCGTCCGGTTCATGCGCGGTCCCTCGCCGCGAAGTACTCGCCGGCCGCGAGCACGCCCGCGATCGAGACGACGATCAGGACCGTCGGGACCGCGAGCGCGACGGCCCCGCCTTCGGACACCGCGCGGCCGATGCCCTCGAGGACGTCGGCGGGGGCCCAGGAGTCGGGACGGAGCAGCGAGCGGACGTGGATGACCTGCGATCGCAGGCCCGCGAGGATGTTCCCCCAGGACGGTCGCGGCGGCGGCACGCCGTAGTCGCCCAGGTACGACAGGCTCGTCTCCACGAGCAGGAACGTGCCGAAGAGCGTGCAGGCCTGGCGCAGGACCACGTTGCGGCAGTTGGCCCACAGGATGTGGAGGCCGAGGATCCGGGCGTGAGTGAGGCCGTGAGCGATGGCCGCCTCCACGAATCGTTCTCTTCGGAACCAAGCGACCTTCTCTCCTATGGCCCCCGCGACCTGGGGGACGAACGACAGCCCGAGCACCCCCGCGAGGAGGTACAGCCGGAGGTGGGACCACGCCGCGGGATCGTCGATCGACGCGGTGAAGATCGCGACGACGACCACCACGAGGACCAGCTGCGGCCAGGCGGCGACGATCGTCAGCCCGAACCGTACGACCGTGGCCGAGCGCGACCCGGGTCGGTAGCCCACGAGCGCCCCCCCGGGCACGCCCAGCAGGAGCGCGACGAGGCACGCGAACAGCCCCGGCCCGAAGAAGGCCTCCGAGGACTCGACGACGCGGAGGAGGATGTCTCGGCCCAGGGCGTCCGTGCCGAAGGGATGCGCGATCGACGGAGGCGCCATGGGCGCGTCGGTGAGGGCCGCGGGGTCGGCGTCGATGAAGATCGCCACGATGCGCAGCACCACGAGCATCCCCACCACCGACAGGCCGAAGCGATCCCGCGCGGTCATCGGGTCTCCCGTCGGCGCGAGCGGCGATCCTTGCGGACCCGGGGGTCGACGCCCAGCCGGAGCAGGTCGACGCCGAGCTGCATCCCCGCGACGACCGCGGTGACGAACACCGTGATCGCGATCAGCAGCGGGAAGTCGGCGTGAGCGGCGGCCTTGTACCCGATCAGCCCGAGGCCCTGGACCCCGAGCACCATCTCCAGCACCAGCACCCCGCCCACCAGGTAGGCGCCGCGATCGGCGACGAGCTGCGCCGTCGGCAGGACCAGGTGCGGCAGGAGCCGACGCCACACCGGGAACCCCCGGAGCCGCGCCGAGTGGACGAAGTCGCGGTCGAGCAGGCCCCGCACCGCGGCGTCGAGCCCGCGCGCGATCTCTCCGAGCATCCCGTCGCCCAGCGCGAGCACGGCGATGGCCGCGGCCCACAGCCCCGGCCCCTCGGGCGGGACGGCGAGCAGCACCAGCGCGAGGTAGGCCAGCAGGAAGACGGGCGTGGGCGACAGGGCCCCCACCGCTGCGAACAGGACCCGCCCGCTCCGTCCGGTCCCCACGTTGCGCAGGAGCACCAGGCCCGCCGAGAGCAGGACGGCGAGCAGGACCGCCGCCGCGATCAGGGGCAGCGTCCGGCCCGCGCCGCGCAGCACCATCTCGTCGACGGGGTACCCGCGGTAGCTGCGGCCCATGTCCGCGGTGACGGCGCCCCGCCAGAACGAGCCCACCCAGCCCAGGAACGAACCGGGGCCGTCGTGGCTGCGGGCGGGCGAGCCCGGCGTGAACCAGAGGAGGGCGCCGAAGACGACCGAGGACGCGAAGACGACCGCGGCGAACGTCGCCAAGCGCGAGGCGGCCACTCGGACGGCGGGCGGCATCAGACGCCCCGAGGTGCCGGCGGGGTCACTCGTCGGACGGGACCATCCGCCAGTCGGGGAACTGGGTGAAGTAGTAGAAGGGCTGCACGAAGACGCTCTCGACCTCGCGTCGCAGCGCCGTGTAGTTCCGCAGGGTCCACAGGAAGACGTACGGCTGGTCCTGGGCGAGGAGGCGGTGCACCTCCTTCATGTACGCCACCTTCGCGGTGGGGTCGGTCTCCGCCATCGCCTTCGCGAGGAGATCGTCGACGTCCTTGCTCTTGTAGGTGATGAAGTTCTGCGTCCCGCCGCTGTGGAAGAGGTCGAAGATGTTCTCGTTCTCGTCGAAGGACCAGCTGTCCAGGACGATGTCGAACTCCTTCGCCCCGAACACCTTCTCGTTCCACACCGACTTGTCCATGGCCACCGGGTCGGACGCCTGGACGCCGAAGCGACGGAGCTGCGACTGCACGTTCAGCGCGACGGTCTGCCCGGACTCGCCCATGCCCGAGCGATAGAAGAGCCGCAGCGTCAGCGGCTCGCCCTTGCGGTTGGTCCACGTGCCCGACGCGTCGTCGAACCCCGCCTGCTGCATCAGGGCCGCGGCTTCGGCCGTGTCCGTCCTCACGAGGGGGACGGTTTCGCTGTGGTTGTAGAACTTGCTGCTGGGCACGAACGGCCCGGAGATCCGATAGCCCTCGCCGATGAGCCCGAGGGCTTCGTCGACGTTCACCGCGCGGGCGATCGCCGAGCGCACCGCGACGTTCTGGAGCACCGGGTGCTTCGTATTCAGGCCGAGGTACCACCACGACTTGCCCTGGTAGGGAATGAGGTCGGCGTTGCGGGACCGCTCCACCTCCGCGAGGTACTGCGCGGGCACGTTCACCATCGCCTGGATGTAGCCGTAGCCGAGCGAGCTCACCTGCTGGTTCTTGTCCGGCATCTCACGGACCTTGACCGTGCGGATCTCCGGCTTGCGCAGGGCGTCCTTGTTGGGGAGCAGGCTCCAGGTGCCGATGTCCTGGGTCGCGAGCTTGTACGGCCCGGTGCCGATCGGCTTGTACCAGAAGGGGTTCGATCGCTCGACAGCGGGGCCGTCGAACCGGTGGGACGGGAGGATCTTGAAGTAGAACTTCTCGAGCGGGTTCGGCTCGGGGTCGACGAACGTGACCTTGACCGTGAACTCGCCCTTCTCTTCGGCTTTCTTCACGAACGCGAGCCGGCTCCGGTCCGGCGACGCCGTCTTGGGGTGCTGGTACGCCCGGATCGTGAAGACGACGTCCTTCGCCGTGAACGGGCGACCGTCGGACCAGCTCACGCTCTCCCGCAAGAAGATCGTGATCGACTTCTTGTCCTCGCTCACTTCGTAGGCGTCGGCGAGGCGCGGCTCGGGCGACCCGTCGTAGCCCGGCCCCCACAGCGACTCGAACAGCAGCTCGTTGAGCCGCGTCTCCGCCATGGAGGACTCGTGCAGCGGGTTGAGCGTGAAGGCGAGCTCGTCTTCGGCGTACTCGAACGGATCTTCGGCCGCGCCCGGGGAGGCGAAGGCGACGGCTGCGAGCAGCGTGAACACCGCTGCTGATCCGGCAGGTCTCTGCATCGTCTCCCCGAGCCTCATCCGCGACGGCTAAATCTGCCGGATCCCGGCCGGTTTCGCCAGCGCCGGGACCAAGCCGCGCGCGCGGGGAGTCTCGAAATCACAGCTGAGAGGCCTTCCCGGCGACCCCGATCGAGCTCGCCGCGTCGAGGCGTCCGAGGTAGTGCTCGACGCCTCGCAGGCGCGCATCGGCCTTCGCGAGGGGGTGGATGTAGGCGAGCGCCGCCCCGGTCTGCCCGGCTCGGTGCAGACACCGCGCGAGGGCGATCAAGAACGCCCGATCGTTTCGATGGGACACGCGCGTCTCCCGGGAGTCGGGCGCGCCCCCCTTCGCCCCCGGGTTCGGGTCGAGCGACCGATCGCCCAGCCGCTTCGCGGGCGCGGCGTGGCCCGCGTCCACGAGCTGCACCATGCGCGTGCGCAGGACGCGATCCCCGAGCCGACGCGCGAGGTCGAGATCGTCGACCAGGGACGCGCCGTCCGGGGGCACCCCGGCCACGAGGGCGTCGCGCAGCCGCGCGCGACGGTCCTCGCCGCGGCGCAGGAGGCCGTCCACGACCGCCATGGCGTCCGCGTCCTCGGGCCCCGGCTGGAAGACGGCGACCCAGCGCGCGGCGAACGTCTGCGCGTCCCCGTCGCCCCAGTAGGCCGCCCAGTCCTCGGCGTCGGCGGCGGGAGACAGGAACAGCGCGGTCCACGCGGGCAGACCGTCGCCCTCCGACGTCGGGGCGAGGTCTCGCAGCGGCGCGGGCAGCTCGGCCCCCCAGGCGGCCTCGACGGCGGCCTGCACGACGGACCCGGGCCCGGGGAGCTCGGCGGCCAGCAGCCACGCGGCCCGCAGGTGCCCGCGGGCGGCCGCCACGACCGGGACGGAGTCGCGCACCTCGGCGTCGAACCGGAGGCCGGAGCCGTCCTGGCCTCGGGGGTCCAGGAAGTCCGGCGCGTCCCAGGCCGCCGGACCGAGCTCGCCCGGGAGGCCCGCGGCGATCTCCGCGGCGAAGCTCAGCCGCGCTCGGTAGGCGTCCGGAAGCTCGCCGGGGGGCTCCGCCCGGGCGGGGTCTTCGGCCTCCGAGCGTCGGTTCGCGAGCGCCCCGAGTGCCTTCCCGACCTGCAGATCCGCCCCCGGGCGCCCCCCCCGGAGGCCCTCGACGGCCGCGTCCAGGAACCCGTCTCGCTCGGCCTCGTCCACGTCCCCCGCGCGGGCGGTCGCGGCGAGCGCGGCGGCGAGCAGATCGTAGGCGCCGGGACGCACCCCGTCGGCGTGATCCCGCCGCCAGCGGGCCAACTCCAGCGCGGCGTCGGCGTGCAGGGACGCGGCCTCGCGCAGGTAGGCGGCGCGCGCCAGGTGCACGCGCGCCAGCCCGAGGCGTGCCCCGGGGGCCTCGCCGGCGGCGGTGAACGCCCGCTCGGCCCGGTCCAGGTCGCCGTGGAAGAGAGCGAGCCAGCCCCCGCCGCCGGGAGCGTCCAGGAGCGCGGTGACGGTCGCGGGGTCCCGGGCCGCCAGCGCGGGCCAGGAGTCGGCCACCAGGGCCGTGACGGCCGCCGCGTCGACGTGCGCCTCGGTGCTCTCGGAGGGACCCGAGGGGGAAGGGCCCGAGCAGGCGGGGGCGAGGAAGGCGAGGGTCAGCAGGGTCGCGGCGGCGAGCGAAGACAGGCCCGCCGCCGACCCTTCGGAGCTCAAAGGGCGCCCCGGGCGAGGTCCGTCAGCGCGCGGATCTCGTCGCCCGCCTGGTCGGCTTCGCGCTGGCGATACGTGTGCTTCGCCATATTCAAGTAACGCTTCCAGACCACAATGGAATCGTCAATGTAATCAAGGTTTTCCGTGGTCTGATAGAGCCCCTTGTAAGCCTTCGCCTGGACCTCCCAGATCTTCAGCTGGCGGTCCGTGCGGATGCGCGACGGGATGTCCTGGGCGTTCTGCTCCGCGACGCGGGCCACCTCCAGCGCGTCCTGGTAGCTGCCCTGGCGCAGCAGGCACTTGCCCAGCTCGAGGTTGAACTGCGGATCGGCGCGGCTCTCGCGCGACCCCACGACCTGACGAGCCATCTCGCAGTGGCGCTGCTGGTCCCCGGTGGCCTCGTACTGCGCGAGCATCAGCGCGCGGCTGGGCCGGTACTCGGCGGTGCCGGTGGGGATGTCGCCCAAGGCGTCCATCTCACCGGCCTCGAGGCGCCCGCGGCGCGCCCGCGCGCTCATGTCGGCGAGGTTGCTGCGGACCATCTCCGCGCCCTGGTCGGCGGCCGCGCCCGCGGCGACCGCCCCGCCGTCGTCCGGCTCGTCCGTGGCGTACGGCGACGCGAGGTCGCTGCTGGAGTCCGTGTCCACCCAGTCGTCCTCCCCGGAGTCCGAGCCCGCCTCGGCGTAGTCCCCGTAGGAGCTCGGGCTCCACTCGGCCGCGCTGCCGTCGTCGGTGGCGTCGTCCCAGTCGCTGGAGGAGCTCGACGAGCTCGACGAGGCGGTGGAGGTGTCGTCCGAAGAGTCCGACGCCGAGTAGTCGGAGTCGGAGTAGGAGGACGGCGCCGTGGAGGAGCTCGACGTGTCCCGGGAGGACGTGTCGCGGTATGTATCCCGAGACGACGTATCCCGAGAAGACGACGTGTCCCGGTACGTATCCCGAGAAGACGACGTGTCCCGAGACGACGACGTGTCCCGGTACGTATCCCGAGAAGACGACGTGTCCCGATCCGCCGTCCGGGAGGACGTGTCCCGGGTCGACGTGTCTCGGTAGGAGTCGCGGGTGGTGGCCCGGGGCGTCTCGCGGGTCGTCCCCGTGGGAGCGGGCGCGCTCGACGTCGAGTCGGCGGTGCGATCGGGTCGTGGCGGCAGGGGATCGGCGATCGCGTCGGAGGCTTCGGCCGCTCCGTCACCGTCCTCGGTCGCCCCCGACTCGGCGGCCGCGCGGAAGGGATCGTCCACGCTCGGCGGGTCCTCGACGGCGGGCTCGTCGGCCACCACCGGACCCTCGGGCTCGGGCTTGCCGGGGAGGAGGATGATGAGGATGGCGACGATGATGATCGCGGCGAGGATCGCGCCCACACGCAGTACACGCTGGTTCTTGCGGCGGGTCGCCTCGTACTCGTCGAAGTCGTCGTAGTCGTCGTCCGGCGCGACGAAGGCGGCGCTCTTCATCCCCCGCGTCTCGCCCGCTCCGATCGGAGGCGGGCTCACGTGGGGCGGGGGCGTCGCCGCGGGGGCGACGGGGGCGGGCCGGTGCTCCCCCGTCGTGGCGGCGGCCGCGGGGACATCGCGATCCACCGACCGCACGCGTCCGCCCGTCGTGGGCGGCAGCCGCGTGACGCGGCCTCCCGAGAAGGAGGGGGGCGCATTGGGCGCGGGTCGACGGCCGGAGTCGACCCCGTCGAGCGTGTTCGCCGTCGGGGCCCCGAACCGCCGGGGCGGAGCCGGAGCCTTCGGCGGGGGAACGGCCCGGCCGCGAGGATCGGTCTGCACCGAGGCGGGGCCGGCCGGCGGGGGGGCCGGTCGCGGGCCGGTGCGGGGCGGCGCGGGCACCGGCGGCGGCCGGGAGGCGGCGCTCGCGGTCATTGCGGCGAGGTCCTTGGCGACCTTGAGCCCCGTGGCCGACGGAGGAGACATCACGCCCGGGCCCGGCACCGAGGGCAACGACCGGGGGGTCGGGGTCGGGGGCCGCTTGGGCGCTCCCCCGCCGGTCGGGGGACGGGATCGCTCCATCTTCGGACCGGTGCGGTCGGCCGACGTGGGCGGGATCGGCGGCGGCGCCACCGCGATGGGGCGGGCGGAGTCGCTGCCGCGCGAGCCCGCCACCGGGGCGGTCCCGGACTGGACCAGGGCCCGAAGCGCCGCGACGCTGTCCTGGAACGCCCGATCCTCGCTCGGGGCCGCGGCCGCCGCGGCGGCTCCGGCGGCTGCCAACGCGGCTGCGTCGGGCGGGCGGGTCTCGTCGTCCTCGGCCACGGGGGGGGGCCCCGGGACGGGCGTGACGGGGGTCGGCGGAGCGTCGTCCGCGGGCTTCCCCAGGCCGCGCAGGTCCTTGATGTTCGAGTCCTCGGCCATGCGCGCGGCGGCGTCGCGGGCCAGGTTCGTGATCTTCGCCATGTACTCGCGCAGGTGCGAGGGCGACAGGTCCACCTTCATCTGCTCGGCGACGAAGCGCAGGTCCTTCAGGACCAGCCCCATGTTCTGGTACCGGAGCTCCCGCTTCCGCGCGAGCATCCGCAGCAGGATCATCCGCAGGCCGGGCTCGATGCCCTTCTTGGTGATGTCCTTGAGCCCGACGTTCAGCTCCTTGATGGAGTTGATGACGTTGAGGTAGTTGCTGCCGGGCACCAGCTTCGTGAGGGTCAGGATCTCCCAGAAGACCGCGCCGAGGCTGAAGATGTCCGACGCGGCCGTGAGGTTCTGCTCCCCCGCGGCCTGCTCCGGCGACATGTAGTTCGCCGTGCCCTTGACCACCGAGCCCGTGTTCGAGGTGTCCCCCACGCGCGCGATGCCGAAGTCGGTGAGCTTGACGACGCCGCGGTTGCTGATCAGGACGTTGCTGGGCTTGATGTCCCGGTGGATGAGCCGGATCGGACGCCCCTCGAGGTCGAGCGCGGTGTGCGCGAAGTCGAGGGCCTCGCAGAGCGACAGGGCGATGTGGAAGAAGATCGACAGCGGGAACCGGAGCCCGCGCTCACGGTGGACGTGCACCGCCTGCGCGAGGTCGATGCCGTCGATGTACTCCATGACGATGTAGTACTCGTCGTCGATCCGGCGCAGGTCGTGTACGCGCACGACGTTGCTGTGCTGGAGCTGCCCGAGCAGCCGGGCCTCCTGGACGAGCTGGCGGATGAAGTACTGGTCCAGGGCGAAGCCGCCGTGGAGCCGCTTGAGCGCCACGAGGGTCTTGAAGTCCTCGTCGCCCTCCCGCTCCGCGAGAAACACCTCGGCCATGCCCCCCTCGCCGATCTTGCGGAGGAGGTTGAACTCGCCTCGCTTCATGGGAAACGTGGTCATGCGGGTCCTGCGTTCGTGGGCACGGCGATCGAGCGGCCGAGAATACCCGGATCCGGGGCGGGAAGGTCCCGCGTTTCGAGCGCCGGGGGGAGGTCCTCGGGGGCGGCGTGGGCCTGGAACCGTACCGCGTACACGTACAGGAACAAGACCGAGAGCAAGAAGAGCACGGACGCCACCAGCAGGCCGATCACGCGGGGGGAGATCGGCGGCCGACGGTTGCGGCGCTTCTTGCGACGTCGCTCACCCGGGGGCCGTCCCCGGCGACGCACGACCTCGATGTGCCCGCTCGTCATCGCCCCCGGCGGCAGCCCCACGGGCACGGAGGCCGCGGGGCGGGGCGCGGGGGCGGGCGCCGGACGGCTCTGGTCGGTGCCGTAGACCCCCGCCTCCGAAGGCGACGGACCGTCGAACACGCGCGTGCGCTCGGTGTCGTCCTGCCAGTTGTTGGGCGCCTCGGGGGTCGGACCGGACGCGGCCGGGGGCGCGGGGACCGGGACGCGGGCTCCCGGGCCCGCGATCGGGGCGGGCTGCGGGACCGCGACCGTGCGCTCGCCGCCCCCGGTCACCGCGGTCTCCTGAGCCGCCGCGGAGATGGCCGCGGGGGTGAACGCGACGGTGCTCTCGCCGGACGGCTCCCCCGCCCCGGGCCGTGCCCCGATCAGCGGCGAGATCGAGTCCGGAAGCGCGGGCCGAGGCTGCGCGGTCACGGGGGTCGGCGTGGGCGGGATCGCGGGCCGGGGGACGTTCGCGGACGGCGGGGGGACGGACGGCGGCGGCTGCGACGTCGACGGGACCGGCGTGCCCTCGGCCACGGCCCGGACGCCCGCCTCGAGGATGTCCTTCGCGACGGCGCGGGTGACCTCGGACTCCTCGATGGCGGAGCGGCGGACCGGCATGGGGGTGGACGGCGTCGGCGGCCCCGACGGGGCAGGGCCGCCCCCGGCGGAGTCCGCCTGCAGCAGCTTCTGGCCGCCGAGTTCTTCGGGCACCGTGAGGCCGGAGAGGGTCGCCCGGCCCGGCGCGCGCCCGAGCAGCCCCATGAGGCGCCCCACGTAGGCGCGGATGCGGTGCCAGGACAGGTCGATCTTGAGGCGGTCGGCCACGAACTGCAGGTCGTTGCGGACGCTCTCCATCTCCGCGTAGCGGCCCGCGAGGTCGGCGCTCAGCATCTTCGCGATGACCATCCGCAGCCCGGGCTCCACCCCCAGGGAGGCCAGCTCGTCGAGGGTCACCTTGCGTTCCCGGACCTGGTGGATCGCCTTGAGGTAGTTGTCCCCGTTGATCAGGGGCCGCCCCGTGAGCATCTCGTAGAAGACGGCGCCCAGGCTGTATACGTCCGACGCCGCCGAGAGCCGCTCCTCGCCGAACGCCTGCTCGGGAGACATGTAGTTCGCGGTGCCCTGCACCAGCCCGCCGGTCACGGACCCGTCGCCCACGTGCGCGATGCCGAAGTCCGTGAGCTTCACGATCCCCCGGCGGCTGAGCATGACGTTGCTCGGCTTGATGTCCCGGTGGATCAGCGGCGTGGGGTTGCCCCCCTCGTCCACCGCCGAGTGCGCGTAGGAGAGGGCCTCCGCCAGGCTCAGGCCCACGTGGAAGAAGAACGGCCGCGGGATGCGCGTCTTGCGGGACCGGTGGACCTTCACGACCGCCGCGAGGTCGATCCCGTCCACGAACTCCATGACCACGTAGTACTCGTCGCCGACGCGCTTCAGGTCGAAGACGCGCACGATGTTGGCGTGCTCGAGCTGGCCCAGGAGGCGGGCCTCGCGCACGATCTGACGAATGAAGTAGGAGTCCATCGCGAGGCCGCGATGCAGCCGCTTGAGCGCGACGCGGGTCCGGAAGCCGTCGTCCCCCAGGCGCTCGGCCAGGAACACGTCGGCCATGCCCCCTTCGCCGATCTTGTGGAGGAGGCGGAACTCCCCCGTGAGCCCGCTCGGACCGGTCACGGGGATTACTGACCCTGTCGCAGGACGCCGGTTCCCGTGTTCGTGTCGCCGACGCTGGTATCCACGACGCTGCCCAGATCCTCGATGTCGATCGTGTCCGGGTAGAGCGTGACGTCGACCTTCAACGTCCCCCGCTCGTAGAGGACGGAGTCCTTCCACGGGTGGTAGCCCGGCTTGTAGACCGTGACCTCGTAGTACCAGCCCGGCGGCATGCCCGCGTCGGTGCCGGCGTCGTCGCTCACGTGGTCGACGACCCACTTGCCGCCTTCGGTGGTGACGGCGAGGCCGCGCGCGCCGGACGGGTCGGTCACGTCGCCCTTGAGGGGCTTGGCGTTCTCACCCGCCGTCTCGGCGATGACCGAGACCTTCGCGAAGGGGATGGCCTTCCCCTCGGGGTCCAGCACCATCCCGACCATCATGTCGGGTTCCTTGTTGCTGCCGGGCCCGCCCAGCGTGGCGCAGGCCCCGAGCAGGAGCGCGCAGGCGAGCGCGGTGAGGGCGTGGGAGCCGGGGAGCGTGCGCATCGCGGGACCGCTACAGACCGCCCGGCCGGGGGGCGACGCCGTTGTCGCCCTCCGTCGGATCGAGCTCGACGTCGCTCGGCATGTAGTCCGCGCAGCCCACCGAGCCCGCCAGGAGCGTCAGGTCGTCCGCGCAGCCCGTGCGGATGTCGCGCGCACCCCGCGTGCCCGCGAGGCGGATGGCCGAGGCGTACCGCGCGTTGCAGGTGTCCAGGTAGTCCTGACCGCTCTCGTGGCCCAGGTCGGGCCAGAGCGCCTCCCAGTGCTCCAAGCAGCTGTCGAGGTAGTCGGCGTTCTCCGCGCAGAGCTGCGGGCACGCGGGCTGGCAGCCCGCCGCGACGACGGTCACCAGCGCGACCAGGAACAAGCGCAGCCTCGGCATCAACGTCCTCCACCCTCCCGGAGCAGACGGACCACGGTCGACCGACCCGGAGGAGGTGCTGTTTTCTAGCATGGCGGGGCCGTGATCGTCCCCCCTCCCAGGACCTCACCATCGCGGGCGGCGTACAGCACGAGGGCCTGCCCCGGGGCCACGGCGTCGACGGGGCGCGCGAGCTCGACGAGGGTGCCGGGGCCGTCTTCGGAGACCCGCGCCACGGACGTAGGCCGGGACCGGTAGCGGACGCGCGCGACCAGGCCCTCGTCGGCCCGCGGACGGCGGATCCAGTTCATGCCCGTCGCGTGCACCTGCGAGGACGCCAGCCGATCCTTCGTCGCCACCACGAGGCGGCGGCGGGCGGCGTCGATGCGGCTGACGTACAGGGGGTCGGGCCGGGACACTCCGAGGCCCCGACGCTGCCCGATCGTGAAGCCGTGCACGCCGGCGTGCGTGCCGAGCACCCTGCCCTGCTCGTCGACGATCTCCCCCGCCCCCGACGCGCCCCCGGCCCGGGCCACGAAGTCCGCCGTCCGCCCGTCGGGGATGAAGCAGACGTCCTGGCTGTCGGGCTTGCTGCTCGTGCGGACCCCGAGCCGCTCGGCCTCGGCCCGCACCCGACCCTTCGTGAGCCCGCCGAGGGGAAACGACAGCCGGGACAGCGCGTCGGCGCGGATGCCGTACAGGAAGTACGACTGGTCCTTGCCGCGGTCGACCCCGCCGAGGAGCCGGAGCGCTCCGTCGTCGCCCACGATCCGGGCGTAGTGGCCGGTGGCGAGCGACGCCGCGCCGACCTTGCCGGTGAACTCGAGCAGCCGGTCGAACTTCAGGACGTTGTTGCACAGGACGCAGGGGTTCGGCGTCCGCCCGTCGCGGTAGGCGCCCACGAAGGGCTCGATGACCTCCACCCGGAACGCCTCCCGGTAATCGAGCACGTAGTGGGGCACGCCCAGGTCCGAGCACACCCTCCGGGCGTCGCTCACGTCGTCGGGCGTGCAGCAGCCGCCCTCCACGTCGGGGTCCGGCGCCTCGTACAGCGACAAGGTGATGCCCAGGACCTCGCAGCCGCGCTCGATCAGCAGCGCCGCGGCGGTGGACGAGTCGACGCCTCCGGACATCGCGACGACGACCCGCGTCCCGGGCGCAGGCAGCCGATTGACGGGGGTGGACACGCTCAGGCGGACTCGGCCACCGTCCGCAGGCGGCCGACCTCCTCGGCCACGGCGAGGGCGACGATCTCGACCTCCTCCTCGGTGGTCGCGCGCCCGATGCTGAAGCGGATGGCCGCGTCGAGCCACTTGTCGTCCTTGCCCAACGCGAGCAGCACGTGGCTGGGGTCGAGCGACCCCGACGTGCACGCGCTGCCCGTGGAGATGGCGATGCCCCGCAGGTCGAGGTTGAGGACGAGCGCCTCCCCGTCCACGCCCCCGAACGACAGGTTCAGCGTATTGGGGAGCCTGCACTCGATGTCGCCGTTGGCGTCCACGTCCCCCACCCGGTCGCGGATGCGCGCCTCGAGCCGGTCGCGGAGCCGCGCCATGCGCTCGATCAGCCCCGCGTCCATGTCCTCGGCGATGAGCCGCGCCGCCGCGCCGAACCCGACGATGCCCGCCGTGTTGTAGGTCCCGCAGCGCCGCCCGCGCTCCTGGCCGCCGCCCAGGATCATCGGCTGGAACGGCGTCTTGCGCTTGACGTACAGCGCGCCCACGCCCTTCGGGCCGTAGATCTTGTGGGACGAGATGGACATGAGGTCCACCCCCAGGCTCTTCACGTCGAACCGGTGCTTGCCGAGGGCGTTCACCGCGTCGGTGTGGAAGAGGACGCCCCGCTCGTGCGCGAGCTCGGCCATCTCGGCGACGGGGTTGATGTTGCCGATCTCGTTGTTGGCGAGCATCACCGAGACGAGGATCGTGTCCTCGCGGATGGCCCCGCGCAGCTCGTCCAGGTCGTGGCGCCCGCGCGAGTCGACCCCGAGGCGCGTGATCTCGCAGCCGTGGGTGCCCTCGAGGTAGTTCACCATGTCCAGGATCGCCTTGTGCTCGATCCCGCTCGTGATGATGTGGCGGCCCTTGTCCCGGTGGGCCCACAGGATCCCGTGCAGCGCGGTGTTGTCCGCCTCCGTGCCCCCGCTCGTGAAGAAGAGGTCCCGGCCCGGGGCCCCGATGAGGTCCGCGACCGCGTCCCGGGCGTCGTCGATCGCGGCCGCGGGGGCGCGCCCGGCCCAGTGGATCGAGGAGGCGTTGCCCCACTCGGTCTCGTAGTAGCGCCACATCGCCTTCATCACCTCGGGCCGCACCGAGGTCGTCGCGTTGTGGTCCATGTAGATGCCGGTCATGGGGTCTCCGAGGGGGTCGGGCACGCCTCGATTCGGGGCGCGATCCGGGTGGCCATCTTTGACCCGAAACCGGGGATCCGCAACAGGTCGTGAGGCCCTCGCAGCCGACCCCTGCCGGCGGCGTCGGCGAGCGCCCTCGCCCGGCTCGGGCCGACCCCGGGGAGCACCTCGTAGACGCGCGGGTCGGTCGTCCCGCAGGGCACGGGCAGGCCGAGCGCCACGCGCCGAACCGCGGGGGCGTCGGCGGGCACCGCGGCGAGGGGCGGCGAAGTCGGGGGCGGATCGTGGGGCCGGAGCCCCCCGAGCAGCGTGATCAGGAGGAGGAGAGCGAGGACGAGGAGCCCTCGAGTATCGGCGTCGGCGTACGGATCCATCGTTCGTCCCCGTCGGCGGACGGCAGCTCGATGTCCGTCGCCCAGGAGACGTCGCCCCCGTCCCCCTCCCACAGGAGGACGCGGCGCCCCGACTCCCAAGCTTCCAGACGGATCCACAGCGTGTGAGGGGGCAGAATTTCGGGGATCTTGTCGGCCCACTCGACCACGGCCAGGGTGTCGGGCTCCCCGAGGCGCTCGGGCAGGCCGATGGCGTCCGCCTCCTCGGCGGACTCGAGTCGGTAGAGATCGACGTGCAGGAGCGCGGGCGTGCCCGGGTACTCGGCGCAGACCGCGAAGGTGGGGCTGTTCACGGCGACGTCCGGGGGCACGCCCACGCCCTCGCCGATCCCCTGCACCAGGGTGGTCTTGCCCGCCCCGAGCGGGCCCACCAGGGCGATGACGTCGCCGCCCGCCACCGCGCCCCCCAGGACGCGGCCGAGCGCCCGGGTGGCGTCCGGGTCCCGCAGGAAGGCGCGCCGCCCGTCAGCCACGACGGTCCGGCCGGAACGTGCAGCGCGGGAGGAACCGTCGCTCGCCCGCCGCGCGCCAGGCGGGGCCCAGGTGAGCCAGGACGTCCCCCGCCGTGATCGAGGGCAGGCCCACGGCCTCGGCGGCCAGGTCCCCCGCCATCCCGTGCCACACGACGGCGGCGCGCGTGGCCTTCGGGGCGGGCACTCCGCGGGCCAGGAGCCCGGCCACGACGCCGGTGAGGACGTCGCCGGTCCCCGCCGTGGCCATGCCCGGGTTGCCCGTGGGGTTGAGGCCCGCCGCGCCGCCCGGCTCGGCCACGACCGTCGAGGAGCCCTTGAGCGCGACGACCGCCGACAGCCGCCCCGCCAGCGCGCGGGCGATCTCGAGGCGGGAGCTCTGCACCGCCGCCGTGGGGGTCGACGCGAGTCGTCCCGCCTCCCCCGGGTGGGGGGTGATGACCCGCGGCCCGGCCGGACCCCCCGACGGCACACCGCCGAGCGCCAAGGCGTTGAGGCCGTCCGCGTCGAACACGGCGGGCACGCTCGCCTCCTTGTACAGCCGCCGGGCGACGTGGATCGTGTCCGGGTGCGTCCCCAGCCCGGGGCCCACGGCGAGCGCGCCCTTCCCCTCGAGGGCCTCCAGCAGCTTCGGGGCCGAGCCCTTCCCGAACGCCCCCGACGGCTCCCCGGGCACCCGGTGGACCATCACCTCGTGGGCGAGGCCGGTGAGCTCGTCCCGCGCCACCGAGTCCGGCACGGCGAGGGTCACGAGCCCGGCCCCGGCCCGCAGCACCGCCTCGGCGCACAGCTTCGCCGCGCCGTACTTCCCGGGGCCTCCGGCGACGACCAGGACGTGTCCGAACGTCCCCTTGTGGGCCGCCAGCGGGCCCGGCGGCACGGCCTCGCGCAGCACCTCCGGGCTCAGGAGCTCGAGCATCTGCGTGTCGTCGAGCACGCTCGTATCCACGGGGATGCCGATGTCGGCGACCACGAGGGCGCCGCGCAGGTCCCGCCCCGGGGCCGTGAAGTGCCCCGTCTTCATGGCCGCGAACGTGACGCAGAGGTCGGCCTCGACGGCGGTCCCCATCACCTGGCCCGTCGTGCCGTGGACGCCGCTCGGGATGTCGACGGAGAGCACGCGAGCGCCCGCGGCCCGCGCCCCGCGGATCGCCTCCACGGCCGCGCGGTGCACGCCCTTCACCTCCCGGGCCAGCCCCGTCCCGAAGATCGCGTCGACGACGACCCCGCGCTGGGGCCAGCTCCGGGCGGCGAACGCCAGCGGCTGGGGCTCCGGGGCCTCCCTCACGGACACCCCGAGGGCCGTGGCGAGCCGAGCCTGGAGGGCGGCGTCGCCGGACAGCGAGTCTCCTTCGGTGAGGAGCACGGCCTCCACCGAGACCCCCAGCACGTGGAGGCGACGGGCGATCGCGAGCCCGTCGGCGCCGTTGTTCCCGGGGCCGCAGGCGATGGCGACGCCGCGCCCGAGCTGCTCGGGCCAGCGCTCGAGGATCTCCTCCACGCAGGCCCACGCGGCCGACTCCATGAGCACCGCCCCGGGCACGCCGAGCTCGTCGATCGTGCGGCGGTCCAGCGCGGCCATGGCTTCCGCGGTGAGGAGGACCTTCGGCGGTTGGGCGGACAATCGCACTATTGAAGTACTACTTTCACTTTCGCATCCGAAGTGCTCGCATCAGCGTAGCGATGCGGCTGCGGCTGCGGCGATGCGATCCGCCCAGGTCTCGACCAACTCCGGGCGCGGACCCTCCACGAGGACGCGCAGGACGGGCTCCGTCCCGGACCAACGGACCAGCCTGCGGCCGCCTTGGGGACCGAGCGCCGCGTCGGCCTCGGCGAGGGTCGTCTGAAGCTCGGCCAGGGAGTCGAGGGGCGGCTTGTCCTCGGCCCGGACCTTGCGGTTCGCCACCGGGAAGCGGGGGATGCGCCCCAGCAGAGACGACAGGGAGGCGCCCGTGGCGGCCGCGCCCGCGAGGATGCGGACGGCGACGCGGAGCCCGTCGCCCGTGGGGCAGGCCTCGGGGGTGAGGACGTGCCCCGACGCCTCGCCGCCCAGGACGGCCCCCTCCGCGGCCATGGCGGCGGCGATGTGGCGGTCTCCCACGGGGGTGCGCAGGAGCCCCAGGCCGAGGTCGCGGAGCCACGCCTCGAGGCCCCCGTTGGAGGTCACGGTGCCCACGACCAGCCCCGCGGGCAGGCCGCCCGGCCGCGACCGGTGCTCCTGCTCGGCGAGCAGGCCCAGGATCGCGTCGCCGTCGTGCACCGCGCCGCCCTCGTCCACGAGCGCGATCCGGTCGCCGTCCCCGTCGAGCGCGACGCCCGCCCACGCCCCCTCGGCGACGACCCGCGCGGCGGCGCCCTCCGGGTGCACGGCGCCGACCTCCCGGTTGATGTTCCGCCCGTCGGACGGCGGCGCGAACCGCACGACGTCGGCCCCGAGCTCCGCCAGCAGCTCCTCGAGGAGCCCCTCCCCCGCCCCCGAGGCGGTGTCCGCGACGACGCGACGGCCCGCCAGGGCCCGCGCGGGGACGGACGCCACGAGGTCGGCGAGGTAGGTCGCGCGCGCCTCGGCCGCGGCGGAGCCGATGCTGCCCACGTCGGCCACGTCGTCTTCGGGGGGCCGCGCGAAGCGCTCCTCGCACTCCGCCTGCACCCCGTCGTCGACCTTGCGGCCGTCGCCGCCGAAGAGCTTGACGCCGTTGTCGTGCCACGCGTTGTGCGAGGCCGTGATCATGACGCCCGCGGTGAGGTCGGGGCGCTGGGCGACGAACCAGGAGAGGCCCGGCGTGGGCAGCACGCCCAAGTCGACGACGTCCCCGCCCCGCGACGCGATGGCCGCGGCGACCGCCGACGCGATGACGGGACCCGACGCGCGGGTGTCGCGCGCCACCGCCACGGTCTGCGGACCCGGGCCCAGGGCGTCCGTGAACGCGGCCGCGAGGCGCAGAACGCCGCCCGCAGACAGCGCGCCGACCCCGGCTCGACCCCGGACCCCGTCCGTCCCGAACAGTCCCATCACTCCTCCTTCGGCGAGTCTTCGCCCGCGGGTGTGGCCGGCTCCTCCGGCACGGGCGGCGGCTTGTGGATCGTGAACCGCCGCGGCTCGACGCTGAGGATCTCGACCTCGTCCGCCCGGGGGTGCAGCACCTGCACGCGCAGCGCGGGGCCCTCCTCGGGGGCCTCGGCCGTCCACCCGACGCGCTGGGTCTCGTCGGCGCGCCACGCGGCGTCGTCGATCTCGCCCACGAGCCGCACCTCCAGCCCCCGGCGCGCGATGGCGTCGAGCACGGGCACGGGCCCCTCCAGCTCGATCGCGCAGGACCCCGGCGCCACGACCACGCCCGCGTGAGGCTCGTCCACCAGGATCGGCACGTCCCCGAAGGACCGCGGGGCGATCGCCTCCGTGACGCGGTAGATGAGACGCACGGCGCGGGCCGTCTCCGGGAGCACGTGCAGCCGGCTCAGGTCCAGGCCGACGTCCCCTTCGTAGTCCTTCTTCCGGCCCGCGAGCGGGAACGGCAGCGTCCGCACGACCTCCAGATCCGCGAGCTCCCGCTTGGCGCCCACGAGGCGGACGCGATCCGGCGCGATCGTGACCTCCGTCTGGACGAACCCGGTGGGCAGCTCGCCCGTGGTCCGCAGCTGCACCGGGTAGGTGTCCGTCATCCGCTCGTCGAACACCAGCTCGATCTCGGCGGGCGAAACCGTGGCGATGGACACGTCCTGGGGCAGGCCCTCGGGAGGGGCCCGGAAGCTGTGCACGACCCGGCCGGGCCCCACGCTCTCGAGGTCGACGAGGTAGCGCATCGACGCCCGACGGAGCTTGTTCAGCCCCGCCCGCGTGCCCGAGGCGACGAGCACGACCCGGTCCGGCGGCGGCTGGTCGGCAACGAGGATCAGCTCGGGGGGCAGCACGTACTCCACCGGCGTCTCCACGGCGCTCTTGTACGTCCGCTCGCCCTGGACGGCGAACCACGCCACCATCGCGAGGGCCAGGGAGACCAGCTTGAGCAGCAGGTTGTCGCCGATGGAGCTCACGCCTCGGGCTCCTCTTCGTCCACGACCGGGACCGCCTGGGTCTTCACCGGGGTCAGCGTGGCCGTCGCCGTCTGCAGCAGCCCGGTGGCGGTCGCCTCCTCCTGCTGCTGCTCATCCAGGGACAGGAGCCGCTGGACCTCGAGCCGCAGCTCGTCGGGGGAGTCCACCGGGTGCAGCTCGCCCCGGAACGCGATGGTGACCGCGCGCCGCTCCTCGGAGACGGTGAAGACCATGCAGTCGGTGATCTCGGTCTGCCCCAGCGCGGCGCGGTGGCGGGTCCCGAGGTGGCGGGGGAGGTCCTCGCGCTTGGTCAGCGGCAGGAACGCGCCCGCGACCCACACCCGATCGCCGCGCACGACGACCGCGCCGTCGTGGATCGGCGTGGAGGGCTGGAAGATCGCCACCAGGAGCTCGACCGTGAGCGTCGCGTCCAGGGGAATGGCCTCCCGCCGCAGCTCCTCGAGCGCGGCCGCCCGCTCCAGCACGACGAGCGCGCCGTGGCCCTGATCGGCGAGGCGGAAGCACGCGCGGCCGATCCGGTGCACGGCCCCGATCTCATCGGGCGCGGCGCCACGACCGAACAGCGGGTTGCCGACCCCCGCCAGCGCGCGTCGGATGTCCTCCTGGAAGAGCACGATGACGGCGAGGGCGAGGTAGAGCGAGAACTCCTCGAGCATCCACGACACCGTGTGGAGCTCGAGCAGCCGGGCGACGGAGAACAGCGCGACGACGGCCGCGAGCCCCACCAGGACCTGGACGGCGCGGGTGCCCCGGATCAGCAGCAGGGCGCGATAGATGATGTAGGCGACGACGAAGATGTCGAGCGCGTCCGCCCATCGAAGCGTGTCCAGCAGCTCGCGCACGCCGGGAGGTTAGCCCGAGCGGGGGTGGTTCCCAACCCGCGGGGCGTACTCCAAGACACCGTGCGCGACCTGAATCGCCGCCGCCGTCGCGGCCACGTCGTGAACCCTCAGGATCTCGGCGCCCTGCGCCAGCCCCAGGACCGCGGCCGCGACGGACCCGTGCAGCCGGCCGTCGCCCTCCAGGCCGAAGCGCCGCCCCAGGAAGGACTTGCGCGACGCGCCCAGCAGGATCGGGCGCCCGAGCCGCCGCAGCTCGGCGAGCCGACCGATGAGCTCGACGCACCCCTCCGGCGTCTTCGAGAAGCCGATGCCCGGGTCGATCGCCTGGTGCTCGGGCGGGACCCCGGCGGCGCAGGCCGCCTCGCAGCGCTCCTGCAGCGCGGCGGCCACCTCCTCCACCAGATCGTCGTACTCGGTGTGCTGCTGCATGTCCCGGGGCGTCCCGCGCATGTGCATGAGCACGATCGCCGCGCCTGCGTCGGCCGCCACCTGGAGGATCCGGGGGTCCGCCCGACCCCCGGTTACGTCGTTGACGATGCACGCCCCCGCCGCCAGCGCGCCCGCCGCGACGACCGACGACGTGGTGTCCACCGAGATCGGCAGCGGGAAGGGGCCCCGGGGACCGGAGGGGTCGGCCAGGGCGCGCAGGACCGGCAGGAGCCGATCGAGCTGGGCGGCCGGGGGGACGCCGTCGGAACCGGGGCGCGTGCTCTCGGCGCCGATGTCGAGGACGCCCGCCCCCTCGAGCGCCATGGACCAGGCGCGCGCGACGGCCGCGGCCACGTCCACGTACCGACCGCCGTCGAAGAACGAGTCGGGCGTGACGTTGAGGATCCCCATGATCGTGGGGCCGGGGAGCAGACCGCCCCCTCGCCAACGCAGACTCACGGCGGCGCGGACGCGGCGGCTAGGCGGGGGCGGGGCTGGGCGGACCGCCCACGCCGGAGAGGTACGACTGCACCACGCGGCGGACCTCGTCGCCGGTGATCGTCTCGCGCTCCAGCAGGGCGGTGCTGAGGTCGTGCAGCGCGGAGATGTTGCCCTTCACGATCTCGACGGCTCGCTTGTAGCCCCCGGTGACGATGCGCTTGACCTCGCTGTCGATGTCCCGCGCCGTCTGCTCGCTGAAGTCCTGGTGCTGCGCGAACTCGCGCCCGAGGAAGATCTGCTCCTGCTTCTTGCCGAAGGCGAGCGGCCCCATCTCGGACATGCCCCACTCGCACACCATCTTCCGCGCCAGCTCGGTGGCCCGCTCGATGTCGTTGCCTGCGCCGGTCGTCACCTGGTCGAGGGCGATCTCTTCGGCCGCGCGGCCGCCCATGAGGATGGCGATGTTGTTGAGCAGGTCCGCCTTGTTGCGCGTGAACTTCTCCTCGGTCGGGAGCTGCTGCGTGAGCCCCAGGGCCTGGCCCCGAGGGATGATCGTGACCCGGTGGATCGGGTCCGCGTCGGGGAGCAGCGCGGCCACCAGGGCGTGCCCCGCCTCGTGGTAGGCGGTCGTGCGCTTCTCCGCTTCGGAGATGACCATCGAGCGCCGCTCGGAGCCCATCATCACCTTGTCCTTGGCCGCCTCGAGGTCGGCCATCGTGACGCTGTCCTTATCGGTGCGCGCGGCGAGGAGGGCGGCCTCGTTCATCATGTTGGCGAGGTCGGCGCCGGTGAACCCGGGCGTCCCCTTCGCGAGCACGGTGAGGTCGGCGTCGTCCGCCAGCGGCAGCGCCTTGCTGTGGATGGCGAGGATCTTCTCGCGGCCTCGGATGTCCGGGCGCGGGACGATGACGCGACGGTCGAAGCGACCCGGCCGCAGCAGCGCCGGATCGAGCACGTCCGGGCGGTTCGTCGCGGCGATGAGGATGACGCCCTCGTTGCCCTCGAAGCCGTCCATCTCCACGAGGAGCTGGTTGAGCGTCTGCTCCCGCTCGTCGTGACCGCCCCCGAGCCCCGCGCCGCGGTGGCGACCGACGGCGTCGATCTCGTCGATGAAGATGATGCAGGGCGCGTTCTTCTTGCCCTGCTCGAACAGGTCCCGGACGCGCGAGGCGCCCACGCCCACGAACATCTCCACGAAGTCCGAGCCGGAGATCGAGAAGAAGGGCACGCCCGCTTCGCCCGCGATCGCCTTGGCCAGCAGCGTCTTGCCGGTGCCGGGGGGGCCCATCAACAGCACGCCCTTGGGGATGCGACCGCCGAGGCGCGTCACCTTCTTGGGCGACTTGAGGAAGTGGACGATCTCGGCGAGCTCCTCCTTGGCCTCCTCGACGCCGGCCACGTCGCTGAACGTGACCTGCTTGCCCTCGTCGCTGAGGAGCTTCGCGCGGCTCTTGCCGAACTGCATGGCCTTGCCGCCGCCGGACTGGAGCTGGCGCATCACGAAGATGAAGATCAGGACGATCAGGAGGAGCGGCATCCACTGCAGGGCGGTGGTGCCCCAGCCCTTGTCGTTGCCTTCCACGAAGTTCGGGACGAGGCCCTTCTCCCGGAGCAGACCGGCGTAGTACTCGTCCGTGACGGGACCGCGGGTGGTGAAGCGCTGCCCGGTGAGCAGCTCGCCGGAGATCTCCTCCTTGCCCGTGACCGTGAGGCTCTCGCCGTCGACGTTGCCCTCTTCGACGTGGGTGATGAACTCACCGAACGCGAGGTGCTTGGCCTTGTTCGCGCCTTGCCCACGCACGACCGCGAGCAGCAGCAGGAACAGCAGCGCGAGGAAGAGCCAGAAGGCGAAGGTCTTATGGGGTTTCTGCATGGCGTCCGGTCTGCAGGGTCTCCCGAGGCTCGTCGGGGGACTGTTCAGTATAGAGCAATAGGGCCTGTTCGGACCGTCTGTCGAGGGGCGCGACGTCCGCCGATCGGACGCCCGGCAACCACAAAGCCTCGCCCGCCGCGTCCACGATCACGGGGCGGGCGGCGCGGTGCGACCGCGGGACGCCCGCGTCCGCGAGCAAGCGTCGCACCGTAGCCGATCCATCGAGGCCGTACGGGCGCATTCGGAGGGAATCGGGCGCCCCGACGATCGACAGCGGTGACCGCACGCGGTCGGCGTCGAAGGCCGCGAACGCTCGACCCGCGCCCGCCTGGCGGACGAGGGCTTCCGCTTCGGCCACCGGGACGATCCGCCGTCGGAAGCGCCACCCGCCGGGCCACGAGACGACGTCCTCGGCCCACAGCGCGTCCGCGGGGGCCGTCGACTCGAGCGAGAGAGGGCGATCCCGCAGGAGTCGGAGCTCGTCGGCCTCCAGGCGAGCGGTCCACCCGCCCCCCAGGTCGAGCCTGCGCGACCGCCCCGCGGGGAGGGCCGGGAGGGCCGCCAGGGCCGCGCGACTCGGCGGGCGTCGGGGCAGGTCGCCGGGGTCGCAGAGCCGCTGCAGCAAGCCGAGGGCCGCGTCGTCGGGGGCGGCTCGGAGCGCGGGGAGCCGCACCCGGGCGGCGCCCGCGGCGGACGTGATCACCGCCGCGGAGGCGAGATCGTCGATCGACGCGTCGAGCGCGTCGCGACGCTCGGCCGCGCGGGAGGCCGCCGCGAGCAGGGCGTCGTCGAAGGTGGGATCCGCGGCCCGCAGGGCGGGCAGGACGGTGTGGCGGACACGATTGCGGGGGTGCCGCTCGTCCCGGTTGGAGGCGTCCTCGCGCCAGGTCCATCCGCGCTCCTCAGCGAGGGCCCGGAGGCGAGACCGCGGCACCGCGAGCAGGGGCCGCGCGAACGGGCCCTGCGCGGGCCGCATGCCCACGACGCGGTCCGGCGGGACGCCTTCGAGGAGCCGCAGCACGATCGTCTCGACCTGGTCGTCGCGGTGGTGCCCCAGGTACACGTGCGTGGCTCCGTGCTGCTCGGCCACCCGCCGCAGGAACGCTCGACGGGAGGAGCGCAGCGCGGCCTCCAGCCCCACCTCGGCCACGGCGTCCGGGTCCGGGGGGAGGCTCGCCACGCGCAGGGGCAGGGCGATCTCCTCGGCCAGGGCCACGACGGCGTCGCGATCCCCGTCCGACTCCGCGCCCCGGAGGCCGTGATCGACGTGCGCGAGCACCGCGCGGCAGCCCCAGCGGGCGAGCAGCGGCGCCCAGGTGCGGGCGAGAACCGTCGAGTCGAGCCCGCCGGAGACGGCGATCACGGCGACGCCGCCGACGCGCGGGAGGAGGGCGGGCCGGGCGGTCACTCCCCTCCCCCGTCGGCCAGCAGGTCCGTCAGACGCTCGAGCTCGCCCACGAGGCGGCCCACCTTGACCTCGAGGTCGTGGACCTGCTCGCGGAGCCCCTCCGTCTCGGACTCCAGCTCCGCCGCCCGTCGCGCCACCAGGGGCGCGAGGAAGGGGCGGAGTACGCGGCGCGCGAGTCGGCGCCGCAGCGAGGGACGGTCGGACACCCGCGCAGGCTAAGTCCTCTCGGGCGGTGGTCAAGCGAGCGTCGAGCAGGGGGCGCACCGGTCGACTACGATCCGGCACGTGCAGCGGGAGACGAAGCAGGCGCTCCTCCAGGCGGCGGCGGTCGGAGGGGCCGCCGTCGCGTATCGCGTCTGGCTCTCGTGGCGCTACTTCGGGTGGGAGGAGTCCGACTACGGGAACCTCAAGAACGTCCGCGAGGTGATGGACTCCGGGTTCACGTGGTTCAACCCCGCCTACGGGCCCGGCTACTACTCGATGGCGGGGGCGGTGCGGCTCCTCGTCGAAGACCCCCGCGCGTCGGCGCTGGGGATGACGATCGCGTTCGCGGTCGTGGGCGTCGTGGCCGCGACGATGGTCACCCGCAAGCTGGCGGGGCCGTCGGCGAGCTGGCTCGTGGGCGCGTGGCTCGTGCTCCAGCCCGACATCGCCCTCGAGGGGGCCTCCACCCTCCGCTACCCCGTGTACGGCGCGCTCACGGCCGTCGCCGTGGCCGCCATGGTCTGGGGCCGCTCGGCCGTCTCCGTCGGCGCCGCGGGGCTGGGCGCGATGGTCCACCCGGTGGCGTGGTTCAACGACCCGATCCCGGCACTGCTGGCGCCCTGGGTCGACCGGGGGAAGACCTGGCGCGCCCTGCTGCTCCCCGCCGCCTTCCTGCTCGGCCTCGCGGGGCTGTGGCAGCTCTACGTCACGCGGGTCTTCGACGAAGGCTTCTTCATCACGGCCCCGGTGCGCCTGAACGTGGAGAGCGACTTCGAGCTGCGCGACGCGCTGGAGCGCACGTGGGCGCTCACGACCTGGCTCGTGCCCCGCAAGCTCGGCTGGACCTGGCTCGTGCTCGCGGCGATCGGGGCGTGGGGGGCGCTGCGCGGCGTGGCGCGACCGGGGGGCAGGACGGTCTTCCTGTGGGCCTTCCTCGTCGTGGGGGCCTGGACCGGGATGGGGTTCCTGGCCTCGTACGACCCCAACCACAACCTGTTCTGGGCCCGACTGCAGCCCGTCGTCCCCCTGCTCGGCATCCTCGCGGGCATCGGCTGGGCGTGGGTCTCGGGGCGGCTGGCGGGCGCGCCCCGAGGGACGACGGCCGTGGCCTGGCTCGTGGTGGCGACGTCCGTGGCCCCGTCGTTCCTGGCGGAGACGCGCTACCAGATGGACCGCAGCGAGCGCTGGTACCGGCCGCAGCTCGAGCACTCCCGGTGGGTCGAGGAGCACGCTCCGCCGGGCACGGGCGTCCTCACGTCGGCGATCCCCGAGGTCTGGCTCACGCGGGTGACCGAGCCCGCGGTGCGCGTGTTCGCCTTCTCCAAGCTGCCCGCGTTCCTGCGCGACGCGCCCCCGGGCGTCGTGGGCGACTGGCTCCTGGCCGAGAACGTCCGCTACGTCTGGTGGTTCCGGGAGGACTGGACCGAGGCGAGCGTCATCCTGCCGTCGCTGGCGGACGGCGTCGCCGTCGCGCTGGGGGACGCCGTGGCGGTGCCCCTCGACCGCGAAGACGAGTACGGCTGGATCCTCTACGGCGTCCACCGCTCGGGCGAGCCCCCTCCCCCGGCGCCGCCGCCGTACGCGTCGGGGTCGCGCATGGGCCCCGGGTGGTGGAAGTGAGCGGACCCGGCAAGGGCGCCGACCGGGGCGCCTGGCAGGCCGCGCGGGAGGCGCTGGGGGAAGCGGACTCGACGGGGGACGCGCTCGTCGACCAGCTCCTGGAGATCGCCGATCGCTCGAAGGCCGCCCGCCGGGGGGTGGCCGCAGCGATCGTCGGCCACGACGTCCTCGGGGACGTCGCCCGCCGCGCCCGGGAGCCGACGCCCGCAGACCGCAAGGGGGCCGAGCGCGCCCTGCGCCGAGCCGCGGGCCACGACGTGGAGGCCCGACGGCGGAGCAACCCGATCCGCCGCAACGAGGGCTTCCGGTGCGATCACTGCGGGCACGACGTCCCCCCGGCGCGGGGCGGCGGCGTGCGCAACCACTGCCCGCGCTGCCTCAGGAGCAAGCACGTCGACGGCGACGTGCCCGGAGACCGGGAGTCGACCTGCGGAGGGGTCATGGATCCGGTGAGCTGGGCCACCGCGGGCGGGGTCTCCAGCGTGCTCCAGCGCTGCCGTCGGTGCGGTCACGAGCGCCCCAACCGCCTCCGGTTCGACAGCCCCGACGACCCCGATCGCGACGACGTGCTGCGCCTATTGGGCGGCGGCTGACTCGGTCGCCCGGGCCACCTTCTTCTCCAGCCGCGCCAGCCGACCCTCGAACTCGCGGATCTCGGCGTGCCACAGCCGCCCCGCGTCCCCCGCGTCCTCGAGCAGCCGACGCACGAGGGCGAGGGCGTCGGGCACCCGGTCGAGCCGGTGCTCCAGCGCGATGGCCTCCGCCGTCCACGGGCGCAGATCCGACAGCCCCGCCACCCGCCGCATCCGCCGCCAGAGCTCGACGGCCTCGCGGTGTCGATCCGTGCGCCGGAGGTGCTCCGCGAGGAGGTGGAGGCACCCGTAGACGACGGGCTCGGCGTCGTCCGAGGACCCGTCCGCGAGCGTGCGCAGCAGCGACTCCCCGCGGTCCGCGTCCCCCCGCTCGATCAGGAGCTTGCCCGCGGCCGCCAGCGACGACGGGTGGAGGAGGCGCGCGCCGGGAGCACGCACGCACCGCACGAGGTGCGTCGACAGCGTGATCAGCGTGAGGATGTCCAGCGTGTTGTGGTCGAGCACGGCCTCGATGTGGCGATCGTCCCCCGTCCGCTTGAAGGACCGCCACCGGCTCGGGACCTCGGAGCCGGGGATGTCCTCCGCCCGAAACACCCCGAGGTGCTCGGCCTCGATCGCCTTGAGCGTGCACGACCCCATCGCCCGTCGGTAGAGCCGACGGGCGGGGTGGATCAGGTCGAGGTGGGGCATGGCCCGAAGGCGCTCGCCGTCGAGCCGCTGCATGGCGAAGCGGTCGGCGAGGACGTGGCGGTCGAAGGACTTGCCGTTGAACGAGACCAGGGTGTCCACGCCCTCCAGGAGCTCGGCGAACGCGTGCAGGGCGGCGACCTCGTCCCGCGGATCCCGCATGAGCAGCTGGTCGATGATCGCGCCCCCGTCCGGCCGCACCCGCACGGCCCCGATGAGGATGGCGAGGGTCGGCGCGGAGGGGTCGTCCTCGAGGTCGATGCGACCCCCGCCTCCGGGGAGCCCGGTCGTCTCCAGGTCGAAGTACAGCGCTCGGGTGGGGTCGAAGTCGACGAGGTCCGGCGTGCCCCCCACGAGGACCGCGCCCGCGCCGTCCACCTCGAGCGCCGTGCGCAGCCGGAGGTCGCCGTGAGTGTGGTCCGGCGGGAGCTCGAGCCGCCCGTGCAGGTACCCGCCCAGGGGCGTCTCCACGAGCCGGCGAGGGACCGCCGCGGCCGCCGTCGGCTCCCGGTCCCCGGGGATCGCGGCCCGGGGGTTGCCGTACCCGTGGTGCAGCGAGTGCCCCGACCGGTGGGTCGCGGGCGCCGAGGCGAAGCGTCGGCGACGGGGACCGGCACCCCCGCGATGCAGGCGCCGCAGCCGGTCCTTCACGGACGGCGGGGGCGGGATGGGGCGCCGGCTCGGGGGAGCGGGCTCCGACGGAGGCGCGGGCTCGGAGGGAGGCTCGGGGGCCGGCTCGGAGGAGGGCTCCGGCGCCTCGCAGGCGGGCTCCGCCGTCCGGGGCGCGGGCTCCCCGAGGTGCCGCCTCAGACGATCACGAAGCCCGGCCACGACTCACGCGGGGGCCGCCGAATGCGGCGACGTCGGCGACTCACGGTAGTCCTCACGCGACTCACGCAGGGCCCCGAGGGCCCCGAACCCGTACACCTCCTCGGCGAGGTCCGGCCCCCGCGGCCGGGCGATCCGCCCGCTGAGCCAGTCCGCGAGATCGATGGCGGCGAGCCGGGCGCCCGTCTCCACCTCGCCGATCGGACCCACGCACGACGGACACCCCGCGGCGCACTCGCACCCCACGATCAGCGCCCGCGCCTCCCGAAGGAGCAGGTCCGTGAGCTCGTAGATCTGCTCCGAGAACCCCACCCCGCCGGGCATGTTGTCGTAGATGAAGATCGTGGGCCGCTGCAGCTGCAGGGCGTCCGCGGGTCGGGGGCGCCCCTCGCCCGTGATGTCGTGGCCCAGATCCCGCACCGTGCGCATCCCCCCGCGCTCCAGCCCCGCCACCCACGCGTCCTCCGGGTCCGCCAGGGACAGGCCCAGGTCCCGGACGTCGCACATGAGGTGCAGGGCGGCCAGCGACTTGAGGGCCGAGCCGAGCCCCAGCAAGCCGTCGACGACGTCCAACCCGCGGTACCCCGCCGCCCGCAGCGGCTCGCCGGGCAGCGCCAGCCACCACCCCATCGTGTGCAGCTCCAGGTCCGGCAGGTGCACGTCTCCGTACCCGACGTTGTCCGAGGTGTAGAGCTTGATCTTCTTGTAGCCGACCGTCTTGCGGGCCACGTGCACCTCGCCGTGCGCCTTGAGCCCGCCCGCTTCGCGGTCCTCCTGGTCGAAGCAGTCGAGGACCCGCACCTTCGAGTAGGACATGGCCGTGGTGAAGTGGTCCACGTCCACCTGGCGGACGAACGCCTTCTGCTGCTCCCAGTCGAGGTGGTCCACCTGGTAGGGGCGGCTCTCCACCATGTAGATGGCGCCCTCGTGCACCGTGGTCTGGGCGCTCAGCCGGTCGGTCTCGGCGATCACCCGGTCCCCCGCCGACGTGTCGATGATCACGACGTTCTCGGGGTCCGCGCTGCGCAGGCTCACGCCGTCCGCGGGGTAGGACTCCTCCCGCCAATGCCACTGGTCGCCGAGCTTGTGGGCGACGCCCGCCTCCACGAGGAAGTCGAGCATCTCCCCCAGGTCCTCGCCCCCGAAGGACTCGCCCTCCTTGAACGGCATCTCGTACAGCGCGCACTTCACGTGCGCGATGAGGACCATGAGGTTGTCGGGATCGATGCGCGCGTGCTCGGGCGGCCGGTCGAACAGGTACTCCGGGTTCCGGATGACGAACTGGTCCAGCGGGGTGTTGCGCGCGATGAGCAGCACGAGCGAGCGCCGATCCCCGCGGCCCGCCCGGCCCCCCTGCTGGAACGTGGACGCGACCGACCCCGGGTAGCCCGCGAGGATCGCCACGTCCAGCCGCCCGATGTCGATGCCGAGCTCGAGCGCGTTGGTCGACACGACGCAGCTGATGTCGCCCTCGCGCAGCCCCTCCTCGATCTTCCGTCGCAGGCCCGGCAGGTAGCCGCCCCGGTAGCTGGCGACGAGGCCGCCCGTGCCCGGACGCTTGCAGAACCGCTCCCGCAGGTACCGAGAAAGCACCTCGGTGTGCAGGCGCGAGCCCGTGAAGCAGATCGTGGGGATGCGCTGCTCCAGGAACGGGCCCGCCATCGTGCGCGCCTGGGACAGGACCCCCTTGCGGATGCCCAGCTCCTCGTTGACCACCGGGGGGTTCACGAAGAGGAAGTCCTTGGGCCCCGTGGGCGCGCCGTTCTCTTCGGCGGGCACGAGCGTGACCTCGCGGCCCAACAGCCGCTCGGCGTGCTGATCGGGGTTGGCGATGGTGGCCGAGCTGCAGACGACCTGGGGCCGCGAGCCGTAGAACTCGCACAGGCGCAGGAGCCGCCGCAGGACGTTGCTCACGTGGCTCCCGAACACACCGCGGTAGGTGTGCATCTCGTCCACGACGATGTAGCGGAGGTCCTGCAGCACCTTCCGCCACCGCGGGTGGTTCGGGAGGATCCCGGCGTGGAGCATGTCCGGGTTCGTGACGATGACGTGCCCCCGGGTCCGCACCGCCGTGCGGGCGTCGGCGGGGGTGTCGCCGTCGTAGGTGAAGGTGCGGACGGGCACGCCGAGCTCGTCGATCACCGACTGGAGCGACCCGACCTGGTCCTGGCTCAGGGCCTTCGTGGGGAAGAGGTAGAAAGCCCGCGCGCGGTCGTCCTCGAGCACCGTCTGGAGGACGGGGAGGTGGTAGCAGAGCGACTTGCCCGACGCGGTGGGCGTCACCACCACGACGTCCTCGCCCCGGCGCACCGCGTCGATCGCCAGCCGCTGGTGTCGGTACAGCTCCTCGATCCCGACCTCGCGCAGGGCGCCCGTGAGCTTGGGAGACAGCCACTCCGGGAACTCCTCGTACCGGGCTTCGCGGGCCGGGAAGGTCACATGGCCCGTGATACAGTCCGCGCCTTTGCCGGTCGTCAGATCGTCGAGAATTCGGTCGATGTCGCGTCTTCGGGGGATGTCCGGCACGCGCCGAGCTTATACTGAACAGGTGTTCAATTGAAGCAGGGATCTGCAAATAGGTCGACGGTCCCGATGCGTCAGGGATTCGCCACCACGGACGACGGTCTCGAGATCTTCTACCGCTGCATCGGCGAGGGCGGTCCCGCCATCGTCTGCTGCAACGGCATCGGCGTGTCGACGCACTTCTGGGAGTACGTCGTCCGGGGCCACTCGGCGGACCGGCAGGTGGTCGTCTGGGACTACCGCGGCCACGGCCGCTCGGCGGGGCCCGAGGAGCACCACGACTTCGACGTCCGCCGTCACGCCCTCGACCTCGGCTTCGTCTGCGACGAGCTCGGGCTCGAGGCCCCCGTCCTCGCGGGCCACTCCATGGGCAGCCAGGTCATCCTCGAGCGCTACCGCCACGCGCCCCACCGTGTGGGCGGCCTCGTCTCGGTCCTGGGCACCTACGGCCACCCCCTCGATACGTTCAGCAACCTCGCGTTCAGCCGTCAGCTGTTCGACCTCATCATCGCCGTGAGCCAGGGCCTGCCCCGCACCTTCGACGTGCTCGGCAAGCTGCTCGTCAGCACCCCCATCGCGCACGCGGCCGCGCGCCGCCTCAAGCTCATCGACCCCGAGCGGTGCAGCGAAGAGGACCTCGCCCAGTACCTGCGGCACCTCGTGGACGTGGGCTTCCCCTTCTTCTTCAAGATGGCCGAGGTCCTGGGCGAGCACAGCCGCCTGGACATCCTGAAGAGCGTCGACGTGCCCACGGTCGTCATCGCGGGCGAGCACGACGCGTTCACGCCCCCCCACCTCGCCGAGAAGCTGCACGCCGCGCTGCCCCGGAGCGAGCTGGTGTGGCTGCACGGGGCGTCCCACGCCGGGATCATCGAGCAGCCCGAAGTGATCAACGAGGCGATCGACGAGCTCCTCGCGCGCGTCGAGGTCTAGGAGTCCGTTGGGCATTGATCCAGCAGGCTCGACGTTCCCCTGCCGGGGGCA